>NZ_LT899436.1:0-600000 GCF_900198195.1 Tenacibaculum jejuense | reverse complement strand
TTTCACCTAACCCTGAAATTTCTGCAGTAGATAAAGCAAATACATCTTTTATAGATTCTTTATATACAAAATTTCCTCATTCTGAATTAAGAACTGACGGTGAATATGTTGGACTTCCAAAAGGACAAATGGGAAATTCTGAAGTTGGTCATATTAATTTAGGAGCTGGAAGAATTGTATATCAAAATCTTGCTAAAATAAACAAGGCTATAAAAGATGATACGTTAGCAAAAGAAACTGAATTACTTAATGCATTTAAATATGCAAAAGAAAACAATAAAAACATCCATTTATTAGGTTTAGTTTCAGACGGTGGAATACATTCGCACATTAATCATTTAAAAGGATTATTAGATGCAGCTAAGAATAATGATATATCAAATATTTTCTTACATGCATTTACTGATGGTAGAGATACGGACCCAAAATCTGGAGCTGGCTACATTAAAGATATAGAAAATCACATGATGAATAGTACCGGAAGTTTAGCTTCTATTACTGGTCGTTATTATGCAATGGATCGAGATAACCGTTGGGAAAGAGTAGCTTTAGCTTATAATGCATTAGTGAACGGTGAAGGAACTTTATCGACTAACGCTGTTGAAAGTATTGAAGCAAGTTATAAAAATGATATTACCGATGAATTCATTAAACCTATCATTTTAACTGACGAAAACAATCAGCCTAGAGCTATAATTAAAGAAAATGATGTTGTTATCTTTTTTAATTTCAGAACAGATCGAGGGAGACAATTAACTCAAGCGTTGAATCAAAAAGATTTTGCAGATCAAAATATTAAGAAGTTACCATTATATTTTGTTACCATGACAAATTACGACAGTACTTTTGAAGGAATCCATGTAATTTACGACAATAAAAATATTGAAAACACTTTAGGAGAAGTTTTAGAAACTGCAGGAAAGAAACAAATCAGAATCGCAGAAACTGAAAAATACCCACACGTTACATTTTTCTTCTCTGGCGGAAGAGAAAAAGAATTTGTAGGAGAGAAAAGAATCTTATGTCCTTCTCCAAAAGTAGCTACTTACGATTTAAAACCTGAAATGAGTGCTTTTGAAATTAAAGATGCAATCGTTCCTGAATTAGAAAAAGGAGAAGTAGACTTTGTATGCTTGAATTTTGCGAATGGAGACATGGTAGGACACACAGGAGATTTTGATGCTGCTGTTAAAGCTTGTGAAGCTGTTGACACTTGTGTGAATGAAGTTGTTACTAGTGCTTTAGCTAATGGGTATACAACCTTATTAATTGCAGATCACGGAAATTGTGAAACGATGATTAATCCAGACGGATCACCAAATACTGCACATACTACAAATCCGGTTCCATTAATTTTAATAGATAACGAATTAAAATCAATCAAAAATGGAATTTTAGGAGATATGGCTCCAACTATATTACATTTGTTAGGTATAGAAAAACCAGCTGAAATGACTCAAGAGTCTCTGGTATAAATCTTAAATAACAATGAAAAAAATAATATATGCAATCACCATATTTTTAATCGGTGCATGTTCTTCTTATCAAAAATCGAATGCAAAGTTTAAAGCAGAAAAAGATAGTGATGGAAACCTAGTTGGATACGCTACTCAAAATGACTTTAAACAAGAACCATACGGAAGCGAATGGTTTAATGATTATTATGAGTATTACGAAACAGATAAAAAAACCATTTCTGAGTTAACTCCTTATTTAAAAGATGTTACTATAAAAGCTTTTATGGGAACTTGGTGTGATGATAGCAGACGTGAAGTCCCTAACTTTTATAAGATTTTAAATGAAACAAATTTTGATCAAAATAGATTAGAACTTGTTACCGTAAACAGAGACAAAAAAGCAAAAGGAGTAGAAAAAGGATATAATATTGAAAGAGTTCCTACATTTATTTTTTATCGAAACGGAAAAGAAATTGGAAGATTTGTAGAACATACTGTTAACGATGCTTTTTTAGAACAAGACATACTACAAATTGTATCTGGCAAAGGATACAAACATGCATACGAGAAATAAATATTATGGCTCTAATCATTTTAGAATCAACAAAATGTTCTTTATGCAACAAAAAGTTAAAAGCAGATGATGAAATAATTTCATGGTCTGCTTTTTTAATGCCTGATCATAAATTTGGGAAATTTTCAAATTCTGGAATGCATAAATCTTGTTTTGAAAACTGGAAACATAAAGATGAATTTCAGTATTTAAACAGCTACAAACCTTATTTGGATTTTAATGATTCACACATTAAAACAATGATAGAAAAACATGGAATGCCGGACTGGTTAAAAGAAGTACAAGCGTTTAGAAAAACGCATCCCGAATTTAAACCTTAAATGTTTCAACGAATCGAGTATATTTGCACTTTATTTATTCCATAGGAAATGATTATACCAAAAAACAGAGAAGAAATAGAGTTAATGCGCGAAAGTGCTTTAGTAGTTTCTAAAACTTTAGGAATGTTAGCTAAAGAAGTAAAACCTGGAGTTACTACTTTATATTTAGATCAGCTTGCTGAAGAATTTATTAGAGCGCAAGGTGCAATCCCTGCTTTTTTAGGATTATATGATTTTCCAAACACACTATGTATGAGTCCAAATTCTCAAGTAGTACATGGAATTCCTAACAACACTCCTTTAGTTGAAGGAGATATTATTTCTATCGATTGTGGAGCTTTAAAGAATGAATTCTACGGAGATCATGCTTATACATTTGCTGTTGGCGAAATTGATCCAGAAACTAAAAAACTGTTAGACATCACAAAAGAAAGTTTGTATGTCGGTATTCGTGAATTTAAACTTGGAAACCGTGTTGGAGATGTTGGTTATGCCATTCAACAATTTACTGAAAAACATGGTTATGGTGTAGTAAGAGAATTGGTAGGACATGGAATTGGTAGAAAAATGCATGAAGATCCTGAAATGCCAAATTATGGAAGACGCGGTAGAGGAAAGAAATTTGTTGAAGGCATGGCTTTAGCTATTGAACCTATGACAAACATGGGAACTCATAAAATACGATTCCATAAAGACGGTTGGACTGTAACTACTTTAGATAATAAACCATCTGCACATTTTGAACATGATGTTGCTCTAATTGATGGAAAACCAGAGTTACTTTCTACTTTCCAGTACATTTACGAAGCTTTAGGTATTGAAAGTGATGAAGAAAACGAATTTAGACAACAACCTTTAGTTCTTTAATCGTGTCGCTTTTTAAGACTGTTTTAAATACGATTCCAAGACCAATTTTAATTAAAACTAGTTATTGGGTTCGCCCTGTAATTGCTTGGTGGTTAAAAGGAGATAATTTCACTGATCCTATCGATGGGAAATCTTTTAAAAAGATGCTACCTTATGGTTATGAAGTTCAACGTGAAAATGTATTATCTCCATCTACTCTTTCGTTAGAAAGACATCGCTTACTTTGGTTATATTTACAGCAAGAAACCAACTTTTTTTCATCTAAAGAAAAGAGAAAACTATTACATATTGCTCCTGAACAATGTTTTTTACACCGTTTTAGAGCATTAAACAATCTAGAATACATCACTTCAGATTTAGAATCGCCAATTGCTGATGTTAAAGCAGATATTTGTGATTTGCCTTTTGAAGATGAATCTTTCGATATTATTTTTTGCAATCATGTATTAGAACATATTCCAGATGATACGAAAGCAATGCAAGAATTGTATCGTATTTTAAAACCAGGTGGTTATGGTATCTTTCAAATTCCTCAAGATTTAAACAGAGAAACTACTTTTGAAGATGACTCTATTACAGACCCTAAGGAAAGAGCTAAAATATTTGGTCAATACGATCATGTTCGTGTTTATGGAAGAGATTATTTCAACAAACTACGTTCTATAGGTTTTGATGTAAAAGAAGTAGATTACACAAAACAAATCGCCCCAGAACTAGTGGAGCGATATGCTTTAGCTAAAGGTGAAATTTTACCTTTATGCTATAAAACAGGACAATAAACAGTTATTTATTTTCTTTCAAATAATTCTCTAAAGGTTGAAGTTTTTTATCTCTTAAAAATACAACTCCGTCCTTTTTAAGTTGATACTTACCTGTAGCTTTCTTTTCAATAACTACATCGTTAGTATAAGTTCCTTTGGCATCTTTCATTTTACTAACTTTTTCTCCAAGAATATTATACCAACTCGTATTTTTTCCTTTTTGAGCCTGAATTTTATTTTTATAAAAACTACCTAAATAGCCAATATCTTCGGCCAATAAAACTCGATTCTCGTTTTCAGAAATTTTAGAAGAGCCAAATAAATATCCTTTTAACTTTTCAGTTTCTTCATCATATAATGTATAAATATCTCCACCTAAATGACCACCTAACTTATACCATTTTTTATCAATCTTTACGATGTTCTCATCTTCATCGTACTTATCAATTATATCCGCTTTTTTCATAGCCTTTAATTGTCCTTCAATGTTTTTAATTCGAAGAGAACTCTCATTAACTAAATCAAAAATAAATGTGTTTGAACTGTTATTCGGATAAGCTACCAATTGCTGATTTCCCCTTGGTAATAAAACTGCCTCAAAAAAAAGAGACATCGAACTTACACTTTTGATATCTGGTAACTCAAAACCCTCATTTTCTTTCGACTTGTAACAATAAATCTGCGTTGCTTTTCTTGGTTTATCTAGAAATAAAAATACCCCTTCAAAAGTTAAGGCTTTCTTATATAAATTTGGTTTAATTAACACTTTGCCTCTGTCATTCAATAAACCATATTTATCTTCCTTTTTAAAAATAGCAAAACCAAAAGCATTAAATTTAAAAATTGTATCAGCTTTAATAGATAACGCATCTGAGATAACATTCCATTCACGTTTTAATGAATCTATTCGTTTTTGTTCTTTTTCAGCCATTAACTTTAGCTGTTCTTTTTCTTTTTGTTGTGCTTCAATCTTCTCTAATTTTTCTTCAATATCAACATACAATTCCAACATTTGCTTGTAAGTTTCTGAAGATTTACTTCTAGATAATTGAAAATACTTTTTTGCGAAATCCCTTGCTTCTGCATATGCTTTAAGCTCGTAGTATATAAGAGTTCCCATTTCAGCAACTTTAGCTTTTTGAATAGAATCTATTTTGGATACTCCTTTATCGAAATTAATTTTTGCAGACTGATAGTCTATTTTCTCCATATCTTTTTCAGCTTTACTGAAATAGACCTTTGCAATTTCATAATTAGATTGTGCAGTTGAGATATAAAAATTAACAGCTACAAAAATGACAAATAATCCCCTTCTCATTTTTATGTATTTATAGTTTATGACCTGTGATTGATCTTATTTAAGACCTCCACTAAAATATTATGAGAAAGAAATTTAAAATATACCTAAAGCTAGGTAAATTAGTTTGAATACTCCTCTATTTCACCTTGGGCATTTGTGAAAAGTAATACTACTTTTAATTCTGGATGTTTTTCTAAGAAAAGTTTAGTTTTTTCTAATCCCATTGCCATAAATGCTGTAGCATAAGCATCAACATCTGCACAATCTCCATTCATTAAAACTGAAGCACTTAATAAATTATTCTCTTGAGCTAATCCTGTTTTGGGATTTACAGTATGTACAATTTTTTCTCCTTTTTCATTGACTTTAAACTTTCTGTAATTTCCTGAAGTTGCCATAGATTGATTATCTAATAAAATAAATCGAGACTGACTTCTTGATCCATCGGTTTTAGGATCATCAATTGCTACTTTCCAAGCAGAATTTCTAGAGTTTTTACCTCTAGCTCTAATTTCACCACCTATTTCAACTAAATAATCTTTAATATTTTTGCTTTCAAGAAATCGTCCTACCACATCAATACCCAATCCTTTTGCATAAGCATTAACATTAAATTCCATTTCTGGAGCTTTTATAACTTTATTATCTTTTAAAGTCATTTTATCAAAACCTGTAATCTTCATTAATTCTTTAATCTCATCTGAAGTAAGATTCTTCTTTTCTTTACCAGAACCAAAACCATACGCATTAATTAATTTCCCTATGGTTGGATCAAAATATCCATCGGTTTCTTTGTATAGGCGTTTTGCTTTATCAAAAGCTTCAATAAAATAAGCATCTACAACAACTGTTGAATCGTTTTGATTTATTTTAGAAATTAAAGATGTTGGTATGTAGGTAGATAATGAATTATTAAAATCTTTAAATATGACATTAATTGGTTCCTGAAAATTTTCAGTGCTCTTGTAAATTATATTATATGTTGTTCCAAAAACATTTCCTCTTAATTTAGTATATAATTCTTGTGTTTTTTGAACTTCTTCCTTTTTTTCTTCTACCTTACACGATTGAAAAAAAACTAGGAAAATAAGCAGGAAAGAATAGTATTTTGGAGCCATTAATTTATAATTTTTTAACAAAAATAAATCAATCTGTACTAAAATACCGTTAATGTAAGTTTTTGTTTCATCATTTTTTTAAATTTGCTACTTACATTAACTACATAAAAGATGAAAAAAATAGTATTATTTCTATCGGCTGCTTTTCTGTTAGCTTCTTGTGCCTCAACAAAAGAACTAGAAGCCCTAAAGGCAAAACACGAACAAACTAAAGAAGAATTGTTAACCGTAAAAACAAACTTAACAAAATGTTTAGTTGAAAAAGAGAAATATCAAGATCGCTCTAAAGATTTAGAAGGAAGAATTGACGAACTAAGAAAAGACAAAGAAAATACTATTCAACAAGTTGAAAATTTAACTGTTTTAACTAAAGGTGCTAACGATAATATTAAAGAAACTTTAGCTCAATTAAGTAAAAAAGATAAATATATTAATAAAATTAGAGCTGCTGCATCTAAGAAAGATTCTTTAAACTTAGTAGTAGCATTTCATTTAAAGAAAGAATTACAGGACGGAATTGACGATCAAGATATCGAGGTTAATGTAGAGAAGACCGTTGTATTTATTTCTATCTCTGATAAATTATTATTCAAGAGCGGTAGCTATACTATTACAGATAAAGCTTCTAAAGTTTTACAAAAAGTTGCAACTGTAGTAAATGGACAACCAGAAATGGATGTTATGATTGAAGGTCACACTGATGATACTCCAATTAACACTGCGGCTGTTAAAGATAACTGGGATTTAAGTGTAAAACGTTCTACAGCAATTGTTCGTGAGTTACAAGCAAAATACAATGTAGCTCCTTCTAGATTAATCGCTGCTGGTAGAAGTAGTTTTATGCCTTTAGTTGCAAATGATACTCCTGCTAACAAAGCGAAAAACAGACGTACTAAAATTATTATTTTACCACGTTTAAATCAATTCTTTGATTTATTAGACCAAAAGGTTGAATAATAAATAATTTTATTTATAAAATTTAAAAACCACCTTAGTATAGGTGGTTTTTTTTATGCTTTATCTTCTGCTTTTCATAACATCAAATATGGGAACCTTATGAAAATTAAACACGTTATAATTAATAATTCACAAAGGCTTTAATCGGGTAATAAACTCTACTATCACAGTAAGTATTGTAATTCACAAACTAATCCAATAAACAGCATAAAATAAATCAGCCAGAGTAAAAATACTCTGGCTGATTTATTTATATTTTAAAAATCTGATTCTTACTTTAAGAATCGATAGGTGAATTTAATTAAAAATATATTCTCTAATTCTTGTTCTAAAATTTGATTATTCAAACCTCCTAGTAAAGATCGATCTGGATCTTGACTTCCAGTAGTTCCTTGAGACCATACAAAGAAAAACTCTGATCCTGGTATATATTCCCAACGCATTACTAAATTAGATCGAAACTGCGCAAAAGAAAAATCTGGGTTAGAAAATTCATAATCTGTAGTCCCATCTAAATTTTCATCTATCTGAAAAACATCATCTACATTGTTGAAATCAATTTGATTTTCATCTAAAAAAACAACTCTATTATCAATATTCTCTGAAAGTGAATTGGATACATAATTAAAATTACTATACCTTCCTCTAGCTATAAAAGGCTGTCCGTAATATTGAATAGATAAATTTGGATTAATACTATAATTTGCTCTAAATGTAAAAGACAAATTATTATTATCTATCTCTCCTAAAATATATCTTGGGGTTGTTCCATTTACTCTTTCTGAAACGTATTGCGTTTTATTTATGTTTTCTCTAAAATTAGTACTTAACGAAACACTTAAAGCATCTAATGGTTGATAATTCAAATTAAGATTATAATTCTTTACATCAAAACTATCGTCTGTACCGTAATTATTACTATAACCTATAGAAAAATTAAATCTTCTACTTGAATCTGATCCAATTGCAAAATTGTAATATACTTCTTCTGAATTTCTCCAACGCGGACCTCCTCTTAAAAATGAATTCTGGATAGATCTCGGACGATATCCAATTCTTCCTTCTGTATTCCAGTTATTATCCCAATTAATATTTCCTCTTGTTTCATATTCAATTCGGTTAAAATTCCCTGCAAAATCATACATACTTCTTAAAACTACTCTTGCTGATGCTCTTCTATATATTTTAGTAGGATTTTGCCATAAATATTCTATGTTTCCAAATTGCCAGATTTGATCTGTTTGTCTTAAAAAACCAATATCATTTAATTCAAATTCTGGAGATTTCCAGTTTGCGCCTAAAAAGAAACGCCAGTTTCCTCCTCCTCTTTTCCCACCGAAAAATCGTCCACCCGTTCCAGTTAATGATGTTCTGTTAGGATCTACACTTAAGTGATTAGCATCTACTCTTTGAAATAAATGACGAATAGATTCTTGAGTTCTTTGAATAGCTTCTTTACTTCCTGAAACATGACTCATAGAGAAGTTTCCTTGAATAAAGTAATCTCTATTTTTCCATTCATGTCTAAAATCTAAACCACCAGAATACGCTGATTTATGAAGTGTATTAATCGATTGTAAATCTCTATTAGTTGCGGTAAAAATCCCTCCGAAAAAAGACTTTCTGTCATTGAAATCTTTTTGAACTCTGGTAACAAAATAATTTGTTAATGGCTCAACTAAAACCTCTCTTCTTTCTCCATTATTATCTATCTCAGCATACTCATTATCTGTTACAGTTTCTAAAACACCAATAGACCATCCGTCTCTAGTTTTTCCAGAAAACTTAGCTGCAGCAATTATTGAACTATTAATTGGTGTATCTACGAATTCTCCATCATTAGAATCGGCAGAAGTCTGTGGAGTCCTTCCAATTCTTCTACTGTAAAACACATTATCTTGTCCTCCAACCCTAAAATCAAATATATTTTTATTCTCAACAAAGAATGGTCTTTGCTCTCTAAAGAAAACATCATCAAAACCATCCAATACAATATTTCCTGGATCGGCTTCAACCTGACCAAAATCAGGATTTATAGTAACATCTAAAGTTAAATCATTAGTGACTCCAATTTTAGCATCTAACCCACCATTAACTCTAAAATTTTCTCCATCTCGGAAAGGATTCCCTGGTTCTTTTTCAAAAGTTTCATAAGACAATACAGTAAATGGCTGAATTTCTAGTTGCTTTTGAGATTTTAGATCTATTAATCCATGCAATTCACCAGCTTCACTTACAAAACCAGAAATATCATTCGGTATTCTTTGCCATAATGATCTCTCGTTTTTTCTAAAGATTGTTCTGTTGAAATTCAATCCCCATATTTGTTCTTTTGCTTTACCAAAACGTAATTGACTAAATGGTATTTTCATTTCTCCTGTCCAACCTTTATCATCAATTACCGCATCTGTATACCAAACAGGATTCCAACTTTCATCCCAGTTTTGACCATTTTGAGTTACAAATTCTTCACCTTTTACTCCTGCAGCAGTAACGGTAAAAACAAAAGCAGTTCTTTTATCATGGTAACTATCTATAATTACATTTACACGATCTCCGGCAAAACCATCACGACGCGTTAAACGCGCTTCAATCTCTTCAGGAGATTCATCAAAAGCTCTAATAGCTACATAAAGATATTTAGCATCGTAAAGAATTTTGAACTTTGTTTGAAAAGCAGGAGCGACTCCTTCTTCAGGATTTTTTTGAATAAAATCACCACCCCAAGGTACAGTACCCCAAGCGTCATCATCTATCCTACCATCTATAAGTATCTCTTTATCAGTTTTTTTAGTCGTATAAATTTTCTTCTCTAAACTTTGTCCCCATCCGAATTGCAAACAAAAAATAGAAAAAATTAACAGTAATGTTCTTACCCTCATTGTTAGTTTTGAATCGTTGTCGCAAAAGTATACCAGAAATCTCTTAACAATATGTTAATTCGCATTTTGAGATTCTTAAATAAAATTAAACCAACCTCCTATTTGTCAGTAAAATAAATATTTGTAAATTTGCACTCCTTTTTTAAGGAAAATTAAATTATTTATTAATAGACAAAAACTAAATCGTGTATGAACACATTAAGTTACAAAACAGTATCAGCTAACAAAGCAACTGTAAACAAAGAGTGGGTTGTTGTTGATGCGGACGGGCAATCATTGGGTCGTTTAGCTTCTAAAGTTGCAAAACTTATTAGAGGTAAACACAAGCCAAATTATACACCTCACGTAGACTGTGGTGATAATGTTGTGGTTATCAATGCTGAAAAAATTAACTTAACAGGAAGTAAGTGGAATAACAAAACTTACATCCGTCACACTGGTTATCCAGGTGGACAAAGATCGTTAACTGCTCAAGAAATGTTCGACAAGAACCCTACTAGATTAGTAGAAAAAGCAGTAAAAGGTATGTTACCTAAAAACAAATTAGGTAGCGCTTTATTTAGAAATTTATATGTATATGCTGGTGCAGAGCATGCTCAAGAAGCTCAAAAACCAAAATCTATTAACCTTAACGATCTTAAATAATGGAAACAGTTCACAAAATAGGTAGAAGAAAAACAGCTGTTGCTCGTATTTATCTTTCAGAAGGTAAAGGAAACATCACGATCAACAAAAGAGATTTAAACAATTATTTTACTACTCCAACTTTACAATATAAAGTTAGACAACCTTTAATGTTAACTGAAAACTTAGAGGCTTATGATGTTAAAGTAAATGTTTATGGTGGTGGTGTAACAGGACAAGCTGAAGCTATCCGTTTAGCTATTACTAGAGCTTTAGTTTCAATTAACGAAGAGCACAAAGCAGTATTAAAGCCAGAAGGATTATTAACTCGTGATCCAAGAATGGTTGAGCGTAAGAAATTCGGTCAGAAGAAAGCACGTAAGAAATTCCAGTTCTCTAAGCGTTAATCGTTTATTGGAACTGTTTTTCAAAAAATATTTTTTTATCAACAGTTTAGTATCTAAATAGTTCAGACGTAAAACTACTGGACTATTGTGAAAACAGAACGTAAACACATTTATTAAAATGGCAAACATTCAAGAATTATTAGAAAACGGAGTACACTTCGGTCACTTAACTAGAAAGTGGAATCCAAACATGGCACCTTATATTTACACTGAGCGTAATGGTGTTCATATTATAGATTTATATAAAACTTCAGCTAAGATCGACGAGGCTAAAGAAGCTTTAAAAAAGATCGCTAACTCTGGTCGTAAGATTTTATTCGTAGCGACTAAGAAACAAGCTAAAGATATCGTAGCTGAAAAATCTAAATCTGTGAACATGCCTTACATCACTGAAAGATGGCCAGGTGGTATGTTAACAAATTTTGTTACTATCCGTAAAGCGGTTAAGAAAATGACTGCTATTGATAGAATGAAGCAAGATGGTTCTTTCGATGCTTTATCTAAAAGAGAAAAATTACAAATTAACCGTCAACGTGAAAAATTAGAAAAGAATTTAGGTTCTATTGCTGATATGACTCGTTTACCAGGAGCGTTATTTGTAATCGACGTAAAGAAAGAGCACATTGCAGTTGCTGAAGCTCAAAAATTAAATATTCCAATCTTTGCAATGGTTGATACAAACTCTGATCCAAGACCGATCGATTTCGTAATCCCTGCAAATGATGATGCTTCTAAGTCTATTGACAAAGTTTTATCTTATGTTACTGAAGCTATTTCTGAAGGTTTAGCTGACAGAAAAGCTGACAAAGAAAAAGCTAAAACAGAAAAAGAGACTGAAAGCAAGAAAGCTGAAGAAGTAAAAACTGAAGAGGCAAAATAAATATTTAAAGGTTTCATTACATTGAAACCTTTAATTTATTTTATCATTGTACAATTAAATACAACCTTAAAAAACAAACAAAATGTCAAAAATTAGCGCTGCAGACGTAAAAAAATTAAGAGAGACTACAGGTGCAGGAATGATGGACTGTAAGAACGCTTTAGTTGAAGCAGAGGGTAACTTTGATAAAGCTATTGAAATCTTACGTAAAAAAGGTCAAAAGATCGCTGCTAAAAGAGCAGATCGTGATTCTTCTGAAGGTGTAGCTATCGCTAAAATCAGTGACGACAATACTTACGGTGTTGCTATCGTATTAGCTTGTGAAACTGATTTTGTTGCTAAAAATGACACATATAAAGAATTAGCTCAGCAATTCGTTGATATCGCTATCAACTATACTAATAAAGAAGATTTTTTAGCTGCTGAATTCGAAAGTGGAGTTACTGTTGCTGAAAAATTAATCGAGCAAACTGGTGTAATCGGTGAAAAAATAGAAATCCCTTCTTTTGAAAGAATTGAAGCTCCTTATGTTGGTTCTTATACTCACGTTGGAAAGATTTCTGCTTTAGTAGGATTAACAAAAGCAATTGATAAAGCTGCTGAATTAACTAAAGATTTAGCTATGCAAGCTGCTTCTATGGGAGCTACAACTTTATCTTACAAAGATTTCTCTCCTGAGTACGTTGCTGCTGAAACTGACGCTAGAATTGCTGCTATCGTTAAAGATAACGAAGAATTAGTACGTTTAGGTAAAACTTTAAAGAACGTTCCACAATTCGTATCTAGATTACAATTAACAGACGAAGCTTTAGCTAATGCTGAAGAAGCTGCTAAAGAGCAATTAAAAGCAGAAGGTAAACCAGAAAAAATCTGGGATAAAATCTTACCAGGTAAAATGGAAAGATTTATTTCTGATAACACAACTTTAGATCAAGAGCAGTGTTTATTAGATCAGAAATTCATCAAGGATGAAAAGAAAACTGTTGCAGAATACGTTTCTTCTTATGGTGATGTTGAAGTTAAAAACTTCGTAAGAGTTACTTTAGGTTAATTCTTATTTCAATTATAAAATTAAAAAAGCTGTCTAAATTTAGACAGCTTTTTTTGTTTCGATATTTTTACAATATCCGTTTTTGAGATTTTTTACTGTATGATAACTTTCTTTGTTATCGTTTTATTGTGTTGTTCTACTTTAATAAAATAAATTCCTGTGCTTCCGAAATCACTTCTATTCAAATTCACAGCATTTTTATCTGTTATTTTATTAAAAATCATTTTTCCTGTAGTATCATAAATCAATATTCTTGAACTTTGATTACTATTACCAAATGAAACTGTAATTTTTTCCAACTTTAAAGGATTAGGATAAACTAATACTTCATTAGCTTTACTTACTTCTTTTCTTGCAAAACTAGACTTGGTGAACCCGTTTAATGTTACCAACTGTGTTGTTACTCTCGCATTACAAATAGCACGTAAGACTAAAGTATACTCTGTACCTTGCTGTAATCCATCGATAGTCATTTCAGGAATAGAAGATCCTTCATACGATGTAGCTCTTGGACTGTTGATATTTCCTGTAAATTGTCCTTTTGGCCAAGCTCTTAATTCATAGGTTTTTACATTCAATAAATCTGTAAATGTTACAGTAATAGATGAATTTGTACTGCTTTTCACTTTAAAATTCTCAATAATAACTTGATTGTTACATGCTTCTTTTCCTCTTAATGTAGTTGCATCAATCTGAACTAATTTTGTAGTCCCACCAGAAGCACAAATTGCACGTAAAACTAATGTATATGGTGTACCAGCTTCAAGTCCTTCAATTGTTAATGGTGAAGAATTTCCACCTTTATAAACTAAAGCAGCCGGAGTATTAATATTTCCAGTAAACTGTCCTTTTACCCAAGCACGTAATTCATACTTACTAACATTTTTAATTTCATCAAAAGCTAATGTTAAAGAGGTTTCGGTAGTGTTAGTTATCGCTAAATTTGAGATTTCAGAATCTATATTACACTTTTCTTCAGCACTAACTATTTTCCAATTTTGATTTTTATTTCCTTTTTGAAAAGCCCATAAATGCATTGTATTTCCATTGTTTCTGTCTACAACTTTAGAACAGTGTAAAGGCTCAAGAAAGTAATCCTCGCCCACTTTAGTAATACTCCATTTTTGATGATTTGCAGTAGCTTCTGTCCAAGTTCCAAAATTAAGATTTGGATTTTGAGTTGTATCATTTTTCTCACATGCAGCATATGGAACTTCAAAATACTCGTTATTTCTTAAATTCTTAATTGTATAATAGTTTCCTAATTTTACAATTTCCCATTTTGCACTATCTGCTGAAGTATTTGCTAAATCTACTGTTCTTCCGTTAGGACTATTTAATTTCTTATTATCGTACGGATTTTCGATATAATAAATACCATCATCTAAGTTGGCATCTGGTCTAGAAGCATCTCCACCAGTATCTGGATTATTACAAGATTCTCCTGGTAAACCATAACAACCTAAACCTGTTGGTCCGAATTCAGGATTCCAATTAATTCCAGGAACCCAATTATCACCAAGTTCATAAGCACCAACATCAGGAGCTTTTCCTTTATATCCATTAGTTATTCCGTTAATTACTCTACCATAATCAACAGCTTTAGCATTGGGTTTAAGTTTGAAATTATTACCAGCATGATTCACAAAAGAGTTCTTATCAATTAAATTATTTTGTTTGTCAGATTGAGGCTCCCAAGTTACTTCTGTTTCTTGATTTCCTGCTTGATCTGTTACTTTTCTATCTGTAATATTATTCCAAACTTTAACATTCGTGAATTTAGTCCCTGCTTTATGCCAAGCTCCCATGGTTCCACCTTTAGCTTTTACTAATGTATTATTGAAAATATCAAGGTCTTTACCATCCCAATTGATTTGAACATTCGTCCATTCAACATTCCAAACTACATTATGATGTACAGAAAAAGCTTCAGCATCGTTATCTAAATAAATTCCTGCTGCCTTTTTTAATTTTCCTCTACCTTCTGCATCGTGAAACCAATTGTGGTGAATTTCTGTGTTTTGTGGACCACCAACTGTGTAAAAAAGTGCACAATCATCGTTAATTAAATTACTTCTTGATACGTCATTATAACCAATCTCACAACGATTTCCATTAAAATTGATTCCGTCTCTACCTGCATTAAAAATTGTGTTTCGTAAAATTTTATTATCAGTTCCACCTCTTGCAACCAACGGAGCATCATATGAACCTAAATAATTAAAATCATGAATATAATTGTTCTCTAATTTATTAGAGCTTCCTCCTAAACGAACACCAGTAGCAGCACTAAAAGCAATTTCACATTTTTCTACTACATTATTTTTCCCATTTACTTCTACACTTGGTTTTCCAGCGTTAAAACCTTTAAAAATTCCTTGTGTATGATTTCCATAAAAAGAAGAAACCTTATATAGTCTATTATTATTAGAGTTCGATTTCATTAGGATAGCTCCACCAAAAACAGCTAAATTTTTGATTTCTATAAAATTTCTCTGATTTAAATCTATAGTAACTTTACGTCTTCTCATTTGTACTTTTCCATTAACTGGAGCAGTACCATTAGGCATTTGTACAAATAATTCTTTTGTTTTACTGTTAAACCACCATTCATTTTGATAATCTAAAGCGTCTTTGACTCCTTCTAAATAGAAATCACCTTTACTTGCTGGATCATGAAAAGTTCTGATCCAGGTTGGATTTTTATCTAAATTGAAATTTACTCTCCCTGAAGAACTTGAAGTGATAAAAGCTTTCCAAGCAATCCATCCAGAACCAGGACGATCTCCGTAAAAGAAAATAGCTCCTCCCTTCCAATTAATATTTGGGATTTTAGAAGAAGTTAAGAAGGCACCATTAGATACATTTTTGTTACTTCCGCCATCGTTTCTCAAAGAATTTAAAGTAAAAGGCTTTCCATCTGTATTGTTTGGCCAACGTGCTAAATCCATAGCAACATTACCGTTCATTACAAAGTTTTCTTGACCAAGATCCCAATTGACCTTCGTTTTATAAATAGATCCTTTGTCTTTTTGCCAACCATTTAAAGCTTGCATAGCTGTAATGATTACTTTTTCTCCTGGTTTGGAAGTGTACACAATTGGTGCACCAGCTCTACCTGATCTTGCAGGTCTAATAACTTCTTCATAAGTTCCTCCACCAATAACAATAATATCACCAGGTTGGGCAACAGCAGAAGCTTTATTGATTGTTAAAAAAGGTGCGTTAGCACTTCCATTGTTTGAATCATTTCCTTTCTTAGAAACGTAAATATCTCTGGCATGAGATAGATGTACAATAAAAAGCATGGATAAGATCAGACTTTTTAGACATAGTTTTTTAATAATTTTATAATTTTTCATCATTTGGTTTATTTAGGGGTTTATTTTGCAGGATATAACATTGAAAAGTATTAATTATTGCATATTATTTAAAAAAATAACAATCATTAACATAGTACAATAATTATAAACGTATTTACTTTTAGAAAAAACACGAAGAATTATAGATTCATCTTATGAACTTAACAGTAGAATGTTACAACAAAAGATATTAGGATAACAACGTAATGTTATACTAAATGTAAGAGCCTGTAAAGAATAATAAAATCAGTTTGTTTTTTATGAAGGTGGGTAAGATACTTTCATGATTTTTAGATTTAGGGGGTTATGACATCTAAATTAAAAAAAATAATATTCTGTTTTTGAACAGATTATAATAAAATCACATACTAAATCCACCTAACTTATTTAAAGACTTACTCTTAAATTTTCGTATTGGTCGGATTATCACTATCTCTTTTTTTATTATGAATACTTTGTATATTTGCACAACTTTCAACAGAACTATGCAATACAAACGAATACTTCTAAAATTAAGCGGAGAAGCTCTAATGGGAGAACGCGACTATGGAATAGACCCTAAAAGATTAAAAGAATACGCCTTGGAAATTAAACAAGTAGTTGAAAAAGGTGTAGAAGTTGCCATTGTTATTGGAGGAGGAAATATTTTTAGAGGTGTTTCTGGTGCTGCGAATGGTATGGATAGGGTTCAAGGTGATCACATGGGAATGCTAGCAACTTGTATTAATGGATTAGCTTTACAAAGTGCTTTAGAAGATGAAGGTGTGTATACCAGAATGCAAACTGCTTTAGAAATTAAAGAAGTAGCAGAACCTTATATCAAAAGAAAAGCGATAAGACATCTAGAAAAAGGTAGGGTTGTAATTTTTGGTGCTGGAACTGGTAATCCTTATTTTACTACTGATACAGCTGCCGTATTAAGAGCAATAGAAATTGATGCAGATGCAATTTTGAAAGGAACTCGTGTTGACGGAATTTACAACGATGATCCTGAAAAAAATAAAGATGCCATTAAATTTGAAACTATTACTTTTAAAGATGTAATCAACAAAGGATTAAAAGTGATGGATATGACTGCTTTTACTCTTAGTGAAGAAAATAAATTACCAATTATTGTTTTCGATATGAACAAACAAGGAAATTTAATTAAATTAGTTTCTGGAGAACCAATTGGAACAATAGTTGATCATAAATAAACCCGTTAAAAACGAGTTAATTAAATTATAAAGAGATGACTGAAGAAATAGATTTTATTTTAGATAGTACTAAAGAAGCTATGGTTAATGCTATTTCTCATTTAGAGAAAGAATTAAGAAGCATTAGAGCAGGAAAAGCATCTCCTGCAATGTTAGCAAATGTACAAGTTGATTATTATGGATCTCAAACTCCATTAGGTCAAGTAGCAAATGTAAATACACCAGATGCAAGAACAATCTCAATTCAACCATGGGAAAAAAACATGTTACAAGAGATTGAAAAAGCGATTATGATGGCTAACTTAGGTTTCAATCCTATGAATAATGGTGAAAATATTATCATTAATGTACCACCTTTAACTGAAGAGCGCCGTAGAGATTTAGCAAAACAAGCTAAAGCTGAAGCTGAAAATGCAAAAGTTGGAGTACGTAACGCACGTAAAGATGCTAACAATGAAATAAAAAAAGTGGATGTTTCTGACGATATGAAGAAAAATGCTGAAGCTGATGTACAAACTTTAACAGATAGCTACGTTAAGCAAATTGACGAAAAACTAGCTGTTAAAGAAAAAGAAATTATGACTGTTTAATTTTTCTCAAAATAAATTAAAAAAGAGTGTTTTAAAACACTCTTTTTTTTATTTTTCTTATCTTTTTAATATTTACCTTTGCACAAATTTTTTTAGATGACTTTTTGGACTAAAATCGCAGGATTTATTTTACGAAATCGCTACCTAGTGTTAACTACTATAGTTATTATCACTGCACTTTTACTTACCCAGTCCAAATACGTTCGATTTTCTTACACGGAAGCAAATCTTCTTCCAGAAAATCATGAAGCAAATATTCAATACAACAAATTCTTAGAAATTTTTGGTGAAGAAGGAAACCTAATCATTCTAGGAATAAAAGACAGTACTTTTTATTCTTTAGATAAATTCAATTCTTGGAATAAATTAGCTCGTGAATTAGATAGTGCTCCAGAAGTAGAATTTACAGTTTCTATTTCAGATATTAAGAAACTAAAAGCTGATCGTAAAAAAAGAAAGTTTGTTGTTGATCCTTTGTTTGAAAAAGAGCCAACAAAACAAGAAGAAATAGATCAAATTAAAATTCAACTTTTTGAGAAACTTCCTTTTTATGAAAATATTTTATTCAATAATGAAGGAACAATTCAAACAGCTATTTATCTAAAAAAAGATATTGTAAATAAACCTGAACGTGCTCAGTTTATTGAAGAAACTCTAATTCCAGCCATAGAAAAATTTAAAGCTGAAAACAACTTGGATGTTAAAGTATCTGGAATGCCATACATTCGAACTTTAAACTCTAAAAATATTTCCGAAGAAATGGGAATATTTGTGTTAGGCGCATTGTTTATTACAGCAATCATATTCTTTTTCTTCTTTCGATCGTTTAGAGCTACGTTTATCACCTTGTTAGTAGTTATAGTTGGTGTAATGTGGGCCTACGGTTTTATTGGTTTATTACGTTATGAATTGACTGTTTTAACAGCTTTAATTCCGCCATTAATCATTGTGATTGGAGTTCCTAACGCGGTATTTTTAATTAACAAGTATCAACAAGAGGTAAAAAAACACGGTAATCAAGCAAAATCATTACAACGTGTAATTTCTAAAATTGGAAATGCCACGTTAATGACAAATATTACAACTGCTTCTGGTTTTGCGACTTTTGTTTTTGTAAAAAGTAAATTACTTCGTGAATTCGGAATTTTAGCTTCAATAAATATCATTAGTATTTTCATTTTAGCACTGTTAATTATTCCTATTCTATATAGTTTTATGCCTCTTCCGCAGAAAAAGCATTTAAACCACTTAGAAAAAAGGTGGATGGAAAATGTAGTAGACTGGATGGAAAGAATGGTGAGAAAACAACGAATTTATATTTATATAACTACTGTTGTGATTATCATTTTAAGTATGATAGGTTTATATCAAATACGAGTTTCTGGTAGTTTAATTGAAGACATGCCTAAGGGTAAACAATTTTACAAAGACATCAAATTCTTTGAAAGTGAATTTGGTGGTATCATGCCTTTAGAGATTCTTATTGATACGAAGAAAGAAAAAGGTGTTATGAAACTTTCTACATTGAAAAAGATGGAAAAGTTAAATGAAACTATTGAAACTTTCCCTGAGCTTTCTAAACCTATTTCGGTAAACAACTTAGTGAAGTATTCTAAACAGGCATACTACAACGGAAATCCGAAGTATTATCAATTACCAACTAGTCAAGAAAAGAGTTACATTTTTGCATATACAAAGAATTCTAATAGTAACTCTGGAATGCTAAAAAACTTTGTGGATAGTACTGGTAGATATGCGCGTATTACAACATTTATGAAAGATATTGGAACTGATAAAATGGATATCATTCAAGATCGATTAAATGCTGTGATTCAAAAACAATTTAAAGGAGACAAGTTTAGTGTTTCTATGACTGGTAAAGCTTTAGTTTTCTTAAAAGGAACCAATTACTTAATTAAAAACCTAGTAATTTCTTTATCGTTAGCTATTTTATTGATTTCAATTTTTATGGCTTGGATGTTTAGATCTCCTCAAATGATTTTAATATCGTTAATTCCAAATATGCTTCCATTGTTAATTACTGCTGGATTGATGGGGTTCTTCGATATTCCTATAAAACCATCAACAATTCTTGTTTTTAGTATTGCTTTTGGTATTTCTGTAGATGACACCATACATTTCTTGGCAAAATACCGACAAGAATTATTAGCAAACAACTGGAAGATAAAACCTGCAGTTTATGCTGCTCTTAAGGAAACTGGTGTAAGTATGTTTTATACTTCTATTGTATTATTCTTTGGGTTCTTAGTATTTACTATTTCTAGTTTTGGAGGAACAATTGCTTTGGGTGGTTTAGTTTCTGTAACGTTATTACTAGCTATGGTTTCTAACTTATTATTGCTACCTTCTTTATTACTTTCTTTTGAGCGAAAAATTGCAAATCAGAAAGTATTAAAAGAAACGAACTTTAAAATTTTTCCGCCTAAGGAGAAGAAATAATATAAAAATTAGACATAACATAAAAAACGCACACTTCTTTAAAAGTGTGCGTTTTTGTTTCACAATCCAAATTATACAAATTATCTAAACTAAAATCGTTTATCTTTTAATTAATCGTTTTACTATTCTTCCTTGAGTTGATTG
Source organism: Tenacibaculum jejuense (assembly GCF_900198195.1). NCBI lineage: Bacteria > Pseudomonadati > Bacteroidota > Flavobacteriia > Flavobacteriales > Flavobacteriaceae > Tenacibaculum > Tenacibaculum jejuense. Next base: position 579,050 of record NZ_LT899436.1, on the reverse strand, counting down.
AATATTGATCATATACACTCCTGATGGCAAATCTTGAATATTTAATTTCTCTGTTACCTTATCAATAGACTTTACTTTCACTCCTGTTATTGAAAAAACATCTAATCTTCTTATACTAATATTATTTGAAACATCAATATTAAGAATACCGTTCGTTGGGTTTGGATATAAAACAATAAAGTTCTTCAACTCTTCATTCTCTATACTTAAAGTAGTATCAAATGTAGCTGTAACTGTTCCTGTTCTTAAGGTCAATCCTGTAACAATAGTGTTTGTAATTTGACAATAATAAGTTCCATCATCAGCAGAAGAAGGATTCAAAATATCGTAACTAGCTTCATTAGCTCCTGTTATTGGCGATCCATTTTTATACCACTGATATACATTATTATTTCCAGATACTTGAGCTTCTAATCGATAATCTGTATCAGTCAGCTCAATTGTTTCATCTTCGCTAACATTAGCTTGTGTTTCATATAGAAACTGAGTAAATGTATTGTAAATTGAAAATTCATCTTCAAAGTCACCAAATTGAAACTTATTATTATCAATATTAAAATTATTCAGTGAAGTGATATTGGTTAAATCTGGAATATCTCCTTCCAACTTATTAAAAGGAATTAAAAATGTTTCTAGTTGCGTTAATTGATTTAAACTTGGCGGCAGATTATTTTCTAGATTGTTAAAGCTTAAATCTAAATATTTTAGTTCTGATAAGCCTCCTAAACTTTCAGGTAAAGTTCCTGTGAGGTTATTGTTACTTAAGCTAATTCTAGTAATGTGTTTCCCTCCATTTACAATTTCTGTAGTTACTCCTTGCCATTTAGTTGCATTGAAAGGTGAATTCATAATAGCCCTATTTAAAACTCCAGTCCAATTTTGGTTGTTTGTCCAATTTCCTCCATCTAAGGAATTGTACATATCAACTAAAGCATTTATTTCTTCATTCGGAACATTGTTGTATGCAGTACAATCTTGTCCCCAAACAATCTCAGGATTTCTTTGTGCAAATCGTGAATTTTCCCAATCTGAAATTGTTGTTTGCGGAACGGCGATACAATTTAAATATGCATTAGAAAAACTGAACGATCTTGAAAAACCTCCATCAAAATCAAATTGATTATCAAAAACTTGTGGAGAAATACCAATTCTCAGTCCTGTAATCTCATTAGAACTTACCTGCAATGATGTTAGGTTTACGAGATTGGAAAAATCTAAATTTCCTTCAATATCATTTCCTTGGACATCTAAATGTTTCAATAAACTTAAATTATTTACTTCAGCAGGAAGCCTAGTTAATACATTCTGATTTGTAATTGGATCAATCTGACTACTTAAAGTTAACTGCTCCAAATTAATTAACATTCCTATTTCAGCCGGAATTAGTGAAATAGCATTACTTGACATTTTAAATATTTTTAACTGACTCAAATTTCCAATTTCAGCTGGCAATTCTCCCTTAAGTAAATTAGAGTTTAACTCTATTTTAGTTACATGTTTTTGTCCATTTATCACAGCTGTAGTTACACCGAACCAAGCACCAACATTTACTTTTTGAGTTATATCTGAATCCCAAAGTACTCCGTTATATGAACCTGTTAAGTCATTTCTCCAATTATTTCCATCTGTCGCATTAAATAGTGCTATTAACGCTTCTCTTTCTAAATCTGAAATACTATTATTGGTAACACCACTACAATTATCTGAATATACAACACCATTATCTAGAACGCTGTTTTGCTCATTAAAACCAGATAATTGCCAAGACACTAATTCGTCACTTGGTACTTCCACACAACCACAAGCATTTCTCAATAAAGAAAATCTACCAAAATTAGAACTTCCAAATGCTGTAGGTGCAATATTGATTTTTAAATTTTCAATAGTATTATATTCTAATTTTAACTCATTTAAAACAGTTAGATTACTTAAATCTAAATCGCCAGATATCTGGTTAAATTCTACTCTTAAATTTTTTAAATTTAATAAGTTATTAATGGTAGTTGGCAACTCTATTAATTCGTTATTTTGAACATACAATTCTTCTAAATTTGCCAGATTCCCAATAGATACTGGTAAACTGTTAATTTTATTTATTCTTAAATCTAGCTTTTTTAAACTAAGAATATTACCAATTTCATTGGGTAACGAGACTAATGTCTTCTCTCGTGTACTGAGATCATTTTGTTCAGTTATTAACAACTCTTCCAACACAGTAAAATTTCCAATACCAACTGGTAAACTAGATAACGAATTATTAGAAAGATCTAAATATGTTAAACTTGATAAATTTCCTATTTCTGTAGGTAAACTTGAGATGTTATTTCCTCTTAAATCTAAACGCGTAAGTTTACTTAACTCTCCAATCTCTGGCATTAATTCTGTTAAATTCCCTCTACCGTTAAACCTTCCTAAGTTTAATTCTACTAATTCAGTTAAGTTTTTAATTTCCGAAGGTATAAAACCATTTAATCTTCTATTTGAAAGATCTATTCTTACGATATGTTTTTGTCCATTAACAATTTCTGTAGTTACTCCTTCCCAAGCACCAACATTACTTAAACTGTTTGGATCAGTACCCCAAAACTGACCTGTCCAATCTGTACCTCCACTTGTAGCATTATAAAAAGCAATTAAAGCTTCACGTTCTAACTGCGGTACTCTAAATCCTGTACAATTATCACTAAAAGCAACACCATTGTCTATACTTACCGTATTACTTGGAGAGGTTTCCCAATTACTGACTTCTGAAGCAGGAACTTCAACACAAGTTAAATTAGGATTTACAGATAACCTTGCTGAAAAAGGAGCTTTCCCTAACTTTAAACCTGTTATCCTATTATCAGTAAGGACTAAACGTGTTAAAGAAAGAAGATTACTTAAATCTAGGTCACCTTCAATTCGATTACCAGAAGCATTAAAATTTGTTAAACTTGATAAATTGTTTATAGATAACGGTAAACTTGTTAAGTAATACGTTGTACCTCCGTCAAAAGTAACTTGATTCGCAACACTTAAATTTTCTAAGTTAGATAAATCCCCAATTTCTTCAGGTAAACTTGTTAGTCTGTTGTACTCGATATCTAGAATTTTAAGAGCATTTAGATTCCCAATTGTAGCAGGTAGACTCGATAACTCATTACCTCTACCAGAGCCGTCTCCTAAATATAACTGCTCTAAAGCTATTAATCCATCTATAGTATTTGGCAGTGATGTTAATTTATTATCTTGTAGGTATAATTGTTTTAAGCTTGTAATATTACCAATCTCGTCAGGTAAAATCGTTAATGTTTTTTCTCTTGTATTTACATTATTTTGACCTGTTATTCTTAACTCTTCTAGCACAGCAAAATCACCAATCCCAGCTGGTAAACTCGTTAATGAATTGTTAGAAAGATCTAGATAGATCAAACTTGACAAACTTCCTATTTCTGTAGGTATAGTAGGTAAGATATGACCTCTTAAATCTAATCGTTCTAGTTTTGTTAACTCTCCAATTTCTGGTTTTATTTCTGTTAAACTACCTCTTCCATTAAACACTCCTAAGTTTAATTCTACTAATTCAGTTAAGTTTTTAATTTCTGAAGGTATGAAACCGTTTAAACGAGAACTTCTTAATTCTAATTTTACAACATGTTTTTGTCCATTAACAATTTCTGTAGTTACTCCTTCCCAGGCACCAACGTTACTTAAACTGTTTGGATCAGTGTCCCAAAACTGACCTGTCCAATCTGTACCTCCACCTGTAGCATTATAAAAAGCAATTAAAGCTTCACGTTCTAACTGTGGCACTCTAAATCCTATACAATTATCACTAAAAGCAACGCCATTATCAACAGTTACTGTACTTGAAGTCGCTGCTGTTGTTTCCCAATTATTAACTTCTGAAGAAGGTACTTCAATACAAGTTAAATTAGGATTACTAGACAATTGTGAAAAGAAGGGAGCTTTACCTAATTTTAAGTCAGAAATACGATTGTCGGTAAGATTAAGAGACGTTAAAGTCATAATGTTACTTAGGTCTACACCTCCTTCGATTCGATTACCAGAAGCATTAAAGTTTATTAAGCTTGATAAATTGTTTATGGATAAGGGTAAACTTGTTAAGTAGTATGTTGTTCCTCCATCAAAAGTAACTTGGTTCGCAATGCTAAAATTTTCTAGATTAGATAAATTTCCTATTTCTTCAGGTAGGCTTGTTAACCTATTATATTCTATATTTAGAATCTTAAGAGTGTTTAGATTTCCTATTGAAGCTGGTAAACTTGATAACTCATTACCTCTACCAGAACTATCACCTAAATTTAACTGTTCTAAAACTACTAATCCATCAATAGTATTTGGCAATGATGTTAGTTTATTATCTTGTAAATACAATTGTTTTAAACTTGAAATATTACCAATCTCATCTGGTAAAGTAGTTAACGTTTTCTCACCTGTATTTACATTATTTTGACTTGTTATGCTTAACTCTTCTAATACAGTAAAATTACCAATCCCTGCTGGTAAACTCGTTAATGAATTGTTGGAAACATCCAAATATGTTAGACTTGATAAATTTCCTATTTCTGTAGGTATAGCAGGTAAGATATGACCTCTTAAATCTAATCGTTCTAGCTTTGTTAACTCTCCAATTTCTGGTTTTATTTCTATTAGATTCCCTCTTCCATTAAACACTCCTAAGTTTAATTCTACTAATTCAGTTAAGTTTTTAATTTCTGAAGGTATGAAACCGTTTAAACGAGAGTTTCTTACCTCTAATTTTACAACATGTTTTTGTCCGTTAATAACTGCTGTGGTAACACCGTTCCAGGCTCCAACATTACTCAAACTATTTGGATCTGTATTCCAAAACTGACCTGTCCAATCTGTACCTCCACCTGTAGCATTATAAAATGCAATTAAAGCTTCACGCTCTAATTGCGGCACTCTAAAACCTGAACAATTATCGCTAAAATCTACTCCATTATCAATACTTATAATACTATTTGTAAGAGCTGTACTTTTCCAATTATTCACTTGATCAGAGGGAACTTCAATACAACTTAAATTCGGATTAGATGTTGTCTGTATAGAAAAAGGAGCTTTCCCTAATTTTAATCCACTTATACGGTTACCAAAAAATCCCAGATAATCTAAAGCTAAACTGTTGCTTAAATCTATATCACCTTCGATACGATTTGAACTTGCTTCGAAATTTTTCAGACTTGTTAAATTAGTTATAGTAGCTGGTAAACTTGTAAGATGATAAATTGTTCCAGCATTAGCACTTGTTTGATTTGTAATATTTAAATCTTCTAAAGAAGATAAATTTCCAATTTCTACAGGTAATGCCGTTAATTGATTGTTCTGTAATTTTAATATTTTAAGTCCACTTAAACTTCCTATTCCAGTAGGTAAACTCTCTAACCTATTATTCTGTAATGGTAATTCTGACAACAATGTTAAGCTGCCAATAGTATTTGGTAATTCTTTTAACTGGTTATCATGAAGTGTTAACTCTTGTAGTAATGATAAATCACCAATATTAGCAGGAAGTTTAGTATCAAAAATCGCATTATCTTCACCTAATCTATTTTCATGTAGTCTTAAAAATTTCAATTTTGTAAAACCACCTAAACCTGCAATTACCTGTAAATCATTATTATTTAAATATAGCGTTTCTAACTCTGTTAGGTTTGAAAATTCTACTGGTGTATTTGAAATGCTATTTGACGATAAATCTAAAAATTGTAGTAATGTTAACTGTCCAAATTCTGAAGGAATACTAGCAATTTCGTTGTTAAAACCTCGCATTAAAGTTAGTAATGTAAGATTACCTAACTCTGGTGGTAATAATGTAATTTGATTATTTTGAAACTGTAAAGTTTTCATGTTGACTAAGTTCCCAACAGAACTAGGAATTTCATCAATATTATTAGAACTAAAATTAAGTTGTTCTAAAGCTGTTAAGTTTCCTAAACGATCAGACAGTGAAGGAATTTGGTTGTTACTAACATTTAATATTTTTAGATTCACCAAATCATAAAAATCTTCAGGTAACGAAGAAATTAAATTGCCATTCAAGTACAGTTGTTCGAGTTTTAATAGGCTTCCTAATTCAGGAGCAATACCTTGTAAACCATAACTTGTCAAATTTAAATAAAACAACTCTGTAAACACGTTGATATCAGATGGCATCACATCATTAATATTTTTTTGTGCAATATGAATTTCAGTTACTCTTGTTTCACCATTTATAACTTTCATGGCAATCCATTCATTATCATTCACTCCATTTTTTACTGTGCTTCCATAAGTATAATTATCATCTATAAATAACTTTTTTAATACTTCTCTTTCTTGTAAATTAGGCAATGCTGTTCTATCTGCCTGATCATGCATTACAATTCGTAGACCTAAATCGAAACGAGAACTCGATAATGTTATAAAGCTATTAGGATTAAAAGCTTCTAAGTAAGCTAGATTTGGAGTTTCAGAAATATTAATACTGTTTGGAGAAGAAATAGTACTGGGTATTTTAAGAAAACTAATACCTGTATTTTTAATATTGATGGCTCCGAGAGTAAATAAAGAAAAATCTAGTGTTCCAGATATCATAGGATTTTCTCCTATACTTATGGTAGACACTCCAACAGGAAATAAATCTTCTGAAATTACACCCGTAAGCATATTCTCATTTAATACTAAAAGAATTAAATTGTTGAATCGAGTAAAATCAGGAAAAGCACCAGACAAATTATTCTCTCTTAACTGAATAATTTCCATATTTTCTGGAAATTTAGTCACTAGTAATTCTCCTGTAATACTATTTTTTGCCAATTCTAAGCGTCTTAACTCTGAAAAACCATTGAAATCAGGTAATTCTCCTACAACATTGTTGTCATTTAGTATCAAGCGAATTACATGTTGCTGTCCATTCACGATTGAAACAGTTACTCCATGCCAAGTAGAAACATCTGAAGTACCATTAGGATCAGTATCCCAATTCGTGTTATTTGTCCAATTATCTCCATCTGTAGCATTGTAAAATGCTATTAGAGCTTCTCTTTCTGCTTGCGATACTTGGCCTTGCGCCCCCCAAAATATCACAACAAAAAGAAGTAAAAGTAATTTTGTTTTCATATGTAAGTTCTTTAATTCATCAAAACTACATTTGTAAACTAAGGAAGTAAATACCTAGTATTGGGTATTTTGGAGATCGTATAAAAAACAAAAGGCCCTCAATTAAGAGAACCTTTGTTTTAAATTGAATAGATAAACATTTAAAGTTTATCTCTATACATTATATGCCCCAATATTATGAAATAATTATCAAATTAATCACACATATTTTAACTATTTCAAATATTATATTGAAAAATCGTCTCTTTTTTATCAAATTAATTAAAACACACTGAAAATCAAAACTTAAACTTATTATCACTCTCTTAAATATCTTTTTAAAAAAGCTTTTAAAACTATAACTTCTTGTATTTTTTTTCTTCTTCGGTAAGTAGTCATAAAACACTATTGTAATTTCTCTCTAATAAATTATATTTGTTCCTCAATTTTTTAAAAGATGAAAACAAGTAGCGTAAAAGAATTATTAGCTTCAGAAAAGCTTCTTCAAGAAGTAAATGTTAAAGGTTGGGTAAGAGCGTTTAGAAGTAATCGTTTTATTCAATTAAATGATGGTTCTACTATAAATAGCATTCAATGTGTTGTAGATTTTGAAAATACAGATGAAGCTTTATTAAAGAGAATTAATACAGGCGCTGCTGTTTCTATTAATGGGACTCTAGTTGAAAGTCAAGGAAAAGGACAATCTGTAGAAGTTCAAGTAACTAATGTTGAAATTTTAGGAGATGCTGATCCAGATGAAGTTGCGAAAACTATTTTACAACCTAAAAGACACTCTTTAGAGTTATTAAGACAACAAGCTCATTTACGTGTTAGAACTAATACGTTTAGTGCGGTAATGCGTGTGCGTTCTGCGCTTTCTTTTGCTGTACATCAATATTTTCAGCAAAATGGGTTTTATTATGTAAACACACCTATTATTACTGGTTCAGATGCTGAAGGAGCTGGAGAAATGTTCAGAGTAACTAATTTTGAAACGAATAAAGCTCCATTGAATGAAGAAGGTGAAGTAGATTACAGTCAAGATTTCTTTGGTAAGCAAACTAACTTAACCGTATCTGGACAGTTAGAAGCTGAAACCTATGCCATGGGATTAGGTAAAGTATATACATTCGGACCTACGTTTAGAGCTGAGAATTCTAATACAACTAGACATTTAGCTGAATTCTGGATGATAGAACCTGAAGTTGCATTTAATGACTTAGATGCAAACATGGATTTATCGGAAGATTTTATTAAATATGTTTTACAATATGTATTAGATAACTGTAAAGATGATCTAGAGTTTTTAGAAAATAGACTTTTACAAGAAGAGAAGACAAAACCACAAGCTGAGCGAAGTGAAATGTCTTTAATAGAAAAGTTAAGATTTGTTGTAGACAATAACTTCAAACGTGTTTCTTACACAGAAGCTATTGATATTTTACGTAACTGTAAACCTAATAAGAAAAAGAAATTTCAGTATCTTATTGATGAATGGGGAGCAGATTTACAATCAGAACACGAACGTTATTTAGTTGAAAAGCATTTTAAATGTCCTGTGATTTTATTTGATTATCCAGCGAAAATTAAAGCATTTTACATGCGTTTAAATGAAGATGGAAAAACAGTAAGAGCTATGGACGTACTTTTCCCTGGAATTGGAGAAATGGTGGGTGGATCTCAAAGAGAAGAGCGTTTAGATGTACTAAAAGAAAAAATGGCTGCTTTAGATATTCCTGAAGAAGAATTATGGTGGTATTTAGATATTCGAAAATTTGGTACGGCTGTTCACTCTGGATTTGGTTTAGGTTTTGAACGTTTAGTTTTATTTACAACTGGAATGAGTAATATTAGAGACGTAATTCCTTACCCTAGAACACCACAAAACGCAGAATTTTAATTCTACAGTGATATATTAACAAGATCATCGTCATTCTTCCATAAGAATGGCGATTTTCTTTTTCATCGAATTCATATATTTGTAATTATGTTAAAGCAAAGTTTACATCATAAATTACTTCAAAAATTGTCTCCACAACAGATTCAATTAATGAAGTTAATACAATTACCTACTCAGGCTTTCGAAGAACGTTTAAAACAAGAAATCGAAGAGAATCCTGCATTAGATACTGGAAAAGAAGAAACTGATAATTTTGATGATACTTTAAGTAATGAAGCAGAATTTGATGATACTGGGAATGAAAAAATAGATGCTGAAGATATTAATATTGACGAGTATTTAAGCGACGATGAGTATCCAAGTTATAAAACACAGAGCAATAATTATTCTTCAGATGATGAAGAAAAACAAGTTCCTTATGCTGCAGGAACAACATTTCATCAGTCACTTAAAAATCAATTAAATACATTTAGAATTAATGATGAAGAGAGAGTTATTGCCGAATTTTTGGTTGGAAGTATTGATGATAGCGGATACATTAGACGTGAAATAATTGATTTAGTAGATGATTTAGCATTTACGCAAAACGTTTTTACTTCTGAAGAATTAGTATTGAAAATTCTAACTGAAGTAGTTCAAAAATTAGACCCTATAGGCGTAGGAGCTAGAGATTTAAAAGAATGCTTAATCATTCAATTAAAGTCTAAAACTGAAACTAAAAGTAGAGCTTTAGCTATTAAAGTTTTGGAAAGTGCTTTTGATCATTTTGTAAAAAAACATTACAAGAAGCTTTTAGATAAATTCAATATTTCTGAAGAAGAATTAAAAGAAGTGATTGGTGAAATCTCTAGGTTAAATCCAAAACCTGGAAGCTCATACGCTGGAAATAATAAAATAGCTGAACAAATTGTTCCTGACTTTACAATACGAATTTTAGATGGACAATTAGAGCTAACTTTAAACTCTAGAAATGCTCCTGAATTGCATGTTTCTAGAGAATATAACGAAATGCTTAAAGGCTATCAGAGTTCAAAAGATAAAAGTAAATCTCAGAAAGATGCTGTAATGTTTATCAAACAAAAGTTAGATGCTGCAAAGTGGTTTATTGATGCCATTAAGCAACGTCAACAAACATTATTGGTAACCATGAACTCCATAATGCATTACCAGTATGATTATTTCTTAACCGGTGATGAACGTAAGCTAAAACCTATGATTCTTAAAGACATTGCAGATCAAATTAATATGGATGTTTCTACTGTGTCTAGAGTTGCAAATAGTAAATATGTATCTACTCCTTACGGAACTAAATTAATTAAAGACTTCTTTTCTGAATCTATGAAAAATGATCAAGGAGAAGATGTTTCTACAAGAGAGATTAAAAAGATTTTGGAAAATGTAATTGCAGAAGAGGATAAACGTAAACCCTTAACGGATGAAAAACTATCTAAAATTTTAAAAGAAAAAGGATATCCTATTGCAAGAAGAACTGTAGCTAAATATAGAGAACAACTAGATATTCCTGTGGCTCGTTTAAGAAAAGAAATTTAATGAGCTGGCAAAAAGCAATATCAACTATTTTGCATCCAGTAGTTATGCCAACTATTGGAATATTAACGTATTTTATAATTACTCCTCATCATATTTCTGTAAGAGAACAGTTGTATCTTTTTGTAACAGTTTTTATCTCTACATACATTTTTCCTATGTTTTTACTGATTTTTTTAAAATTGATAGGGAAAATTAAATCTTTTGAAGTAAGCACTATTAAAGAGCGTAAAATACCGTTATTTTTAATGACTTGTATATTCTTATTCTTAGGTAAGTTCTTTAGACAATATACAATCGTAAATGAACTTTCTTTTTTGTTTTATGGAACGCTTTTAGCTTTAATAATTGTTTATTTTATATTCTTTTTAAAAATTAAAACAAGTTTACATTTACTTTCTACAGGAAGTGCTTTAGGTTTTTTTGTTATACTACAATTAATATATAATATTTCATTGCTACCGCTACTTTTAATTTTCACACTTTTAGCTGGTTTTTTAGCAACGGCAAGACTTGATCTTAAAGCTCATACTCCTAAAGAAGTTTACTTAGGCTTTTTATTAGGTTTTAGCTGTCAATTAATAGCTTATTATACACTGTAATTAAATTACAAGAGATAAAAAATAACTCCGAATTTTAGAATATTAGAATCTACACTCCGGCTATTTATAAATGTATTATTATACACTGGTGTTAAACCATAATACATATAGAAATTAAACGTACCATAACCAGCTGATAACTCTAAACCTGTTTGAAAGTTGTTATATATAGGAACATTACTAAATTCAACTATATTTTCGTTTTCGGTATAACTAAAAAGATTATTAAGGTTATAAGTCATTTTTACACCAGTATAAATTCTCCAAAAAGAATAGGTAATAGCATCTGATGTTCTCCATCGGAACTGAATAGGAAACTCAAGGTTGTGAAGTGTTAATTTATTTGACGTGATATTTTCTGCTAATTGAACTGTATTATCATTAACTAATTGTATTCCATGATTAAAAGAATTAAAACCATAACCTGCACCAACTCCAATCGCAATATTACCTCTTTTATTTAAAGGTATATCTCTAATGTAACCTACGGATAAGCTATAAGAAAATCCTGTACTACTAGTTCCTCTTGGCTGGTTTAACATAATATCATAGCTTACCCCCAAATACAGTTGATCTTCTAAATATTTGTCTCCAATTTTAAGTGAATCTACTTGCGAAAAAGACATGTAAAAACTAACGAAAAACAATAAAGTTGAAAGAAGATATTTTAACATAAAAATCAAATTAGTTTTAACTAAAAAAGAGCAATATAACTATTGCTCTTCTTTAACTATTTAGAAATAATATTTCTTATTTTTTAATGCTACTTCCTTTTTGAGTTGATAAACTCAATTTAAGTGCATTTACCTCTCTTAATTGTAAACGAATATCTGTAAGCGTACCTACATTTGATTCTTTATCAGCTTTAATTGAAGTCGTCATAAAAGGAATTTCTTTTTCAGAAACTTGTTGACGCTCATTTAAAATAAAAGCTGGTATATCATCTGGTGTAGCTATTTTATCATTCAATTGAATTCTATTATACTTAGAACCCCATTTGTCTGTATCTTTAGCTCTACCTACATATATAGTACTTACTAAACTTTTATGTTCTAACTTCTTTACTTCAGTAGCACTTGGTAAACGTGGACTATCTACTTTAAGATCAGTTTCACGCATTACTGTTGTTACCATGAAGAAGAATAATAACATAAAAACAATATCTGGTAAAGAGGCAGTTGATATGGCTTGTTGACCTGATTTTTTCTTTTTAAATTTAGACATAATTCAATGTTTTATAATTTAATTACTATCATCAGAATCTAAGTCAGTAATAATCTGAGGGTAACTAGATTTGATATTTTCTACCTTCTTTTTTAACTCCTCATCTTTACGACCAGTTTTCTTATATGCTTCTTCTAATTCTGTAAAAGACATACCATACTTTTTCTTGCATAGTTTATTTCTTAATTCAGAATAAGCACTTAACAATTCGTTTTGAATAGTTACATATGTACCGTAATCGGCAGCTCTGTCACTTTCAATAGATATAATCGCTTTGTTTGGGTGATCTGACGAATCAGGATTTCTATCACCTCCACAATAATCGCACTCAGTACCTTTATCTGCTCCTGGTAAAGGATTTCCTATTCCTCCTCCGTTGTCGATAAATTTAAGCGCAGCGCTCTTCAAATCTTTTAACTCTAAAACATCACCGTCAACAAATAAGTCATTATTTCTATTGATACTTATTTGAAAGATATTTTTCTCTTTAATTTTTGGCGGATCATAATCTTTTGGAGGTTTTTCAGCTAATTTTTTAGAAATACCTGAATCAACATCCATTGTTGTTGTTACAAGGAAAAAGATAAGTAGCAAGAAGGCTATATCTGCCATCGAACCTGCATTAATTTCTGGGTTTTCTCTTCTTGCCATTCTTTATTATTTAATTAATCCTTTGAATAAATCAAATACAAAGAATGCTCCTCCTACTACTAAAAGGATAAGACTTGACCAAATTCCTGTACTTGTTAACTTTGAAACAGAACTTCCTTCTGCTGCAATTACTTCCTTATTTGCATCTAAAACTTGACTAGAATCAGATACTAATGAAGAAACTAATAAAATCACTCCAAGAACTGCTAAACCTAATAAAGTTTTCTTAAGTGCTTTTGGATTTTTAGCTACTCCTAATATAGAGGCTAATACTGCAATCGCCATTGTAACGATAAGTATTACTATACCGAAGGTAACTATAGGGCTAGATGCATCAGACATAGCTACTTTGTCTTCTGAATCTGTCATCATTACGTTGATAAAAAGACCGAAGCCTACAACCGAAATAATAGCTACTAATAGTGTTAATATTTTATTATTCATTTGCTAACTTTATTATTTTTTATACTTAGCTAACAAATCAATTAAAGAAATTGATGCGTCTTCCATGTTGTTTACTATACTATCTACTTTAGATACGATATAGTTATAGAAAATTTGTAAGATAATTGCTACTACTAATCCAAATACTGTAGTTAAAAGTGCAATTTTAATACCACCTGCTACTACCGCTGGAGAGATATCATTTGCTACTGCAATTTTATCGAAGGCATCGATCATACCAATAACCGTTCCCATGAAACCAAGCATCGGTGCTAAAGCGATAAATAAAGATAACCAAGAGATGTTTTTCTCTAATAATCCCATTTGTACACCTCCATAACCAACTACAGCTTTTTCAGCAGCATCTAATCCTTCGTCTGCTCTTTCTAAACCTTGGTAAAAGATTGAAGCAACAGGTCCTTTTGTGTTTCTACACACTTCTTTAGCAGCCTCTACACCACCTGAACTTAAAGCGTCATCAACCTTAGCTACTAATTTCTTAGTATTTGTTGTTGCCATGTTTAAATAGATAATTCTTTCTATTGCTATAGCTAAACCTAATATTAAAGTAACTAAAACAATCCCCATGAATTTAGGATCTCCTTCAATAAAACGTTGTTTTAATTCTTGGTGGAAAGTTTTTTCAACTTCCTGAGCAAAAGTTGATTGAATAGCCCCAAAGAACATAATTCCTGTAAGTGTTAGGACATTTACTGCTTTTTTCATTTTGTTATAATTAATTTAAATAGTTAACGTGTTAAAAATACAAATTTTTAAATTGTCTAAACTGGCGTACAAATTACTATAATTTTAGTTTTTTTTGTTAAAAAATATGTACCCCAAGTTTTCAGACTGCCAATTAACAAAAAAATGTTGGTTCAGTAAAGAAAATTAACGGTTATTGTTAAAATACTTTGTCTTTTTAATGGAAACAATAATTCAATTAAGATAAATTTACGAAATCTCACCTCGCAATGGAGTTTCAAAATAATACTTGAATTGTTGATCAGATAAATCTTCTCCCAACAGGTACATCATTTTTGCAATTGCAGTCTCTGTTGTGATGTCTTTTCCATTTATAATCCCCATATCTTTTAAGTCTGTACTCGTCTCATACAAACCTAAAATCACACTTCCTCCACTGCATTGTGTAACATTTACTACTCGCACTCCTTTTTGTATCGTTTTAGCTATCAAATCAATAAACCATGACTCTGTAGGAGCATTACCAGAACCATAACTTTCAAGTATTAGTCCTTTTAAACCTTCAACATTAACAATAGCTTCAACAACTTTTGGTGTAATCCCTGGAAATAATTTCAGTATTACTATATCTGAAATCAAATTTTTTCTGAAAATTAATTTAGAATTCTTCGATTCATTTCTAAGCAACAAATGCTTATTAAAAGATAAATGTACTCCACTTTCTGCAAGTGGTGGATAATTCATTGATGTGAACGCTTCAAATTGTTCTGCGTTAATTTTTGTTGTTCTATTTGCTCTGTACAATTTGTATTCAAAATACAATCCGACTTCTTGAATTATAGGTTCTCCTTTCTCTGAAGCACAAGCTATTTCTATGGATGTAATTAAATTCTCTTTGGCATCTGTTCTCAAATCTCCAATAGGCAATTGCGATCCTGTAAAGATTACTGGTTTTTGTAAATTTTCGAACATAAAACTTACTGCAGAAGAAACGTAAGACATGGTATCTGAACCTGTTAATACAACAAAACCATCGTATTTATTATAGTTCTCTTCAATAATTTCAGCAATTGTTATGTAATAAGATGTATTCATATTAGAAGAATCTATTGGTTCTTCAAATGAAATAGTGTCTATTTCACAATTTAATTGCTTTAACTCTGGAATTTTCTCTAAAATCTGGCTAAAATCAAATGCTCTTAATGCGTTAGATTTATAATCTTTTACCATTCCTATTGTACCACCAGTGTACACTAATAAAATATTAGGTCTACTTGTCATTTTGTCAACTTTTTATCCACATTTTGATTGTGGAATAATTTATGTTGTAAATTTATCAAACTAAGAAAGAATACAATTATTAAAAGTAAAAAAGTATAACTATGGTAATGGATCTTGGATATTACGTAATAATGGGAGCTTTTGCTTTAATCAGTAGTTTGGTAAGCAGTTCTCTTAAAAGAAAGTTTAAAAAATACTCTAACATTCGTTTACGAAATGGAATGAGTGGTGCTGAAATAGCTCAAAAAATGTTAGATGATCATGGAATTTATGATGTTAAAGTAATTTCTACTCCAGGTAGTTTAACTGATCATTATAACCCTCAAAATAAAACTGTAAATTTAAGTGATGTCGTTTATCACGAAAGAAATGCTGCTGCTGCTGCGGTTGCTGCACATGAAGTTGGACATGCTGTACAACATGCTCGTGCTTACAAATGGTTAAAAATGCGATCTAATCTAGTTCCCTTAGTTGGTATATCATCTAAGTTTTCGAATATTTTGATCATGGCAGGATTAGTTTTAGGGCTAACTTCTAATTTAGGATATTATGCGCTTTCTATCGGAACTGCTATGTTTGGAGTTGCAACTCTATTTAGCTTTGTAACTTTACCTGTTGAATACGACGCTAGTAACAGAGCTTTAGCATGGTTAAAAAATAAAAACATGGTTACTCGTGAAGAATTAGCAGGTGCGCAAGATGCTTTAAAAGCTGCGGCAAGAACGTACTTAGTTGCTGCTATTGGTTCTTTAGCAACTTTATTATATTGGGCAATGCGATTAATGGCTGCAAGTCAGAATAGAAACGATTAGTTCTTCTATTCAAAAGAATGTAAGGAAAGTGTATTTTAATCGTCAAAGAAGTAAATTTTACTTATGAAAAAACTTTATACTTCATTGATTTTAACTTTAATATTTTCCTTATCAATGTCGGCGCAAGAAATGACACTTACTAAATTAGGAACTATATTAGAGAGAGCTAGTGACAGCATTATCAGTCAAAAGCCTCAATGGCGTTTCGTTATTAAAGATGTGCCTTTTATTGCCATAGCAGACTCTACTCACAATAGAATGCGAATTATTTCTCCGATTGGGGAAAGCGATAAATTAAATGAAGAATTAAAAACAGCTTCTTTAATGGCTAATTTTCATACTGCTTTAGATGTTAAATATGCTATTTCCGATAATATTTTATGGTCTGTATTTATTCATCCTTTAAAAGAGTTAACCGAAGATCAAGTTTATGATGCTGTAAGTCAAGTATATTATGCACACGTAAATTTTGGAACTACTTTTTCGAGTACATCTTTAGTGTTTCCTGGAAATAAAAGACCTCAAAAAAAACCTAAAAAAGTTGAGAAAAAAATTCTCAAAAAGATATAATTAAAAGCCTCAGTATATTTACTGAGGCTTTTTTTCTTTACTTTTTAAATACTTTAATTGATCTTAATTTTTTACTATCTTCAAATTGTAGAATATAAAATCCTGTTGAAACTGTATTCACATTAATAATCAAATTCTCTCCATCAAATACTTTTGCAATTGGTAACACTTTACCATTTACTCCAATTAACTTTAAGTTTCTTACCGACTTAAGAGACGGAATTCCTTTTACAATAAGTTTATCTTTAAAAGGAATTGGATACACTTTAATTCCCCCAAAGTCTTGTAAATCTACACTTGGAGCTATTTCATTTGTTTTTGAATCTTGACTTACAGCTTCTTCAGGTGAATCTATATACTTTACAGAAAACTCTGCAACAGAAGCCCATCGTTTACCATCTACTTCAGAAAGTGCTCTAAAATATAAATAACGTGTTTTGAATTGTTCAAAATCTGCCGATTGTTTTAATGTTGATTTTTGGAATGATCCTGTTGAAAGTTGTTTCCAATTACTTCCATCCCATCCAAAAAGAATATATTCTTTTACCATTCCTGTAGTTCCTGATTGGCGACCTTGATACGAAAATCCTACTACTTCTTTTTCTTTTCCTAAATCTATCGCTATAAAATGTGGATGTGATGTATTATCGTCGTACCAATTTGAATGCCAGTAAGTATTTGGATCTCCATCCGCAGCTTTCTCCTTCGAATGATCTGCATTAGTAGTTTCTTCACTATTGGTATCGTAAACTACACAACCAATACAATCTTCTTTAATGTCTGGTTCGTTTGAATTATCATTCACTTTAACTTCTACCACATTAGAAAAATCTGAATAATCAGAACTATCATAAGCTCTAACTCTATATTGGTAAGTTCCTTCAGCAAGGTTTTCATCTGTATAAGTTGTTAAATCATTTACAAAATTGATTCTACTAAATCCTTGTCCGTCGTTTCTCTGAATTGTAAACCCTGATTCATTATTAGAATTATCTTTCCATCTTAATGTTACATTTTTATCAGTTAATGCAGCAGTTAAATCACTTGGAGGAGTAATTGTATTATCAGTAATTGTTACTTTTATTTCTACTGTATTAGAAAAATCTGAATAATCAGTTCCATTATAAGCTCTTACTCTGTAAGTGTAAGTTCCGTCAGCCAAATTTTCATCTGTATATGTAGTTTGATCGTTTATAAATCCTACTCTACTGAACCCTTGTCCGTCATTTCTTTGAATTGTAAATCCTGACTCATTATTAGAATTATCTTTCCATGTTAATGTTACATTTCTTTCATTTAAAGAAGCAACTAAATCGCTTGGAGCTGTAATTTCAGTATCTGTATTATCTTCACTGTACAAATCAGACTCCCAAATACCTCTTCCATATGTAGCCAAACGAAGTTTTCTTGTACCATAGTGAATTTCTAAATCTGTAGTTTGAACACCAGGAAGATTTTTAGAAAACGAAACCCAAGAACTCAAATTATCATTCGTGTAGTAAACACCAGATTGCATTCCAACATAAAGACCATTTTTACTTGTATCATCAAACACTAAACATTGAGCAGCAATATTTGGCAAATTACTTCTGATGTTTGTCCAATCACTTCCTGCATTTGTAGAAATATATACTCTAGAACCTGTAGCAGCGATGGCAACTCTTTCCGGATTATTTGGATCGACAGCTATAAAGTTTACATCACCTCTAAAATTACTTACTTCGGTCCAAGTCGGATTACTACTTTGTCCGTTTTTCGTTCTCCAAACTCTTCCTTCTTGAGCTATATAAATGTAGTTGTTATTCGATTTAGCAATTGCCATTTCATCTAAATTACCACCAACATTTATTCTTGAGGTAATATTAGTCCAACTTCCACTTCTTCCACCATTATTACTTCTGTATAAATCTCTATATCCAACATAGATTTTTCTACTATCAATAGGATCCATCGTAAATGGTGTTACCCATTCTCCACTAAAATTTCCTGGCTTACTAATATTTCCAATACTGTTTCCACCGTCTGTACTTTTATACAAGCTACCAAACTGAACAGTTCCATAAACAATATTTCTATTGGTATGATCGATAAAACATTCCATTCCATCTGCTCCTAACCACTCAACAAATTGTCTGCTAGAACCTCTCATAATATTAGTTCCATTGTCTTGCGCTCCACCAACAATCATATTAGCGTCTGTTGCTGAATTTCCTATTCTATAATATTGACGAACAGCTAATCCTCCTTGAGTTAAATCGCGCATATTATTTCCACGATCTGAACTTCTAAAGATTCCACCGTCGCTACCTACATAAATAGTTCCGTTGATATATTGCATTACTTCGATATCAGCATGAACATAAGAGCGATCTCCAGGACTGCTCCATGATGCTAATTTTGTAAATGAAACTCCACCATCTAAAGACCTAGAATAATCCATTCCTCCAACATGAACTTCATTTGCATTTGTATTTGAAACTGTGATTGCCATATCTCTTGAAGCTTGTGTAAAATACACATCATTTGTAGAAAGTGTTTGATAACTTGATCTTGTAGAGAAACTAGATCCGCTATTCGTAGATCTGTATATATATCCAAAACTACTACCTCTTTTTTGTACTAAATACACCATATTTGGATTTGCAGGAGTTACAGCCATTTTCATACGTTCTGTTCGACTTAAACCACTGGTAATTCTACTAAAAGAAGCACCTCCATTTGTTGATTTATAAAAACTACTTCCGCAGGCATAAACTACATTTGTATTTCCTGGTTTAAATTCTACGTCTTCTGAATTTGCATTTAATACTGAAGAAAAACTAGCTCCTTTGTTTGTAGAACGATATAGCGCTCTAGAAGTTCCTATAAAAATTGTATTTCCATTAGGATGAATTAAAATTCTTCTTGGTGTTCCGCTTACTCTATAAATTTGCGACCAAGATGAACCTCCATTAGTAGATCTCATGATTTGTCCAGCAGAATTCCCAAGGTAAACAGTATTAGAATTTGTTGGATCTATAGCTATAGACCAAATAGACATGTTTGTCATATTATCTCCTAAGGGTGTCCAAGAAGAACCTCCGTTTGTAGTTTTCCAAATACCTCCACCAGGTGAACCTGCGTAAATAATGTTTTGTTGATTTGGTTCAACAGCAATAGAAACTATTCTACCCAAACCTGGAGACCAACTCCTAGTTCTAGTCCAGTTAAATGGCCCTAATTCTTTCCATCCACTCACATTTCGTGCTTGTCTAGATTGAATTTCTTTTGTGTTGTACTGCTTGTTAAATTTTTCACATTCATCTACAACTTGCCTGTCACTAATTACACGACCATTTGCATCTTGATTACGTTTTGCCCAATACAAGTTTCGCATGAATAATTTAAATCCGCTGCCCTTACCTTTACTATGAGTTTCGTAATATTTTTCTCCTAAGCGTTCTAGCTTTTTAACTTTTAAGTTTTCTTTCTGAGATAATTCGTATAACTCTTGAGCCTTGGCTACGGAGAAATTACACGATAGCAGTATTACTGCTATCGTTAATTTTAATGAGGTTAATTGTTTCATTTATAATTGGTTTTTAGTTGATAGTATTCTTATTTTATCATAACTCTTTTAGCAACACTTGTTTTTCCATTCGTAATTTTTAATAGATAGATTCCTTTAGGCAAAGCTTTTACATCAATTTTTTCTGAAACTGTAGCTCCTGGAGAAATTCTGTTAACTTGTTTAGTTAATACTAACTTCCCTAAGATGTTTCTAAGACTTACTTTAGTTTCTTTAGCTTTCATGTGTTTTACTTTGAAGTTTAAAAATTCCTTTACAGGATTGGGATACACATTAAGAGCAATTTTTTTAAAGTTATTTTTACTTAGAGAGTTTAATTTGATTCCTGGTTGTGAAGAACAAGTTGCTAATTCTATCCATTCAGCTCCATTCCATTCGAATGCTTTTCCTTGGTAAATAACTTTATCTCCTGCCTGATAGTTTGTATTTTCTTGCCAAGGATCAATTCCTGAACATGGATCTCCATTTTGATTATCACAAGAACCTAAACCTGTCCAATCGTTATTTTCTCTTTTAAATAAATTACCTTGATAAACAACTAAATCTCCATCTTTGTAATTGGCTTCACTAGTCCATTCATCTACGCCATAACAATTATCGCTACTACAGGCTCCTAAATCATTCCAGTCGTTATTCCCAGTTCTTTCAAACAGTCTACCATTATATACTACTTTATCTCCAGCTGTATAATTTGTATTCTCTGCCCAATTGTTAACTCCCGCACAACTCACTTCATCTCCATTACCTCCTCCTCCGTTGTCTGAACACGAATCCACACAACTTGCTCTGTTAATACTTCTTCGTATCACACTTGCAGGCTGTGAACCAAATCCTTTTCTAAGGTTTGTTCCTACACTATTAAGATGACAATAACTCATGATTGTTCCTCCGTCTGAAGGAGCTCCTGGTCTACTACAATTTCCTTCTGTTTGATAACAACCATCGATAGCAGTATTATTTCCATTCCAAACACAAGCATGTGTATGACTAGAACCAAAATTATGTCCTAGTTCGTGAGCAATTGTTGAAATATTCCACGAGTAACGAGGTACATTCGAATAATTTCTATAAATACCAGATAAACCATAACGATACGAGCCACAAAGTGCATTAACCCAAGCAACTCCTCCTGAATAATTATAGGTTACAAAATGGCCTAAATCACCATTAAATCCGTTTCTATTTCTGTAGCTTCTATAGCTATCTAGGTCATTAAAAGGCGCTGTTGAAGTCCAAGATCTAATTCCTGAAAGTTTCAAATTAACTCCTTCATCATTATAAAGAATAGCAACTTGATTGAACATAGCTTCAACAAAAGCTGACGCAGCACTTGCCCCTCCTTTATCTCTTACCACATCATTCGCAATATCAAAAAAGATTTTTGGGCATTTACCTGCATTTGCTGCTGGTTGTTTACTCTTTTTTTCTAATTCTTTAGGCGCTTTAAGATGATGTAATTTTTCTATTTGACATTTAAAATCATTTAAGTGACTTATATCTTTATCTTCATAAAGAATATGTTCGTTACTTCCTTTAATTTTTCCTAAAACAAAATTCCCTACTTTATCATCTAGGCTTATATAACCGTATATTTCACCATTTCGAATAGACATAGCAACTCTCGAATTACTTTCATTTTTTATAATTCCTCGATAATGAGTAATTTCTAAAGGTTTAGTTATTTGTTTAGATGGTAATTCTTTTGAAGAATAATCATCTGACTTAAGAGAAACTTTTACCAATTGTAAAATCATTGTAGACGATTTATTGGGCAAAGGCAAAATCATAGCTTCAGGAGATGAATTTGAATTCGAAAAACGTCCCATTACGCGAGAACTCAACGATAATAATTCATAGTTTTTCAATTCTTTAGGAATCTTGATTCGTTGTTTCCTTCTACTATTCTTTCCGAAATTAAAAAGATTTATTTCTTCAAATTTCTGTCCTTCAGATTGAGCTGATAAAATACGTTCTCTAGGTTTAATTTTTTGTGCAGTGCACGTTAAAGACATTGTTAGCACATACAATACCAACAACTTAAAGTTTGTTTTCATGTTTTCTATTAAAAAAAATTGGTTGGGAGATAGTTAAAATGAGATATAAGGTTAGCTAGGCCTATAAAACTTACATTTTAAAAGCTATCAATAAATACTACTATAAAGCCTAAAAAGACTTCATACTTTTCAATAAAATATCCGGATAAATTATGCTGTGTTAAGCAACAGCTACCACATGGTGCATCTAATTAGAATGCTATCCATTTATCATATTATTAATTTAGGACTACAATGGTTAGCTATTGTTTTTAAGGGAATTAAGTAAGTTTTCATATAATAGGGGATTTTGGTTAATTAAATTGGTTAACCAAATATACATACTCTTATTCAAATTATTGCAACTAATATGCAGATTTTCACATAAAAAAACACTTATAAACACATGTTAATCAATAAGATCACTACATTATTAATAAAGATTTAAACAGAATATTAAAGCAATTTCATCAACTTCCTATAAACTATTGATTATTAGCTAAAGATTTGGAATAATATAGATTGACTTTATAAAAGTCTGTTTCAACCTATTTTTATCCCAATTCAACAGTTTTACATTTCATATACCTTGTAACAATTATAGTTTTGAATTGTCTTTAAAAAATAAAAATTCAATTATGAAATTATTTAAACAACTACTATTCTTACTTTTTATTAGTTCTTTTAACCTGTCAGCTCAATTTTCTATTAATGGAAAAATAACTGACAAACAGAATCAACCTTTACCTTTTGCCAATGTTATTCTATTAAGTAAAGAAAAAGGTGCACTTCCTAAAGGAATGGTTTCAGATGATAATGGAAAATATTCTTTTGAAAAAGTGAAAAAAGGAACATATACAATTGAAATATCTATGTTAGGCTTTAAAACTAAAAACCTTAAAGCTTTTGAATTAAACAGTAATAAAACTTTCAATTTTACTTTAGAAGAAGAAAATGAATCTCTTGATGAAGTTGTTATACAAAGTAAAAGACCTGTAATTAGGCAAACCGCAGAAAAATTAGTTTTAGATTTAGAAAAATCTGAAATGCTGAATAGTAATTTACAAGATGTCGTAAAAAGAGTTCCTGGAGTTATTGTAACCAATAATGGAATTAATTTTGCCGGACGATCGGACATTCGAATTTTGATTAATGGAAAAACTACTGACTATATGGATGTAGAAACTCTATTACAAAACTTACCTGCCGATAATATTGCTAAAGTAGAATTAATAGAACAACCTGGAGCTGAATTTGATGCAGAAGGTTCTGGTCCAATTATAAATATCATCTTAAAAAAGAATGTTCGTTTAGGAACTCACGGATCTGTTGGAGTTTGGGTTGGTGAAGATGAAGGAATTGAATATGGTGCTAATGCTTCTATTGCTAGTTATAAAAACAAATTAAATTGGCAATTAAGTACTGGATATTCTGCACCAACATGGAGAAACGATCTTTTTATCAATCGTAGAGTTGTAGATCCAGGAACAAATGAAACAGTTACTTATGACCAAGCAACTATTGAACCTTTCGACCCAAAAAACACTTGGTTGTCTGGTAGTATTGACTACTATATTAATGATAAAAACACTATTGGTTTTAGTACTCGATATAACAACACAATGTCTGATAGAGTTGGTAGTAGTAATACTGAAGTGCGTTCTTCAACTAATATGGAACGTTTTGTAACTGAAAACTCTTTTGATAGAGAACGAAATACATTTAGTATTAATCCGTATTATGAATTTAAATCAGATCATGATAAGTTTATTTTAGACTTTAATTATGTAAACTTTATTAATGAAAATATAAATACCATTGAAGATGTAGATGGTAATACTGTACCATTTGTTAATCAACGATACTTACAAGATGGAAAATACACCATTAAAACTATTAAAGCTGATTACAATAAAAATATTACAGATGAATTTAAAGTTAGTTTTGGTTCTAAATTTTCTGATGTAGATACAGATAGCGACCTAAAATTATTTACGCAAAATGCTAGTGGTGATTTCGATTTTCAAGCTGATGATAGCAATCGTTTTATTATCGATGAAAGAATTTTTGCACTATACACAAAAGTAAATTATAAATGGAGTGATTGGTCTTTATCTGCAGGTGTTCGATACGAAAACAGTGATACCAGAGGAACATCTACATCTACTGATGAAACTAGAACTCGAATTATTTCTCAACTTTTCCCAAGTGCTTCTTTAAGCAAAAAACTTACAGAAAAGTTAGGAGCAAATGTTGCATATAGTTATAGAATTAGAAGACCAAACTATAATAGTTTAAATTCTTTTGTTACTCTTTACGATCCTTTAACTTCTGAAGTTGGTAACCCAGCTTTAAAACCAGCATTTACAAACAACTTACAGTTTAATTTAACTTTTGATAATCAACCTTTTTTTACCGTAAGTTATAGTGAAACTAGTGACGATTTATTCTTATTTATCTCACAAGATGATGCAACAGCACAAATTTCTAGAACAACCATTAATCTTCAAGATAGACAAAACTGGAACTTCAGATTATTCGGACCTTTAAGCTTTATTGAAAATCTTGACGGATTTACAGGTTTCATTGTAGATTACAACAAATTTGAATCAAATGAATTAAGTCCGAACTTATTTTTATCTAAATGGAATTTAGGTTGGTATACGCAAGCTAGTTACAAATTACCTTGGGATATTAATGCGGAAATGTCTAGTTACTTTGGTACTGGAGCTTTAGAAGGACAAATTGATGCTGGTTGGATAGGAGATTTAAGTTTCTCTTTTGGTAAAAAGTTCTTAGATGACAAGTTAAAAGTTAACTTAGGCATTAACAAAGTATTGAACAGAGGTTTTGTTGGTACTGTTAATTACGATAATATTGATGCTAATATTGAAAGTAACGGATCTCGTCAAAATGTTCAACTACGATTAACGTATAGTTTCGGATCTAGATTCGGAAAGAAAAAAGCAAAAAGAAATGCATCTGAAGAAGAACAAAATAGAATAGATAACAACAACTAATTACTATGAAAAAGGCATTACAATACACAATTTTATTTATCATCTTAATCTTACTAAAATCTATTATTAACGTCAACATAAAGAGTTATTTGATTTTTCATAATGTTGAAAATTATAATATTGTTTTAGTAACAAAAACAGTAAGTAACATTATACTAGGTATAATTTCAATCTTAATAGTCAAGAAACTAGATTTAGTTAAATTTAGTGGTATCAGACCGGTTAAAATCGAGAAAAAATTATTACTAATTTTTCCATTGGTTTATATCGTTGGATTAAATTTATTATTCGCTGATGATATTCCAAATTTTACAACCACTAACTTAATTGTCTTATTAACTTACTGTTTAAGTATTGGTATTGCTGAAGAATTAAGTTTAAGAAGTGTCTTAATACCTCTTCTGATAAAGTACTTTGGTGATTCAAAAAAATCAATAATTAAATCTGTACTTATAGCAGCTACTATTTTTGGATTACTACATTTTATAAAATTCGATAAAGGAGTTTACGGTGAGATTTCACAATTTTTCTTTGCAACCTTTATTGGAGTTATGTTTGGAGCTTTATTAATTGTAACCAAAAGAATTTATCCATTAATTATAATTCATATGCTTATCGATTTTGCAGCAAAACTTGACGATATTGGTGTGAATTTTAAACCAGAAGGTATCAGTGAAACAGATTTAACTGGAGCTATTTTTACAGTTATTATTACATTACCCTGTCTATTTTATGGAATGTATATTATGAAAAAACACATTCCGAATGAGCTTTCTATAACAGAATAAGCCAACAACAATTATAGCTATTAGGGCTTTTACTTAAAAGTTCTAGCCCTAATTTTACTTTACAATCTCCTAACGCTAATCATTCTATTAAACATTATACTATAACTTATTATCGTAGATAATAATGCTATTACTTTTGGTTTTATCTCAAGCCAATTAATCTGTGTATATTTAATTTTTCTATAGCATATTGTTTGATTTTATTTTCAACAAAAATCACATGAATACCAAACTTAATAAATCTGACTGGATACTACTCGCTTTGTTATACGGAGCTACAACCATTTTAAATGGAATAGATTATTACAGAAGTGAAAATAAACTTATTGAATACATTATTGATTTACCTTTAGATACAGTTTCTTCTATTATACTTATCTTAATTTTCTTGTATTTTATTATTCCTAGATACTTAATTAATGCAAAAAAATACACAACTTTCTTCTTTATTAGTTTGGCTGTATTGACTACTATTGGTTGTTTAGATAGACTCGTAGGTTTTGTAACCGCAGGAAGAAGTTGGAGTGATTTTCCTAATTTTCTTTTATTCCTTCAAGCAGGTTTATATGATGCTACAGACATGATTGGGTTTCCTTTGGGAATTTTATTAATCAAGAAATTTTATGAAGGACAAACTCAATTTTTAAAAGTTGAAAAACAACAAAAAGAAAACGAATTAAAGTTATTACGCTCTCAAATCGATCCGCATTTTCTATTTAATAACCTAAATACTTTAGATAGTTTAATTGATACAGATTCTGAAAAAGCAAAAGAATACATCAATCGATTGTCTTTAATATATCGTTACCTCATTCAAACTAAAGATTCTGAGGTTATGGAACTTTCTAAAGAAATACAATTTGCCGAAAATTATATCTTCTTAATAAAAACAAGATTCGAGTATGATTATGATTTTGAAGTCATTAAAAATGTAAGCCTTAAAGATTCATTTATTCCAACAGGTGCTATTCAAACATTATTAGAAAATGTAGTAAAACACAATAAACCCGACGGACAACAACCAATTCAAGCATCGATAACTATAGATGAAAATCGTTTAACTGTAGTAAATACAAAATCGAATTTTAAGGTTAAAAACGATTCACTAGGAACCGGATTAGATAATTTAAAAACGAGATATCAATTATTATCCGATCAAGAAATTAGTATTATAAATACAGATCATAACTTTAAAGTTTCTATTCCTATCATTAAACTATCTGAATAAAATACCGCTTATGAAAATTTTAATTTTAGAAGACGAAGTTCCTGCATATAAAAAGCTATTAAATTATTTAAATGACTTTTTTGAAATCGAAGTACAACACGATTGGGCTAGATCTATAAAAGACGGGAGAACAATGTTACTCCAAAATTCTTATGATTTTATTTTATCGGACATTCAATTGTTAGATGGAATATCATTCGATTTATTTGATGAAATTAATTTAGAAGCTCCAATTATATTTTGTTCTGCTCATGACGAATATTTATTTAAAGCTTTCAACACAAACGGAATTGCCTATATTTTAAAACCGTATACAAAACTTGACTTCAATAAAGCTATTGAAAAGTATAAAGCGTTATTTCAAAAGGGAGATTATAATAATTTAGACACCAAAATTATTACAGAACTAAAGTCAGCTTTAAAGGAAGAAGAAACCAATTATAAAAAACGATTTGTTATTAAGAAAAGTACAGGAATTCAGCTTTTAAATGTTAATGAAATTACATTAATAGAAGCTTCAGGTGATTTTTGTATTGCTACAGATACTAACGGTAAACGTCATACGATTTCTCAGAACTTAAGCTCTATTTTAAAACAACTAAACCCAAACAAGTTTTTTAAGATTAATAGAAGTGAGATTATAAGTATTGATTACATTGAAAATATTGAAAATCACTTTAAAAATAGATTATTACTTACAGTTACTGGCTGCAAAGAAAAACCTATGACAAGCACTGCTACTACATCTGAATTTAGAAAATGGCTGGAGAGTTAAAACACATTTTCAAAATCATTAAAAATGTGCTTTTTAGATAAGCAATAAAAGAATTAAAGCTATAATCTAACTCGTTTGAGTTCAAGTGAAATTCTGGAAAAGAATTTTACCTCGACAACAATCTTTTAGTAATCAAAATTGTCTTTCTCGGTACAATTTTCTATCGAAAATCTCTCGAATTGATAATCTTAATCATCTTAAATTTTTATATCAAACTCACTTCAAATCAGGTTAGATTTTATTTACTACTTTTTTTAAGAGTATTAAGTCCTATTAACTTGTACAAAGGACAAAAATTAACAAAACTAGTGAGCAATAAAACAATAGCCAAAGAAAGTAAAACATAAGCTAAAGTACCTACAATAATTCCTTTCCAAAACAATCCTGCTATTACAACTACTAAAAAGATTCTAACAATGCGGTCGATACCGCCCATATTTTTTTTCATGTTTAATGTCTTTACGAATTTTATAAATCAAAAATAATTTCTATGCATGATTCATGCAGTGACATTTGTTACAAGACTATATTATATTTCAGGAAGTTTTAAAAAAGGAAGGGTTTAGCTAAAGTTTTGGCTGATAAGAGTTACTTTACCTTGTCCTAATTTTACCAAACCATCAACTTCTAATTTTTTCAGCAATCTGGAGATAACTTCTCTAGAAGAACCTAACTCGTAAGCAATTTGTTGATGTGTAGTTTGTAATGTATTATTTTTTTTAAGAGAAGTTTCTTTCTTTAAATATTCTAGTAAACGTACATTTTTATTAGAAAAAGTTAAAATCTCAATAATATTAAGCAATTCATCAAATTTCAAATCAAATAAGTCATAGATGAATTCATTCCATTTTGGATATTTTTTAGCAATTTCAAAAGCTTTATTTGCTGGAATCAATACTATTTTGGAATCTTCTTCTAAAATTGCCTTGACACTACTTTTTTGTTGTTTAATTAAAGTGATAACAGACATAACACAACTCTCTCCTGGTTTTATGTAATATAACAACACCTCATTTCCATTAACTGACTCCTCTTTAAACACCTTTGCTAGTCCAGAAACTAACAGTGGAATTGACTTTACATAATCTCCTTGTTTTAAAATAACAGTTCCTGCCTCCATATCAACAATTGAGCTTATTGCAATCAATTCATTTTTTAAACTTGGCATTTTAGCTAATTCTGGAAAGTAATTATCTAGAGCTTCTGCAATCAAATTTTAACTATTTAACTTATCTTATAAAGATAAAAAAGCTCGTCTAAAATTAGACGAGCTTTTTTTAAATATAGTAATTTTTATAATTAGTCTCTACTCATAAAAATTCTTAATACATACCAGAATAATAACATTAGCGATGCAAATAAACCAATTGCAGCAGGAATATAATCTTCCGTAGTAAATCTATGAACTAGGTTAGATGTTTGATATAAAATTGATCCTCCAGCTAAAACACACATTCCTACAGAGAACCATAAGCCTAAGTTAAATCCGAATAATGATCCTGCTATAATTAAGCCAATTGCTATAAAAAAACCTATAGTTAAAGCTGATCTTAAAAAAGAAAAGTCTTTTTTAGTCATTAATACCACTGCAGATAAACCAGCAAAAAGTGTTAGTGTTACAATCCCTGCTTGTTGCAGTATTGCGAAACCTTGTCCATCTGTATAAGCAATAGCTATAAAAATTAACGGTATAAAGATAAATGCTTCTGCAAATACATAACCTGCATAAGCCATGTATTGTAAATTCTTATCTGTTGTTTTTAACGCTGTACTTTCTGCATAATTTGTTATCAACATGAAACCTCCTAAAAGAAGTAACCATCTGTAACCTTGTGTCATTGATAAAGCGAATTCTACAATAGCAGAACTCTGTAACAACACATATTCAAATAATACAAATAATAATACTCCTCCAGCCACATGAGCATAAGTTTTCTTATAAAATGCAACGCGTTCTACTTCTGTTGACTGAGCTACCAAAACTCTATTTGATGGATTATCAAAAGGATTGAATGAATTTTCCATAATAACTTTATTTATTTTTTAATTTATTTTAATACTACTTTACTTAGATACTCGTTAGTTCCATCTGTGATTTTAACTAAATAAACTCCTTTAGTTACTGAACTTAAATTAAAAGGAACTGTATTTGTAGAATTAGTTGTTTTCTTATTGTAAACTATCCTACCGTTTAAGTCATAAATTTTTACTGCAACTTTATCATTTGTAAAGTCTCCTTTCAAATTTACATTAAAAATTCCAGTTGATGGATTAGGGTAAATTTTTAACGCTTCTTTAGAGAAATCTTCTAAATTTAAAACTTCACTATCGCCAAATACAGCTAAAACTCCTGTCGTAGTTCCTTCAGATCTAAATGTTTCACTAGAATTGAAAACTCCATAATTTGTAGTAAAAGCTCCTACGATTAATTGATCTTTATGACCTGTGGTTACTATACTAGTTGGAACACTAAATCCTGTGGAAGAAAAAGTTTTAACCCATTGAAACTCTCCTTGCTCGTTGTACTTTATGATGAAAGATTCGTTTCCATTTTCAAATTCCTCATATAAAATTACATCATCGGTAATGAATAATTCCTCTTTAAATGTACCCGATATATACACATTACCTTCATCATCTGTATCAGAAGAATACGATGAAATTCTAGATGTACTTGAAATACCTTTAACCCACACAAAATCTGAATCGTTATTAATTTTTGCTACATATAAAACATCAGAATAACTGGTATTAAAATCAGCAATTCCAATAGCATTGAATGAAAAATCAGGTTGATTTTCAAAACTTAAATCACCAACTATATAAGTAGTGTTTGTTTTGTGAGGTAATATTTTTACTCTATTAACTGGATAATTCCTGTAATTTGAAGTATGCCCATAATTAAAAACGTTAAGCACATTTAAATTATCATCAATTTCAAATATTACATGTCTACCATTCGAAGTAGTGTCAGCTTCTTTCTTTTCAAAAACAGTTCCATTGTAGACAAGCTCATCTCCTTCAAATTCACCAATTAAATACGATTTTCCATTTACTCCTTTGTTAATACTTAAATTTGAAATTGCTAAATTATTTCCTTTGGTTTCTATATCTAAAGATGTACTTAGGGTTAAATCAGGATTAAATAACATTACTTTAAGCTCTATACTTCCTCTAATGATAATTAGTAACTTTTCATCATCTAAAACTGTAATATCTTCGTAGTTATAATACGTAGCATCTACAGCTGTAACTTCATAATCTGATAACACTCCATCTTCAGATATTTTAAGAATTACTAAGTTATTTTGCCCATTAGTAATAGGTGTTATTTTTTGACCTTTAACTTCAATTTCTTGAGTTATATAACCAGCTAAATACACAAAACCGTCGTGATAATTAATTTGTTCTCCTCCTTTAATTGCAGTTGTAAAACTACCGTTTAAACTACATGACCAACTTATATTATTATTTAAATCAGACTTAATTAGTGTAAAATTAGAGGTTCCAAAAAGATTATTAGATCTTCTTCCATCTCTTAATAAAGCATAGTAATTATTATTCTTATCAGAATCTACATCGACAACATAAGAACTCGTGGCATTTTCTCCAGAAATTTCATTTTCCCATACTTCGGAACCATTCTCTGTCTTACTTAAATAAAGATTATAATTATCTGTATTTACTTCTGAAGTAAACAATACATCATTATTTCCATAACAAGGTATCTTTAGTCGTGGCCAATCTGCAACTGATGTAATAGTTTCTGAGCCATCAGCATTAAAGGTTAAATGTGCAATACTTGCACTATTCCTTGAGTTTATTAATACAGACAAACGATCATTTTCATCATAAATAAAACTTGCATTAAAAAACTGTACTGCATTTAAATAGCTTAATTCTTCAAATATTCTTAGCGATGAAACTTCTGCTGTATTTTCATCAATATTTACAATAAAAGGGTACCCGCCTGTAGTTGGTCTTGGCAACGCTAAACCATTTAAATTACTTTCTGTAAAAAATTCAATTCCGAATAAATATAATTGATCGTTTTTAATGGTAAATTTTGCTCCACTTGATATTCCTTGATTATTATCAGGATAAGTTACTGAATTTGCATACAGCGCATTAAAATTTGAATTAAATCCAGCATAAAAAATAGTTGATATCGCATTATCATCTTCTAAAACAAAACCACCAATATTAGCTGTTCCGTTTATAATTCCTGTTATTAAAATCGTATTATTTAAATACGTGATATCACTCGTTAAAACATTTATATCTAAAAATTGTTCGAAATTAACTCTTGAAAGATCAATGTCCACAGAATAAATTTCATTAATAATGGCTACATAAAATTTATTATTATCAGGATCTATTGTAAATGTTGGCTTAATATAATCGTGACTAACAAGTCTTCTTCTAGCGGAAGCGTCACTTCCAATAAAAACCGTATTTTCAAGCGTTCCAGATAAAGTGTAAGAAGCTAGAACATAATTATTTTCCCCAACATCTTGTAATTCGGTTCCTTCTAGTTTATCTCCTCTTTTATAACTTCCTAAAACATAAATTTTATCATTATAAATTTTAAACTGAAAAGCTTCTACATTACCATTTAACTGGCTATCACTTTGAACTACCCAACCTAAATCTCCATTGGTTTTATATTGTGCAAGAAAAAAATTTTCGTTTACACCTTCACTTTTTAGCACTTTATCTCCAATGGTTGTTTCACCGTAAAATCTTCCTAAAACATACAGATTTCCTAAGTTGTCTTTTTGTAATTCAACTACAGTTTCTGATGCATTTCCACCAAAAGCTAAAATGGTATTCCAATCAGGTTCATTTGATTTTTTTAGTACAGCATTTTGAGCTGTCATTGATAGGCACACCAATAACAGCGAAAACATAAGTAATTTTCTTTTCATTTTATTTAACAATTTTTATTTTAAAAGTTGATTAATTTCTTAATCATTTAGTTTTAAGACAGCCATAAATGCTTGCTGTGGAATTTCTACATTTCCCACCTGACGCATACGCTTCTTACCTTTCTTTTGCTTTTCTAAAAGTTTACGTTTACGAGAAATATCACCTCCATAACATTTTGCTGTTACATCTTTACGTAACGCTTTTACCGTTTCACGAGCAATAATTTTAGCTCCGATTGCAGCCTGAATTGGAATATCGAATTGCTGACGCGGAATTAATTCTTTTAATTTCTCACAAATTCTCTTTCCAATAGAATAAGCATTACTATCATGTAATAAAGAAGAAAGTGCATCAACAGATTGTCCGTTTAATAACATATCTACACGTACTAACTTTGATTTTTTCATTCCTATAGGATGATAATCAAAAGACGCATAACCTTTTGAAACTGTTTTTAAACGATCATAAAAATCGAATACAATTTCTGCTAATGGCATTTCAAAAATCAACTCAACACGCTCTGGAGTTAAATAGGTTTGATTAATAATTTGCCCACGTTTTTCAATACATAAACTCATTACCTGACCAACGAAATCAGATTTTGTTATAATCGAAGCTTTGATAAAAGGTTCTTCTACTCTATCTAATTTTGATGGATCTGGTAAATCAGAAGGATTATTTACAATAATAATCTCATCTGGTTCTTTCTTTGTATATGCATGATAAGATACGTTAGGAACCGTAGTAATTACTGTCATATTGAACTCACGTTCCAAACGTTCTTGAATAATTTCCATGTGTAACATCCCTAAGAATCCACATCGGAAACCAAAACCTAAAGCGGCTGAACTTTCTGGCTGAAATACTAAAGAAGCATCATTTAATTGTAACTTCTCCATAGAAGCTCTTAATTCTTCATAATCTTCAGTATCTACAGGATAAATTCCTGCAAATACCATTGGCTTTACATCTTCAAAACCTTCAATAGTATCTGTAGTTGGATTAGCAAAATCTGTAATAGTATCTCCTACTTTTACTTCTTTAGCTGTTTTAATACCTGTAATTAAATATCCAACATCTCCTGTTTTTATTTCTTTTTTAGGCTCTTGATTTAATTTTAACGTACCAACTTCATCAGCAAAATAATCATTTCCTGTAGCCATGAATTTAATCTTCTGATTCTTTTTTATAGAACCATCAATAATTCTAAAATACGTTTCAATTCCACGGTAAGAATTATAAACACTATCAAAAATCAAGGCTTTTAATGGTGCTTCGGGATTTCCTTTAGGTGCAGGAATTCTATCTATAATTGCTTCTAAAATCTTATCCACTCCAAAACCTGTTTTTCCACTTGCAGGAATTACATCTTCAGGATCACAACCTAACAAATCAACAATATCATCTGTTACTTCTTCTGGGTTTGCAGAAGGTAAGTCTACTTTATTTAATACTGGAATAATTTCTAAATCATTCTCTAATGCCAAGTATAAGTTAGAAATGGTTTGTGCTTGTATACTTTGAGCCGCATCTACTATTAATAATGCACCTTCGCAAGCAGCAATTGAACGAGAAACTTCGTAAGAGAAATCTACGTGACCAGGAGTATCAATTAAGTTAAAAATATATTGTTCTCCTTCATGAACATAATCCATTTGTATTGCGTGAGATTTAATGGTAATTCCACGTTCACGCTCTAAATCCATATTATCTAATAATTGATCTTGCTTTTCGCGTTCAGTTACAGTTTGAGTAAAATCTAAAAGTCGATCTGCAAGCGTACTTTTACCATGATCAATGTGGGCAATAATACAAAAGTTTCTAATGTTCTTCATTCGTTCTAATAACTTCTTATGGCCGACAAAGATACGGTATTTGAAAGCTACTTCAAATAAAAATTACAGGCTTAATTAGAAAGAAACACATCACTTTTATATTGGATTCATAATTTCAATTATGATTATAAAATTAATTTCTTCAGTTTTTTGAATTTGATAAAATTTATATCTATAATTTTAACTAGATTCGATATTAGTTTAAAAAAAGCACGTTTTTCCAAACGTTTTTTTTCCCTTTTAACCTTAATTATTTCCTTTTGACTATATTTAATTAGTTTAAAACAAGGCCTCTCAACTACATTTGTCCAAGAATTTATTTCGAAGATGAAATGTTAAGATTTTCGAAATAACACGACTTAATTAAAGTCAAGTTTAACTAACAATTTTCAAAAATGAAATCACGCATTTACCCAATTATTTTATTTAGTCTTTTAGTGTTGAGCAGCTGCTCAACATCTGAAGTACCAATTGAGCAACTTCCAATTGTTCAACCTACGGAACAAATCACTTATGAAAAAGATGTGAAAAATATTATAAGTAATAGTTGTGCAACAACAAATTGTCACGACGATGTTTCTCCT
The DNA here is from genome assembly GCF_900198195.1 of Tenacibaculum jejuense. Classification (NCBI taxonomy): domain Bacteria; kingdom Pseudomonadati; phylum Bacteroidota; class Flavobacteriia; order Flavobacteriales; family Flavobacteriaceae; genus Tenacibaculum; species Tenacibaculum jejuense. The sequence continues at coordinate 543,449 of NZ_LT899436.1, read as the reverse complement.
GCTGCTGGTCTTGCTTTAACAAATTTTGATCGAGTTAGAAACGCAGCTGAAAATGGAAATTTATTCGGTCGTATTAATAATTCGGCTAATCCTATGCCTCCATCGGGATTACTTCCAACATCTACTAGAAATATTATTAGCCAATGGAGAGCTGATGGATATTTAGAAGAATAATCAAATAGAAAAAAATAACCCAAAATAAAAACACATAACATGAGACTTATCGTAATTTTTTTATTGATTTCACAATCGATATTTAGCCAGAAATTTTACACAAGAACTGGATCTACAGGTTTTAAAGCTTCTGTTGATGCATTTGAACCCGTACAAGCATTAAACAAAAGTACCACAGCAATTTTAACTAATGATGGTGAAATTGCTTCTCAATTATTTATTAGTGCTTTTAAATTTAGATTAGCATTAATGCAAGAACATTTTAATGAAAGTTTTATGGAATCTAACGAATTTCCGAAAGCTATCTTTAGAGGTAAAATTGAAGATTTTGACACCAATTCTTTACAAGGTAGTAAGGAGGTAAACATAAAAGGAAATATTACTATTAAAGGCATTAGTAAAGAAATTGAAACTAAAGGAACTGTTACTAAAGTAAATGACAAAATTAATTTAGTAACAAAATTTGAACTTTTACCTGGAGATTTTAATATTAAAATTCCGAGTGTAGTAAGACGTAAAATAGCAAGAATAGTTACTATTGATTTGAATTATGACTTTTCTGAAAAAAAATAAAAAACTTTTAATTGCACTTTTTTTAATCGCTCTAGTAGGATTTGGAGGTTATTTATATATTTTTCAAAAACCTGAAGAAGTATCTGAAATTAAGCCTTCTTTTATAGGAACTTCAAAAGATTTTATTTCTAAGAACAGCGCGAAAATTACAGAATGGAATACTAAAATTATTGAAATTACAGGTACTATTTCATCTGTTAGTAATGAAGGTGTGATTTTAGATCACAATGTTTTCTGTCAATTTCTAGAAGACCAAAAATTAAATACATTAAACGAAAATCAAACTATCACTGTAAAAGGTATGGTCATAGGATATGATGATTTGTTAGATGAATTAAAACTGAACCAATGCACATTAAAAAAATAACTTTACTTTTCTTCTTTTTACTAACTATACAAACAAGTTCTCTTTTTGCTCAAGATGACTTACTTGATGAACTAGACGATTATAGTAATGAAGAAACAACAGGAAAGTCTAAAAACGATAAAAAAGCACAAAATAAATTTGAATTGCCTGCTTTTAAAACTTTAAAGATTGGAAATCTTCAATCAACAAAAATAGGTGACAAAGGAGAACTGTATTTAATTGTTTCCCATAGATTCGGACCTTTAAAAGATGGATTTGATACATTTTTAGGTTTAGATCAAGCGAATACCAAAATTGAATTATTATATAGTTTTTGGGAAGGCACACAATTTAGTTTGAGTAGAGAATCTTTTGAAAAAACAGTTGCTTTAGCTGTAAAAAGTAGATTCACTAAGCAATCAGATTCATTTCCTTTCAATTTAGTAGGTTATGCCACAGCCAACATTAATACCGAGTTGAGTAATAGCCGATTTACAAATTACACATTACAAGATGGAGATAGAATGAGTTATGCGGTTCAACTTTTAGCATCGCATCGATTTTCTAAGCGTTTTTCATTCCAATTTGCTCCAACTTATGTAAGAGAAAATTTACAAATTTTAGAAGAAACAGGAGCTGCCAATCACAATCAGTTTGCAATGGGATTTGGTGGACGTTTAAAACTAAGCAAACGTGTTAGCTTAAATGCTGAGTACGTTCATAATTTTAACAGAGATGAAAATTCAATTTTTTACAATCCCTATACGTTCGGTGTAGATATTGAAACGGGAGGTCATGTTTTTCAATTACTATTTACGAATGCACAATCTTCAAATGAACCAGGATACATTAGCAATGCCGGGGGGGATATTGCGTTCGGTTTTAATATTGTGAGAGTTTTTTAGTAAGTTGATTCGGTCCTTTTCTAGATAGACCTATTTATTCCATCGTGATTGGGATAAATTAGGTCTATTGTTTTTCTAATTTTATCTAAAGTTTGAATAAGTTCTAAACTAAAATCATTTGATAAAATTGGACTTTCAATTAAACCTTTATCTAAACATTCCATAACGTGTGCAGCTTCAAAATAATATCCAAAACCTTTTCCGTCATCTTCTTTTAATTCTTGAATTCCATCTTCAGTTTTTATAAGAATAGGACAATTCATTTCTCTAGAAATTTGAACGGTTCCTTTTTCAAAATGAAAAATAGAATAGTTTGGCGCGTCACAAGTAAATCCTGCTCTTAAATATGCTCTTTTTTGATTCTCGTATTCAAAAACAACATCTATATGTTCATCAGATCCTGTCGGACTTTTAATTGCATTCGCTATAATATTGTCTGGAACACCTAAAGTTTGAAGCGCCGTAAAAACAGGATAAATTCCAATATCTAATAAAGCTCCGCCTCCTAAATCTAAATTATACAACCTACTATTTGGATTATATGCTCCATGAAACATAAAATCTGACTGAACAACTTTTAACTCTCCTAATTCTTTTGATTTTATAATTGATAAAACTTTTTGGAAAGTAGGAACCAAACGTGTCCAAAAAGCTTCCATTAAAAATGTATTTTGTTTTTTAGAAGCACTAATCATAGCTTGTACTTCTGTTTCGTTAATTGCAAAAGCTTTTTCACATAAAACCGCTTTTTTATGTTGTAATGAAAGTAAGGTATGTTCACAATGAAATGTATGCGGTGTAGCAATGTAAACGATATCTACGTTTTCGTCTTCGAGCATTTCCTTATAACTTCCATATGCTTTTTGAAAACCAAACTGACTCGCAAACTTTTCTGCTTTTTCTATATTTCGAGAAGCTGTAGCATATAACACTGCATTATCTAGCATTTTTAAATCTCCAGCAAATATTTCAGCAATCCATCCACAACCTAAAATTGCCCAATTGTATTTTTTCATAATGTTGGTAATAATCTTATTCTTATGCTCCTAAACATATTCCGAATCCTATTACATAAATAACAATAATGAATAGTGCAAATCGGTAAAAAAATTTAGAAACTATTATATCCTTTTTTCTTTAATAATAGCCTGTTAAAATCCCCAACAATGGTAAACCTAAAAATATGGCAATAAAAATATAAGACTCGTTAATTAAGTTTAGTGGTACTATAATTAATGTACTGATAGCAAAAATGAATACAATTTTAGCTCTTGATTTATGTTTTTCTTTTAACTTAAAACTTACAGCTAACAATATAAATGCAACCAACAAAATTAAGGTACTATGTACACCTAAAAAAAACATGAATTTATATTAATAAACTTAAACAAAGGCCTAATCCTACGATATAGGCTACTATAATGAAAGTAGCTAATCTATAAAGAAATCTCGATACTTTTTTGTCTTTTTCTTTGTAATAAACACCAGTTAAAATTACCATTACAGGAATAATAACCATAGAAAATAGAAAGCCTAAATATCCAATTCGCACGAATCTAAAATAAAAGAACAGAAAGATAAATCCGTACACTCCTAAAAAGAATAAAATTGTAGCCTTTGTCTTGTCTTTCTTTCTAAGTCTAAAACTGGTTAAAAACACAAAAAATAATAGTGTTAACAACACAAAAAATAGCCTTGAAAAATACATTTTAAGTTTTTAACTCTTTTTAATTATAATTACATGCCGCCAAAGCACATTCCTAAACCAACTAAAACATATAAAGCTGCCAAAATAAATAAAACGGTAGAAGCTCGTTTATTTTTTCTTCTAACTGCAATAGCAACAACTATTAACACCAAAGGCGGGCCCAACATTATTAAAATAAGTGCTGTAAACAATCCTGATAAATCACCTACTTCTAGAAAATTCATGTATGCTTCTTTTTTTTGTTCTTTTAATTTCTAATTTTTCAATTCCTTAAACAACCTTAAATTTTTTTACTATTCTGTGAAATTTACATTCCAGAACAAACTCCCCAACCAATAATAAAATATAAAATGGCTAATATGTAGAAGACTGTAGCCACTTTCTTATTCTTTCTTCTAAATAAAAAACCTATTAAGCCTAAAACTAAAGCAGGTCCTGCAAGCATTAGTAAAACTAGTACCCATAATCCAGACATTCCTCCTTCTAAAAAAATCATATGCTTTCTTTTTTAAGTTCTTCTAAACGTTGTTTTTTATCGTCTCTGTAGAATAAATTCATCGTTTCAAAAGGAATAATTTTATAGTCTTTATCAACGATATGTACACATGATTTTTTTACTGCACGCACATCGAAATTATAAGCATCTATAAACTGCATGATAATTATTCGAAATAGATTATCATAACCCAAATTTGGTGCATCTATATTGGGTAAACAGCACATAATAGACTTTAAGTTTTCTTGAGCAACTTCTACAGAATTCCCTGTACTAAACAATTCTATCATTTTTCCATGTAGTTGTTCATCTTGTTCATAAACAATAGTATTTTTACTATTATCTAATAAATCAGCAGGATTTACATAACGTGTTAACGGAAATACTTCTCCTCCAAGTTTTAAAGCATAGCCCATTACTAAAGCATCAGGATTACAAGGAACTGGAATTAAATCATCTGAATTAAAAACTGGAGATTGTTCCAAAATTTTCCTTCGAACTTCTGTTAATGTTAATCGATCTTTCTCTGGATCAAAATTCTCTAATCGACCAGCTATTTGTGTCGGTTGAAAAGTAACTCCTCGTACACATTCTTGTTGTAGTGCATATTCAATAATTTCTCCTATTTCGTGATCATTTAATCCTTTTTGAAGTGTTACAACCAATGTTGTTGATAAATTAACTTCATTCAAATTCGTTATAGCTTGTTTTCGAACTTCAGATAATTTGGCTCCTCTCATTGTTTTTAAAACCTCATCATCAAAAGAATCAAACTGTAAATAAATTTCAAAATCTGGCGTGTAGGTTTTTAGCCTTTTTACAAATTCTTTGTCTTTTGCTATTTTTATTCCATTCGTATTTACCATTAAATGACGAATAGGAAGCGTTTTCGCATAATCTAAAATTTCAAAAAACTGTGGATGAATAGTTGGTTCACCTCCACTAATTTGAACTACATCAGGTTCTTTTTCATTTTTTACAATCGTATCTAACATTTTCTTTATCTCCTCCAAAGTTCTGTGTCTTCCATACGTTGGTGAAGATCCTGCGTAACAAGTCGGACAAGTTAAATTGCATCGATCTGTTACTTCTAATACTGTTAAACAGGAGTGTTGTTCATGATCTGGACATAATCCACAATCGTAAGGACAACCATAATGGGTTTTCGTATTAAATGTATAAGGTGTTTCAGAAGGTTTATTGTAATTTCTAATATTCTTATAATATTCTACATCATCAGCTATTAAGACTTTTGAGTTTCCATGTTCAGGACAACGCTTTAACATATATACTTTATCGTTTTCAAAAACGATTTTAGCATCAACTCTTCTTAAACATTCAGGACATAAACTCAATGTAAAGTCGTAATAGGTATATTTTCTAACGGGCATAATTCATAGCTTTTAAAATAAACTTATAATAATATAACCAACAAGTTATACATAATATTTGAATGGAACTTAATCCGAAAACAAAAAACTCATTTGGCTTTAAGAATTCTATACAAAATCGAAATCCGAAATAACTCAGCATAAAAACTTTAAAAAGATCTCCGTTTGTTGAAAATTTACTCTTAAAGTTTTTTAAAAGAAAGAATAATAGGATTAGAAAAATCAATTCATAAAATGCTAAAGGATGTCGTAGTAAACCATCACCTAAATCCATTCCCATAAAAAAAGAAGTTTCTTTTCCGTAAGTAAACTCATTAATTCCTGTTAAAAAACAACCTATTCTACCAATAAAAATTCCAAGAATTATGGGTAAAGTAAATAAATCACCAGAAGATTGTTTTTCTCCAATAATTTTTTTAGAAATTTCCACTCCTAATAGACCACCAAACAAACCTCCCATGATGGTTTTCACATTAAATAAATATACGAGCGAATTTTCTAGTGCAACAATTGGATGTTCTAAAAAACCGACTATTCTTGAACCAAAAAAAGCTCCAATAGCCGCTCCGAGAATAATATAAAGTCTATTTTCTGAAAGAATATGATCGTTAGATTTCTTTTTTAGATATGCGTAATAACGATATCCAAGAAAAAAAGCTAAATATTCTAATATCAGATGAATATTAATTTTTACTCCAAAAAGTATGGGTTCAAAAGGGATTTCCAACAATTTATTTTTTAGATGAATTCAAACTTATAAAATCATTCTAAAAAAAACAGTAATTTTGCAACGATTTTTTGAATTATGGTAAAGATAGACAACATAGAACTTCCTGATTTTCCATTGCTTTTAGCTCCAATGGAAGATGTTAGTGATCCGCCTTTTAGAGCACTATGTAAAGAAAATGGTGCAGATGTGGTATATACTGAGTTTATTTCTTCTGAAGGATTAATTCGTGACGCAGCAAAAAGCGTTATTAAGCTTGATATTTACGAAAAAGAGCGTCCTGTTGGTATTCAAATTTTTGGTGCTAATATGGATTCTATGTTACGTTCTATAGAAATTGTAGAAAAAACCAAACCCGATATTATTGATATTAATTTTGGTTGTCCGGTAAAAAAAGTAGTTTCTAAAGGAGCTGGAGCAGGTATTTTGAAAGATATTGATTTAATGGTAAAGCTTACTGAAGCTATGGTGAAACATACAGATTTACCTGTTACTGTTAAGACTCGTTTGGGTTGGGACCATGATTCAATTCGAATTGTAGAAGTTGCTGAACGCTTACAAGATGTTGGAATTAAAGCGATTTCTATTCATGGTCGTACTCGTGCGCAGATGTATAAAGGTTTTGCAGATTGGAAACCTATTGCTGAAGTAAAAAATAATCCTAGAATGCATATTCCTGTATTTGGAAATGGTGATGTAGATTCTCCAGAAAAAGCTATGGAAATGCGAGATTCTTATGGATTAGATGGTGCTATGATTGGTAGAGCTGCTATTGGTTACCCATGGTTTTTTAATGAAGTAAAACACTTTTTTGAAACTGGTGAGCATTTACCTAAACCAACAATTGCTGAACGTGTAGAAGTTGCACGTCGTCACTTGCAAATGTCTATCGATTGGAAAGGTGAACATTTGGGAGTTGTAGAAACTCGTAGACATTATACTAATTATTTTAAAGGAATTCCACACTTTAAAGAATATCGATTAAAGTTAGTTACTTCTGATGACCCACAAGATGTATTTAATGCTTTTAATGAAATAGAACAGAAATTTGGTAATACTAGAATACCAGAAATCAAGTAGTTTTTCCATTCATCTTAGCTTTTATACCTTTTAACGACATCTAATAGACTTGTAACCAAATCAATATATTTAAGTAAGATATCTATTGTAACTTAGCAGTGAGTTAGTTAATTATAAATGATCCCTAATTATTCACAATTAATTAATCCATATTTACTTATATAAATGAAACATAAAGTAAATCTTGAAAAAGTAGATCACTAAAAAGAAACATTTATATAATGGAAAAACTAAATCCTGGCGCTGGGTTATATTTTAAGTTTTCTTTCACCATCCTCTAAATCGAAATGCTTCTTAGAGTAAATTTCTGCATAATAAATTCCCTTTCAAATACTACACAACAAATTGATTTTCAATATTAAATGTGACCTTTTAAAAAATCATGTGTCTTATAAATGTAAATGAATGAATCCTTTAAGTTATTCTTAGATTCAACATACATTTAATCTTTTACATGAAACATAAAGTAAATCTTGAAAGAATAGGTCACTAAAAAGAAACATGTATAGATTTGAATAATAAAAAATATCCTAGCGCTGGGTTTTAATTATCTTTTTATAATCTTGAAGAAATTAAAAGCTTATTTTTCAAAATAAAGAATAGTATGTATTACATATAATTGTATGTAATAAAAGAATAAACGTTTATTTACTTTTCTATAAATGCTTTTGTAATTCTACTTCCTGCAATTTTTGCAGCTAAGAAACCTAAACTTAATATTGTTAATATTACTGTAATTAGATTAAACCATCTGAATTCTACAGGATATGGAAGATCTGGACTTAATTTGAATAACCCGAATTCTTTTTGTAAAAAGACTAAACTCAGACCTAAAAACAAACCTATTCCCATTCCTATCAGACAAAGTAAAAAGCCTTGAAATACAAATATTTTTTTTATTTCCTTTAACGAAGCTCCTATATTCAGTAGAGTTTTAAGATTTTTTCTTTTATCGATAATCATCATAATAATTGCTCCTATTAAATTAAATAAAGCAATGATTACGATTAATGTAAAAATAAGATATGATACAAAATTTTCAGTATTTATAACCTTTAAGATTAATTCATTGAGTTCTGCTCGTGTTTGAACTTTGTACGTTTCTCCTAATTCTAATTGTAACTCTTGAGATATTTCATCTATCAAATCTGAATTTCTTACCTTCAATTCTACTGCAGAAATTCGATTATCTTCATATCCCATTAATTTTTGAGCTACATGTAATTCAGTAAAAACAAATTTATTCCTAAACTCTTCTGAACCACCATAAACACCAACCACTTGAGTATTAACAGATCGATATGCATTATTTGGATTAATAATACCTGTTCCTGGTTTTGGCATAAAAACTACTAATGGTCTTAAAAAGTTTTGTATTCTTAATTTATCGTCTATACCATAACCAATTACAGCAGTGTTTTTAAAGTCAGGATCAATCCAATGTCCTTTCCACAAAATGGAATCTACTTGTAGTACATCAGTGTAATTTACATCAACTCCTTTAATATAAGCAATATGATTTTTGTCTCCATATTTTAAAAAAGCTCTTTCTTCTACAACTTTTGAAAAATCAGCAATTTTAATATTAGATACTAAAACTTCATCTAACTCTTTTGTATACAATAAACTCTTGCCTTTATTTGCTGAAATTTTTATATCAGGATCAGAACTATCTAACATAGAATAGCTATACGCTCTTAATCCAGAAAAAGCTGATAATATGATAAATAACGCTAAAGTTCCAATAATTACTCCTAGCATTGCTATGATTGTAATTATATTAATAGCGTTTGTGCTATTTTTTGAACGCAAGTAGCGTTTTGCTATGTAAAATGGAAAATTCAATTGTTACAAAAATTATTGGCAATGTAACAATTATTCTCGATTATCTTTTTTGACGACGTGGTAATATTTCTGGATTTTTAATAGGATTTTCATCTTCTCCTTTCAAAGACTTATCAATGTCCTCAATATAATCTAAACTATCGTCACCAAAAAATAACAATTCAGGCATTCTTCTCAATTGATTTTTGGTTCTTTGCGATAATTCGTGACGAATTAATGGAGTATTCGATTTTACTCCTTCTAAAATTTCGTCTCTTTTTTCTGAAGGGAAAACGCTTAAAAAAACTTTAGCCACACCTAAATCTGCTGTAACCGATACTTTCGATACAGAAATAATTACTCCCTTCATTCCATCTTGAGCAGCACGTTGTAAAACTTCAACTAAGTCTTTTTGTAGTACTCCTGCTATCTTTCGCTGTCTATTAGTTTCTTCCATAGTGCAAAGTTATAGATTTATTGTGGAATAGCATTTTTTTACTGTAAAACTATTTCTATAAAAAAAATGCTATTTCTTTTTAAAAGTACTTTAGACTTAAAAGAGAAATAGCATCTTGTTTTTTTAGTTTAATTAGGGCGTATAAATTTTATTTTTTATCGCATACATCACTAAACCGACTCGATTTCGAACATCGAGTTTAGTAAATAAGCTGTCTCTATAACCGTCTATGGTTTTAGGACTTAAAAACATACGCTCCGCAATTTCTTTGTAAGTAAGTTCAGAACAAGCTAATCGCATAAACTTTATTTCATTCTCTTTAAAGTTTACTTGATTTCTGTTTCCTTTTCCAGAAACTGAATCTAGCAATAAGTTAGTTACATTACGGGTATGATAAAAACCATTTTCCATAATTTCTAACAACGCTTTTTCTAGCACTTCTTTCTGGGTATCTTTGAGTAGATAACCAATGGCTCCTGCTTTGAGCATTTTTAAAATAGTTCCATCTGCATCTTCTACTGATAATGCCAAAACGTGAACATCAGGGTAATTTGCAACAATCCATTCTGTCGTTTCTATACCATTCATTACAGGCATATTAACATCGACAAGAACGATGTCTGGAATGTTTCGGGGGGAAGATTTAAACTTTTCTTTTACCTCCCCTCCGTTCTTGCATGTATATAATACTTTAAACTTGTCAAAAGTATTAACCATGCCTTCAATAGCTTGTGATAACAACGTATGATCGTCGACCACAACAACTGAATACTTCATAGTTAAACGGGTTAAATAAGTTAGTAAATAACTAGTGCATAAGGGGATTATACATCCTAAAAGTAATAATAAATATTTAATTCCGTACCATTATTGGGTTTAGATTCTAAATTTATTTCTGCATTGATAAGTTTTGCTCTTGTTTTCATGTTTTCTAAACCTATTCCTTTTTTTTGTATCTCTTCCATATTGAAACCAATTCCATCATCAATTGCTTGAATTGTTAGCTTTTCGGGTTCAAAACTCAACGAAACTTCCAATTTAGTACCTTTCGCATGTTTTATCGTATTTGAGAAAAATTCTTGTAAAATTCGAAACAAAATAATGCCGTGTTTTTGGTTCAACTCTTTTTCTTCTCCTTTGATTTGTAATGTAGCCTGAATGAATTGTAAACGATTGAAACGTTCTATCTCTAATTGTAGTGCTTCTTTTAAAGCTATATTTTTGATAAATTCAGGATTAATAAGCTTGGAAAGTGAACGTATTTCATTTAAACTTTTCGTTATTGTTTCTGAAATATCATCTAAACTTTCTGAGGTAGCATTTTGCAACTGTATTTTTGCTAAAGTTAAGAGTTGCCCGATATTATCGTGCAACTCCCAACTAATATTTCTAAGTGTTTCTTCTCGAATTTCTATTTGTGTTTCTGCAATTTCGCGCTCGAATCGTTTTTTCTCTAATGACTTTTCTTTTAATAATTGATTTTTACGGCGCTGAAAAACGGTAAATAATATAATTAAGAAAATAACAATTAATGCGATAATAATTGTTGATATAATTAATACCTCTCCTCCTTGTTGCTGCATAATAAACCAAATATAATACCTGAATACATAATAATTCCTAAAGATTTAAGAATAAAATAGAAACTCCTATTACTCATTTGTTTTTGTATTAAGAAAAAAGGAATGGAACTTGTATAAAAAATTAAAAAGGAAACACTAATCCAAAACGGCAATACTTTTTTATAATTAATTATTCTATCGGACATTAATAACTCTTTCAAATATAAGAATGCATAAATACTAGTATTAAAAGAACCTAAAATTAAAAGATAATTAAATGATCCATCGACGAATAAATATAAAAACCAAGACAAAGAAAACACTAATGTCAAAATTCTTATCAGTTTCATAGAATTCTCATTATTTATAATTTTGGAGTAAAAAAAATAAATACTATTGAATAAAATAAACGAATAATAAAAGTGAAAATTTATATTTCCTAAATTATATTTGATAAATAATATAGTCAATGCCTCTGTAATTACCGTTGATAATAAAATTATCAATAAAAAAACCATGTAATTATAAGGAAACTTTCTATAACTTAATATTAGAATCAATAAAGACATTAATTCAAATAAAAATAATGGTTTCAAAAAGGGAATCATAATATTTTTTTTAATGTTCAGGTGGTCTCAATTCTCCAAAATTAGAGATCCCACTCAATGTATCATCAGAACCATCATTACTAATTCTAGATTGTATCTCATTGGTATCTTTTATTTTTTTGTCTTTTTCAGTTTTCAATTTATAATTTTCTTTATTATCATAACGCCATTCATAATGGTATTTAGCTAACATATCCTTAAACGTTGCTAATTTATCTTTTGAAGAATTCACTACATCTATTAAAGTTTCTTTTCCATTTATTATAGCTGTAGGTGTATACAGTAAATTTTCATAATCTATAAACTTATCATTTTTAACATTCTCTTTGTATACTCCTTTTATAAAACTTATCCCTTTTAATTTAATTCCTTTTTCTTTTGCTAATTTTTCTACATAATTCATGTAGTTCTTTAGTTCTGCAAACTCAAAAGTATTTATCCTAGTATCTTCAAAGCCTAATACTCCTATAAATTGATCTAATCTTGTTTCGTCGTAAGCACGTAACATGGTTACCACTTCTTTATAAGTAAGTAATGTACTTGGATGTGTTGGATGAATTGGTTTTACAGGCTGTAAAGCATCATATTCTTCTTTTGTTAATACCTTGTAACCAAAAATACCTAAAATAGCTTGTAGTAGTTTTTTCATGATGTTTGATGTTTGTGTTTAAATTCACAGCCAAAAGTACATGGTAATTTTTAAAGAAAACTACATTCTTTTTCTAGAGATCAAGTAAATCAAGTTTTTAAAAATAAAATACAGGAAAAACACCCTTTACTAGAAAGGGTGTTTCCTGTAGTATTTTCAGGGTTTTGATTTGAACACTTATATTATGTAGTCTATTTAAATTTCGCATAAATATCTAGAATCTTTGCATAATATTTCCAAGCAAGATATTTAGATCTATGGATTAGGAGGTTTAATATGACTTAAATTACCTGCTCCACTATCTAAATCAGCTTTTTTTTCTCTATTACTTAAATTAGCGTTTATTTGTTTATTTAAAACATTCCTGTTTTTGTAGTCTTCTTCACTGTCATAAACCCAATTGTAACCATAAGAAGCTAAAACTTCTTTAATTGTTACTACTTTATTTTCTGTAGAAAGCGAGGGATCAAATCCAATATTTTTACCACTAATGTTAGTTGTTGGCATAAACATAATATGCTGATAACCTGGTGTACCATAATTTGCATCTTTAGGATAAGCTCCTGAAACAAAATTAATTCCTGTAAATTCAATTCCTTTTTCTTTAGATAATTGTTTTACATAAGCAATATAATTTTCTAAAGTTTCGATAGAATAAAAATTAATTCTAGCATCTTCATAACCTAAAGCCTGCTCTAAAATTGGTTTTCTAGTTTTATCATAATCCTCTAAGCGTTCAATCATACCTTTATAAGAAATCATATTCCAAGGTCTTTCTACTTGGGTTTCTGTATTCGAATTTACAGGTACTTCATCTTTTTGGCACGCAATAAACGTTACCGCACTTACCAATAGGGCAAGCGTAACAACTCTAATTGTTTTCATAATTAAAATATAATAATGGTTAATAAATACGTAAGTAGTTAACTTTCTATGTGTGGATATGCAATTTTTAAAAAGAAAGTTTAACTAACAATTTCTTGTAAAGATACAATATATTATGTGTTAGTCCTAAACAATCTTCAATGATTGCAAGAAATCAACCAACTATAAACTAACAAATTACAAGCTTAAAACTTTATTGATTATGAAATCTTGGTGCAAGTAATTGTGAGATTAGCAACCTCAACAATCTAATTCTTAATACATTTTTTTTACATTCAACCTTGAAAAATAACTTGGAGTCATAAAACTTTACACTAACTCAAGGTAAAACATAATGAACTAAAATACTATAGTTTCTATTTCGTCTGAAAATCACCTTTAATAAAGATGTATTTTTCCTCTTAGCTTTTATCCCATGATAATCAGTTATAAAAAACTCATATCAAAAAGCTAATTTCTAAGAAAACACTCTAAAAAATATAGGATATTACCTCTTCATTTTCAAGCACTAAGACTTGCTATTTAACTTTTGTTTTTACAGAATTTTGTTGTTGCTATTTCGAAATACAAGAATGGCGATAGCCGAAAAGCCACAAAAATAGAGTAGGCATTTAATCAATAAAATTACTATTATGAGTTTATCAAACTACAATCCTGGTCAAGAATTGGCTAGTATTGATTTTGCAGGTATGATAGGCGGACCTTTAAGCGCTATTGTTGATGCGCAGTCTAAAGCAGCCTTATCTACTGTAGATTTTGTGAAAAGTGTTGGTTTTACACCAGACACTGAAGATGAAGCCACTGGCGAAATAAAACCAGGAGAACCAATTTATGTAAGTTTTAAATATCCAAAAATGGTTGCACCTTACCAGCCTGCAATTAGCGGGAAGTTAGATAGTGTAAGTATTAGCGCTGGTGGAACTGGTTATACACTTGGTGATATTTTAAATGCTGGTGGTTTATCTATTGAAGTTACTGCTGTAAGTAATACAGGTGCGGTTACACAGATTAGCACTAATTTAGAATTAACTGGAATTGATGATGAAAACGGAGCAGCTGCTACAGGTGGATCTGGTACTGGAGCTGAATTTGATATTGAAACAGAAGACATAGATGCTGTACCTGCTCAATTCGAAGAAATGCAATTACAAGTTCCTATTATTACAATGATGCCTATTCCTTTTATTCGTGTAGAAGAAGGTAATATCGACTTCAATGCGAAAATTACTTCTATGGAATATAAGCGAGTGGGAAGTGAATTTAAGTTTAACACTGGTTTTTCTTATGGAAATCAGAACACCAATAAGAATTATGCTTTAGGACCAGGAGTATTTAATGTAAATAAAAATACCAACACCGTTAAGTTAAATACTAGTATTTCTTACCAAAGAAATTCGCGTCAAGGACATAAAATAGATAAAACTTTCCATTTAGGTGTAAAAGTAAAAGTGAGTCAAGATGAAATTCCAGAAGGAATGGAAAAACTTTTAGGAATTTTAGAAGATGCTATAGTTTCTCAACCAGTAGAATAAACTAAAAACTAGAACAAATGATTGATTTAAAAGACTATTTAAGTTCTTTAGTCGTAGGAATTAATCAGGCAAGAATGATGGCAGACCTTGAGTCTGCCAGAATTGCCGAGATTTATGCTAAAGACAATTTATTAAAAACGTTTTCTATTCCTCGTTTTCGAACTCCAGATATTGAATTAAATATTCCTGTGGCTATTGGTAATTTAGAAAGTGAACCCGTAAAAGATTATCAACCTATAGATAATGTTCAGTTTAACTCTGCAACTTATAATGTGTTTAAAGATTTTTCTAAAACCTCTTCGTTTGATAGAAAGACTTCAACCATATTGCGAAGTGCTATTGCTAAAGAAACAGATAGCTTAGAAAAGCGAATTAAAGCAGATGATACACAAAAAGAAGCAGCTATGGAATCGTTATCTAAAAACCTTGCTGAATTGTATTTGAGTCGTGTAGATGACAACATCGAAATAGAAAGTTTACAACAAAAAATTAAAACTGAGCTTACACCTCGTATTCAGAAAAAACAACTTGCTCAACACCAAACTAAAGTTATTGTTCAAGCCAATGAGTTGAGAGAAATAAAACCAGAAAACATCATTCAAATTAAAATGAAACTAAGTGAAGATGGTATGGAATGGCATTCAACAGCTAATGATGACGGAAGCACTAACATGAAACTTTTACCCGAATAATTATGCGTCCTTCAAAAATAAATATCGTAAAAGCGCTTAATAAACAGTTATTAGATGTTCACAGGCTAACAAATTTAATAGAATCAAAAAACAGCACTAGTGCCTCTGAGTTTAGAAATTGGTTATTTGATACTGAAGAAATATTGAAGAAAAATAATCTTCCTCAAGTATCTCAAATATCTGCTATTAGAGCTGAACTCATAACTTATATTCCTAGTGTTAAAGGAAAACGTAAAGAATTGTATCGTTTTACTGCTCGTTTATTAAAACAAGCACAGGAAGATATTTGGGACTCTAATACAATATTTACTCAGAAAACAGAACAAGCACGAGAACTTATTCAACAATTATTGAATTTAGTTGCTCAAACCAAAGCATTTAATTTTGACAGAAAAACAGATTTTACTCATTTCTTAGAAGGCATCTGGCATTTTTGTAATACGCATGAACAACTAAGAAGCATTACACTTCAAATTTTAGGTTTATTGCATAAATCGGACGTTTTATTAGTTATGGCTGAAGAAATAGATTTAAACGATTTTTAAATCTATTTCTTTAATTTAGTAGTCTATTTTTATTTGATCATGGACAAAATCGAACACATTGGTATTGCTGTAAAAAGTATTGAAAAATCAAACGCTTTATTTGCTTCGCTTTTTGGTGAAGCACATTATAAAATTGAAGAAGTTGAGAGTGAAGGTGTAAAAACTTCATTCTTTAAAACTGGCCCTAATAAAATTGAATTGCTCGAAGCTACAAAACCTGATAGTCCTATTGCAAAGTTTATTGAAAAGAAAGGAGAAGGAATTCATCATATTGCTTTTGCTGTAGAAGATATTGAAGCTGAAATTACTCGCTTAAAAGGAGAAGGTTTTATCGTTTTAAATGAAACTCCAAAAAAAGGAGCAGACAATAAATTAGTTGCTTTTTTGCACCCTAAATCTACTAATGGAGTGCTTATAGAACTTTGTCAGGAAATAAAAAACGAGTAAATAACTCCATAGAAATAAAGACATTAAAAATACCCTACACTTTTTTTTAAAAAAAGTGTAGGGTATTTTTTTATTCAATTGTATTACTACTGTTAAAAACATAAAACTATTTACATAATGAAATTTTTAAAGCTTTTAATTGTATTCACATTAGTTCTTACTTCTTGTCAACAAAATGAAAACTTAGTTGATGAGCAGAATCCCTTATCAGAAATTATTGAGGAAGCTGAAGGAGCATTAGAAGGAGATTCTGACAATGATAACAATGGAGATAACGGAGATAACTCAGGTAATAATAATCCTGATGAAGGTTCGGATAATGGAAACAACGGTAATGACGGAAGTAACGGACAAGACGGTAACAATCCAGAAGAAACTCCTGGACCACCAAAACCAATAGATTGTTCAGTTTTTGACGGTGTTTTTGAATTTAACACAAGTAGAAATCAATTTGTAGGTGTTAAAACTATAAGTATTAGCGACATTAAAAATGTGAAATGGACAGTAAATGGAACAGAAGTAACACCTCGAACTCCTAGAGTTATGTTGGTTAAAGATCATGTACAACAATCAGGGAAAGTTGAGATTTGTTACGAAGCTGAATCAGAAACATGTGGTAAACTGTCAGACTGTATAACTGTAGATTTTGTAAAATAATAAACATACTTCATACTTTTTTCAACATCCTTCCAAATAGGAGCGAAACTTCTTTTCGCTCCTATTTTTTTTTATAATAAACTCATAAAAAATAACCTTCAATACATAAACGTTATCAGTTTATATCAATTATTTGTAACTTGCGAGTCAAATAGCACACATTAATGACGAATTCTTTCGATTCTTTTCAAAAAAGACGCTTGCGATCTTCTTATGCTTCAGTAATTATTAGTATTGCTATTGTACTATTTATGATTGGGATTTTAGGTTTAATCTTATTAAAATCTACTAAAGTTGCCAATCATTTTAAACAAGAAGTAGTAATGTCTTTATTCTTTAAAGATGACGTTACTAAGGAACAAATAGAATCCTTTAGAGAATCTCTAACAACTAAACCATATACAAGAGAACTGTATTATATTTCTAAAGAAGAAGCTGCAAAAACATATAGTAAAGACTTAGGAGAAGATTTTTTAGATTTTTTAGGTACTAATCCGTTAAAAAACGGTGTAGATTTATACTTAAAAGCAGACTTTGTTACTCCAGAAAAAATGGAGGAACTTAGAAAAGAGTTTGAGAAAAATACTTTCATAATAGATATTTCTTACGATAAACCACTAGTAGAACAACTTACCAAGAACATTAAAAAAATAAGCTTTTGGCTTTTAGTATTAAGTGGATTCTTCGCAGTAGTTTCTGTGATTTTAATTAATAGTTCTATCCGTTTATCTATTTATGCAAAACGTTTTAATATTAAAACTATGCAAATGGTAGGTGCTACCAAACGATTTATTAGAAAACCTTTTATTTGGCAAAGTATACGATTAGGTTTTATTGGTGCTTTATTAGCATTAATAGCTTTAAGCGTTATGATTTATTATATAGATAAAAATATACCAGCTTTAGAGTTGGTAAAAGACTATATCTCTTTAATTTATTTAGCAGTAGGAATTTTAGCTTCTGCATTTATTATTTCTTGGATTAGTACGTACTTTGCTACACAACGTTTCTTAAACTTACAAACCAACGATTTATATTATTAAACTATGGGAAAAAATAAAAATTCAGAACAACCAGAATTTTTATTCGGTAAACGAAATTATAAAATCATGTTAATTGGTTTAGCTGTTATTGCTTTAGGATTTATTCTTATGGCAGGCGGTGGAAGTGATGATCCTAATGTATTTAATGAAGAGTTATATAGTTGGAGAAGAATTCGCCTAGCTCCTATGTTAGTTATTATTGGCTTAGGTATTGAAATATATGCTATTTTAGCCAACCCTAAAAAGTAACTATGGATATTTTAGAAGCGATTATCCTTGGAATTATTCAAGGATTAACCGAGTTTTTACCCGTTTCATCAAGTGGACATTTAGAATTGGTAAAAGCCATTTTAGGTGATAATTCTGTACCTAAAGAAAGTTTAACTTTTACTGTTGTTTTGCATTTTGCTACAGCTTTAAGTACGTTGGTGATTTTCAGAAAAGAAGTTGCTCAAATTTTCAAAGGTTTGTTTCAATTCAAATGGAATGAAGAATCACAATTTTCGGCAAAAATTGTAATTTCCATGATTCCTGCGGTTATCATTGGTTTGTTGTTTGAAGAGCAATTAGAAACTTTTTTTAGTAAAAACATTTTACTTATTGGTTTTATGCTTTTAGTAACTGCTATACTTTTATTATTGGCAGACAAAGCTAAAAACACAGAAAAGAATGTATCATTTTCTAACTCTTTAGTTATTGGGATTTCGCAAGCAATAGCAATGTTACCAGGAATTTCTAGATCTGGTGCTACAATCTCTACATCTGTATTATTAGGAATAGACAGAACAAAAGCCGCGCGCTTTTCATTTTTAATGGTTGTGCCTTTAATTTTTGGTAAAATTGCGAAAGATATTTTAGGTGGAGATATTAATTTTCAATCTTCTGAAATTGTTCCGATTTCTGCTGGTTTTATTGCTGCTTTTATAACTGGATTACTAGCTTGCCAATGGATGATTGCTTTAGTGAAAAAAAGTAAACTTTCTTACTTTTCTATATACTGTGCAATTGTAGGTGTAATTGCGATTGGATACGCTTTATTAAAATAATCACATGAATACTTTAGAGGATTTTAAAGAAGGAAAGGTTTTACTTATTGACAAACCTTTAGAATGGACGTCTTTTCAAGTGGTTAACAAACTTCGTTGGCACATTAGAAAGCGTTTTGATATTAAGAAAATAAAAGTTGGTCATGCTGGAACATTAGATCCTTTGGCTACTGGCTTATTAATTATCTGTACAGGTAAACAAACTAAAAGTATTGAAACATATCAAGGTCAGATAAAAGAATACACAGGAACCTTCGTTTTAGGAGGAACTACACCTAGTTATGATTTAGAAACTGAAATTGATAAAACTTTCCCTACGGAACATATCACATCTGATTTAATTTATAAAACTACTGAACAATTTCTAGGAAAGATTCAGCAAAAACCACCTATTTTCTCTGCTATTAAAAAAGACGGTAAACGTCTATATGAACTAGCAAGACAAGGTAAAACAACAGAAATTAAATCGAGACAAGTAGAAATTTCTGAATTTGAAATTACTAAAATTGATGGTTTAAACATCGAGTTTAGAGTCGTTTGCAGCAAAGGAACTTATATTAGGTCTTTAGCTCATGATTTTGGTATTGCTTTAAATTCAGGTGCGCATTTATCTGTTTTACGACGTACAAAAATTGGTGATTTTTCTGTAGATAATGCACAAAATATAGATGGATTTATTGAAAGCTTATCGCACTAATTTATTACAATCTATATTCTCATTTTCGCATCGTAAACGATAACAGTTATTCATTTTAGTTTTCACTAAACTATTCTCCGGAAATAAGGTTGAGCTTTTTGTATAAAAGAATAGCGCATTTTTATAATGTCCTTGATAATAGAATTCATCTCCTTTTTTAATATTGATATTAAATTCATTTAACTTATGTTGATGATTTTTAGACGCTATATATTCTTCATAAACTCTATTTTGTTGAATTAAGTAACTCGCTGTAAAACCTACAAAAGCAATTACGAAAACAACAGTAAATACTCCTAGCACTTTTTCTTTCCAAGATTTTTTAGCCATTTCTTTCTTTAATAGCTTCAACTCTTCATCAGATAATTTTATAAATTCTAATTCTCCTTCTTCAGATTTAACTTTTTTGTCTTTATTCTTAAATAAACTTTTCTTTCGCAATAAATCTTTATTACTGTTTAATAAAGGCTGTATACTTCCATATCCTCCCATAGCTTTTTTATTATGGGACGCGAAATTCATTTTTTAGTTACAAAAGAAATCTTGGAATAGTTATTGATAAAATGATGAAAACTAAAAAACCATCATGAAGAAACTACTACTTAGTCTACTATTACTAAACATTTTTTTAACAGGTCAAGCACAGATTCGAGAGAAAAAACCTTTTTTTATTGGAAATATTGGAACCACTTTCGGCCTTAATCAGAAATTCAAATTAGCGGAAGAAGGTAATGGGTCATTTATTACTCCTAAATCAATTTTACTTAGAGCAGAAGTTGGTTATCAATTCGATCAACGTTGGTCTGGAAGTGTAAGTATGGGATACGATCATCATTTTAGATACGCTATTAACTCTATTCCCTATTTTGGAACACTACGATATAACTTTATTGCTAAAAGTAGCTCTGCTTACTTTATAGACGCAAGTTTTGGTAAAATGTGGAGACCTTCTGAAAGCTTTAGTAACGGTAATTATTATAAAGTCGGGTTAGGATTAATGAGTTTTAGCTCTAGTCGCTGGAACGGATTAGTACGCTTGGACTTTCATAGAAAGAAAATAGCAGAATTTGAAAACGGAAACTTAGATAGTATTTCTCTTGGTATCGGTTTCTCTTTCTTTTAAAATAAAAAAATGCGTTTAGTTTCCTAAACGCATTTTTTTATTTTAAGGTGTTAATTTACTTCTTTATGAATCGGAAAGGTTCATATCCTTCTACTTTTAAAAGATAAACTCCTTTAGCTAAATCGTCTACTTGAATTTCTTCTGTGTAAATTTTATCAGCTTTAACTTCCGTACCAATAACTGAATAAATCTTATATGTTTTATTGATTAAATCAGTTGGTAACACTAATCTTTCTGAAGCTGGATTTGGATAAACTTTTAAGATTTTATCTTCTATGTCTTCAATACTTAAAACTGCTGCCGTATACTCAATAACAGGAGACAATACGACTTGATTGTTTTGTCTTGTTACCACTGCATTATTCTGCATTCTTGTTGAAGTTTCATTAATAACCATTTCAACTTGATACTTACCTGATTTCGTTGGTTGGTAAGTAGGCTGAGTAGCTCCAGGAATTCTAACATCGTTATCAACATCGATCCATTGATAAGAGACTGCATTTTTATATAACGCTTCTAAAATTTGTAAAATTTGATTTACTGTATTATCAATTTCAATTTTATCGATACGAACAGTCAATGGATTTGAAACACAACCATTAGCATCTTGTACTACGATAGTATATGCCCCATCTTCTAAATCTAAGAATCTATTTGATCTCTTAAAAGGACCTCCGTTAATACTGTATTTGTATCTTGGTGTTCCTCCATCTGCTCCAATCTTGATTCTTCCACTAGGGAATCTTCCTGTAGCTCTTATATCTACAGAACTAATAAATAAAGTTTCTGGCTCTTCAACTACTAAAGAGATAACATTCGTACATCCAAAGTCATCTAATGCTGTTACGGTGTAAAAACCTGGTCTTAAACCTGTAAATCTATTTGCTCTTTGAAATGTTCCTGGCTGAGAGTTGATTTCATAAACATAATTTCCACTTCCTCCGGTTGTGTTTAATGTAATACTACCATCATCTGATCCATTACAACTTACATTTTGAACTGTCGCTGTAGTTTCTAGTAATTCAGGTTCTAAAAGAACTACATTGATAGATCTTGAAGTGTTTCCAGTATTATCTGTAACTTCTACAGTATAATCTCCAGCTGCTAAATTCGTAAAGATTCCATTAGTGTTGTTTGCAACCACGGCTGAAGAAGCATCTAAAAGCGCATACGAATATGGAGATACCCCGCCAATTACTACTGTTTCAATTATCCCATTATTATCTCCATTACAAGTTACATCTACATTAGTTAAACTTACAGTCATTGGATTTGCAGCTGGGCTTACTGTTAAAAAAACAGTTGCATCTTCACATTGATTAGTATTTGAGTTACAAACACTGTAGGTAAAACTATCTGTTCCTACAAAATCTGGATCTGAAACATATGTGATGATATCGTCATTAGGATTGTTTGGTGTTCCTGAATCATCTACAGTTAAAGTACCATTTAGCGGAGCGGTGACATTTAGAGATCCAAATACCGGGATATTTGTATCGTTTGCAAAAACATCTATTATCGTTGAAGTATTTGATAAAGCTCCGAAAGAATCATCATTCAAAATAATTGTTTCATCTACAATTGTTACAACTTCTACACTAGAACATGCATTAACATCTAATACCGTAATTTCATAAGTCCCTGCACTTAAATTAGTAAATATATTAGACGTTGTAAAAACTCCATCGTTTAATTTATAAGTATACGGTGGTATACCTCCAGTTGTTGCTACTGTGATTGTGCTACCTTCAACATTTGTGTTGATAGCTATTTCCTGTGGTTCTGTGATAGTTACTTGTATTGCATCAGTACAGCCAAAGTCATCTCTAGTTGTAATTGTATAACTACCAGGCGATAAACCTGCAAATGAATTGTATGTTTGAAATACACCTGGCTGAGAACTAATTTCATATGTATAATTTCCACTTCCTCCACTAGCATTAACTATAATATATGCATCATTAAACCCACTACATGTTATTTCTTGTACAAAAGAGTCGGTTATTAATGTTGCAGGTTCTGTAATTGTAACATTAATGCTTGTCGAATTTCCATTACTATCTGTTACTCTAACAGTGTAATCACTAGCAAAAAGATTTGAGAAAATTCCATTAGAATTTGTTGATACTACTAAGGATCCAGAAGATAAAGTAAATGTATAAGGTGCAGTTCCTCCTACAGCAAAAACCTCTATGGCTCCGTCTGATAAACCACTACAACTTACACTATTTGAATTAAATGAAACTGTAATCGGAGTTTGAATAGCATCTACAGCGATGAAAACAGTTGCAGTGTCACAGGTATTACTTGTAAGATCACAAATAGTATAGGTAAAACTATCTGTTCCTACAAAATCTTGATCTGGTGTATACGTTATAATATCGTCAGTTAAATCATCTTGAGTTCCTGAGTCGTTTATAATTACTATACCATTTGAAGGATTTGTTGTTGTTAAATTACCTACTGAAGGAATATTAATATCGTTAGAAAAAACATCAATGTCTAACGCAGTATTTGCTGGAGTAGAAACAGCATCATCTCCTAAAATAATATCAGTATTTGTATCTGTAACTGTTACTGTAGTACTACTTTCACATCCATTTACATCTCTAACATCAATTGTATACTCTCCAGGGCTAACACCACTAAAAACATTATTTGTGGTAAAACCAGTTCCATTCAAATTGTATTCATAAGAAGGAATACCTCCTGTTGCTAATACTGTAATTACATCTTCATTAACATCTGCAGTAATACTTAATGGTACTATAGGCCCGTCTACAACAACATTATTTGTAGTTAAAGAACAAAATGGATAATCGTTAAGTGTAACTTGGACTGCATAAGTTCCTGAACTCAAACCTACAATAGTTAAAGGATTACTTGTACTAACAGTAGATACACCTGATGGGATTCCTGCTGTATCAAATACTTCATAAGTATAACTTCCTGTGTATGGATTACCTCCGCCATCTTCAATCGTAAGCATTAAAGAAGCATTATTATCTCCAAAACAAATAACTGGAGATGAACTTACTACATTAGCAGTATATGGTTCCACATCATTTACTTGATATACTTGATTTATCTCACAACCACTAACTGGATTTGTTATTTTAATTATATAAAGACCTGGAGTTAAGCGAACATTAGAAGTTACTTCTGTATTACTTTGAACTTCCGAAATAGTATCTAGAGTCGTTCCAGTGCTATCTATGATTTGTATTGTTGATTTTGATAAACCTAAGCTAGAAGTATATGCTATATAAATCTGTTCACCCGCATTAGAACAACTAATCGATTCCGCTTGAGTAATAGTTATCTGATTCAACTGATCATAAGGACTAACAACTACACTAGTTGATATAGCTTCACAACCATTACTATCAATTACTTTGGCGTAGAAACTACCTCCATTCGTATCTAAAATATCAAAAGTGTAAATTGAACCCGTATTAACTCCATTAACTTTCACATCATCACTTGTATCTATTGGCGTTCCTTTATCATCAAATAATTCTACAGTAGGATAAACTCCAGTACCTCCAACTATTGAAGAAATATCTAATGTAACGTTTGCATTACTAACTATATTTCCAGAAGTACATCCAAACTCTGTAACTGCTAAAGAAGAAATAATTGCTACAGGAGGTAGTTCTGATAATGTTAATGCTAATAAAGATGTACAACTGTTACTATCTGTAACTTGAACTTCATAAGTACCTCCACTTAAATCAATAAACTCATATGTACTATCATTACTAACTACCTCATTAATTCCTCCATTATTACCAGACGAATTAAAAACTGTATATGTAAATGGTGGCTCTCCACTTGAAACATTTATGGATATACTTCCATCTGCACCTGAACATGTAGGATCACTTGGAGACGCCGTAAAACTAATATCTTCTTTTAAATCTACAGTCACTGGTGAGGATGTAGTGTTACAATTATTCGTATCTACTACTACAAATTCATATGTTCCTTCTTCTCCATAATTCACATCATAATTTATATCAGTAAAAAAGTTTTCAGCAGGTATTTCTGCTACACTAGTATAAGAAACAGGTGATTTTACAGCAGAGCTACTTGGTATATATGACCATACCGCATAACTGAAATTCCCTGTTCCACCTGTAGCTGATATAATAACTGAACCAGCTAAACATGATATATCTTGAGTTTTTATAACTGAAGTTAGTAAAGTAGCTGGACTTGAGATTGAAACTTCTTTTACTACTGAACAACCAGACGCAGAGACTTCAACTTCATATGTTCCTGAAGGAAGATCTGAAAAAGTTCTTATCATATCTGTGGTTGGGCCAAAAGTACTAATAACAGCTCCATTACTTATAAGGCTGTATGTATAAGGACCAGGTAGCGCATTACTAAGTTGCACCTCAATACCACCTAAATCATCAGAACATAATGGTTGTATTGCTAATAGATCAACATCTAAGTTTGTTGATGAATTTATAATTTGATCACTAAATGTAGAAACGCATAATGTTGATTTGTTTCTGATATAAATATCATAACTTCCTGCATCTAAAATTTCAAATGTGTTAGCATCTTGATAATTTGAACTCTCAACATTATCTCCAGAAGTCGTTATTGCAAATTCATAGTCACCTGCAACATTATTTATAGCTATACTTCCTTTAGTATCACATGTTATATCTTGTAAAACTATAGAAGGATTAATAGCCTCTCTTATTACATTGAATGTTTCTGTAAACGGTATACATGCAACTGGTGCTTCTGGAGCATTGGTTTTGTTAACCGAATAACTACCTACACTGCTTACTACTATTGTTTGAGTGTTTCCGATTACTGTTCCTGAACCATCTGTCCATTGATAAGTAGAAAAACCAGCTCCTGCAGTTAATTCAACAGAGCCTTCACATAATGCTACTTCTGTAGTTATAGCAGAACAACTTGTAACATCTAATAAAACAGCTGTAGCTCCTGTAATCCCATAATTACATGCATCAACTCCAGAAAAACTAGGACTACTTGATATTTGAATTCCGCTATTCACACCTGAATAACTAGAGAATGCTTGACTCTCTATGACATTAGAACAAGACTCTGTAAACTTACTACAGTCATTTGCCAATTCTACATGAATACGAATATTTTGTGTTGCACTACCTTCTTCTACTAAAGAATCATTTATAGAAAAATCTAATATTCCTCTAAAACCATTAGCACTTGAAGGTGGCTCATATGAATATGTTACACCAAGAGGCAAGATAATATCTGCTGGGATTAAACTTACATTTTTAGGAAGATGTTTTCTAATTACAGTATTAGTTGCATCGTCATTCCCTAAATTTTGAAATTGAAGATTATACCAAAAACTGCTTCCTAAACTTAATGTTGATCCAGACAAATCATTACCCGCACCATCATCTACAGTATTCACAACTCGTACATCTGGTTGAGCAACTTCTACTGCAATAGCATTCAAAAATGGCCAATACACATCTCCACTTGTTGTAAATCTTGCATCTACAGAAGTCTGATTATTGGCTATAAGAGCATTTCCTGGATTATTAATTTCAAATAAATCTATATCGAATCCTAAAGTATTTTCACTTGCAGGATTTCTATTCGTAACGTAATTATCATATTGAGTGATACTTCCGTTAAAAAAATTTGTAGTTGGATTAGAATTAGGTGTATCTATATTGATATAGGTTCCTGAACTGTTTTCAATTTGAAATGCATCACCTTGAATAAAAGTATCTCCTTCTAAAGCTGCTGTTAAAAATTGAGTTCTAACCGGTCCTGAAGGCGTCGTTAAAAAACCGTTGAAAGTAACATCTACGTTGTTAGTTCCATCAACTGCTGAAAATCCATCAAAAATTGAAATGTTTTTACTAGTTACCGTTTCATTCTCGTAAATAATAACCATTACCCAACCTGCAGCTCCTCCTAAATCATTTTTAGAATCATAACCTGTAGTTGCTCGAATATTAGCAGCATAATAATCTCCATTAGGGTTAGCTAGATTATTAACCATGCTTGTAATATCTTTATAGCACAAATAAGGACGTTGCGTAGCTATTCCGTTATCATAAATTACCTCATCACTGGTAATATCTTGATAATCTTCACCTGCCAACTTAAATTTGATATTTCTGTAATCTCCTGTTCTTGGAAGTTCATTCTCCCACGTATCGTAAGGATAAACAGCTGTCCAATACAATCCTGCATATACAATTTTTGAACAAGATGGTATATTTAACGTTGATTTAGATGATGAAAAAGTATCTGAACTTCCAGATATACCTTCTGCATCGTCAATATCAATATAATCCATAAAGAAATCACCGTTATTTAGTGGTGATTCATTAACATTTGCATAAAATGACCTACCACAAGCATTCTGAGATACTACATAATATAAATTATTTCCTGTAGCATTATTAGGATGAGGAATATTAGCTCCTAAATTAGCTGATATTTGAGTATAGGTATAATCTCTATACCTATTACCACAGCTATCTGTAAATCTAGACGTTTGGTCACTTCTAACATATAATGCAAAATCTTTGAAATCTCGATTTAAAACATTATTTCCAATAAAGGTCATGTCTCCTTTAACGGTGATACCACCATTGGGCAATCTCTGTGTAAACGGCACATCCTGTCCGTAAGATTTTAATAGAGAGGCAAAAAAAATTGCAAATAAGAGTAATAGTTTTTTCATATAACTTGATTTTAATTGAAGCAAAAATATTAGTAAGTAAAACTTTGAATTTAATAAAGTCAGATACGACTACTTGTAGTATATATTCGCTAGCAATTTTATTTTTTCCGAAAGATATGACATAAAAATGACACAACAAGAAACACTTCTGTTTTTTCTATATCTCCTATAAAAACAGCAGTTTACAAAATTTAACTTTTAATGTGAAAATGAGTTATTTTTTACAACTAAATCAGTTCTGATTATAAAAATCTATTATACCAACTTTCAGTAATTGGCACTTCCCAAAAGTTTTCAAAATCGTACTTGGTTTGAACCAAATTATCAAAAACTACAGTTTTGCTATTAACCGATTTGTTTTTGAGTAGTTTTTTAAATTCTTTTACTTCTTTATACTGGACAAATTCTCCTTGTTTGAAACTTACATTCATCTTATCAAGTAACTCTATCTGATATTCTTCTTGCAATTTTAGTATAAAACTAACTTGTTGATCTAAATCCTGATTATTAACAACCACATCTTCTTCAGAAGAAAACACTATAAACCTGTCATACTTTACACAGTATGATAGTTTTGCTTCAGTCGCATTTAACCAATCATTTAAAAAACTTTCAATTTTTTCTTTTAGAGGTTCTATTTCTTGAGCGTAAAATTTTCTACTTGATGGATAAATCCAAACTTTTGCTTCTTCAGATAAGGTTTCAAACGGTACAATCATAAGTTGCAAATATAAATAAAGCCTCATGAGTAACATCATGAGGCTTAAAATATAAACTACTTAATTATTTAAATCTTTAATTTTCTAGTAAAGACAAAATATCTTCTTGTACGTTTGTTCCTTTGTTTTTGTTATACCAAACCTGTAAGTCTTTTTTCACATCTGCATCTACAACACCATGTGCTTCTTTGTAATCTGCTATCATTTTTGTCGCTACAGATGGTCTTGGCCCCCAAGTAAATAACACCTCTTTATCTTTGTTTACAGCAACTAACTTAGGAATAGATCTTCCTCCATTTGTAAGAAAGTTATCCATTAAATCTAAGTTTTCATCTCTTAAAACCAATTGAAGATCGATATTAGGATTTTCTTCTGCCATTTTATTTAACACAGGAATATTATGTGCAGCATCTCCACACCAACCTTCTGTTAAAACGATCCAAGTTTGAGGCTCTTCAACATTCTTGATTCTTGTTAAAGTATCTTCTGTTAACTTTGATGTTTTATCCAAACGTTTCATACGTCTGTCGTTAAGAAAGCTATAATTATATAATGCTTCTGATTGATTTTCTCCTGTTGATTTATTTTCTTCCAATAAATCTGACACTAAAGTTCTGTACTCTGAATATGTTAATGCGCTTTCAAGGCTCTTTTCTATAACTTCTTTCATGTTTTTAACCATTTTACAATGATTATGACGTTGGTAATTTGATAAACTTACAAAGCCGTTAAAAGTTCGTTGTTTTTGGTTCCAATATTACTTAACATATCTTTTGTCATCAACTCTAAATCAAAAGAATGATTCCAGCTCCAATCTTCTCTTGCTGCACTATCATCTATAATTTGTGGCCAACTGTCAGCAATTTCTTGTCTGAAATCTGGCTTGTATGAAATTTCAAACTCTGGTATATGTTTTTGAATTTCTTCAGCAACTTCTTTAGGAGTAAAACTCATTGCTGCTAAGTTATAAGAAGTTCTTGTTTTAATATTTTCTGTAGGAGCTTGCATAATTTGAATTGTAGCATTAATTGCATCCTCCATGTACATCATAGGAAGCTTTGTTTCTTCTTCTAAAAAACATTCGTATTTACCTTCCTCTTTTGCTTTAAAATAGATGTCAACAGCATAATCTGTTGTTCCTCCACCTGGTTTTGTTTTCCAACTAATAATTCCTGGGTATCGTAAACTTCTTACATCTACACCAAATTTATTGTGGTAATAGTTACACCAATGCTCACCTGAAACCTTACTAATTCCGTAAACCGTTGATGGTTCCATTACTGTTTGCTGTGGCGTATCTATTTTAGGCGAAGTACTTCCAAAAACTGCTATAGAACTAGGCCAGTATACTTTTTGAATATGCTTTTCTTTCGCTATTTCTAATACATGTAAAAGTGATTGCATGTTTAAATCCCAAGCTTTTAAAGGAATTTTCTCTGCAGTTGCAGATAGCATAGCCGCCATTAAATACACTTGTGTTACTTTGTACTTTTTAACTACTTCTAATATTCTTTCCTTATCCATTGCATTAATGATTTCAAATGGACCTGAATTTAGAAAATCAGCATCTCCTTCTCTAATATCTGAAGCTACTACATGTTCACTTCCATAAATCTCTCGTAGTCTTTGAGTAAGTTCTGTACCTATTTGACCACATGCGCCTAGAATTAAAATAGTATCACTCATTTACAAAAATCTATTTTTAATACTCCACAAAGTTAATGAATTTAAATATTCGTAATATTTAATTATTATTTTTTAACTATCAATAATTTTGAATTTTTAAGAATCTGGTAATTAAGCTTTAAGTTTAGTTTTAGAAAAAACGAATTTAAAAAATGTATTTTTGACTAAAATTTACATGAGTAATGCTTAAGTATTCTAGTCTTTTTATTCTTTTAAGTTGTGTATTCTTTTTCAGTTGTAATGAAAAGAAAAAAAATACTGTCGAAAAAATAGCTACTTCTGATATGAGTACTGTTGTTAAGCACAAAAAAGTAACCAATCTTTCTGAATTAGCTAAAACTAAAATCCAAGATTGGACTGAATACAATGAACTTGATGAATTTTTAGGTAGATTTTCTTCTGTGTCTCCTAATCAAGCCTTACAAATGACTAATGAATTAAAAGGATTAGTCAAAAGCTTGAATGATAGTTTAAAAATTGAA
The DNA here is from genome assembly GCF_900198195.1 of Tenacibaculum jejuense. Classification (NCBI taxonomy): domain Bacteria; kingdom Pseudomonadati; phylum Bacteroidota; class Flavobacteriia; order Flavobacteriales; family Flavobacteriaceae; genus Tenacibaculum; species Tenacibaculum jejuense. The sequence continues at coordinate 512,674 of NZ_LT899436.1, read as the reverse complement.
ACCCTTAAAACTAACGCCTTAAAAGCTAGAACTAATGTTTTAGAAAACGAAATTTTACGTTTGAATGACATGACTTTAATTCCCTCGATTAAAGCAAAAGAAGTAAATGACCAAATTGACAAAATTCTTCTTGTTTTTAGCAGCTATAATGCAAAAGTGAATACCATTTACAGTAAAAAAGAATTTGACGAAGAAATTAATTTAGATGATTTTTTTGACTTAGATAAAAAAAAATAATTTTAAAAACACTTTATTGTTTTTTTGAACAAAAACCTTTTAAAAGACCTATTTTTTTGAATATAAAACAATTACTAATGTTAAAAATTATTCTCGAACAAAAAACGTTTTTTATTTTTACAAAACAATTTATAATATTTTTTATATGAAAAAAGTTTACTTTTTAGTATTACTTAGTTTTTCTGTTGTTTGCTATTCTCAAACACTAAGTAATGCTCCATGGAATAACAATGCCTTAAAAAATAAAAGCGAAAAAGAAACTTTAGAAAATATTTCTCTTAGAGCTGAAAATTATTTCAAAACAATAGATAAATTTAAAAAAGGTAGCGGATATAAACCTTTTAAACGTTGGGAATATCATTGGTCTTATTATTTAAAACCGGATGGTACAATATCTAGTTCTCAAGATTTATGGAATGCATGGGAAGAAAAAAAAGTATTAAGTAGGTCCTCTGTTAGCAATAGAACCAATACAAGTAATTGGACTCCCCTTGGACCTTTTGATAATACTAATACATATAACGCAACGCCTCAAAAACGAACAGGACAAGGAAGAATAAATACAATAGCTGTTGATCCTAATAATCCTAACACATATTATATTGGTGCCCCAGCAGGTGGAATATGGAAATCTACAGACGCTGGTACTAGTTGGATACCTTTAACTGATAATTTACCACAAATTGGAGTCTCAGGGATAGCTATTAACCCTAGTAATTCAAACGTTATATATATTGCTACTGGTGATGATGACGCAGATGATTCTTTTGCTGTGGGAGTATGGAAATCTATTGATGGTGGTGCAACATGGAATAAAACTGGTGATATTGCTGGTGATCCTAGTTCTATGAATGAAATCTATATACACCCAACTAATAATGAAACTATTTTAGTTGCTACCAGTGTGGGAGTTATAAAAAGTACTGACGGAGGAAATACATGGTCTGTAAAATTAATTCAAAATATAGTTGATTTAAAAATGAAACCAGGAGATCCTACAACATGGTACGCCGTAAGTAATAGTAAGTTTTTTAAATCAACTGATTCAGGAGAAAATTTTTCTGAAATTGATATCCCTTCCTTAACTAATTCAGGTAGAATTACGTTAGATGTAACTCCAGCAGACCCTAACTACGTCTATTTTGTTAGTGCTGCAAGAAATAGCACTTTTAATGGAGTATATAAATCTACAGACAGTGGAAACACATTTAGTAAAACAGCAGAAACATCAAATATTTTTGGAGATAGTCTACAAGCATTTTTTGACTTAGCAATAACTGTATCTGATACTGATAAAGATACTGTATTTGTTGGGGTATTGGATATATGGAAATCTAATAACGGAGGAGATAGCTTTACGAAAATAAACGACTGGAGATTTCCTGATATGCCAACTTACACACATGCTGACATCCATTTTTTAAGATTTTTTGATGGTGATTTCTTTGCTGGTACAGATGGTGGAATTTATTTATCAACTGATAATGGTGATTCTTTTACAGATTTAACTAATACTATTGCGATTAGCCAATTTTATAAACTTTCTATATCTCAACAAACATCAGACATCATCGCTGGTGGATTGCAAGACAATGGAGGATTTGGATATGATGGTACTAACTGGAGAAATTATCATGGTGGTGACGGTATGGAAGGTATTGTTGATGTAAACAATTCTAATGTTTTTTATGGATTCACACAGTTTGGAGGACGTTTGACTGTAAGCCAAGATCAAGGTGAAACTAGAGAAATTTTTATAAACATGAATCCTAGGCGCGATGATTTTTTATTCGCTCCAAATGATGAAACTGGCTCTGGAGATAGTGGTGGAGAATGGGTGACTCCGCTAGTAATGAATACAGATGGAGAATTATTCGCTGGATATAGAAGTCTTTACAGATTTGATAATACTTCTTGGACAAAAGTTTCCAATTCTTCTGGTAATGCTTTTAGAGATGATATAGATTTATTAGAAATAGACCCAAACAACAATGATATCATATATGCTGCAGAGGGTAGAACATTATATAGAAGTAATAATAGGGGAGGATCTTTTATTGATATATTTACGTTTCCAGAAAATATAAATTCAATAGAAATAAACAATGGAGATTCTAAAATTGGATGGGTCGTGACAAACAGCTCAGTATTCAAAGCTGATAATTTATCTCTTTTTATACCTGTTTTCACAAATATAACTGGAAATCTTCCTTCGGAAAACAAAACTGTATTAAAACATCATGATGAAAGTGGTAATAATACTGTTTATTTAGGTACTAATTTAGGAGTTTATTTTATTAATGACGATTTATCTGAATGGCAAACCTTTGATAATAATTTACCTAACGTACAAGTTACCGACCTAGATATCAGCGAAAAAGATTCTAAACTTTATGCAGCAACATACGGTAGAGGTATTTTTGTAACTAATATCCCTAAACAAGGCGTTTTATCAATTAGTGAAAACGTTTTACTAAATAGTATATCGATATTCCCTAATCCGTCTACAAGTTTATTCAATTTAAGTAGAAATACAACAGAGGAACTAGATTTAAAAATATTTGATTTATCTGGTAAAGAAGTATTTAGTAAAAAGAAAATAATAGACACAAATTATATTATTGATTTAACAAATTATACTAAAGGTATTTATATTTTAAATATTACCTCAGAAGGTAAATCTGCTTCTAAAAAATTAATTTTGAATTAAATTATTTTACACATAAAATCTATATAAGGGGACTTTATTGGTCCCCTTTTTCATTTCTTAATAAGACAAGAATCATCTACGCACTACATTTCTAGTAGTAATTCTAGAACTATTAACCTTTCTTTATACTTCTACATAGTTTTAAGCTTCGAAACGAAACTAATTAAAAAGGAAAACATCCTTTAGTTACAAAAAAATTAAGGTCTCTAACGAATATATATCTTTCCTCATCATATTTAGTTTAGTCTATTCAATTGTTGAGCTTTTTCATATTTTAGAATATCAGTTAATAACATTTAAAATAATCATCCTTTTAAATCTTAAATTATGAAAAAATCAGTTTTAAACTTAGGAAAAACATTGAGTAAAAACGAGCAAAAAGAAATTAATGGTAAAGGAAAACGCTATTATTACCCTGCTTGTAAATGTGATCAATTTGGAAACAAAATAAATCAGCCTTGTGATGGTGGGTGTGAACATACTGTACCGCCTCTAAAAGATATTTGTGAGGTTTTTCCTGATATTTGTGATTTTTAGAAAAGATTTTATACTCTCTACTTTACGTGGAGAGTATTATTTTAAAAGTTCATTTAAAACTTCGTTTATTAAGTTGATTTCATATCCTCGGTAATTCAAATAATCAAAAACTTTTTTTCTTTTCTTAAAAGAATTAGATTCATTAGTAGACGAAATTTTTCTTTCAGCTAAACTATTTAATTTCGAAAAATACTCTTCTTCATCTATCTCTGAAAGTGCTTGTTTAATATTATAGACTGAAATATCTCTTAGTTTTAATTCTCTAGTAATACGAACCTTTCCCCAATTTTTAATTCTAAATTTCCCTCTAGCAAAACTTCTTGAAAAACGCTCTTCATTTAAAAAATCATGTTCTAAAAGATGTAATAAAATAAGCTCTCTTGCTTCTGGTATTAAATGAAAACCCCTTAATTTATCTTCTACCTCTTTATGACATCGATCTTGATACACACAAAATCTTTCAAGCTTTCTTTTTACCTCATCTACCGTTACCACACTCTGTTTATTCATACTTCAAAAAAACAAAAAGAGTTAGCAATACACAACTACTAACCCTTTTTTTAAGTAAAACAAATTATTAATTAATTTCCTATTTCTGCTATTTCATCAAATGATTCTTCTGTAACTGTATTTCTATTTTTGATCCACATTTTAAACTTTGTGATTAAATAGAATAAAATTGGAACAACAATTAATGTTAAGAATGTAGCTACAATTAAACCATAGATTACAGTCCATGCTAATGGCCCCCAGAAAATTACGTTATCTCCTCCAACATAAATATGCGGATCTAATTCTGATACTAAAGTGTAGAAATTTATATTTAAACCTGTAGCTAAAGGAATAAGACCTAAAATTGTTGTAATTGCCGTTAATAATACCGGACGTAATCTTGCCTTTCCTCCTTTAATAATACTTTCTTTTAAATCTTCTACAGAAACAAACTCATCATCATCTAAGCCTAAATCAACTTTTCTTCTATCTATCAATAGCTGTGTATAATCGAGTAGTACAACACCGTTATTTACCACAATTCCGGCGAGTGAAATAATCCCCATCATTGTCATCATAATAACAAATGATGAACCAGAAATTACAATTCCTCCGAACACTCCTATTAAACTTAAGAATATAGCAAGCATAATAATTGCTGGTTTTGACACAGAATTGAACTGATAAATTAAGATTAAGAAAATTAAACCTAAACCAGAGAAGAATGCTCCCATTAAGAAAGCCATTTGTTTGTTTTGCTCTTCAATTTGCCCTGTATAATCTACTTTGATTTGAGCCGGTAATTCAGTAAAGGTTTTCATTTCATTTTGAATCTTAGACACAATTGCTCCTGCATCTGTAAAACCTGGTGCTAATGCTGAGTATACTGTTACTACTCTTTTTCCTTGTTTATGTTTTATTGCACTAAATCCTGAAGTATTTTTTTGTGTTGCTAAAGCGGAAACTGGAATAGATTTCACTTGTCCGTTTGAAGGATCTCTAAAAGTAATATTCTGATTAAAAATAGCACTTGTATTGTATCTGTTCTCTTCATTAAATCTTACATAAATATCATAATCTTCACCATCTTCTTTATAAACACCAGCTTTAGCTCCGAAGATAGAATTACGTAATTGTGTTCCCACTTGAGCTGCACTAACACCTAATTCTCCAGCTTTCTTTCTATCAACATCAACTAACATAGTTGGCTTAGATTTATTTACATCAATCTTAAGCTCTGCAATTCCAGGAATAGATTTCGTATTGATAAAATCACGCATTTTTTCAGCTACATTAATCAGTTCAGCATAATCTTTACCTTCTAATTCAATATTAATCGGATAACCAGCAGGTGGACCAACTGGGTCTTTCTCAACAGAAATTGATAATCCTGGATACACTCCTTGTAATTCGTCGGTAATTGCTTTTTTAAGGACTTTACTATCTGCACCTTTTCTATACTTATACTCGCGCATAGAAGCTACAACTTTCCCTCTGTGTGGCATTTCTGCTGTTGAACCTCCATCTGTTTGTGGATTTCCTGATCCTGCACCAACTTGAGTAATAGAACTCTCAACTAAAAAGTTATATTCTCCATCTAAATATTCAGAAGAATTAATCACATTAGTTACTCGTTGTTCAATATCCTTCATTATTGCATTTGTTTTTTCAATATCCGTTCCTTGCGGATACTCAACATATACAATAACTTGATTTGGCGTATTATCTGGAAAGAATTCTACTTTTGTTCTTTTTTTCTGAACAGAATTTACGAAACCTCCTATAGAAACAAATAACATTAATAACGTAATTATCGAAATTACTTGTGGTTTCCAACCTTTTAACACACCACTAATCATTCTTTCATAAAAACGCTCCCATCTTGGTAAAACACGAGATTGAAATCTGTTAGCAGCAGGACGCATAATGAACCTGTATACCCAGAAATTTGCAGCAGCAAAAATCAATAATGTTCCCAATGGTCTAATAGCTCCACCAAATATTACAAAAAGCAATCCTAAAACTCCTAAGATTATTGTTAAACGTATAATCTTGTTTAATGGCATATTTTTATCTTCTGTACTCATAAATTGAGATACCAGTACTGAATTAAAGAATACCGCTACAAATAAAGACGAACCTAATACTACGGATAATGTGATTGGGAAATAAATCATGAATTGTCCCATTACCCCTGGCCACATCCCTAAAGGAATAAATGCTGCAACTGTTGTTGCTGTAGAAATAATAATTGGGAAAGCAATTTCACCAATACCTTTTCGAGCTGCTTCTAATCTCGACATCCCTTCTTCATCCATCAAACGGTACACATTTTCAACAACTACAATTCCGTTATCTACTAACATTCCTAATCCCATAATTAACCCGAAAAGAATCATGGTATTCATGGTGTATCCCATTATGTTTAAGATCATTAACGACATAAACATTGACATTGGAATTGCAAATCCTACGAATAATGCATTTTTCAACCCTAAGAAGAACATCAGTACAGTTACTACTAAAATAACTCCAAAAATGATATTATTTACTAAATCATCTACCTGACCAACTGTTTTAGAAGATTGATCGTTTGCTAAAGTTACTTTAAGTGTTTCTGGTAATACTTTAGTTTCTTGAGCTACTTTTACAATTTCTCTAATTTTATCAGTTGCCTCAACCATATTTTCTCCAGAACGCTTTTTAACATCAAGCATTACTACAGATTCTGCATTCTCACGAGCATACGTTGTTTTGTCTTTGTCTTTAAAAGAAACTGTTGCAATATCTTTTAAATAAATTGCACTACCTCTTTCAGATTTTACTACGAAATTATCTAACTCTGAAGGTTGTTCTATTTCTCCAAGAACACGAATCGTTCTTCTTTGACCACTAGAAATAATATTACCAGCAGAAATTGTAGCATTTCCATTTCCAATAGATTGAAGCACATCGTTGAAACTAACTTGAGCAGCCATCATTTTATAGATATCTACAGCAACTTCAACTTCTTTCTCTTCAGCTCCACGAATATCTGCCTTTTTAATTTCCTTTAAATCTTCTATTTCATCTTGAAGATATTCTGCATATTCTTTTAATTGTTCTACAGTAAAATCTCCAGAAATATTAATATTTAAAATCGGCGTTTCTTCAGCAATATTTAATTCGAAAACGTTAGGTTCAACTTTTGCTCCGTTAAACGTTGGCCAGTCTTCACCTGAAACCTCTTCATCAATTTCATCTTTAACTTTTTGCTTCGCTTCTTCAACGGTAATTTGTTCGTTAAATTCGATGGTAATCATCGAAACATTCTCTTGAGAAGTAGAGTTGATTTTAGTAACATTACTTACTGTTTTTAGCTTCTCTTCTAAAGGATCGGTAATTAATTTCTCTATGTCTTCTGCTGTATTTCCTGGAAAAACAGAGCTTACATAAATTTTGGTTTCTTTAATCTCTGGGAAATTCTCTCTTGGCATATTAATGAATGCCGAGATACCTGAGAACAATATAATTACCATTAATACATAAATAGTAGTTTTATTGTTTATTGCCCAAGAAGATAAACCAAACTCTTTATCTACTTTTTTTTGTTGTTCTGTCATCAGAATATTTTTTATTTTTTGGCTAGTTGTAATATTTTAACTTCCTGACTATCCTTCACACTTCTTGCTCCATCATTAATAATCTTCATACCGCTTTTAATTCCATCAATTACCTCAATAACATCTCCTTGAGTTTTACCTGTTTTGATGATAACTTGTTGCGCTGTAGATTTTCCGTCTTTAGTATTTACTACGTAAACGTACTGCTCTCCTTTTGAGTTTTCTGAAATAATACTCTGAGGAATTAAGATTGCGTTTGGATTGGTATAATCGTTAATTTTAAGTTTTGCTGTTAAGTTTGGCTTGATACTTCTATCTTTATTTGACACACCAATTTCAACTTTAAAAGTTCTGTTTGCTGGATTGATAAAATTCCCTGCTTGACGAACTTCTGAGTCTAACTTTTTCCCTAAAATTGGAAACTCAACTTCTACAGCTTTTCCTTTTTTTACTGAACTGATATAGGTTTCTGGAACATCTGTTTCTATATACATGTTTCCTAAGTTTACAATTCTAAAAACTTCTGCTCCAGGACCAGGAGCTACAACAGTCCCTTGTTCTTTAATTACATCATCTACAATTCCAGCAAAAGGTGCTCTTATGGTATACTTTGCAATATTCTTACGTAAATTAGTTACTGCATTAGTTTGTGCTTCAAAATTTGTTTTTGCTTGTAAAAATTGAATTTCTGAACCAATTTTTTGCTCCCATAAACGTTTTTGACGCTCATAAGTAGTTTTGGCTAAAGCTGCGTTTGCTTCTAACTGTGCTAATTGATTAGACATACCAGCATCATCTATTCTTGCTAGTGATTGTCCTTTAGCTACTTTTTGTCCTTCTTTTACAAAAACACTAACTAATTGCCCTGGTACTTCTGGGTATACTAATACATTTTTCTTTGTTTGAACATTACCTTGTAATTCTAAATAATGAATAAACTCAGATGAATTAGCATTGATCGTAGTGATTAATGGTATTTTCTTGTTCTTATCAAGTTTAGAAATTTCAGTATCTAATAATTTAATTTGACTTAATATCTCTTGACTCTTTGTACTTAACTCATCTTTCTTTGCTCTAATTTGCCCTAAATCTCCAGAAGCAATTACAGCGTCTACTGATTGTCCTTTTTTTCCGCATGAAGCTAAAAGAACTGTAGCTATAGTGAATATGAATATCTTTCTCATTGAGTTGGTTATTTTATAGGTATATTTAATGCTGTTTCTAATTGTGCTTTTTTAGCAATTACGCTTAACATTGATTGTACGTAATTTGATTGCTGTGTGTAAAGTTGATTTTGCGCTTGAGATAAATCGAAACTTGTTGAAAGTCCTTCGAAAAATTTCACTTGTTGTTTCTTCTCGATACGCTCAGCTAATAGTAAGTTTTTCTTAGCTGTTTCGTAGTTTTCGATACTTAATTGATATTCACTCTTTGCTGTTTGTGCTTGTAAATTCAATTTTTGTTTTATCTCTTCTAATCGTATGTCTGAATTTTCAAGCTCTAATTTTGCTTGTTTAATTCTTGATCTAGCTCTAAATGAACCAAAAATTGGAACATTTAAACTTACTCCTAAAAGAGAAGTTGATCTCCATTGTTGCGAACTATTAAAGAAAGAAAATGAGTTAGAATTAGCAATTGCATTGTAATTCACAAAAGCCGCTAATGTTGGTAATTGTCTGTTTCTCTCTAACTTTAATAATAATCTATTTGCTTCTCTGTCGTTACTAGCAATTCTGTAATCAATATGACTATCTAAACTAAACGCTTTGCCTAACAAACCTAGGTCTGTATTTTGAATTGCTAAATTTTCTAAAGTATCACTTAACTCTAATTGCTTATCGATAGAATTTCCTAAAGCGATATTTAACATCTTATACGCAATATCTTTAAGACGTTGTGTATTTCTGATGTTATTTTCTAAAGTTCCTAAGGTAATTTGAAGTTGCTCTACATTTTCTTCCTCTGTTAACCCGTTATCGAAAATCTTTTGCGTTTCGTTTAAGTTTTTAGTTAAAACTCTTTTATTACTTTCTAAAATCTCCAAACTTTTTTCAGCAACTAATACATTTCCATAAGCGTTAATTACTGCTTCTTTAGTTGCCAACTCCGTTTTTTCTTTAGCTTGCTCAGAAATCTTCAAGTATGTTTTAGCAGATTGCAATCCTACTAAATACGTTCCATCGAAAATTAATTGTGTTAATGTTACACCAGCTGTTACCGAATGTTTTGCTCCAAAATCTGGAAAACCATCTTGGTTAAAATCTACTGGATCGAAAAGTTGTTTCAAGTTATTTTGATAATCAACTTTACCATCAATTTGAGGTAATCCAATGGTTGTAGTCTCCCATTTTTTCTGTTTAGCAGCTTCAATATCTTTTAAAGCTACTTTGTTATCGTAGTTATTTTTTATCGCGTAATCTATGGCTTCATCCATGGATAATCGCAACACCTTTTCTTGAGCATTGGTTATTATACTCATAAAAAATAAAACAAATACACTTGTTATGTATTTCTTCATTAGTTTCAATTTTGATTAATTATTTTTAGTTGTTTTTCTAGCTCTTTCAATCCTTTTTCTGTAGCTATAGCTCTTATATGATACTCTAAAACATGGTATTCTATTCTCAATAATTCTTGTATATCTCGACTATACATGTCAGAATCATATACACCAAAAACTAATGTGAAATAAAAATTTGTAATTAGTTTAAGCTCTAAATTTTCTCTGTATAATCCTTGTTCTATACCTTTAGTTAAATTATCTGTGTTACAATCTCTAAACATACACACCTCTTTGTCTATTAACTTGTTATAGATTTCTGGGTAGTACTTTTTCAATTGATACATTGGCGAATCTTTGGCATTTTTGAACATTTCATTAAAAACTGCTTTAATTTTAAACTCTTCTTCTATTGCATTGTATTCTTTGCTTTTTATAGAAGTAATATTAGACTCAATCGTTTCTTGAATTGCTTCCGTAGACGCGTCAACTAAAGAAGCTTTATTCGAAAAATGTTTGTAAAGTGTTTTCTTTGAGATACCAAGCGCCTTTGCCATGTCGTCCATAGTTACGCTTTTAAACCCAAGGTTTAAGAATAACTCTCCTGCTTTTTTTATTATTTTATCTCTCATAATACGAAGCAAAGATAAACAAGGAAACTTTAGAAACAAAAAAAGTTTCCTAAGTTTTAATGATTTTTTAACATTAGCCTTACACAGTTCTTTTAATTGGCTTATTTTTGTGAAAAACTTTACTATTGGAATTATCTAAGTATCAGCAATCATTTTTAAGTTATTTACAAGATCAAGACTTCAACAGAGAACCTAAGAATTTATACGAGCCTGTTGATTATATCTTACAATTAGGAGGGAAACGGTTAAGACCAATTCTAACTTTAATAGCCTGCGATATTATTTCTGGGAGTTTCGAAAAAGCTTTACCAGCAGCAATGGCTGTAGAAACTTTTCACAATTTCACATTAGTTCATGATGATATTATGGATGAGGCTCCTTTGAGAAGAGGAAAAGAAACTGTTCATCATAAATGGGATATTAATACAGGAATTCTTTCTGGTGACGCTATGCTAATTTTAGCATATCAATATTTTGAAAACTACGAACCTATTATTTTTCAAAAACTTGCTAAATTATTTAGTAAAACAGCTATTGAAGTTTGTGACGGACAACAGTTAGATGTTGATTTTGAGACTCGTAATGATGTAACTATCGATGAATATATTAACATGATTACTTTGAAAACTTCTGTTTTAGTAGGTGCAGCTCTTAAAATGGGAGCTATTGTTGCCCAATCTTCGGATGAACAGGCGGAAGAACTGTATAATTTTGGGGTAAATCTTGGTATTGCTTTTCAATTACAAGATGATTATTTAGACACCTTTGGAAATCCTGAAACTTTTGGAAAACAAATTGGTGGTGATATTATTGAAAATAAAAAAACATACCTATATCTAAAATGTTTAGAAGTAGCGAATACGGAAGATGCTGAAAAGTTAAAATTTTTCTTCAATCAGAAATTAGAAGATAATTCTGTGAAAGTTTCTGAAGTAACTAGAATATTTGAACAAAATGATATTCCGAATCTTATTCAAGGCTTAATTAAAGAATACACAAAAAAATCTTTCGAAAATTTAAATCGACTAAACATCTCAGAATCAGCGAGAGAAAATCTAATTAATTTTGGAAAAAATTTAATGGTAAGAAAAGTGTAAAAAAGACTTTTAAATTTCAAAAAAGTTTTTATTTTTGCAATCCATTTTACTGGTCCTATAGCTCAGTTGGTTAGAGCACCTGACTCATAATCAGGGGGTCCATGGTTCGAGCCCATGTGGGACCACCTTTAAAGCTTCACTTTTTGTGAAGCTTTTTTGTTTTTAAAAACTCACTAACAATAAGTTACAACCCTTTATATCTACTAGTGTCAGAAGCATTTTTATGTATCGTAAGACTCCTGATATAGAGTAAGGTGACCTACATTAACAATACATTGATAATCAATAAAACCTTTCTGAAAAAAGTGCTTTTTCAACCATTTTTTTTCAAAAACACTACTTTTTTACGACTTTTTTTAACGATTTAAATTCATCTCAAATTTAAATTTTAGTTTTTCTATATTTACAGAAACACTCCTATATATAATGAAACTGACAATAACATTTAAGCAACAAAACCCAGAATTCGATAAAGAGTACGCAAAGCAATACCGAAACGGAAAAGAAAGTTACGGGAATTGGAAAAATTTATGGGCTGAAGTACTTGAAATCTAAAAGCATGAAATATTATTGGGTAAATCAAGGTAAAACCTATAAAGAAGAAAAAGAAGGTAAATATTTATGGGCACCTGTAAAAAATAATAAAGAACAAACGTTTTTCCATTGGAACAATATGACTAAATTAAAACCAAACGATATTGTCTTTAATTATCGAAAGGGCTTTATTATTGGTTATTGTCAAATTAAATCTCATTATTTTCTGGCTTCTCAACCAGAAGAATTCAATGTAGATGCTGAATGGGAAAATGAAGGTTACATGGTAGATGCAGACTATGTCTTGTTTTCATCTCCATTAAATGTTAAAAATATTTATAAAAAAATTAAAGACCATTTACCAGAAAAATATTCTCCATTAAACTCAAAAACAGAAGCTAATCAGGGTTATTTATATGAAATAAACGAAAAGATAGCCTTTCTGCTTTTCAATTTTGGTAAGATCAAATATAAAGTTGTAGAAAAAGAATTCGGCAATCTATCCGAAGAAGAAACACTTGACTATCAACTACAAGAAACCTCAAGAATAAATCTTACTACTTCTAGAATTGGACAAGGAAAGTTTAGACAAAAAATATTAAAAAAATGGAATTATAAATGTGCAGTAAGTAAAGTATCTGTGAAAGAAATTTTAATTGCATCACATATTATTCCTTGGAGAGAAGCTAATAATTTCGAAAGACTTGATGTAAATAACGGAATATTATTATCTCCTGTTTATGATGCGTTATTTGATAAGCATCTCATATCCTTTAAAGATGATGGTACAATTGTGATATCAAAACATTTAAAAGAATCTGAATATTCAAAATTAGGAATTACAGGAAATGAAAAAATACTTGAACTTACCCCTGGAAACAGAAAGTATTTAAAATCTCATAGAAACAAATTATACAAAATATGATTAAAGTAGTCTGTGGTATAATTTACAAAAAAGATAAAATACTACTATGCAGAAAAAAAAAGGATAAAAATTTAGGAGGTCTTTGGGAGTTTCCAGGTGGTAAGATCGAATTAAATGAAATTCCTGAAAAAGCTTTGACTCGAGAGTTAATAGAAGAACTTGGTATGCATGTGAAAATATTAAATCATTTTAGCACTACAATTCATAATTATGAAACATTTTCAGTAAAACTATTATCATATAAATGTGACTTTATTAAAGCCAGTTTTGAATTAACTGACCATGATAAATATGAATGGTTGAACTTATCAGAATTATCTAATAAAAAAATAGTTCCTGCTGATATTAAAATAATTAACAAATTAAAACAGGGTTAAAACCTTACTACTTTTTTACTACTTAAAAAAACACACTCAAAATAAAAAACTAGAAAACAACAAGTTACAATAAAAACGTTAATTACTCATAATCAGGGGGTCCATGGTTCGATCCCATGTGGGACCACCTTTAAAGCTTCACTTTTCGTGAAGCTTTTTGTTTTTTAAATAATCAATTAACCTTCTTTATCAACTCAGACACCTTACTCACATCCATTTTCTTGTATATATTTTTAATATGAGTATGAATCGTATGCAAAGACACCGATAAATTATCTGCAATTTCTTTACGAGATAAACCATCTACTAAAAAGTTAACAATCACATTTTCTGATTTGGTTAGCTGTTCTACAGCATAATTGATTCTTTCTTCAAATAATGTTTTTTGAGATTGCTCTTCATTTAAACGAACAATACCTTTTACCCCCGATAAAACTTGACTAGATTCATAACAAAGACCAGTAGAAAGAATTGGTATTTCATTTTTATCAAACTTTGTGTAAGAACTAAACTCAACCATTTGAATAATTTTTCCTGAAACTTTATGTCGCATTTTATAATAAATCTCAAAAACTATTTTACTCCGCTGTTCAGAGCTTAGCTGCTTAGAGAAATCATTCATCTTAGGAAAAAGATCTGCCGTTAATAAGTTAAAATCTTCTTCTACCATTATTAAAGGTAAAATACGCATTCCTTTTTCGTAAAAATCTTTTGAAGTATAACCTGTAAAACTTAAACAGGCATCATTGACATACTCATAATTCATTGTATTTAAATTCAATACATAAAAAATAGAATTTGCATTGATGCCTATATTTCCTATAATTTTAAATTGTGCTAAAAAAGATTCAAGTTCGTCAGAATTGATTGTAGTAGCATTATGTAATTCCTCTATATGATTTTTTAAAGTTCTTTTCCCCATTTATCTCCTTAAGTAACTACAAAATCTAAAATGTAAAACAATTATGCAACTGATATTGTTATTTTTTTGAAATTCAGTAATATTTTAACAAATACTATAGATAATAACTTCAAAACTCAACGTATGATTGAAAGAAAAAAATGTTAAAATTTCTAACAAAAAATAGCTATTTTAAAAAATAGTGTAACTTTAGAGTCATCAATCAATAAATTTAAAATAAACATTTCCTCACAGAAATGTTATTGCCTCCTATGAAAAATGCATTATCACTGATAGTACAAAAGTTACTATCTTACAATGGAATTGTATATGACAAGAAAGAATTAGCTTTTCAAATTCAAAGTCATCCTTCTTATCCTAGTTTGCACGCAATCACTGGTGTATTAGATCATTTTAATATTGAAAATATTGCTGCTGAAGTTCCTACAGATAAACAAACTTTAGAACAATTACCTGATAGTTTTATTGCTCAAATAAATACAGATACAGGAAATGACTTAGTTACTGTTAAAAGAGATCCTAAAAATAATTCTTATTCAACAGTTAGCGGTGATGATAACAAAGAAAAGAAATTAACTGAAGGGGAGTTTTTAACTCAATTTACCGGAATTATTGTTGCTGTTGAAAAAACTGATGCTATTACGACGACAAAAGAAAATAGCAATTCAAAAAATATAATTTTACTCGGACTTATTGCAATTGCAATTATATTCCTATTTATTAATAAAGAGTCTTCAATTTTCAATGTTGGTTATAGTATTTTATCAATCTTAGGTGTTATAACAAGTTACAGTATCTTAAAACAAGAATTAGGGGAAAGTACAGCAATTGGTAATGCCTTTTGCTCTGGCACTGATGAAAAGAAAGATTGTGATGCTGTATTAAACTCGAAAGGTGCAGAAATCATCAAAAATCATAAATTAAGTGATTTAAGTATTATTTATTTTTCTAGCATTTTACTTGCTTCATTATTACTTAACAATTTAAGTCCACTATACTTTATAAGTTTGGCAGCTTTACCCATAACTATTTACTCAATATATTACCAATATAAAATTGTAAAATCTTGGTGTTTGTTATGCTTAACAATAGTAGGAGTTTTATGGTTACAAGGTGCTTTAGTTTTTGCGAATGGGAATCCAATTGATCTAATAGCTAGCATTAACTTAGCTACAATAGCTATTACTGTAATTTCATTTCTAGGAACTTATTTGGTTTGGAACTTTGTAAAACCAATGGCTAAAGAGTTAGGACAACTTCAAAAAGAGAAAATTGGATTTGTAAAGTTTAAAAGGAACTTTAATCTTTTCAACAGTTTATTAGTAAAGTCACCTAGCTTAGATACACGAATCAATAATGCAAATGAAATTGTTTTTGGTAACAAAAATGCCTCATTAGAAATTATAACTGTGACCAATCCATTTTGTGGACATTGTAAAGGTGTTCATGAAATTGTAGATGAAATTCTGAAAAAATATAATGATTCTGCAAAAATTATTATCCGCTTTAATGTTCCTGCAGATGATGCTGAAAGCGCAGGCGCTAAAGTTACAACTACTTTACTAGAGTTATACAATACAGGAAAAATTGAAGACTGTAAGACTGGTCTTGATGAAATTTACAGTGGTGCAGATTATAAAAAATGGTTAGAAAAATGGAACAAAGACTCACATACAACAAATCCTATAGAAACTTTAAAAGCTGAAAAGGAATGGTGTGTTGAGAATGGAATAAATTTCACTCCAGAAATTTTAATTAATGGTAAATCTTTTCCTAAAGAATACGAAAGAGGTGATTTAGTCTTTTTTGTAGAAGATTTAGAAGAACATTACCAAACTACAACGGGGCTTCAAGTAGAGAATCAAAATTAGGCAAAGTCGCAAAAAGCGACTTTACCTTTCGAACAATACTCTCTCGCGAAGAATAGACACACTAGGTGAGTGTCTTAAAATGTTCGCCGCAAATGTAATCTTATAAATTTAAATTATTGCTAAAAAAGTAACAAATAAGTAAAAAACACAATTATTTAAATTCATTATATGTGTTTTTAAACCTTAAAAAACAACCAATAATCTTAAATTTTTTAAAATTGCAATATGTATTATCGTTAAAAATTCTATCTGGATTTTAAATGATTTTTTAACTAAATGAATCAGAACATACTTGAAAAAATTTCCACATTATAAACAAACCGAGGCCAAAGATTGCGGACCTACATGTATAAAGATTATTGCCAAACATTATGGTAAAACAATTAATACGCAACAGCTTCGTGAATTAAGTGAAACTACACGAGAAGGTAGTAGTCTCTTAGGTTTAAGTGAAGCTGTAGAATCTATGGGATTCAAATCTCTTGGGATAAAATTGGCTTTTGAAAAATTAAAAGAAGCTCCTTTACCATGTATAATTCACTGGAATAAGAATCATTATGTAGTTCTTTATAAGATCAAAAAAGACAAAGTTTATATTTCCGATCCTGCACATGGTTTAATCACTTTTACAAAAAAAGAATTTATTAAGCATTGGATTGGTAATAATGCAGATGAAAATACAGAAGATGGAATTGCCTTGTTAGTTGAACCCACAGCTGCTTTTTATTCACAAGAGTTTGAAGAAGATGAAAAATTTGGCTTCTCATTTATATTTAGATACTTAATAAGGTATAGAAAGTTTGTTATACAATTAATTATAGGATTGTTAGCAGGAAGTTTACTTCAATTGATATTACCATTTTTAACACAGAGTGTAGTTGATGTTGGTATAGAAAATCAAGATTTAAATTTTGTGTATTTAATCCTTTTTGCACAACTTTTTTTATTCTTTGGAAAAGCTTCTCTGGAAATTATTCGAAGTTGGATTTTATTACACTTAAGTACCAGAATTAATATTTCATTAATATCTGATTTCTTTATCAAACTAATGAAATTACCCATCTCATATTTTGATGTGAGAATGACTGGTGATTTACTTCAAAGGATTAATGATCATAAAAGGATTGAACGAATTTTAACTACTTCTTCATTATCTGTTTTATTTTCATTTATCAACTTAATCATATTTAGTTTTGTATTAGGTTTTTATAGCATACAAATTTTTGGAGTTTTTGTTCTTGGTAGTGTTTTATATTTTGCTTGGGT
The DNA here is from genome assembly GCF_900198195.1 of Tenacibaculum jejuense. Classification (NCBI taxonomy): domain Bacteria; kingdom Pseudomonadati; phylum Bacteroidota; class Flavobacteriia; order Flavobacteriales; family Flavobacteriaceae; genus Tenacibaculum; species Tenacibaculum jejuense. The sequence continues at coordinate 494,972 of NZ_LT899436.1, read as the reverse complement.
TCTCTTCTTTTTCAAGAAAAGAAAAGAATTAGACTATAAAAGATTCTCTGAAGTTAGTCAAGAACAAAGTAAAGTAATTGAGTTAATCAATGGAATGCAAGAAATTAAGCTCCATAATGCTGAAAGAAGAATGCGATGGAATTGGGAATATGTACAAGCACGTTTATTTAAAGTAGCCACTAAAAGTTTAGCTCTAGAACAAACACAGAGTGTTGGATCTAATTTCATTAACGAGCTTAAAAATATGCTGATTACAATTCTATCAGCAAAATTAGTAATTGATGGTAATATTACTTTGGGTATGATGATGGCCATAAGTTATATTGTTGGACAATTAAACGGACCAATTGTTCAACTTATCAACTTTATGAGAGATGTTCAAGACGCTCAAATATCACTAGATCGTTTAGGAGAAATCCACAACATGGAAGACGAAGAAAAACCAGGCGATGAAAAAGTAACCAATATTCCAGTAAATAATCCTATTCAACTTAAAAATGTTTCTTTTAGGTATACAGGAGGACTTGAACCTGTTATTAAAGATTTAACTTTAGAAATACCTGCAAATAAAACTACTGCCATTGTTGGTGTAAGTGGTAGTGGTAAAACTACATTAATGAAATTATTGTTAGGATTTTATCAAGTTGAAAATGGAGAAATCTCTGTTGGAAATTTCAATTTAAAAAATATTTCTCAAAAAGAATGGAGAAGAAATTGTGGTGTGGTAATGCAGGAAGGCTATGTTTTTAATGATAGTATAGCTAAGAATATTGCTGTTGGTGAAGATTTTGTAGATAAAGACAAATTAAGTCACGCTATAAATGTTGCTAACATCTCAGATTATATAGAAGCATTGCCTTTAGGTTATAATACTAAAATTGGTAGTGAAGGAAATGGATTAAGTACTGGGCAAAAGCAAAGATTATTAATAGCTAGGTCTGTTTATAAAGATCCTAAATTTTTATTTTTTGATGAAGCAACATCTGCTCTTGATGCTAATAATGAAAAAGTAATCATGGAAAACTTAAATAACTTTTTTGCTGATAAAACTGCTGTAGTTATTGCTCACCGTTTAAGTACGGTGAAAAACGCACATCAAATTGTTGTGTTAGATAAAGGTAAAATAGTTGAAAAAGGAAATCATGAAGAATTAATAAAATTAAAAGGAAGCTACTTTCACTTGGTTAAAAACCAACTTGATTTAGGTAGTTAGAATATTTTTTTCGCGAAGGATAGACATAAACCTTGAATGTCTCTAAATGATCAAGGGTTTAATCATTTTTAACCATTTATATTATGAAAAAATCAATTTTAAACCTTGGAAAAGCTTTAGAAAAAGCTGAACAAAAAAACATCAACGGAGGAAGAGTTTTTACAGGACCTTGTTTTGAGTGGTGTGCTTGCCCTCACTTACAAGAATTATTCTGGAAACCATTATACTGTTCATGTAATACAGGTAGTGGAGGTTCAGGTAACCCAGGCGGAGGAAATCCAGGTGGAGGAAACGATCCTGTATAGATCTTAAATTAGGTGAAATAACATGAAAAAGTCGATTGTAAACGTAGGTAAAGTTCTAAATAAAACAGAACAAAAAAACATTACCGGAGGACTCACTGTATTACCTGCTTGTAATTGTAATTACAGCACAGGAAAATGGAGTCATCCTATTTGTGGTTCAGGAGATTGTAGGGCACAAGAAATTGAAAACCCTCCTCTACCTGTAGACCCATTACAATGTCTTTTATTTCCTGCGACGCCTGGATGTTAATTTTAAAAATCTAAAAAGATGAAAAAATCAATTTTAAATATAGGAAAGGCTTTAAATAGAGCTGAACAAAGAAATGTTAAAGGTGGAGATTTTTATTTTACACCAGAAACAAATCCAGCTTGTATTATAGCGATATCGTTTGATGGTACTGCATGTTTATGTAAATATTGGATACCTGATGGAAATGGTAAATGTAAATTAGATTTAAGTCAAATAAATAGTGATCAATAAAATAAGTATCATGAAAAAATCAATCTTAAACTTAGGAAAAGCTTTAAATAAAGCAGATCAAAAGAACATCAATGGAGGATTTGGTAGTTGTAGTGATTACTCTGGTCCTTTTTGTTATGCTGATAGTATTCCTGGTTGCGCTTCATGTGATGAATACAACGCATTACCAAGAAAATACAAAGGTTGTGCTTTAACTCATGCTGAATGTGAAATTCCAGTATACCTATAACTTTCTAAAATTCAAATCATGAAAAAATCAATTTTAAATATTGGTAAAGCTTTAAACAAAGCTGAACAAAGAAATATTAACGGAGGTCTTAGAGGTGACGTTTTTATTGGTAGTGGATGTTTCTCTACCCAAAGAAGATGTAACTCAGCTGTAGCAGCAGCTATCTCTAATGGAGCTAATCCAACATGTACAAGATGTGTGCCTTGCACTACATTTTTTGGTACTTCTGGATTTGAAGCAAGAATTTTTTGCGAATAATACTAACTTTAGTGAGGGAGATTTCCCTCACTTTTTATAATAATAAATGCCACAAAATAGTCAAGATACAGAAATTAGAAGCGAGGAAGTACAAGAAATACTAAATAAAGTACCTAGCTGGATGATTAGATATGGTAACATGCTAATTCTACTGCTAATTATTATTTTACTTTTTATTTCTTGGTTTGTTAAATATCCAGACGTTATTAAAACTCAAGTTATGGTTACTACTGCCATTCCGCCAGAGAAAATTTATGCAAAAAACTCAGGTAAATTTGAAGTCCTTTTAGCAAATGAAGGAACAGAAGTAAAGGAAGGTGAAGTATTAGCAGTAATTAAAAATAGTGCTTCCTACAAAGATGTATTGTTTCTAAAAAGTGTTGTAGACACTATAGAGTTTCATAATGAAGAATTTAACTTTCCTCTAGATGATATTCCTGTTTTAAACTTAGGTGATATTAACTCTAGCTTTTCTCAATTTGAAAATGACTATCAAGAGTATTTATTAAATAAAGATCTAGCTCCGTTTAAATCACAAGTTATAGCTAGTCAAGTATCGGTTATTGAAGCCAAACGTAGACTACAAAATATGCTATACCAAAAAGAATTAAGCAAGAAAGAACTAGAATTCAAAAAAACAGACTTAAAAAGAAGTACTCAAATGTTTGAAAAAGGTGTGATTTCTGCCAAAGAAATGGAACAGCGAGAAGTTGAATTTATTCAGGCAGAACGAGGTTACGCCAATATGGAAGCATCTATTTTACAAATTAGAGAGCTTATTAATAGCTCTTCTCAAAATTTAGATGACACTAGCATTAAAAAAACACAAAATGATAAAAGTCTTCAAAAAAGAGCTAAACAATCATTTTTACTTCTTAAAAAAGCGATTAGCGACTGGGAAAACAACTATGCTTTAACTACCTCTATAAGTGGAAAAGTTTCTTTTCTTTCTTTCTGGAGTAAAAATCAAAATGTAAAAACTGGTGATCTAATTTTTACGATAGTTCCTAGTGATGCAGAAAATTTTGTTGGAAAAATTAAAGCACCTATAGCTAATTCTGGAAAAATTAAAATTGGACAACAAGTTCAAATTAAACTTTTAAATTATCCTTCAGATGAATTTGGTAAACTTGATGGTACGATACAACGTATTTCAGTAATAGCCGATGAAGAAGGTAATTACTATATAGATGTTGATTTACCTAATAAGCTTCAAACGTCTTATAACAAACAACTTGAATTCAGACAAGAAATGCAAGGTAATGCAGACATAATTACTGAAGATCTTAGGTTAATAGAACGCTTTTTCTATCAACTTAAAAAGGTCATTAAATAAACTTTTCGCGAAGAATAGACACAAGCCTTGGTGTCTTAAAATAACAAGGATTTAATTAACCTTAAATCTATTCGATTATGAAGAAATCGATCTTAAATTTTGGTACTCCTATCGCCAAAACAAAACAACAACAAATTCACGGTGGCATATCATGTTTTGAATGCTACGACAGATGTATATCTGAATCTAGAGATAGAATAGAACTCGGTATTTGTTATGACTCCTGCCAAAGAGTTCATTGTTAACCCTACACCTTAATGTTTTTGTGCTTTTAGAGTTCTAAGAAGAATTCTAAAAAACAGCTTGATCAATTAATAGAATTACTTCGGTAATTGCTATATGATATTATATATGGATCAGCAATCTCTGTATTTCAATTGTAGTTGAAATTAGGCAGGTATATTGCTTCTATATACTTAGAATTACATCTAACTGTAAATTTAAATTACAGTAATAAATCTATAATTTTTTAAAAATCACGAATAATGAAAAACTCAATCTCTAAACTAGGAAAAAAACTCACTAATACAGAATTAAAAAACATAGTTGGTAGCTTTTATGATCCAGATGAATATGGTGTTTGTAAAACAAGAAATGGATTTTTCTGTGGTGTACCAGGTCATATTTGTTGCAACTATTTATGTGTATTACCAGAGCACGGAGCTTGTGGCTTTTTAAATATTTAAAATAAAATAGACATAACCTTGAGTGTCTTTAAATGTTCAAGAATTCAATCAATTAAAATCTTATTATTATGAAAAACTCAATTTCGAAATTAGGTAAAACTTTAAACAAGAAAGAGCAAACAGAAATTAATGGTGGAATGCTTCTTAGAACTTGCCGTTACCACTGTAATGGTAGAAATTACGTATTAAATGGAGGTCAAGGAAGCTATTGTTATTTAAACTTCCCTGCTATTATTCCGAATCATCCAAATTGTGGAGGAAGCGGCGGAGGAAATCCTATTTACGCTTAAAAAGCCTAGTAAGGCCAAATATTTTGATATTAAATATATCAAAACCTATAACTTTTTGTTCACAAGTAAAAACATATTTCCTTTTGAACAATTTTATCGCGAAGAATAGACATAGACCTTGAGTGTCTTTAAATGTTCAAGGATTTAATCAATTTTAAAACCTTTCATTATGAAAAAATCAATCTTAAATCTTGGTAAAGCTTTAAACAAAGCTAGACAAGCAGAAGTTAACGGAGGAATTGTTCCGATTAGAGTAGCTACTTGTGACGAAGTATGTCGTACTGCACCTAGAGGAACTAAATGTGGACCTCCTCATTGTCCAGGAGTATGTAATGGACGTGGTGGTGCCGATAGGTACTAAAAAGATTTGAGGAGTTACTCCAACTCCTCTATCATTTTATTTAATGTAGTAAACATTGTATCGCGAAGAATAGACATAAACCTTGAGTGTCTTTAAATATTCAGGGATTTAATTCAACTTTAAATCTTTTTATTATGAAAAAATCAATCTTAAATCTTGGTAAAGCTTTAAACAAAGCGAAGCAAACTGAAATTACAGGTGGTATTGTTCCTCTTATCAGAATTCAATCATGTCCAGAAGTATGTCCTACAGCTACTACTACTATTAAATGTGGACCTCCTCATTGTCCTGGAGTTTGTGATGGACGTGGTGGTTGGATAAACTACTAATTCAAAAAAACAAATAGTTAAAAAACGCTATTGAGAAGTTTATCTAAAACCTCTCAATTGCACTTTAAATATGAGTATCATGAAGAAATCAATCAAAAACTTAGGACATTCATTAAGCAAAACCAAACAAAAGGAAATCCATGGAGGATTTATTCCAACTCCATATCAATTTTGTTGTACTAGAACACAAGGCTTTTGGTTAAGTAACTACCCTTTTTTAGGTGGCGACCCATCATATAATTGTGGTCAATTCGGGTCTTGTTAAAACATGATTTTTTCCTTTCTAAATAAATATAAACATGAAAAAAGTAATTTCAACACTAGGTAAAAGCCTAAATAAATCTGAACAAAAAACAATTCAAGGAGGTACAACTAAATGTTCTCATGCTATCTGTAGAATGTGGGAACACTTAATATTAAAGCCTGCTTGTAGTTGCGACGCATAAACCTAAAAACATGAAAAAAATAATTTCAACATTAGGCAAAAGTCTAGATAAGAGTACTCAAAAAAATATCCACGGTGGCGGCGATGTTCGTTGTTTCTCCAGCCCAACTTGTTATGGATATTTTGAAGGCGTAGATAGTTCAAGTTGTGGCACATGTGCGCAATATCACCAATTACCTTACGAATGTAGGATACGTGTTAAAGTAAGCGTTTTTTGTTTTCCTATATAAAAGGAAAAATTAAGACTTACACTTAGATAAAAAGTAAATCTTTGAACCTTCTACCGAATGTAGGAATATAAGATTAAGTTTTTATTTCCAATTTACATTCACTTATATAAGCAGAAAGACTACCATTTTTGGTAGTCTTTCTTATTTTTTCAATTCTAATATTATTTAAATATTATAATAAATTAAAGTCCTAAATAAGGTTTTTCAGATATAAACAACCCTCCTTTAATCACTTCTTTCCACTTAATTGGAATGTTTCCTTTTTGAATAATACTAGATAAAACATAAACTTGAGCTTTCCACTGAGTTGTTAAGTTTTGAATACGATCATCTACTCCAGAAAAATCTCTTTGCTTTATTAAAGAGATCAATTTATTAACATCTTTCGCTTCCATATCTAATGGTTGAAAAACAGGTAATAAGTCTGTATAATCTTTATTATCTAAAACATGCAATCCTAAAATAGGCCATACAGAATTATAATTCAACTGGTTAATATCTAAATTTCGAATTAGTTTATCTCTTAAATCTTTCTTTACTCCTTTTGATGCAGCTATAAAATAATTCACATAACTCATACGCTCATCATATTTTTTTACCAATTCATAAGCCTCATCAATCTTACCGTTATTTATGAGATAAAAGATATAATCTGGATTGTTTTCACCATTTTCGATTTTACCTGATTCTAGATTTTGATAATATTTTACTTGTTCATTTTTTATTATAGTTCTGTATCGTTTTTTTCCTTTTAAATTCAAGATTCTTTTTATTCTTTCAACATCTAAAGCTATCATTGATCTTAGTGTTGGATTACCTTTGGCAGCAACTCTGTAAGCCTCATATGCTTCTTCTAGATTATTTTTTTGTGTATAAATATATCCAGAAGCATAAGCCAACCAATTGTGTTGATTCCATTTTTTATACCCTTCTAAAAACTTACTATCTTTCAATTTCTCATCCTTGATACACCGAATTGATAAATAATATAAATCTGGGTTATCTGGTTCTTCTCGAGCAAGTTCTACATGTTTATTACAAATATCTTCGTGAGCTGTAGAATCAGATAAATCTTGTAATGCTCTTAGACTAATAAATTCCTTAGGATTTCTATTTAATCGTGAATTTAAAACCGCTAGACCTTCTTTTGTTCCTCTTAAATAGTATAACCAATTTACAATTTGTTTACTATCATCATCATCCCACTTTACATGAGTTTCAATCATTTCTGAAATCTGATCTTCATCTTTCAAAATTGACAACAATTCTTGAGGACCTTGCTCACTGTATGCCAACAATACGTCTTTTCTTTCTACACTTACTCCTGAAGGCATAGAAATTTCTTGAGGTGGTTCTGCTAGTATGTAATCTGCCTTTATAGGGAATATCTTACTTTCATTTAATAATTCTGTCTCACTTTTTGGACTTGTAAAAGCTCCAACACCATAAAAAACAGGATATTTCATCATCACAGCAGCATTGGCTACGTTGTACATATAAGCAGAATGCTCATTCATTGAAAAATTAAGACTATCAATAATTTGTCCTTCTGAATTTTTAGCTTTGATAATGTAGTTTGTTCCATAATTGATTAGTAATTCTTCGTTATAATTAGGTTCAATCTCGAAAAATTCACTTCCAACGGTTACACTTACTGTAGTTTGTAATCCATTATAAATATATAAAGGCAATTTTTGCGAACGATTTCCAAAGAAAATTGCCGCAAATACAATACCTCCTGATATTCCAAACTTTGCTATGGAAGGTATAATTCCATCTCCAGTTACAAAACGATCCCAAACACCTAATTTTGTTTGTAGTTTCCTTTCCTTTCCCGGAATTAATGTATCGTAACGATCTGGAAAACCTTTAATTATTGCTGTAGTTTTCTCAGTAAGTTTTTCTGTATAAGCTTGTTTTATATATTTCTCAGTCTCTAATAGTAATTCTAAAGATTCATTTCTCAATTTATTCAAAGCTGTCAAAGCAACAGAAGCCCATCCATCTACAACCTGTACCCACTCATTAATATTCTCTTTACTAGGAGGCGGCAACTTAAATTCTTCAAACAAACTATTATAATGATCGGTGTTCATGTTTTTCAATAGCGTGTTATTTAATGTAAAAGTTTCGGCATGTTTATATATTCTTCTTAGCGTTATATGATAAGTATCACCTATAGATAAAATACGAACCAATTCGTCATCTGAAACATTTCCATCAGCTAAAGCAATACCCATTACATTATTATACTTGCGTATCACATCTTTTAAGTTTGCCATAGCATGTTCACTATAATGCACAAGTTTGATCAATCTTTTATGATAATCTGCCCAACTTTGATCTACTTCTTTAGCTAACCTCTGAAAAGTAGATCTACATAAAACATCGTGTTCTTTTAATTTCTCTCTGATTACAGCTACTTCTTCTTTTAACCCTTTTAATATTTCAGGGATATCTTTTCTCTTCACCTCGTTTCCTCTATGCCATATTTTTCTTTTCTCTAAAGTTAAAGATTCGTCTTTACTCACTTCTAAAGCAATAATTTCCTCTTCTAATTCTTGCAATTCTTGTATATCATTACTTATATAATGTGGATACAATTTACTTACTGTAGTATCTAAATCAACATCTTTTATTTCCTTATTTAGCAAATCTTCATACGATTCAAAATTTTGAAATGGAAATCTATTTAAAAAATTAGAGTTGTACTCTGGTTCAAGAAACGTCCAATCGAAATATGATTTATTCTGATATTTAATTCCTTCCTCTTCAACTTCATCTGTAGTTTCAACTTTAGCTGTACTAATCAAACGTTTTGTCATTTCCTCCCTGTAAAACTTTGGATCAGAAAATAACTCCCAAGAAGATCTTTCATCGATCTCTTCAAAAATATAGTTCTTCTTTGCATTATTTTCTCTATCAATATCTGCAGGGTGAGTTGCCCACATCTTTGGCGGATTGTATTTCTTATTGGCAAAAATTCTATTTTCTTCTGGGGATTGGTCTGGTACTGTAGGAGATTTCCCATAAGCAGGATCGTTCAATATAACAGCCATTCTTTCAATGTAATTACTTTGCAAAGTATACATATCTTTTATGGCTTTTTTTTCACCTAACAACTCACTCATACACTGAATTGCATTTTCATGAGCTTCATCTGCTACCTGTAATTTGTATAACGCATGAATTAAAGCGTCACTTCCAGTTAAAGACACAGCAACTAAATCTGCTTGAAATTCCATTTCACGAGATAAAGCCCTTTCAGCAACTACAACCACGCGAAAACATATTTCTATAAATGATCTTACAGACCAAACTAAGATTGATAATATCCAGCCTATCCAAGCAATACGAAGATCTATTCTCGACAAGCCTGCTAAAAAAGAATCAAAAGCATCTCTTTTACCAACAATACGTGCTGCAATTTGTTGTACTACATAAACATACCTTCCCAAAAGCATAGAACGCTGCGCAAAATGTCCAAATTCATGAGCTAAAACTGCTTTTAATTCTCCCAAACTTAAAACATTAGTAATCCCTAATCCTATTTCTAAATTCTTTTTTGATGGAAAAATTAAATTGATTAAAGAAATATCATAAGATACACTTGCATTAACTCTATCAGTTAGAAAAACTTTGTTTGGTTTTGGAGCTCCAGCTTCATCTGCTAATTGATATAAATAATCAAATAAAACAGGTTCTTCTTTTTCCGTAATGTATTTATGAATTGGATTATCTTCTCTCTTATTAAGAAAGAACAATGATTTTGCCATGAATAGTGACAGAAAGCCAAATCCAAAAGCCAAAAGATAATTGAAGAAATGACCATCGAAATTATGGGCATCCATTGCTAAATTGTACGCCAATCGCCCAAACCATATCGTAAGACCTAAATACAAAACAATAAAGGCTAACAATCCTAGAACTGAAAGCCAAACATGCTTTTTAAACGATTGTGAAGGTTTGGTGTAGTCACTAGGAACCTCGGCAGAGATTCTCTTATATAAGCTTTTCATAGTTAATTATTTAAAAGCCTAAATATAGAATAATTATCTAAAAAAACTACTTTTACTTCAACGCTAAAATATTTATAAGCTGTTTTAAATGTTAACTTCTAAACTCCTGAAGTCTTGCCACATACTTACCAATAACGTCAAACTCTAAATTTACCTTTGTTCCAACTTCAAAGTGCTTAAAAACTGTATGTTCTAAAGTGTAAGGAATAATTGCTACACTAAATTCATTACGTTTAGAATTTACAACTGTTAAACTCACACCATTTACAGTTACAGAACCTTTTTCAATAGTAATATTATTTAATTCAGAATCATATTCGAAGGTAAATACAGTACTTCCTCCTTCATCTTTAATTCCTTTACAAACACCTGTTTGATCTACATGACCCTGAACGATATGACCATCTAAACGGTCTCCTAACTTCATCGCTCTTTCTAAATTTACCTCATCACCGATTTTTAAAGTCCCGATATTACTCTTATCAATAGTTTCTTTAATTGCTGTGACTGTATACTCATCGTTATCAATTGCAACAACAGTTAAACAAACGCCATTATGAGCAACACTCTGATCTATTTTTAGTTCGTTTGTAATTTCGCTTTTTAAAGAAATATGAATATTTTCTTGTTCTTTCTTTAGCTCAGTAACACTTGCAAGTGTTTCAATTATACCTGTAAACATTCCTTAAAATTTAGTTACTTTTGTTAACATCAAAAATACAACATAGGTATTCTAAATATGGAAAAAACGAATAAAATTATTGTCGGAATCTCAATTGGAGATATTAATGGTATAGGTATAGAAGTCATTCTTAAAACATTTGAAGATAAACGAATGTTAGAATTCTGTACTCCTGTTATTTTCGGCTCTAACAAAGTTATTTCCTTCCATAAAAAAGCATTAAACTTAAATAATAGTATTCATGGTATACAATCATTAGATAAGATTGTACATGGAAAAATTAATTTACTAAATATCTGGAAAGAAGATGTAAAAGTAGAACTTGGTAAAATAACACCCGATGGAGGAAAGTATGCATTAAAATCACTAGCTACAGCAGTAGATGCACTTAAAAACAATGCTATTAACGTATTGTTAACTGCTCCTATTAACAAAGAAAACATCCAATCTAAAGAATTCAATTTTCCTGGTCATACAGAGTTCTTAGAAAATGAATTGGAAGGGGATAGTTTAATGATTTTAATGTGTGAAGATTTAAGGATAGGATTAATTACAGGTCATGTTCCTGTTTCAAAAATATCTGAACTTATTACACCTGAGCTTATCAAAAACAAAGTGGATATTATGCATCAATCTTTAAAAAGAGATTTTAGTATCAATAAACCTAAGATTGCAATTTTAGGTTTAAATCCTCATTGTGGAGACAAAGGAGTTATGGGAAAAGAAGATGATGAAATTATAAGACCTACTATTGCTGAAATTAAAAAGACAGGTAAGATGGTTTTCGGACCTTATGCTGCAGATGGATTCTTTGGGTCTAAGACTTATGAACAATTTGATGGAGTCTTAGCAATGTACCATGATCAAGGATTGGCACCTTTTAAAGCATTATCTTTTGGAAACGGTGTGAATTTTACTGCTGGACTTAACAGAATTAGAACATCTCCAGACCACGGAACAGGCTTTGATATAGCAGGAAAAAACAAAGCAAACGTAGAATCTTTTAAAGAAGCTTTATTTAGTTCTTTAAAAATTTATAGAAACAGAAAAGAAAATATTGAATTAGAGTCGAATACATTAAAATCAAAATAGTTCTAATTCTTCTTTTTTAAAAAAATATTTTATTATATTTGCGCCCTCAAATTGATATTGTAAATGAAAGGTTTAAAAGAATATAGTATTCCTTTTGTAGGCTTGAAAGAAGGTAGCCACGAGTTTCAATACCAAATTGACAACACGTTCTTTAAAGAATTTCAGTATGAAGAATTCAACGAAACTAATGTAATTGTTGATGTTGAGTTCATAAAGAAGAGCACATTATTTGAAGTTTTATTTTCGATTAGTGGATCTGTTAATGTTCCTTGTGATTTAACAAGTGAATTATTTGATCAACCAATAGAAGGAGAATTTAAACTGATAGTTAAATTCGGACAGGAGTTTAATGATGACAATGAAGATATTTTAATCATTCCTCACGAAGAATACCAATTAAATATTGCTCAATATATTTATGAATTAACAATTCTTTCTGTTCCTAAAAAAAGAGTGCATCCAGATGTAATCAATGGAACAATGAAATCTGAAACTTTAGAGAGACTAAAGGAATTAGAGATTAATAAAGAGAAACCGGTTGAAGATGAATCAACCGACCCGAGGTGGGATAAGTTAAAAGATTTACTAACAGGAAAAAATACATAGAAATGGCACATCCTAAGAGAAAAATATCAAAAACTAGAAGAGATAAGAGAAGAACTCACTATAAAGCTACTATGCCTCAGATAGCTGTTGATCCTACTACTGGAGAAGCACATTTATATCATAGAGCTCACTGGCACGAAGGTAAGTTATATTACCGTGGACAAGTGGTAATTGATAGTACTGAAGCTGAGGCTTAATATATTATAACTTCTGCAAAGATTTTATAGTTTAACATATTTAACGTCAAAAACGAAAGTTTTTGGCGTTTTTTTCGTTTTCAAGTGAAAAAAAAATCACTACTTTTGAAAACTAAATTTACTATAAGTAACAAACATGGCTAAAATAACTGCAGCAATTACAGCAGTAGGAAAATATGTTCCTGACTACATTCTAACCAACCAAGAGTTGGAAACTATGGTAGATACCAACGATGAATGGATTACCTCTAGAACCGGAATTAAAGAAAGAAGAATATTAAAAAAAGAAGGCGAAGGTACTTCTTACTTAGCCATTAAAGCAGCTGAAGATTTAATAAGCAAGAATAACATTAATCCAGAAGAAATTGATTTAGTTATTGTGGCTACTGCAACTCCAGATATGTTGGTAGCATCTACAGCAGTGTACACAGCTACAAAAATTGGAGCTGTAAATGCATTTGCTTACGACCTACAAGCAGCTTGTTCAAGCTTTTTATATGGTATGTCTACCGCTTCTAGCTATATTGAATCTGGTAGATACAAGAAAGTACTATTAATTGGCGCAGACAAAATGTCTTCTATTATAGATTATACAGATAGGGCAACATGTATCATTTTTGGTGATGGTGCTGGTGCTGCTTTATTTGAACCTAATGAAGAAGGTTTAGGGTTCCAGGATGAATACTTAAGAAGTGACGGTATTGGAAGAGAATTCTTAAAGATTGATGCCGGAGGATCTATTTTACCTACTTCAGAAGAGACAATCAAAAATAACCAACACTATGTACATCAAGAAGGTAGAACTGTATTCAAATTTGCAGTTTCTAACATGGCTGATGTATCAGAAAAGATATTAGAACGAAACAATTTAACTAAAGAGACTGTAAATTGGTTAGTTCCACATCAAGCTAATAAAAGAATTATCGAAGCTACTGCCAATAGAATTGGTTTAGCTGAAGAAAAAGTAATGATGAATATTAGTAAGTATGGAAATACTACTTCTGCTACTTTACCATTATTACTTGCAGACTATGAAAAAGAACTTAAAAAAGGTGATAATTTAATTTTTGCTGCATTTGGTGGTGGCTTCACATGGGGAGCTATTTACTTAAAATGGGCGTATAATAAATAGACACAATCAACTAAAATTATAGACAATGGACATTAAAGAAATTCAAAATCTTATTAAGTTCGTAGCAAAATCTGGCGCTAGCGAGGTAAAGCTAGAAATGGATGATGTAAAAATTACCATTAAGACTGGATCAGATGCACCAGAAACAAAAATTATTCAAGCTGCTGCACCTATTGCCGCTGCGCCTCAAGTTGTTGCCGCTGCACCTGTAGCACAACCAGTAGTAGAAGCTGCTACTCCAGCTGCTCCTGCTAAAACAGATGACGATTCTAAATACGTTACTATAAAATCTCCAATCATTGGTACTTTATACCGTAAACCATCTCCAGACAAACCTGTGTTTGTTGAAGTTGGAGATGAAATCAAAGCTGGAGATACAGTATGTATCATTGAGGCAATGAAACTTTTCAACGAAATTGAATCTGAAATTTCAGGTAAAATCGTAAAAGTATTAGTAGATGATTCAACTCCTGTTGAATTCGATCAACCATTATTCTTAGTTGACCCATCTTAATTTATCATATGGCTTAATCGATTGAGCTATTAATTAACTATTACAATTATGTTTAAAAAAATATTAATTGCCAATAGAGGTGAAATTGCACTTCGTGTAATTCGTACCTGTAAAGAAATGGGTATAAAAACAGTAGCTGTTTACTCTAAGGCCGACGCTGAAAGTTTACATGTAAGATTTGCTGATGAAGCAGTTTGTATTGGTCCTGCACCAAGTAATGAATCTTACTTAAAAATGGATAGAATTATTGCTGCTGCTGAAATTACCAACGCAGATGCAATACACCCAGGTTATGGATTCCTTTCTGAAAATGCGAAGTTCTCTAAACTTTGTGAAGAGCATGATATTAAATTTATTGGTGCTTCTGAAGAAATGATCTCTAAAATGGGAGATAAAGCAACAGCTAAAGCAACAATGATTGCTGCTGGTGTACCTTGTATTCCTGGTTCTGAAGGAATTTTAGAATCTTATGAAGAAGCAGAAAAGATCGCTGTTGATATGGGATTCCCGGTAATGTTAAAAGCTACCGCTGGTGGTGGTGGAAAAGGGATGCGTGCTGTTTGGAACAAAGAAGATTTAAAACCAGCTTGGGATTCTGCTCGTATGGAAGCAAAAGCTTCTTTCGGAAACGACGGAATGTACATGGAAAAGTTAATTGAAGAGCCAAGACATATTGAAATTCAAATTGTTGGTGATTCATTTGGTAAGGCTTGTCATTTATCTGAAAGAGATTGTTCTGTACAACGTCGTCACCAAAAATTAACTGAGGAAACTCCATCTCCGTTCATGACTGATGAATTAAGAGATGCCATGGGAGAAGCTGCTGTGAAAGCTGCTGAATATATTAAATATGAAGGAGCTGGTACTGTTGAATTCTTAGTAGATAAGCACCGTAACTTCTACTTTATGGAGATGAATACTCGTATTCAAGTAGAGCATCCAATTACTGAAGAGGTTGTTGATTACGATTTAATTCGTGAGCAAATATTAGTTGCTGCTGGAGTGCCAATTTCTGGTAAAAATTATACTCCACAGTTACACTCGATCGAATGTAGAATTAATGCAGAAGACCCTCACAAGAACTTTAGACCTTCTCCTGGAAAGATTACTTCTTACCACGAGCCAGGTGGACATGGAGTTCGTATTGATACGCATGCATATGCTGGATATACAATTCCACCAAACTACGATTCTATGATCGCTAAATTAATTGTAACTGCACAAACTCGTGAAGAAGCAATTAATAAAATGAAGCGTGCTTTAGATGAGTATATCATCGAAGGAATTAAAACTACAATTCCTTTCCACAGACAATTAATGGATCATCCAGATTATGTAGCTGGTAATTACACTACGAAATTCATGGAAGATTTCGAAATTAAATAAATTCAAAAAAGACTGCCTAAACAAGGTAGTCTTTTTTATTTACGCCTATTTGTAATTATTTTTAGTTTTCTCGTCTACTTCATTGTATAAACAAACTAACCTTATGAAAACTAAAATAAGCTTATTCATAACTTTATTAAGTTGTATATCATTAATCTCTCAAATCATACAACCTAGTTTAAGTCCTACTATTACAACTAAACAAAAAGTTGGTTTAGCAACTATTGATTTACAATATGGTCAACCAAGTGTGAAAGGAAGAACAATTTTTGGTTCTTTAATTCCGTATAATAGAATTTGGAGAACTGGCGCTAATGCTTCAACAAAATTTACAACAGATAAAGAAATTAATGTTGCTGGTTTAAATCTTCCTGCTGGAACTTATGGTTTATATTCTATTCCTGAAGAAAAAGAATGGACTATTAGTTTCAATAAGAAAAGTAATTTATGGGGTAGCTCTGGATACAACAAAGAAAATGATATTATTCGTTTTAAAATACCAGTAACTAACTCTAAAGAATTACGAGAAACATTCTCTATATACTTTGAAAACTTTACGATTAATGGAGCTAGTATGGTTATTGCTTGGGAGAATACGATCATCAAAATCCCTGTTCTAGTAAATTCAGATCGTATTATTGAAGAACAAATTGCTACTAAAATAACAAATGAAAAAGGAGAAATTAAAGCACAAACATATTTCGATGCTGCTCAATATTATTATCAAAAAAACAAAGATTTAAAGCAAGCTTTAATCTGGTTTACAAAAGCAGAAAAATTAAGACCTCAGGCTTTTTGGTATACGTATTATAAATCTGAATTAGCTTTAAAACTGAATCAAAAAGATATCGCTAAAACGGGAGCTCAGAAATGTTTAAAAGCGGCAAAAAATAGTAAGAGTTCTGACTATGGTTATATTGCTAAATGTTCCTTATTGTTAAAAGCAATAGATAACTAAAAAACAAAACATATTTGATACTTTTAAAGGCTAATTATAATTAGCCTTTTTATATTTTTGGAACATGAATTTTCTTTATAACATTCTCATTCATGTCGCCTACTTTATTATACAGTGTCTAAATCTGTTTAATAAAAAACTTAAACTGTTTGTTAATGGACGTAAAGAGACTTTTAAAAAATTGGCTTCAATTAACTCTAATGATCGTGTTTTCTGGATTCATGCTGCTTCTTTAGGCGAATTTGAACAAGCAAGACCTATCATTGAAAAACTGAAAATTAAATATCCCAATCATAAAATTGTAGTTACTTTCTTCTCTCCTTCAGGATATGAAATCAGAAAAAATTATCATCTAGCAGATGTTGTTTGCTATTTACCTTTCGATACCAAAAGAAATGTAAAACGTTTTATAAAATTAGTGCATCCTGATTTAGCTATTATTGTCAAATATGAATTCTGGCCTAATTTATTGAATGAACTAAAAAAGTCTAATACTACAACCATTTTAGTTTCTGGAATATTTAGAAAAGAGCAACTGTTTTTTAAGTCTTACGGACAATGGATGCGTAAGTTTTTGCATACTTTTTCTTTCTTTTTTGTTCAAAATGAAATCTCTAAAGAATTATTAAATGACATTAATCTAAAAAATGTAGATGTTTCTGGTGATACAAGATTCGATCGTGTTTCTGAAATTCTAAATCAAGATAATACTATTGAAACTATAGAATTATTTAAAAATAACACATACACAGTTGTAGCTGGAAGTACATGGAAAGAAGATGATGAATGCATCGTAAACTACATAAATAATCAGGCTAAGAAAGATGAAAAGTTCATTATTGCTCCACATAATATTGATAAAAGTAAGATTGAAGAATTGAGGAATAGTATCTTAGAAAAAACAATCTTGTATTCTGAAAGAAACAATGTTAATCTTTCAGAATACAAAGTTCTTATTATTGATAATATTGGACTACTTGCGAAAATATATTCTTACGCTAATGCCGCTTATGTTGGAGGTGGTTTGGCAACCGGTTTACATAATATTTTAGAACCTGCTACATTTGGCATTCCTATTATTTTTGGTGGAAATAAACATCAAAAATTTCAAGAAGCATTAGATTTAATTGCAATTGGAGGTGCTAAAACTATATTAAATACTAGCGATTTTTCTAATATCTTTACTATCCTAAAAAAAGACATTAACCTGAGAGTTAAAATGGGTAATATCAATCAGAATTACATTCAACATAATGTTGGTGCTACTCAAAAAATACTCAACTATATTGAAAAAAATATCCCATCATGAATTACTTATTAGAACCATGGCCTTGGTATGCATCTGGTTTTTTAATTGCCATTGTTTTATTCCTGTTTTTTTACTTTGGAAAAAACTTTGGTGTTTCAACAAACTTAGAAACGCTGTGCACTATTAGCGGAGCAAACAAATTCTCTGACTACTTTAAAAAAGACTGGAAAGAAAGAGATTGGGCTTTGGTCTTTTTAATCGGTCTGATCATTGGAGGATTTATAGCTAGTAATTATCTTTCTAATCAAGTGCCAATTGATTTAAATCCGAAAACAATAACTGAGCTAAATGAATTAGGTTTTGCTAATGCTGGTAACACATTAGTTCCAGATGAGTTATTTGACTTAAAAAATGTATTCACACTAAAGGGAATTTTGATATTATTAATTGCTGGAATTTGCATTGGCTTTGGAACTCGTTATGCTGGAGGTTGTACTTCTGGTCATGCAATAACAGGTCTAAGTAGCTTACAATTACCTTCTTTAATAGCTGTAATCGGCTTTTTTATTGGAGGTTTAGTAATGGTTTGGTTAATTTTCCCACTTTTATTCTCTTAAAATGAAATACTTACGTTTTTTACTAATTGGAATTCTATTCGGTATTATTTTAACAAAATCTGAAGCTGTTTCTTGGTATCGAATGTTTGAAATGTTCAAGTTTCAATCCTTTCATATGTATGGAATAATTGGAACAGCAGTGCTATTTTCTATGTGTTTTATGTATCTTTTTAAAAAAGGAATAGTTAAAGATTATTTAGGCAATAAAATTTTAGTTAAACAGAAACCTAAAGAATACAAAAGAGCTTTAATTGGCGGAACTATTTTTGGTTTAGGCTGGGCTTTAGCAGGAGCTTGTCCTGCTCCTATTTTCACACTATTAGGAAATGGAGTAGTTTCTATACTTATTGTTCTATTAGGGAGCTTAATTGGTACTTTTATTTATGGTTTACTAAGTAATAAACTACCAAAATAAACTTAATCTAATAACGGAATTTCTTTAAAGGTATTAGTATTATCTACTACTGCCCAGTCGTATATTTTTGACAATTGATAAATTTTAGATAACTCTTCAAATAAACGTGCTTTTGCTTCTTTCTTCTGTGAAGTAAACTCTATGGTTTCTTCTATCATTTTTGTGGCTTTATCACTTAATTTATTTAATTCTTCTTTAGAAAACGTATTGAACTTACTTTGTTGTAAATCAAAATATTTAATATCTGGCGAAATGGTAATCTCTTCTTCTGGAATTTTATTTATAATAATTTGCTTTGCTACACTATCAATCTGAATATCCAACTTCGATAAATCGTAGCCCACTTCGACCTTTGCATTCACAGACAACATAGCTTTCTTTTGAAAATGGACATAATCAAAAAAGTATTTTTTAGTATCAGAAAAGCTATACATTTCAGAATACGTTCCTTGAGAAACAACTAGTTTACTCAGGTTTTCAATCTGATTTACCATAACTTTAATTTCTTCTGTTTGATGTTTCTCTTCTTCTTTATCGTACCAAAACTTAGCAACCAAAAAACCTATAAAAAAAACAGCTACATACCTAAGAAAACGCATAACAATTCAATATTTGTGGATAGAAAATTACTAAATATTTAGAAGAAGAAGAAATAAAATTAAAGTCGGGATGAGAGGATTCGAACCTCCGATCTCTGGTCCCCCAGACCAGCACTTTAACCGGACTAAGCTACATCCCGAAATTAGTTCGACAAATATAAAAAAGCCCCGATAAAATCGAGGCTGATATTTTGTTAAAACAGTGTTGGTTACATCGTGTAAAAAAACTGTTCATTTGTTATTTTACCATCTTTTACTTCAAATACACAAACTTCTTCCATTTGTTGTCTTCCTCTGTCTTTAAAGGTAACATCGAAAGCCATCTTTGAAGTAAAATGATTATCTGCAACAACAGGATCAGAAATTTCTGAAGCATGAAATTCTACTACGTTTTCTAACCATTGTTTACTCTTTTCAAAAACTTCTTGTTTTCCCGAAACAATTTCTCCGTATGGAACACCAGGCATTTCCTTACTTACAACATTATCTGCGTACAATTCTGTAATACAATCTAAATTCTTTCCTTCTCTGCACATTTGTGCCCATTGGTTTGCAACTTCTTGTGTGGTCATAATAATTTAATTTACTTGTTAATTCCTTAAATTTAATAAAAAGCCACACATAGATGATTAATTACTTGTTAAGAATCAGCATTTAACGCATTTTTATATGTTGTTAAACAGCGTTCCCTTGCAAACTTATGATCAACCATTTCTTTTGCATAAGTAAGTTCCTGAAATTCTGGAACCCACTTTTTAATATATTTTAATTCTTTATCAAACTTCTTAATTTGAGTAGTTGGGTTAAAAATTCTAAAATACGGAGCCGCATCTACACCACAACCTGCAACCCATTGCCAGTTTCCTACATTACTAGACAATTCAAAATCTAATAATTTTTCAGCAAAATAAGCTTCTCCCCATCTCCAATCAATTAGTAAATGCTTGCATAAAAAACTTCCAACCAACATACGAACTCTATTGTGCATGAAGCCAGTTTTGTTTAATTCTCGCATCCCTGCATCTACTAATGGATATCCTGTTTTACCTTCACACCAGCGTTTAAAGTCTTCTTCATTATTTCGCCATTCTATCCTGTCGTATTGTGGTTTAAAAGAATCTTTTACTGTATGCGGATAATGCCAAAGAATTTGAATAAAAAATTCACGCCAAATTAATTCTTTTAAAAAAGTAATATTCTCACTTTTGTTAGCTTCTTGAACTGCTTTTCTTGTAGAGTAACTTCCGAATCGTAAATGCAAACCTAACTTTGATGTTCCTTTTACAGCTGGAAAATTTCGTTTGGCTTCGTATTCATCTATAATTTGTTGACTCACATCATAATCTGGGATTTTTATTCCCGAAGGTTCAAAACCTAATTCAGACATTGAATGAATACCCTTACTTTCTGAAGTAAATATTTGATCTAAGTGTTCTTCTGAAGGAAACAAATTCAGAGGGATTGTTTTGAATTTAGCTAACCACTTTTTAGAATAAGGTGTGTAAACTTTATATGGATTTCCATCGTCTTTAACCACTTCTTTTTCTTCAAAAATTACATGATCTTTGAAAGATTTAAATCCGATTCCTTTTGAAAATAAAAACTCTTCAATATTATGATCTCTATCTAGCGCATAAGGTTCATAATCTTTGTTGGTATATACATTTTCTATAGCAAACTTTTCAGTAAGCGTTTCAAAAGCTTCTATAGGTGTACTATAAAAAGTAGACAAGTTCCCCCCTTTTTCTTGAAAAGTTTTATGTAATAATGATAATCTTGAATGGATAAACTCTAATCTGGCATCTTTCTTAGGAAGTTTATCTAAAATATTTTTATCAAAAATAAATATTGGTAGAATTTTTCTTCCACTTTGAAGTGCTTCTAATAATCCGTGGTTATCATCAATTCGTAAATCTCTTCTGAACCAAAAAATTGAAATTTTATCCATTGTATTCTCCAAAAAGCTCTATTAATTTTGTTTGACGATAACTAAAAATCTCTTCTAGTTTTGGTTTTACTAAAAACGGATGAACCATTTGACCTAAAATACCTAATGGAATTTTATAATCAATAATATCTTCCATTTCAATTCCTCCGTCTATTTCTTTAATAAAGTGTTTGTGATGCCACAGTGCATAAGGGCCAAAACGTTGCTCATCTACAAAATATTTTTGATGTCGTACATGAGTAATTTCTGTAACCCATTTGGTTTTAATTCCTAAGATAGGTGTAACGATGTACTGAATAATTTGACCAGAATACATTGGTCTATCTGCACCAGAGAGAATATTAAATCCCATATAATCGGGTGTAATCTCTTTTAAATTTTTCGGATCCGATAAAAATTCCCAAGCTTTCTCAACAGTTATCGGTAAGTTTTGTTTTTTTTGAAGACGATATATTTTCATATTAAAACTTAAGTTTTTGGTATAAAAAAGGCTGTTAATATAAAATAACAGCCCTTATAAATTTGTTTACTATGCAGTTAGAGGTTTCCCTTTAAGCCTTTTTTCAATTCTTTGCTTAACAACGGTTAACCTTTTCATTAAATCCATTAGCTCACCATCTTTACTTTTTTTATACTCTTCATTTATTTCTAAAATCAAAGCTTTAACTTCTCTAGAAGCTAAAATTCTATCGCTGGTAGTTACGAATTTAAATTTTCGGTTCTCAAACTCTAATGCTTTTTCTATTAATGTCATAACTATTCAATAATTATAAATATTTATGTCAAACTACTATAGTTTGCTCAAATTGATCGTCTCAAAATTTAGTCGCATTTGATGAAAAATTCTTTCAAAAAAGGTGTTACAATCTTAAATCAAGAAACTTGGGGCAACAAATGTATACATATCTTTGACATATACATATATTTTTTGATTGATTTAAATAATATCTTAATTATTTTTTCTTATACCAATCGTTTTGTTTAACAAACATACAAAAAAAGTAAACAAAAATAAAAAAACTATTAAATTTTAAATTATTGTAGTCGTAAGGCTAGTGTAATTTCTAGTTTAGAATTCTACCTAAATCATAAAAAAAGAAATTCTTATCATCATTCATGGCTACAAATAACCCATTTGGAAACTTCTTTGGATAAACAAAAAACGAACTATATTAAAAAAAGAAAAATCACCTTTTTAAAAAGGTGATTTTAAGAACCAATACAACTAAAGTAGTAGCCTAATGTAAAAGATCTAGCTGCTTTAGTAGATTATTAAATACGATTAAGTTTTTATTCCCTTTGAAAGCTAAAGTCTTATTATCGAAATTAACGATTGTTTTAGGTAAATCTCTTCCTTTTTTACTTTCAGAATCAACTACAGAAGATAGTTTCGATAATTCTCCTTTTAATAATTTCACCTGTTGTGCGGAAATATGATATGTTGCTTCTCCTTTGATTTTTGTATTATTTACACCGTTAAAAATTACTTTTCCATTATCGTATACATATAAATCAAAAACAGGACATTTCCCTAAACATGCTGTTTTTCTATAATGGATTTTATCTTCTGAAAAATTCTTTGTTGTTGAACAACTCACTATCAAAAGGATTATGACGATATATAACTGTTTCATGATTTCTAATTTTTAAATGCGCCAAAACGATTCAACATGAAAAATCTGAACAAGTGTTTTGGCGCTAAGAGGGATATTTTAATGCTTGTGACGTCTACAAGATTTTCCAATTCTATTTGCTTCTTTCCACTTTCCTGGCTCAGGTAAAATAAAACTATCTGCTCCTCTACCTCTAAGGTTTAAGTTTTTACGAATATGATTTCTAAAGTCTACAATTTCTTTTCTATTATTCATTAATAGCATTTTCTTTTCTGCTATTGTATTCCCTGCAGCAATATCTCTTTTGGTAACATAAGTAGCAAAAACTTCAGCTATGTCTTCTGCTGGATTAGTCGCTGCATAATTAGTTACAAATCGATCTCTGTTTGCTTGGTAAAAATTATTTAAAGCTTCTTCTCCTTCATTATTCGCCTTTTCGTAAGCTGTCCAAATATCTGCCCAATACTTTTGATATAACTCATTTATGTATGCATTAGATTTTGCACATCCTTCACCTGGATTATATGTTCCACAATTAGTCTGACTTGAGTCTAATTGTGTATTGTTTAACGTTAATACATGTCCGAATTCATGAATAATGGTGTAAGCTAATTCTCCTCTATTGTTAAAACCTCCTTCGTAAGCATAGTTAATTGCAATTCCCATTTTCCAGCTTGATAAATCTTCTTTTATTTGAACTACAAAACCTGCGCTACCTGTTGGAGTTCCATTGTAAATAACAAATTCTCCTACCTTTTTTAACTGATTTAGCGGAACAATTTTTAAAACTAAATCCCAAATCTGGTTATGTTTTGCGATATCTTTCTGATAAGCTAAATCTTCACCTGCAACTTTATAATCTTGAATTTTGTTTATCTTATTACCATTGACTTTATATAATGTGATTTCTCCTTGATCACTTGTTCCTCCTTGATTACCATCTCCAGTTGGATTGGTCGTATCTGGTAAGACAGTATCAGCTGGAATTATTACTTCATCATCACTACAACTTGTAACTATACTTAATGTAAATGCTACTAAAAATAAAAACTTGAACACTTGTTTAAAATTTTTCATACTCTTATCATTTATTAATTAATAATTCATGCCTGATTTGAATAAGAAACAGGCATCTAAAAATCTACCCTACCTTTTTTGATTAATTTTTTTTTATGTTTGCTCTAAATGGAGCAAGAAAATTCAATATGTAAACCCAAAGTTTTTGAGGAAGTGTTCGACACACATTCTGAAAGTCTTAGAAATTATATGTTTTATAAATGTGGTGATGTAGATTTAGCGGAAGATTTCGTTCAAGAAAGCTATGTTCGACTTTGGAAAAATTGTGCTAAAGTTCTTATAACTAAAGCTAAATCGTATTTATTTACTGTAGCTACAAATTTATTTTTAAACCATGTAGCTCACAAAAAAGTAGTTTTAAAACATCAAAAAACTCAAGAAAAAAAATACACTTATGAAACACCTGAATTTCTTTTAGAAGAGAAAGAATTTATGGTAAAACTTCAAAATGCAATAAGTGAATTATCTGAAAAACAACGCGAGGTTTTTTTATTAAATAGAATTGACAAGAAAAAATATTCTGAAATTGCAGAAATGTTAGGAATATCTGTAAAAGCAGTTGAAAAAAGAATTTCTGCAGCTTTAAAAAAGCTCAGAGAAAAAATAGATGTAATATAGTTAGGGTAAATTATTAATAAACTGTTTTTAAGAAACAAACATCCTAAAAACTCAAATATGGAAATCAATAAAGATGAAACTTTTTTAGCCAAGTGGATGAATGGTGAATTAAATGCTGAAGAATTAGAAGCGTTTAAAAAGCATCCTGATTTTCCATTATATGAAAAGATTGTTTTTAAATCAGAAAAATTAGCTGCTCCACCTTATGATAAACAAAAACTTTTATCAAAAGTAAAGGAAGAAATTGAAGATACTAAAAAACCAAAAGTAGTTTCTTTATACTCAAAACTTACTATTCTAGCAGCTGCATCTGTATTAATTTTATTTAGTGTTTTCTATTTTAAAAATTCTGCAACTGTATACAATACTAGTTTCGGAGAAAAATTAGCTGTTAATTTACCAGACGATTCTGAGGTAATATTAAATGCTAAGTCTTCTATTTCTTTTAAAGAAAACAAATGGTCGACAGATAGAACAATCAATTTAAAAGGAGAAGCTTTTTTCAAAGTAAACAAAGGAAAAACATTTACTGTAGAAACTAGTTTAGGGAAAGTAACTGTTTTAGGAACTCAATTTAATGTAAATATTGAAGATGATCTTTTAGAAGTAAACTGTTATGAAGGAAAAGTAAAAGTAACCATAAACGAAAAAGATGTATTTCTTACTAAAGGAAAGGCATTTAGAATTACAAAAGACACAAGTAAAGAGTGGGAATTTAAAGCAACCAACCCTAGTTGGCAGAATGGAGAAAGCACATTTAATAGTGTACCTTTAAAATACGTGATAAGAGCGATTACCGATCAATATAATGTAGAAATAAACGCAACTGAAGACATAAATTTAAACTATCTTTACACTGGTGCATTTACTCATAAAGATTTAAAAATAGCTTTAGAAACTGTTTTTACCCCATTAAAAATTAAAACTGAGTTTACAAATAAAAGCACCATTTTACTCGTTAAACATTAATGACGCTTAAAAAAAAGTACACTTTTCTTGCTTTTATTTTTATTTCGAATCTCCTTTTTTCTCAAAAAGATAGAGACAATAACTACCTTAAAAATATTTTGATAGGCTTAGAGAAAAAACATAAAGTTAAATTCTCGTATGCAGATGATGTTATTAAAGACAAAAAAGTTAATACAAAACTTTTACAACTTTCTTTTAAAGAATTACTTGTTAAACTAGCAGATCAAACCGATTTAATCTTCAAAAAAGTTTCTGATAGATATATTCTTATTTTAGAGAAGGATAGTAATTCATTTATTTGCGGTTATGTGAAAGACACCTATTCTAATCAACCTATTTTTGGAGCAGAAGTTTACCTAGTAGATAATTCTGTAGGAACTGTTACTAATGAAAAAGGATATTTTGAGTTATCTGGACATCGAAAAACAGATACCTTGGTTATTTCTTTATTAGGATACCAATCAAAACGAGTAATTATACCTCAACAAAAGAACACCAAATGCAGGCACTACACTATTGAAGAGCATTCTTCTGAATTAAATGAAATCCTGATTACAAGCTATTTAACAGATGGAATTACAAAAAGTAATAATGGAACTATAGAAATTTCTCCTCAGAAGAGAGGAATTTTACCTGGATTAACAGAACCTGATGTACTTCAAAGTTTACAGTTATTACCAGACATCCAAAGTCCGAACGAAACAACTTCTGGTTTACATATCAGAGGCGGAACTCCAGACCATAATCTTGTCCTTTTTGATGGAATTCGAGTTTATAATCCTGCACATTTTTTCGGAATGATTTCCGCTTTCAATCCTTATATAATTGATAAAGTAAACATTCAAACCAGTGGTGTAAATGCGAAATTTGGAAATCACATTGCTGGGGTAATTGATATAGAAACTAACTCTAAAATAGATTCTATAATTTCTGGTGGATTTGGAACAAACTTAACTCATGCTGATGCTTTTTTGAAATTTCCGTTGAGTAAAAACACGGCCATTCATGTTGCTGGTAGAAGATCTTTAACTGATGCTTTTAATAGTATTACATTTCAAAGAATCTCTGATCGTGTTTTTCAAAATTCAATTATAGCCACTAATGAACTCAACGATACTGAAAACTTTTTTGAAAAAGACAACATCTTCTTTTTTGATGATTTACATGTTAAACTTCTTGCTAACTTAGGAGAACAAGATCGTGTTTCAATCAGTCATATATACGTTAATAATAAATTAGATTACAGATTTGGTAATGAAAATAGAAGTTTCATACAAAATGATGATCTGTCTGTTCAAAACTTTGGTGTTAGTGGTTCTTGGGATAGGATTTGGGACGATAACTTGAAGCAAAACACAACCTTATATTATTCTAAATACAACTTAGACTACACTTTTAACGGAGAACAAACAGTTGGAATTCCGTATACTGAATCTTCCATTAAAAAGAATGAAATTAGGGAATTTAGTTTAAAATCTTCATTAAATACATCTTTTAATGAAAAACATCAGCTAGGTTTTGGCGTTGAATATATTAGAAACAAAGTAAGTTTTGTTTTAGGTAGAACATTTTCTCTTTTTCCTGTTAATGATTACAGAACAGAAGAAGAAAACACGAATAATACTATTGCTATATTTTCTGAATATCAATTTAAAAAGAACAAAGATTTTAATGTGAATTTAGGAGTAAGAAGCAGCTATTTTTCTATTGAAAAAAAATTCACTTTTGCTCCTCGATTATTCTTACAAACGAAATTAGTTGACCATACTTGGTTTAATATTTCTTATGAAAGAAAATACCAGAATATTAGCCAATTAATAGAATTCTCCACTAGTGATTTCGGTTTAGAAAATAAAGTTTGGAGTCTTTCTAACAAAGAAGAAATTCCGATTTTAAAAGCAGATCAGATTTCTACTGGCTTTGTTTTTAAAAACAATGGTTGGCTGTTAGATCTTAATGCATATTATAAAAATGTAGATGGGTTAACTTCACTTTCAAGAGGAGTAACTTCAAATTCTAGTATTATACTAAATGGAGAAAGTAGTTCGAAAGGAATTACCTCATTATTAAAAAAGAATTTTGGTAATTACACCACTTGGATGAGTTATAATTTAGGAGAAACAGACTTTACATTTCCCCTTGCTAATAATGGTCAAGCATTCCCAGATGACAATGATATTCGACATAGTTTTTTTTGGTCTCATAGTTATCGTATTGGACAATTTAATTTTGCTTTAGGTTGGAATTACAGAACAGGAATTCCTTTTACACAAGTTGTAGAAACTAACGATAATGGTTTTCAAGATTTTGTTGTAAATGAAATTAACGGGGAACGATTAACACGTTATCATCGTTTAGATTTTTCTGCAACCTACAAATTCAATTTTTCTAAAAGTAAGCGTTGGAAGGGAAAGCTAGGAGTTTCTTTTCTCAATATTTACAATAGAAAGAACCAACTACAAAGACGTTTTTTTCTTACCAATGATGGTTTCAATGATGCTCTTGCAAACGAAGAAACTGTTTCTTTGGGTTTTACTCCTAATGTAGTTTTTAGAGTAGAATTTTAAATTAAAAATACACATGCTAGCTACTTCAAAAAAAGGTTTGGTTATAACACCAAACCTTATATTATTTTTGATTGTTTAGTTAAGCTCTATAACAAAGAATAATCTATTAGTCTCATCAACATCGTTCCACTGTCCAGCAAATCCTAAAGGCCAGCCATTAAGTGAAAGTCCTAAAGCATCTTGTGCACCATTAAAATTATCTGGTTCATTAAAAGGTCCATTTGGATTTGGAGCTCCATTTGTTGGTCTTCCCCAGTTCACATAAGAGTTATTCACTACATTACCAGTTGTAGCACCTGACCAAAAAGGTGTTCCTGTACCTTGATTATTTCCATTCCAAACCCAGTTTCCTCCAGTTCCAATATCATTTCCTCCTAACCAAACATAAGAACCTCCTCCTCCATCTGGAGCAACTGTATTATTTGGTGTAATGTTAGCGTTATTCAATGCCTGAAAAATAGCATCCTGTTCTTGTTGATCATTAATTTCAGCTAAAAAACCTCCTCTTGTAACTGCAAAAGCAGCTGCATCTTTCCAAGATTTTGCTTCTTGAACAATTTCATAAGTTTTACCATTGTGAGTGAAAGAGGAAATATTTGTATTTGCTTGAATAGTTACAGAAACACTAAAGGTTTTGGTACTTCCATCTTCTGCTGTTACTACATAAGATACTGGATTAGAAAAATCTTGTGCAATGCCAGATTTCGGATTTATCGTCGCTTTATCTGAGACTTCTATGGTTGGTATAAGATTAGTAACATCTGTAACTGTCACTAAGACAGAAACCTTATTCGCATTTCTATCTACAGTACCTTGAACACCATCCACAACAAACTTTGTAATTTCCTTAGCATTGGAAACAGATTGACCGGTTACTGAAACACTATAAATTTTAGTACTTCCATCTTCTGCTGTTACTGTATAAGATACAGGATTAGAAAAGTCTTGTGCAACACCAGATTTCGGATTTATAGTTGCTTTGTCCGATATTTCAATTGTTGGCACAAGGTTAGTTACATCTGTAGTTGTAACTGAAACAGAAATCTTATTTGTATTAACATCTATTGTACCTTGAACACCATTTACTACAAATTTTGTTACTTCTTTTGCATTACTTTGTACTACTATTTTCGATTCGTCTTCATTACATGAAAAAAGGATTAAGAATAATCCTAACGAAATAAATAATTGGTTTAATCTCATAATTTTATCTTAATTATTACACTGATGTAACAATCAAAAGATAAATTCCCCTCATTTTTTCCCGATTTTTTAACACTAGTAGTAAACAAATGACAAATAGTAAGCTAAACCAAATACTATAATTTTCTGTTTTCTTTTATTTTCCCAAAAAATAAAATATAGCAATAGTGTACAAAAGTTTTTTGATTTCTTGAAGTTGTGTTTTTACCAACAAAAAATAGAGTCTTTGATAATAAAATCATATAAATTTTATAGGGCTTTACTGAACTGAATTGTAATAGTATAGTTAAACACTTAAATATGATATTATGAGAAAAACTTTACTAATTACGACATTACTTTCTACACTATTTTCTTGTTCTAACGATGAGGAACTTAGTAATTCAACACCTGATTGTAGTGAATTAGATAAAATTAAAATTGTTATCAATAATAAAACTACTACAACTTGTGAAACAACATACGAATTCAATTCTGATAGTTTCTCTAACCTACAATATGAATGGTATATTGATAATAAACGAATTGATAATTCAATAGCAGATACTGCTACACTTTCACATACTTTCACTAAAAATGGAACTTATGAAATATGTCTAAAACCAATTGTAGAAGAGGGAACTTGTACACTTGAAAAAAAATGTACCACATTAAATATTGAAAACTTAACAATTGGAGCTGTAAAAAGTATTCAAGATTATTTAGTTGGTTTAGAAGGACCTATGAATCCAGTATTGAAAGGAAATGAGCTATATTTTTCAGAATCAATACGATCATTTAATAGGATCTCTAAAATAGATATTACTGAAGCTTCACCAACAATAAAAGAAGTTGTATTAATACCAAAATCGGCAACTCTATTTGAAGTTCCACTTATATCGGCTCTTGTGTTTAAAGATAATATCCTTTATGCATCAGAAAGTAGAAATGGTAACAGCCTTGGAAATATTTATAAAATAGATGTAACTGCTGATTCTCCTAAAGCAGAAAGTATCGCCAAATTTTTAAAACCAACTGACCTAGCTTTTAAAGGAAACAATTTATATGTTGCTGATTTAGGTAATAGTACTAATTCAGATCAAAGCACAATTTACAAAATAGATGTTACTAGCTCAGAAATAAAAAAAGAAGTAGTAATTGAACCTACATTAGCTCCTATTAATATTGTTTTCAAAGGAGATGATCTTTTTATGATATTAAGACCTAATGCATTTTCTGGTGGGCAAATTTCAAAAATTAATGTTACAGAAAATTCACCTCAACTTACAGATATTGCTACCGGAATAAATCTTCCAAGAGAAATCAACTTTATAGGAAACGATCTGTATTTACTTGATTATGGTTCAAAAGAAATCTTAAAAGTAGATCAAGTATCTGGTAATATGTCAACTATTCTGGCCAATACTCCAGACAACTTTCAAGATTTTATTTTCGCGAATGGTGATCTGTATTTAACTTCATACACGTCCAGAAAAATTCAAAAAGTAACTTTAAAGTGTAATTAGTTTTTTAGAAACTTTCCTTAGTTCACTTTAGTCTTAAGAATAGAACTAGGTGCTAGATTGAACTTAGAGTGCTATTAAAATAAAAAAGTCTTTCTAAAATTAGAAAGACTTTTTTAGTCGGGGTGGCAGGATTCGAACCTGCGACCTCCTGCTCCCAAAGCAGGCGCGATGACCGGGCTACGCTACACCCCGTTTTACGGGCGACAAATATATAAATTTTTTCTAACACTACTAACCTTTTAAACAAAAAACTAATGTAAGATTAGTTTTAATTATCGTCTAATAGTAGAAATATATGTATATTGCTCAAACGCAAATAAAAAAAAAATTACATTTGTAGTTCTATAAAAAATACCCAATGTCAAATACTGTAGAAAGAATAAAATGTTTAATAATCGGTTCTGGGCCTGCAGGATATACTGCTGCAATTTATGCTGCAAGAGCTGATATGAAACCTGTAATGTATACAGGTATGCAAATGGGTGGTCAATTAACAACGACCACAGAAGTTGATAATTTTCCAGGTTACCCAAATGGTACAGACGGTACTGCTATGATGGAAGATTTAAAAAATCAAGCTGAACGTTTTGGTACAGAGGTTCGTTTTGGTATGGTTACCAAAGTTGATTTCTCTACTGAAGAAGGAGGTATTCATAAAGTTGTGGTTGATGAAGCTACTGAATTAGAAGCTGAAACTGTAATTATATCTACAGGTGCAACTGCTAAATATCTTGGTTTAGAAAGCGAACAACGTTTAATTGGTGGTGGAGTTTCTGCTTGTGCTACTTGTGATGGTTTCTTTTATAAAGGGCAAGATGTTGTAGTTGTTGGAGCTGGAGATACTGCTGCTGAAGAAGCTACTTACCTAGCTAACATTTGTAGTAAAGTTACTATGTTAGTTCGTAAAGATTATATGCGTGCTTCTAAAGCCATGCAACATAGAGTAAATAAAACTGAAAATATTGAAGTATTATTTAATACTGAAATTGATGAAGTTTTAGGAGATAATGTTGTTGAAGGTGTTAGAGCTGTAAACAATCAGACTGGTGATAAAACAGATATTTCTGTAACAGGAGTATTTATTGCTATCGGACATACGCCAAATACACAATTATTTAAAGGTGTTTTAGATATGGACGAAACTGGTTATTTAATTACTAACGGTAAAACAACTAAAACGAATATTCCTGGAGTTTTTGCTGCTGGTGATGTTCAAGATAAAGAATACAGACAAGCGGTTACTGCTGCTGGTACAGGTTGTATGGCTGCATTAGATGCTGAACGTTATTTAGGAGCTTTAGAATAGAGTTCTCAAACATAAAATTAGAAAAAGAGATTACGAAAAGTGGTCTCTTTTTTATTTTAAACCTAGTTTATCTATTGTATTAAGAAGAGTTTTAGCTTTCATTTCATCTTCTAATTCAGTGAAATCTTCTTTCATTACTTTTTTCACAAAACTTCCTTTTTCTAATACATGAATTTCATCGCAAGTTGTCGCTAAAGTTGAAAAAATATGAGATGAAATAATTACTAATTTATTCAGCTTTTTTAATTGATGAATAATTTCCGTGATGACAATATTACTCTGTATATCTACTCCATTAAAAGGTTCATCGAAAATAAACACTTTATTTTCTTGTAATAGAATTGCCGTTAGAGCCAATTTCTTTTTCATTCCTGTAGAGTAATTCACCGCATATTTATCTAATGGCAAATCGAAAATATTACGTTTATCTATATCCTTTACACTTACTTCTCTAGCGTTTAATAACAATTGAATGTATTCTCTTCCGGTAATCTTAGGAAAAAAATAAAATTCAGTTTGTAAAAAACCAATTGTGTCTTTTAAATTTGATATTGAAATAATGTTTCCATTATAATTTTCTATTCCCGACAAACAGTTAAAAAAAGTAGTCTTTCCTGCTCCATTTTCACCTACGATACCATATGCTTTACCTTCTTCAAAATCAATATTAATATTATTTAACACTGAGTTTCTTCCATATTTTTTTGATAGATTTTTAATGCTTATCATGTAAAATGGATTTTAATTTTTGAATAGATTTCTTGTAAAAATAGCCAAATGTAAAAAGTACAAAAGGCGGCAAAGCTAAACTCGCTGCAAATATCATTGAGCTTGGTAAATTCATTTTTTTAGGAAAATCACAATATTTGGCTATAATAGCCTGAATGTAATATAAAAAACAAAGTAGATTAAAAACGATTATAATAAGTATGTAATGACTGAAAAAGAAAGCTAAAAATATAGAAATAGGTAAACTTAAGATACTAGCATATAGCACACCTATTTTTATTTTTTTAAAAAGAAATTCTTCCGCAGAATACTTGAATGACCACACATAAAATTCGTTTTCCATTTTAGAATAATATGTGGTTAGTGTTACAAACAATAATAGTAAAGAAAAAATTCCAAGATTAAAATTACCTACTTCAATTGATTTATAAGTTAACCAATATACTATTGGAAACATATAAAAAGTGGTTCTAAAACCTACAGAAAATTCAAAAGGTCTTTTTCCAAATGGTGTAGGAATAACGAAATTAGAAGAAAGATTTGCTTTTAGTTTACTTAAGACTAATGCTGCACAAAAAACATATAATATAAATAGATATTCTCTTTGATAAACTAAGTATAAAACAAATGGTATGCAGATCACTAAATTTTCTATAATTCTTAGCTTATAGTATCCTTTTTTGGTGAAATTAAGTTTTAAAAAATCATTTCGTTTTTTCTCACTCAACTTAATCAACACAGATATTGATAACAATAAATAACCATAAGCACCATAACCTTCTAAAGTATAGAAGATAAAATTAGAACTTAAAATAAATACGATAAATAATATGGGATAAGCTAACAATGGTAGAACTCCAAAATCATTTAAATGTCGGTTAAACATTTTTATTTGAAGCTTTAAATACCATTTCATCTATTCCTTTTTAGTCTTAGGAAAAGCGTGCTTATTATAAATGAATAATAAAATTACACCAATGGTAATCCAACTATCTGCTCCATTAAAAATAGCATTGAAAAAAGTAAAACTTTCGCCTTGATATATTGGAAAGTATAACATATCTACTACTTTTCCGAAAAACATCTCTGCATAACCTTCATCTGGAAACATTGTTGCTACAGGACCTCTATGAGTAGATGCACTAAAAATAACTCCGTAGAAAACAGAATCAATAATATTACCAATAGCACCAGCAAGAATTAAAGAAATAGCTATAACAACCCCGTTATGAATTTTACTTTTTATAGTTTGTACCAACCAATAAATAATTCCAGAAACAGCAACTAATCGAAATAACGTTAAAAATAACTTTCCTGCTTTTCCTCCGAACTCAAATCCCCAAGCCATTCCGTTATTCTCAGTAAAATGAATTCTAAACCAGTCTAAGCCTAACACCTTAATTTCTTCTCCTAAAGAAAAGTGAGTTTTTATGTAAATCTTACTAATTTGATCAATCAGTATTGCTAGAATTACGGTAAGTATAGCTATAGTTTTCTTAGACATGTTTAAAATTTAATAGCGACAAAAATAAGAAAAGTATTATGAATAAAGTAAGTAGCTATTAGTCAAAAAACTATTTTAAGGAAAATTTATCAATATCAAAAAAATATAGTAAGTTGCCTTAGTATATGATGGATATTAAAACCATAACTCCAAGTAAGGTTAGCGGGCTTTCTAAATATATTTGTTTTTACTACGAGCTGGAATTAGATAATGAAAATTATTACGCATTTCCGTCGAGTAATAATGTCATTTGTATTTTTGAACAGGCAGATGTAAACTATGCTTCAGATTGTATTCATATTAAAAAAAACAGCACTTTTCCAAATAGTTTTACTGCATTAAATAAGTATACAAAACCTCTTCTTGTAAAATCTGAAGGTAAAGTTAGAGAGTTTGTAATTATCTTTAAACCCTTTGGATTATCTCAATTTACTACTGCTGATTTTACAAATTCTCCTTTTTTTCATATAGATGAATTTGCTGATTTTTTAGAGCAAGAAACTAACTTTTTTGAATTATCGGTTCATGAAAAAATTAAAGTAGTGGAAAGTTATTTACATTCTAAATTAAACGAGAAAAAAGAATTAGATCTAGTTATACAAGCCTTGAATTTATTGGAAGAAGAAAAACTTAATATTAAAGAAATAGCAAAAGAATTAAACTGTAGTTACAAAAAAATGTATCGATTATTTATCACACATTGTAGATGCTCACCTACAGTGTTAAGAAATAATATTCGGTTTAGAAATATTTTAGAAACTCTTAAAACTCAAAATAAAAATTTTAAACTCTCTGATATTGCTTTTGATGAAGGTTTTTATGATCAGGCCTCTTTTAATAGAATGTTCAAAAATCAAACTGGTATTACTCCCAAAAAATTTTTCAAAGAAGTAAGCGTATTTTCAAAGAAAAATATATATTTCAAAAACATTAAGGAAGTATAATGTCCACATAATACAATTTTTTTTCCTTCAATAAAAATAGATTTGAATTCACCGAATATTTATCTATCAACCAACCTATGGAAAGTACTTCTTTAGTAATAACACAGTGGTCTAAAACTAAAAAAATCTTATTTCGTTTTTTCTTTACCTATTTCGTGTTATTTCTTCTGTTTATGCATGACTTCAGTAACATTTTTACTTTCTTTTTATCTAAAATAATTCCTTGGTTTGGTGAAAATATTTTTAATATTAATTATGAAATAAAATCAGTATTTACAGGTAGTAGTGACACAACATATAACT
Organism: Tenacibaculum jejuense; assembly: GCF_900198195.1. Lineage (NCBI taxonomy): Bacteria > Pseudomonadati > Bacteroidota > Flavobacteriia > Flavobacteriales > Flavobacteriaceae > Tenacibaculum > Tenacibaculum jejuense. The sequence continues at coordinate 459,057 of NZ_LT899436.1, read as the reverse complement.
ATATTTTAATTTTTACTGTTTTCTTATTTTCTATACTGTCAACAATTATTTGGTCTTTATTAGATAGAAAGAGAACTAACTACAAAAAGCTATATTATTGGCTAACTGTTTCCTTAAGATTTTACTTAGCGCTAATCTTAATTAGTTATGGGATGGCAAAAATTATAAAAACGCAATTTCCGTACCCATCTTACAATCGATTAAATCAAACATATGGAGAATCATCTCCAATGGGATTAGCTTGGACTTTCTTGGGCTTTTCTAAAGGTTATAATTTATTTATGGGGTTTGCTGAAGTAGCAGCTGTACTGCTACTTTTTAGAAGAACATTAACCTTCGGATTAATTATTACTGTAGCTACGTTGGCAAATGTAGTTGCTATTAACTTCTTTTATGATGTACCTGTTAAAATAGTCTCGTCTCATTTATTACTTATAGCTCTATTTTTACTTGCTTACAATGTTAAAGATTTATATGAATTTTTCTTTTTGAAAAAACCTGTTGAGATTAAACATATTGAAAAGCCTAGATTAAAAAGCTGGATGAATAAAACATTCGTTGTTATTAAGATTATTATCATTTTTTTAGCTATTCCTTACGCTTTATACAGCAGAATGGGAAGTAATGAAGAAAGTCCTTTAAAAGGTTATTATGAAGTAAAAGAATTTAAAGTAAATGATTCTGTTTACTCTGCATCTGAAGTTACTAGATATGAAATCACAAAGTGGAAAGACATGCTTATTGAATCTAAACAATGGATGCGCATTAAAAAAGGTGATGACAAAACTAGCTGGTACGGAATTGATTTAAACGAAGAAAAAAATAAATTAAAATTAACTGGTTACAGAGATTCTACTGAAGTTTATAATCTTAAATACAAAGAAATAGATACTACGAATTTTATCATAAGAGGCTCTTTAAAATCTGACTCAATACATGTTAAATTCAATAAAACTAAAGACTATAGAAAAAATTATCTTTTAACCAATAGAGGTTTCCATTGGATTAATGAAAGACCTTATAATCGATAACAATCAAAATGAATATCCCTAAATATAAATATCTAATTCTTTTTGATGGAGTATGTAATTTGTGTAATTCTAGTGTACAATTTATTTTAAAATATGATAAAAAAAATCAGTTTGTCTTTACCTCTCTTCAAGGAAAAACCGCTGAAAAAATTATCGACAATTTTAATATTGAGACTAGTAAAATTGATTCTATCTTACTGTTTACTCCTGAAGAAAATTTATTTTATAAATCTACAGCAGCATTAAAAATAGCATATCGCTTAAAATTTCCTATATCTCTTTTAAGTATCTTTTTTATTCTGCCAAGATTTATAAGAGACATTGTTTATGATTTTATTGCTAAGAACAGATATAAGTGGTTCGGTAAAAGGGAATCTTGTTATGTACCAACTCCAGAATTATCAGCCAAATTTCTGGACTAATTGAACTTAGTCTTACTAACCAAATGAGAAGGGTCTTTATCATGAAAGTGATATTGACCTTTCTTTTATTATTTTATTCTATTAGTTTGATTAATTCTTTACGATACGATTTTCCAACTGGCACTATTTTATCGTTACCTAATCGAACTTGATTGCCATCTATAAGTTTTAAGTGGTTAAAGTTAATAACAAAAGATTTATGTATTCTTAAAAAGTTATTTGGAAGTTTTGTAAGAAACTCAGTTAACGTTTGAGGTGTCAAAATCATGGTACCTGTATAAATTTTTATATAGTTACCATAAGCCTCTACATAGTAAATTTCGTCAAAATTTAACTTGATGATTTTCTTATCACTTTTAACGAATAAAGAATTAGCTTCGTTTTCTTTATTTACGATTATTGGCTGTGAATTACCAATCGGAATTGTTTTGAGTTTCTGTTGAACTTTAACTATTGCTTGTAAAAATCGTTCTAATGAAAATGGTTTTAATAAGTAATCCGTTACGGCGAGTTCAAAACCTTCTATAGCATATTCCGGATAAGCTGTTGTGATAATAACCTCAGGTTTTTTAGCTAATGATTTCAATAAGCTTATTCCAGAGAACTTAGGCATGTTAATATCTAAGAATAGTAAATCTATTTGCTCCTTTTGTAATACTTCCATAACTTCAAAAGCATTCTTACAGGTAGTTACTAACTCTAAATACAGAATATCTTTAATATAATTCTCTATTATTTGACGTGCAATTGGCTCGTCGTCTGCAATTAAACATCTAATCTTTTCCATATTATATCGAAAGTTTTAAATCAACGGAAAAAATACCATTGGTTTTTCCAATTTTTAAACTATGTGCTTCAGGATAAATTAAATCTAGTCTTTTTTTGACATTGACTAATCCAATTCCACTTTTTCCTTTTTCTAGGTTCTCTCCTTTATCACTATGTATATCAAAAGAATTTTCACACTTGAATACTAATTCATTTTCGGAAATATGAATATCAATATTCACAGTGCTTTTTTCTCCTTCCGTAGGCGCTAAATGTTTAAATGCATTCTCAACAAACACAATTAACAACATTGGTGCTAATTTCTTATCGTTTAGTATTCCAGAAATTGAAAATGAAATATCTGCTTGCTCTTCCAACCTCAATTTTTCGAGAGAAATATAATTTTCCAAATAACTCATTTCCTTTTTTAAAGAAACAAAAGATTCTTTTGTTTCATACAAACTATAGCGTAATAAATCCGATAATTTCAACATCAGATTTGGTAGTTTATCCGATTTAACCACAGATAAACCATATAAATTATTCAATGTATTAAATAGAAAATGAGGATTCAGTTGTCCTTTTAATAATTTCAATTCAGCTTCCTTTACCTCTTGTCTGCGTTTAAAACTATCTCTTGCAATACGAATAGTCATACCAAAAATCATTGCTAATAAAATGAAACCAAACAGATTTAAAAACATCTTTACATCTAACGGTTGATTTATGGATTTACTAATAACATAAACCGGTAATAAAGTAAAAAGCGTTCCACTTAAAATAAAAAGTATGAAAAATATAGTTTTCCTTTTTTGGAAATATGGAAGAACAAAATAGTTAGTAATGTAAATAGCAGGTAGTAAAAATAGAATTGCATAAAGAGCTGTTTGAATTCTATTTTCTGATTGAATTCCACCGATTAAAATGATAAACAGAATAAACCATACAAAGATGTTTTGTATTAGTTTATTATCTATCAAAGTATCTAATTTAGACATTCCCATATATTTAACATAGTTACTACAAACTTAATTATTACCTATAAAAAGGACACTTTTTAATGATGAAAGATATTCTTTTCTATCTGAATGTACTCATTACAATGATAATCGTTCAAATTCCATAAAATCATTTTTACCAATACGTTCATCATTCTTCTTTTTAAAACCTGAGATTTTAACTGACTTTTGAAGTGTTAATTCTAAAAATCAATTCATTATGCAACTATTTAAAATATTCTTTACAATGTTTTTGTATGCAATGAGTGTTATCTATAATTCGGTAACAAAGCAAGAAGACCAACATAATTCTACTATTCAAAAAGCAGTGACTTCAACCGTAACATTAGATAAAAAAATAAAAAATATGGATAACAATATTTCCTTCAAAAATCTAAAAGATAATTCAACACAATTAAAATAAATAACTATGAGACTCGATATACAAAACGTATCTAAAAAATACAGTGCAACCAAATACGGATTAAAAGACTTTTCAATTGGTATTGACAAAGGAATATTAGGATTGTTAGGACCAAATGGAGCTGGTAAATCTACTTTACTAAAAATGATTGCTACTGTAAGCAAACCAAGTGACGGCCAAATTATTTTAAACAAAAACAACGTTGTAAAAGATCCTAATTACATGCGTAAACAAATTGGCTTTTTACCTCAGGATTTTGGAGTGTATCCTAACTTAAACGCTTTTGAATTTTTAAAATATATAGCAGCCATGAAAGGTGTTGGCGGAAAACAATTAAACTCTAAAATAACACAACTTTTAGAAGGTTTGAACTTAACGGATGCTGCTCATAAACCTATTGGAAGTTATTCTGGTGGTATGAAACAACGTGTAGGAATTGCTCAAGCTCTATTAAACGACCCAAAAGTGTTGATTTTTGACGAACCTACTGTTGGTTTAGATCCAGAAGAGCGCATGAGATTCAGAGATCTTATTCATCAACTAGCTAATGATGCCATTGTGATATTGTCTTCACATATTGTTTCAGATATAGATACTGTAGCTGATAAAGTAGCTATAATGAAAAATGGAAATTTACTCGCCTACGGAGATCAAGAAGAATTGATTGATAAGGTAAAAGGGAAAGTTTTTGAAACTAAAATTGATAAAAACACGTTACACGAGTTTAAGCAAAATCATTTAGTAGTTCATTCTTTACTAAAAGGAAAATCAACTATCGTTAGATTTATTAGTTCACAAAAACCAAATGGAGCTTTAGCACAACAACCAACATTAGAAGACGCATATTTATACACCACTAAAACATCTTAATCATGAAAACATCGAACAAGAAAACCTTACAAATCATACTTTTTTTAATCATTGCGATTTCCCTATTAACAGCTTTAATTTTTTCTTCAGACACTATTCACTTTGGAGTATATAATGCACATTAAATCTTATCACTATGAATATTTTTCCTTTAATAAAATATAGCTATTTACAACGCGTTCGAAATTATAATTTCTTAATTACACTTTGTGCAAGTTTAGCAGTTGCATATACATTTGTACCAGCACCAGATGCTAATTATTCAACGATAAGAATTGCCGATTATGTTGGAGATTATAATTCTGCTTGGTTTGGATATGTTACAGCCATTATGAGTAGTTTGTTCTTATCTTTAGTTGGTTTTTATTTGATTAATGGTGGAATTAAAACCGACATACAAACTAAGGTCGGGCAAATTATTGCTACTACAAAAGTGACCAATGCCACGTATTTATTTTCAAAAGTTATAAGTGGATTTTTAATATTATTGACTATTCTTGGAATAGTGCTTATGATGAGTGTCGCTTTATTTCATTTGTACAATGAAAACTTTCCTTTTGAAATTTTTCAGTTCATTAAACCTTATTTTTTAATTACTATTCCAGCATTATTTTTAATTGCCGTATTAGCCGTTGTTTTTGAAGTTTTTTTTAGAAAGTATACCATACTTCAAAATATTGGTTTTTTCTTCTTATTCTCTTTCTTAATGTTATCATCAAGAACTCATGAAGATCATTTTATATCTGATATGTTGGGTACTCAAATTGTAATGAATAAAATGGAAAATCAGGTTAGAGAACTAACACAAGGAGATCGGATAAAAGAATTATCTATAGGATATGTAATTGGGAATAAAAATGCTGCGAAAAAATTTCATTTTAATGGAATGGAATTTCCATACTCATTTGTAATTAGCAGAATATTTTGGATTGCTTTAGCAGCATTACTTGTTTTTCTAACAACAAGTTTCTTTCATAGGTTTTCACTTAGGGAATCTTCTGTTCAAAAAACACCAAAAATTGCGATTAAAACAGAAATAACAAATAAGGAAATTCATATCTCAGGATTATCCAAACTAACTACGAATTTCTCTATTCTTCCATTACTTAAAACCGAATTATTGTTACTGATTAGGAAAGGAAAAAAATGGTTGTGGTTTATAAATGGTATAGGAATGTTACTCTTGGCATTAGTTCCTTTAGAAATTGCACATCAGTTTGTATTGCCAATTCTTTGGTTTTTCCAAGTAAGTAGAATCTCAGGATTAACTACAAAAGAATTTACAAACAAAGTCCATTATTTTGCTTTTGCTTCTTTTAAACCGTTACAAAGATTATTAATTTCTCAACTTTTGGCTAGTATCCTATTACTTCTATCCTTAGCTCTTCCTTTATTGGTAAGATTAATTTTAGCCGCTAATTTTATAGCATTAAGCTCTATAATTTTAGGAGGGATTTTTATAGTTTTCTTAGCAGCAGCCTTTGGAATAATAACAAAAGGGAAGAAATTATTTGAAGTTGTATTTTTTATGATTACGTATACTAATATCAATAAAATTCCCTTTACAGATTATTTCGGAGCCTTAAGTCAAAATAACTTTTTTCCAGTTAAATTAACAATTTGTATTCTTATGCTTGGTACAATTGTGTATAGCATCCGTAATTATCAATTAAAAACATCTTAGTCACTTAACTATTAACTATAGTTCACTTTAATAAAAAATGAGACTAATTTCTTAGTCTCATTTTTTTGATGCTTTATATTTTACCAAACTAAAAGTTTATCCTTTTAGCCATGCTTGTAATAAATCTTTCTGTTTTTGTGTAGCATCTGATTTGGCTGCTAAACTTTTACCCATCGTGTAAGATTGAGTTAATTTAGTTTTAATTACGATCTCTTTTCCTGCTCTTTCTAGCTTCACTTCTACATCTGCTCCAGGCTGCCAAGTAAACAATCCTCCTATTACTTGTCTTGCGTTCTCTCTTGTTAAAGCCGTACCATTAATTACTTTAATTGCATCTCCTGGTAAAGCTCCATTCTCAGCCCAAAAACTATTAGCTTTAACAGCTTCTGTAAAGATAATATTTCCTGTAATTTGATCTCCACGTAAAATAAATGCTCCTCCATTTCTTACATAATCTGTTTTAATTTTACGTTCTGCTATACCTACTCCAACTTTTTCAAAGAAAGCATTATAATCTATAGGAATTCCTCCAACTACATGAGTATTTAAAAATTCTCCAACAGAAGGGTATGTCATTGCTGTAATTTCAGCTATTAATTTATCATCCTCAAACGGTTGGTGTTTCCCGTATTTGTTAGATAATTCTTTCATTAATGATAAGATTCCTCTTTCTCCATTACTCTCTTCTCGCATTAAAATATCAATACACATTCCTATTAAAGCACCTTTTTGATATACATTTATATATTGATCATGGTATTCTTTTTCTAAAATATTTTCACTCATTTTAGTAAAACTCATCGTATCATTCATAAGAGAAGCACTATTAATTTTATCCATGATCTTTGTAAAGAACTCATCTTCTTGCACTAAACCTTTATTGACTTGAAAATGTGTTGCGAAGTATTCGGTTACACCTTCATACATCCATAAATGCTTAGAAAATGTTGGCTGATTATAATCAAAATAATGTACATCTTCAGAGTGTACACTTAATGGAGTTACAATATGAAAAAACTCATGAGAAACAACATCTATCATAGATTCAGCTAATCGAGTATCATCCATAAACTCAGGCAATACAACGACAGTAGATGTATGATGCTCTAAAGCTCCAAAACCTTTTGGTGCATCATCATTTTGTCCGGCTAAGTATAAATAAATATCATATCTAGGTGTACTATTAATACTTCCTAAGTATGATTTTTGAGCTTGCATCATTTTCTCCATTACTGCTTTTATTTTTTTAGCAGAATGTTTTTTAGTTGGAGAATATACACTTAATACAATTTTAATATTCCCCACATTAAATTCTTCAACATCTAATTCTCCATAAAACATAGGATTATCAGTAATATCGAAATAACGTGGTGCTAAGAAACTAGTAGTTACTACTGAACCATCTTCGCTAGCTTTTACTCCTATTTCTTGTAATGCAGAAGTTCTTTTAAATTTTGAAGGAGCAATTACATCTAACTTGTATTGATTCTTTTTTAACGTATCAAAATACCCAATAAATCCATGTAAGTTTAACACATAGTTAGTATCTTCAATATTAGTTCCTGATGGTGAAAACGGGACCTCTTCACCTATCCCTCCTACTTTTTCCTGATCGAAAGTATCGTTAACAGCATACGTTATTTTATCTAATGTAGTCGCATTTGTGATCTCCCAAGTATTTTCATCTACTTTAGTAACTGGTAACAGCTCACCTGAGTAATCAAGCGCTTTAAAATCGTCTATATATTTACCAAAGTTACTTACGGAATATGTTCCTTGTACAACTCTTGGTAATCTATAAGTAACTTTATCGGTAGTAAATCGACCTGGATTTATAACTACAGGTACTTTATCTTCCTTTACGTTTGTTAAGTCTATATTAGAGACTATTGGGTTATTAACTGCAGAATCATCTTTCTTTAATGATTTAGTAGAACTACATCCTACTAACAATAATCCTACAGCAACAGCAGTTAATGTGTTTCTGTTCATCCGTATTTATTTTTTTAATGGTTTTTATTAGTTTACAAAAATTGCAATCTGTTACGAATTCTCAAGAATATTTAACGCTTTTTGTGATAAATTGTGAAGATTATGATTGGTTGATAGAAATATTTACTTTAAAAAAGATAGTTTTTAACCATAAAAAAAGCTTCCTTTTAGGAAGCTCTTATTTATTGTTTTCTTTTCGCCTCAATACTTAGTGTGGCGTGAGGAACTAATTTCAATCTTTCTTTTTGAATGAGTTTACCTGTAACTCTACAAACACCGTATGTTTTATTCTCAATACGGATAATTGCATTTTTTAAATCACGAATAAACTTTTCTTGTCGAATAGCTAACTGCATATTTCGCTCTTTAGCCATAGTCTCTGTTCCTTCTTCAAACGACTTAAACGTCGGTGAAGTATCATCGGTTCCATTACCAGCACCATTTTCATATGAAGATTTTAGTAATTCTAAATCCTCTTCGGCTTGCTGTATTTTGTCTTGAATGATTTCTTTGAATTCTTGTAAGTCACTATCTGAATACCTTACTTTTACATCTTCTGCCATACTACTATGCTTTTTCGATTAACATCTTACTTTTAATGGTATCAAACTCGATATCTGTACCATTTTCTATAGCATCAACAAAAACTAACTCATTCGTAAGTGTTTCTGTTTTTATGTAGCTTTCATTAGCTAACACAGATTGTTGTAATTCTTCTAAATTTAGAAACGTTAAATTGATTTTATCAGTTACTTCAAAACCTGAATCTTTACGTGCGTTTTGAATTCTATTTACAAGCTCTCTTGCAATTCCTTCTTTTCGTAATTCATCTGTAATCGTAACATCTAACGCAACTGTTAAACCACCAGCATTTGCCACTAGCCAACCTTCTATGTCTTTTGATGAAATTTCTACATCAGCCGTTTCTAATGTAATCATTTTTCCGCTAATTTCAATAGAAATTTGACCTTCTTTTTCAAGCTGAGCAATATGTCCCTGCGTAAAAGACTGAATTTCAGAAGCAACAGATTTCATGTCTTTTCCAAATTTTGGACCTAAGGCTTTAAAATTTGGTTTGATTTGTTTTACCAATATACCTGAAGCGTCGTCTAAAAGCTCTATTTCTTTTACATTTACTTCCGATTTTATTAAATCTGAAACAGCTAAGATTTCCTCTTTTTGAGTATCATCTAAAATAGGAATCATGATTCTTTGTAATGGTTGACGAACTTTTATTTTCTCTTTAGCTCTTAAAGAAAGTACTAAAGATGAAATTGTTTGTGCGTTTTCCATTTTGCGCTCTAGCGATTTATCGACTAAAGCTTCATTGAATTTTGGAAACTCTGCTAAATGAACACTTTCGAAAGATTCTTTACCTGTTGCCGCATTTAAATCTTTATATAAACGATCCATAAAGAATGGTGCAACCGGTGCTCCTAACTTGGCTACAGTTTCCATACAAGTATATAATGTCTGGTAAGCAGAAATTTTATCTTGAGCGTATTCTCCTTTCCAAAAACGTCTTCTACATAAACGAACGTACCAGTTACTCAAGTGATCTTGAACAAAATCTGAAACTGCTCTTGTTGCTCTTGTTGGCTCATATTCTGCATAGAATTTATCTACTTTAGCAACTAAAGTATTCAATTCAGAAAGGATCCAACGATCGATTTCTGGACGCTCAGCTAAAGGAATTTCAGCCTCTGCATAAGTAAATCCATCGATATTAGCATATAAACTAAAGAATGAATATGTGTTGTATAATGTTCCAAAGAACTTACGTTTTACCTCTTCAATTCCAGCGATATCAAACTTTAAGTTATCCCAAGGATTTGCATTTGAAATCATATACCAACGCGTTGCATCTGGTCCATGATCTGCTAATGTTGTAAACGGATCGACAGCGTTTCCTAAACGCTTCGACATTTTTTGTCCGTTTTTATCTAAAACCAATCCGTTAGAAACTACATTTTTATACGCTACAGAATCGAACACCATGGTTCCAATTGCATGTAATGTGTAGAACCATCCACGAGTTTGATCTACTCCTTCTGCGATAAAGTTTGCTGGATAACTCTCTTTATTATCAATTAATTCTTTGTTTTCAAATGGATAGTGCCATTGTGCATAAGGCATTGAACCAGAATCGAACCAAACATCAATTAAATCACTTTCACGTTGCATTGGTTTTCCTGAAGCAGAAACTAATATGATTTTATCAACTACATTTTTATGTAAGTCAACTTTATCATAGTTTTCTTCAGACATGTTACCAACTTCAAACTCAGCAAAAATATCTGAATCCATAACTCCAGCTTCAACAGCTTTTGCTATTTCTGATTTTAATTCTTCTAAAGAACCAATACAAATTTGTTCTGTTCCATCTTCAGTTCTCCATATTGGTAATGGAATTCCCCAGAAACGAGAACGTGATAAATTCCAATCGTTTGCATTCTTTAACCAATTTCCGAAACGACCTTCACCAGTTGATTTTGGTTTCCAATTAATCGTTTCATTTAAATCGAACATACGATCCTTTTTATCAGTTACTTTAATGAACCAAGAATCTAATGGATAATATAAAACTGGCTTATCAGTTCTCCAACAATGCGGATAACTGTGCACATATTTTTCAACCTTAAAGGCTTTATTTTCTGTTTTTAGTTTGATAGCAATTTCAACATCGATAGATTTCTCAGGAGCATCTTCAGTATAATATTCATTCTTCACATATTTGCCTCCAAACTCCTTCAATTCTGGTCTAAAACGACCTTGTAAATCTACTAAAGGAACCGCGTTTCCATTTTCATCTAAAACTAATAATGGTGGAATTTCTGGCACTGCTTGTTTTGCTACGAAAGCATCATCTGCTCCAAATGTTGGTGCAGTATGAACAATTCCTGTTCCATCTTCCGTAGTTACAAAATCTCCTCCAATAACACGGAATGCATTTTCTGCATTTTCATATGGCAATACATAATCGATTAATTGCTCATATTTGATATTGATTAAATCAGCTCCTTTAAACTCTTTAACAACATAAAAAGGAATTTGTTTGTCTCCTTCTTTATACGCTATTAGATCTGATTTCGCTTCAACTTTATTAAACTTTTTACCTGCAAATTGTTTTGACACTAGGTTTTTAGCCAATACAACATTTATAGGTTCAAACGTATATTGATTATATGTTTCTACTAAAACATAATCAATCTTTGGTCCAACTGTTAAAGCTGTATTACTTGGCAATGTCCATGGAGTTGTCGTCCAAGCTAAGAAATAAATTGTTCCTTCATTCTGTAAGAAATCTGGTAATGTTTCTTCAACTGCTTTGAACTGCGCAACTACAGTCGTATCAGTCACATCACGATAACAACCTGGTTGATTTAATTCATGTGAACTTAGTCCTGTACCTGCTTTTGGCGAATACGGTTGGATTGTATATCCTTTATAAATTAAATCTTTATTATACATCTGTTTTAGCAACCACCAAACAGATTCCATATATTTAGATTTATAGGTGATATATGGATCTTCCATATCAACCCAATATCCCATTTTATGAGTAAGATCATTCCAAATATCAGTATAACGCATTACAGCTTTTTTACAAGCTTCGTTGTATTCTTCAACTGTAATTTTACTTCCGATATCTTCTTTAGTAATACCTAACTCTTTTTCTACTCCAAGTTCAACCGGTAAACCATGTGTATCCCAACCTGCTTTACGCTTCACTTGATATCCTTTTTGCGTTTTATAACGACAAAAAATATCTTTAATAGAACGTGCCATTACGTGGTGAATTCCAGGTAATCCATTTGCTGAAGGTGGACCTTCGAAAAACACGAATGGTTCATTTCCTTCACGAGTTGTAACACTTTTCTCAAAGATGTTATTTTCCTCCCAATAGTTTAAGATTTCTTCTGCTACTTTAGGTAGGTTTAATCCTTTGTATTCAGTAAAATTCTTACTCATTTTTTCGTTCTATATATTGAATTTGCGAAATTACATATTTTATTGTAATTCCAATCTTTAACAAAAGAAAAACGCTCCAAGAATGGAACGTTTTTTTCATATTACTAGTTTTTCTTTAAAATTGCCTAAAAATCTGTATCTAGTTGATCTTTTTCAAGGCTATTTATGACATATTTCTTTCATTCTTGATACTCTCGTAAGCATTTTGAATACTTTGGAATTTTTCTTTCGCTCCTTTTTTATGCTCATCACCGACATCCTGTAAACGGTCTGGATGATATTTCTTTGCCATTTTCCTGTATGCTTTCTTCACCTCATCATCAGTTGCATCTTTACTAATTTCAAGAATTTTATAGGCACTATCTACTTCATTGTAGAACATTGCTTTTATCGAGTTGTAGTCGGCTTCATTAATGTATAAATAACCTGATATTTTGTGTATTGCGTCTTCTTCAGATGCAGTTACATTTCCATCAGCTTTTGCGATTCCGAAAAGAAAATGAATTAATTGTAATCTTGAAGAATGCGACATGTGTTCACGAATTTGAATACACACTTGTCTTGTAGATACATCTTTTTTTATAATTCCATTGAATAGTTTAAAAGCGTTGTTTGCTCTTTGCTTACCATATAGATTGATGAAATGTAAACGCACATAATCTAATTCTGTCTTATCAATTTTTCCATCAGCTTTTATAACAATTGATGCTAAAATCAACAAACTAATTTCGAAATCTCCTGCTGTAGTTTGCTTAACTTTTGGTCTTTCTTTTCTCCCAGTTGCTCTTTTGTAATCTTCTTGTTCACTTGTGAAATCCTTTATTCCAACCCCATCTAACATACTTCCTACAGCAAATCCAATTATTGCTCCAATTGGACCACCTAAAGTAAATCCAAGCCCAGCGCCTAGCCATTTTGTAAAATTTCCCATCACTATTCTTTTGAATTTCAAATATAATGAGATTATAAGTATCTTTGTACCTCTAAAAATAAATAATTATGTATCCAGAAGAATTAGTAAAACCTATGCGTGATCAGTTAATCGATGCTGGTTTTACGGCATTATATACTGCAGATGACGTAGATACTGCGTTAGCAAAAGAAGGAACGACATTAGTAATGGTTAATTCTGTATGTGGTTGTGCAGCAGGAACTGCAAGACCAGGAGCAATAGCTTCTTTAGGAGCAGATAAATCTCCTACAAATTTAACGACTGTTTTTGCAGGTGTAGAAAAAGAATCTACAGCTAAAGCACGTGAATATATGATTCCTTTTCCTCCTTCTTCTCCAGCTATTGCTTTATTTAAGGATGGTAAATTAGTTCATATGTTAGAAAGACATCATATTGAAGGTCGTTCTGCTCAAATGATTGCACAAAATTTAGCACAAGCTTATGACGAATTCTGTTAATTTTCAGTATTCATAAAAGTCTTAAAATATTAATCCACTCAGTGAGTGGATTTTTTTATGCGTACTTTTGATTCTTAATTTAATTCTCATTTCTTGAAGAAAAAAGAACATATTATTGTTTTCAGATTATCTGCAATGGGAGATGTAGCGATGACTGTTCCTGTTGTAAAAGCATTAGTTCAGCAACATCCTAATAAAGAAGTTACAGTAGTTTCAAAAAAGTTTTTAGCTCCTCTATTTGAAGATATTGAAAATGTAAATTTTTTCACTGCAGAAGTCACTTCTAAACACAAAGGTTTTCTTGGTTTAATTCGATTGTACAAAGAATTGAAAAAATTACAACCAACACATTTTGCAGATTTACATAACGTTTTACGCTCTAAAGTAGTTCGAACTTTATTTCAATTTTTCAGTTCTATTAAAGTCTCTAAAATTGATAAAGGAAGAAAAGAGAAAAAACTATTAACGGCCGAGACAAAAAAAACTATTCAGCAATTAAAAACCTCACATCAGAGATATGTTGATGTTTTTAGTGATTTAGGATTTTCTATCAACTTAAATGAAGTTATTTTAAATACATCTCCTTTGAACTCTGTTAATATTTCTAAGCTAGGAAATAAAACGAAACCTTGGATTGGTATTGCTCCTTTTGCTGCGTTTGATTCAAAGACATATCCTTTAGATTTATTAGAACAAGTAATTGATCAACTCACTCAGAACGACATTAAAATATTTTTATTTGGCGGAAAGAATGACACTAAAATCCTTGAAGAACTTGAAAAAAAATACAGTAATACTATTTCTCTTGCTGGAAAACTAAGTGGACTACAAAACGAACTGAATGTCATCGAGAACTTAGATGTGATGTTATCTATGGATAGTGGAAATGCTCATTTAGCAGCAATGAAAAATGTGAAAACAATAACCTTGTGGGGTAACACGCATCCCTATGCTGGATTTGCTCCTTTTAATCAGCCTAAAGACTTTTGCATTTTACCAGATTTAGATAAATTTCCTTTGTTGCCTTGTTCAATATACGGTAATAAAACTTTTGAAGGTTATGAAGATGTTATGCGAAGTATTGATCCACATAAAATTGTGAAAAAAATAGAATCTATAATATAAAAAAAGCATCACAAATTGTGATGCTTTTCTATTTTGGTTATGTGACTTTTGGTTAGTCTACTAAAGGTGGAATTCTTAAAACTTGTCCAGGATAAATCTTATCTGGGTGTTGTAACATAGGTTTGTTAGCTTCAAAAATTACAGGATACTTCATAGCATCACCATAAAAAGTTTTTGCAATCTTACCTAAAGTATCACCGCTTACCACTGTGTGGAATTGTGCCATTTCTTCTTCAGCCACTTCCTCAACCTCAGCCACAGTCATATTATCTTCAACAGTTGCAATACCTTCTGTATTACCAACTACTAATACTACTTTTTCTTTTGTTGCTAAATCAGCAGCTTCACCACTAATTGTTGCTTTATCATCATCAACGCTAACTGCTAAATCTGCAACAGATAATTCTAATGCGTTAACAGCTCCAACTAATTTATTTGCTTTTTCAGCAGCTTCTTCTTCAGTTGTTTTTCCAATTCCGAAAACTTTGGCTCCGGCGTTTTTAATGAATGAAAATAAACCCATTTCTTTTAATTTTTTGTTGTTATTAAATATTAATTCGTTTTAGCAATATACAAATTTTATACCAGAAATGTTAATTTTCTTGATTGAAGGAATTCCACCCTTGAGCCCTTAATTTAATCGACTGATTACCACGTGTAATTAAGTTTACACCTTCATTTTCTTCAGTAATATGACCTATTACAGTTAAGTTTGGATTCCCTTTTATTTTATCAAAATCTTTAATAGGAATTGTAAATAGCAGTTCATAATCTTCACCTCCACTTAGGGCAACAGTTGTAGCATCTAAATCAAACTCTTCGCAAGTAGAAATTACTTGTGGATCTAAAGGTAACTTTTCTTCATAAATATTGCATCCTACTTTACTTTGTGTACAAATATGTATTAGTTCAGACGATAATCCATCAGAAACATCAATCATAGAAGTAGGTTGAACTTCTAATTCTTTTAATAATTTAGGAATATCTTTTCTAGCCTCAGGCTTTAATTGTCTTTCTATGATATAAGAATACTCCTGAAGATCAGGTTGATTTTGTGGATTTACCTTAAACACTTCCTTCTCTCGTTCCAATACTTGCAAACCTAAATACGCTCCTCCTATATCTCCTGTTAACACAATAAGATCGGTTGGTTTAGCCCCATTACGATAAGCTATTTCTTCTTCTTTAGCAGAACCAATAGCTGTTACAGAAATTATCATTCCTTTTGTAGAAGAAGTTGTATCCCCACCAATTAAATCAATTTTATAAGTATCGCAAGCTAATTGAATTCCTGCATACAACTCTTCTAAAGCTTCTAAAGGAAAACGGTTAGACACCGCAATTGAAACAGTAATTTGTTCTGCAGACGCATTCATTGCGTAGACATCTGATATATTAACCATTACAGCTTTATATCCTAAATGCTTTAAAGGCATATAACTTAAATCAAAATGCACACCTTCAACTAAAAAATCAGTTGTTATTAATGTTTTTTCATTCTGAGAAATAACCGCACAATCATCACCTATCGCTTTCGTAGTAGTTTCATGATGAATCTTAAAATATTGAGTTAAATGTTCAATCAAGCCAAACTCTCCTAATTCAGCTAATGAAGTCTTTTGTTTATTCTTATCTTCCAACATATTGGCAAAGATACTATTAGATTTG
Source organism: Tenacibaculum jejuense (assembly GCF_900198195.1). Taxonomy (NCBI): domain Bacteria; kingdom Pseudomonadati; phylum Bacteroidota; class Flavobacteriia; order Flavobacteriales; family Flavobacteriaceae; genus Tenacibaculum; species Tenacibaculum jejuense. Next base: position 442,693 of record NZ_LT899436.1, on the reverse strand, counting down.
TTAATGAAACAGTTGATATTTATATTTAAAATGAATTATTTTTCTATTATTGTTAGGGATTTTACATTTTTAACTGTTTAATTTTAGAATAAACTTATCAAATTTTATAAATTTGTTTATGGCTCCGAAAAAAATCAACCTTCCAGAAAAACTTTTTTTAGGCATAATAATGTCTTTTTTATTTTGTAGTAATGTTTTAGCACAAACTCCTTGTACTAGTGGTCTAGCTGGGTCATATCCCTGTAATGACTATGATTTAATGTCTGTAATTTCTACACAAAATTTATCAGGTTCATCTATAGCAGAAGGTAGTGATGTATGGGGATGGACAGATCCTTCTAACGGTAAAGAATATGCAATTGCCGCTATGACTAACACCACTGCTTTTATCGATATATCTGATCCAGTGAATCCAATTTTACTTGGGCGATTAAACTCAAATGCTGGCTCAAACTCATGGAGAGATGTAAAAGTGTATAATAATTATGCTTTTATTGTCGCTGATAATGTAGGAGCTCATGGCGTTCAAGTTTTTGACTTAACTAGATTAAGAAATGTAGATTTTCCTCCTACTTTTTTCAATGCAAATACTGTGTATACTGGTGTAGATAGTTGTCATAACATTGTTATTAATGAAGATAAAGCTGTAGCATATTTAGTTGGCTGTAGATCGAGTAACGGAGGCGGACCTATTTTCCTAGATATATCAGATCCTTTAAACCCAACTTCACTAGGAGATTATAGAGGTTCTGGATACTCTCATGATGCACAAGTAATCACTTACAAAGGGCCTGATACAGAACACGATGGTAAAGAAATTTATATTGGCAGTAATGAAACAGAAATTGTAGTTCTTGATGTTACAAACAAAGCAAACGTAGTAGAATTAGCTACACTTGATTATCCTCAGGTGGGATATACGCATCAAGGATGGTTTACGGAAGATCAAAGATATTTTATTTTAGGAGATGAAACCGATGAAAGTAATTTTGGCTTAAATACAAGAACGCTCGTATTTGATTTAACTGACTTAGACAACCCACGACTTTCTTCAACTTATTTCGGTCCAACTAATGCTATTGACCATAATGGATATGTAAAAGGTAATAAATACTTTATGGCAAGTTATGCTGCTGGAATGCGAGTACTAGACATCACAAACATAAGTGCTTCAACCAACTCAATGACTGAAGTTGGTTTTTTCGACACATTTCCAACTAGTAATTCTAATGTTTCTAATGGTGCTTGGAGTGTTTACCCTTATTTTCCTAGCGGAAATATTATAATTAATGATATTGATAACGGTTTGTTTGTTGTTAGAAAAAGTGGAACACTATCTATAGATCCAGTTACGAAAACCGCAAATAGCTTTAATATAACACCAAATCCTACACGTGTAGATCCTAGGATAGTATCAAGTAATACTCCTATAGAAACTATAGAAGTATTTAATATTTTAGGAAAAAAAGTGTTTCAAAAGAAAAACATCAACTCTAAAAACTTTACCATACCATTATCAAGTCAATCCAGTGGTATTTATATCGTAAAAATTAATAATACAGTAGGAAAAAAACTAATTATTAGGTAAGTAACGGTTGATTAAATTCAGATACATATTAATCTTAAGTATTTTCACGATTTTCCTTTCTTGTGGAAGTGATAATGACTCGGGGGTGATTACTAATCCTACTCCTACTTTTCTAGGAGAACTAGATTTTACTAAGACTTTTGGCGGAACAAGAAATGAAATTGGAAATTCAATTGTAGCGACAAATGACTCTGGTTATGCCATCTTAGGTTATGTAGACAGTGCCGATGGTGATGTAATGAATAGAACTACAAATGATTCAGATTTTTTAGTTCTTAAATACGACGCAAACGATAATTTACAATGGCAAAAATCATATGGTGGCTCTAAAGATGATAGAGGAAACGCTATCATACAAACTAACGATAATGGATTTGCCTTAATTGGTTTTAGTAAAAGTAACGATGGCGATGTAGGCCAAAACGAAGGAAACTCAGATTTTTGGTTTATTAAACTTTCTCCTTCTGGCGATATTAGCTGGAAAAAAACTTTTGGATTTCTTGGTAATGATTTTGGAACATCTGTAATTCAAACTTCTGATAATGGTTTTTTAATTGTTGGGGAATTAGATGTTACGTCATCTGGAGGACAAGGAAATTCTAGACTTATAAATAGACATGCAGGTGGAGATTTCTGGGCAATTAAATTGGATGCTTCAGGAAACACTGAATGGACAAAATTTTTCGGTGGAACTTTTACTGACACAGCTCTAGACGTTATTCAAACTGAAGATAATAATTTTATCATTTTAGGAACTTCCGACAGCTCAGACACAGATATTTCTGACCCAAAAGGTGATTATGATTTCTGGATTATAAAGATTGATAGCACAGGGAAATTGATCTGGGAAAAGAATCTTGGAGGTTCACAAATAGATAAAGCCGCTAAACTTACTAAAACTAGCGACGGTAATTTTATATGTGTTGGAAATACTAGAAGTTCTGATAAAAATATCTCAGTTAATAACGGAGGTGGAGACCTTTGGATTATTAAAATTTCTACTAATGGAAATATTATTTGGGAAAAAACTTATGGTGGTACAAATTTCGACGATGGAACTTCAATCTCACCTAGCAAAAACGGAAATTTCATTTTAGTTGGAAATTCTAGAAGTACAGATAATCAATTTTCTAACAACGGGCAAAACGATGCTTGGATTTTAAAAATATCATCTGAAGGAAATACAATCTGGCAAAAATTTATAGGCGGAAGCAATATAGATCTACTTCACGATGTTATTGAATTAGATAATGAAAACATTGTTGCTGTAGGAGAAAGTAACAGTAACGATATAGACATTTCAGAAAACAAAGGTTTTTCTGACCTATTAATAGTTAAAATCAAATAAATAATGAATAAAATAATAGTTTCACTAATAACTCTTTTACTTTTCATCTCTTGTTCTAGCAATGAAGATGACACTTTACAAAGTAAAAAAATCACAATAAACTTTGTTCATAAGTGGGATGACACAGTTGTTACAAAAGCTGATTTTAATACTGAAAAGTTTGAAACTAGAAATGAAGACAAAGTTAGTATTGAACGTTATAGATATGTTTTGTCTAATATTAAGTTAGTAGACGCTAATAATAATGAAACCAATTTATCTGATTATTTACTTATTGATCTTGGTGAGGAACAAAACCTAACTTTTGAAACCGACAAAACTGTACTCAACGGAACTTACAGTTTAGACTTTACATTTGGTTTTACTGATGAAGATAACAAAGACGGAGAATATGCAGATTTAAATTCTGCTAACTTTAATGTACCTGCAATGTTAGGAGGTGGATATCATTACATGCAGTTTGATGGAAAATATTCAAGCACTACGACTACAACACCTTCTGGATTTAATTATCATGCTATTAAAGCTGCAAATATTATAGATCCAGCAAATCCCGTATATCAAGATACATCTATCGCTGTTAAATTAACAGATATTGAAGTTACCAATAGTGATATTATCATCAACGTAAATGTTGACATTAACCAATGGTTTGAAGATCCTAATACTTGGGATTTAAACACATTAAACCAGATGTTAATGCCTAATTTCGATGCGCAAATTTTAATGAATGCTAATGGCGCTACAGTTTTTAGTTTAAGCAGTGATAGTGATTCGTAATTACATATTTGTTTTTATAATATCTATTTTTATTTCTTGTTCTTCAGACACTAATGAAGAACAAGAAACATATACTCCAGTTCCTGTTTCACTCAAAACACCTAAATTATTTAGTGATAAACTTATTGCCCCTATAATCCCAAGTACAAATCCAACAACTAAAGAAGGAATTCGATTAGGTAAAAAATTATTTTTCGATCCTATTTTATCTTCAGACAACTCTACATCTTGTGCTTCTTGTCATGATCCAAAAAAATCATTTACAGACAATTTACGGTTTAGCGAAGGAGTAAATAATAAAATTGGAACTCGTAATTCTATGCCATTATTTAATTTAGCTTGGAATTTTGATGAACGTTTTGCGTGGGATGGTAAAGAATTTGGTTTAGAAGCGCAAGCATTCGAACCTGTTACTAATCCTTTAGAAATGAATAGTGACTGGAAAGTTATAGCTACAAAACTTAAAAACCACAATGAATATCCGCTATTATTTAAAGAAACATTCGGTGATATTGAAATAGATTCAAACTTAGTGGTTAAAGCTATTGCTCAGTTTGAAAGAACTTTAATTTCTGGAAATTCTAAGTTTGATAAGTTTCTAAACAATGAAGTTGAACTTACTCCTGAAGAACAAAATGGTTTTAATGTTTTTATGGAAGAAAGCAGAGGAGACTGTTTCCATTGTCATGGAAGCGAAAACAATCCACTATGGACTAACAATAAATTCCACAATAACGGATTAGATGAAAACTTCACAGATTTAGGTTTGGGTGCTATTACTGGTGACCCTAATGATAACGGAAAATTTAGAACTCCATCACTACGAAACTTAGCATTTACCGCTCCATACATGCACGATGGACGTTTTGCCACACTTGAAGAAGTAATTAATCATTATTCAGAAGGCTTAAAAAACTCTCCTACTATAGATCCACTAATGAAAAAAGTTGCTCAAGGTGGAGTACGCTTAACAGATAAAGACAAAGCCGACTTAAAAGCATTTCTTCTAACACTTTCGGATACTGAATTCATAAATAATCCTGATTTTCAGAAATAACTATTAAACTTTTTCGACAAAATAGTTAAACATTATAGTTGCATAGATCATATTCATTCTAAAAATAGGATAATATGACATTTTGTATTTATCTTTGCATTCAATTTAGACTTAATCAATTTAAAGTATGATAAAAGTTTCAGACACAGCTAAAAAGAAAGTTGTTCAATTAATGACCGAAGATGGTTTTGATGCTACAAACGACTTTGTACGTGTTGGCGTTAAAAGCGGTGGTTGTTCAGGACTTTCTTACGATTTAAAATTTGATAATTCACAAGAAGAAAATGATAAACTTTTTGAAGATAATGGCGTAAAAATTATTGTTGACAAAAAGAGTTTCTTGTACTTAGTAGGAACTACCTTAGAATATTCTGGTGGTTTAAACGGTAAAGGATTTGTATTTAACAATCCAAATGCTAATAGAACTTGTGGTTGTGGAGAAAGCTTCTCTCTATAACATTCATTCCAACAACTGAAAACTTGACGATGAGTAAATATACAGAAGACGATTTAAGAGAAGAGTTAAAAACCAAAGAATATGAATATGGTTTTTATACTGATATAGAAAGTGAAAAATTTCCAAAAGGACTTAATGAAGACATAGTTCGTGCTATTTCTAAAAAGAAGAACGAACCTGAATGGATGACTGAATGGAGATTAGAAGCTTTTAGAATTTGGCAAGAAATGGAAGAGCCAGAATGGGCTAATGTTAACTACGAAAAGCCTCAATTCCAAGATATCTCATATTATTCTGCACCTAAGCAAAAACCAAAATTAAATAGTTTAGATGAAGTAGACCCAGAAATGCTAGCTACTTTCGAAAAACTAGGTATTTCTTTAGAAGAACAAAAACGTTTAGCTAATGTTGCCGTTGATATCGTTATGGATTCTGTTTCTGTAGCTACTACTTTTAAAGAAACTTTAGCTGAAAAAGGCATCATATTCATGCCTATTTCAGAAGCTATTCAAGAGCATCCAGAATTAGTAAAGAAATATATTGGTTCTGTAGTTCCTCCGACAGATAACTTTTATGCTGCATTAAACTCAGCGGTTTTCTCTGATGGATCTTTCTGTTATATTCCTAAAGGAGTTCGTTGTCCGATGGAATTATCTACGTACTTCAGAATTAATGAAGGCGGAACAGGACAATTTGAAAGAACTTTAGTAGTTGCTGATGAAAGCAGTTATGTATCTTACTTAGAAGGATGTACTGCACCTCAACGTGATGAAAATCAATTACACGCAGCTGTAGTTGAGTTAATTGCAATGGATGATGCAGAAATTAAATACTCTACGGTTCAAAATTGGTTCCCTGGTGATGCTGAAGGAAAAGGTGGAGTTTTCAACTTTGTAACAAAAAGAGGTTTATGTGAAACAAACGCTAAGATTTCTTGGACTCAGGTTGAAACAGGTTCTGCTGTAACATGGAAATATCCAAGTTGTGTACTAAAAGGTAATAACTCTGTAGGGGAATTTTATTCAATTGCAGTAACTAACAATTACCAACAAGCAGATACAGGAACAAAAATGATTCACTTAGGTAAGAATACAAAGTCAACTATCATTTCTAAAGGTATTTCTGCTGGTAAATCACAAAATAGTTATCGTGGTTTAGTTCAGATCGGTTCTAGAGCAGAAAATGCAAGAAATTTTTCTCAATGTGATTCTTTATTAATGGGTAATGAATGTGGAGCACACACATTCCCTTATATTGAAGCTAAAAATAAAACAGCTCAAATAGAGCACGAAGCAACTACAAGTAAGATTGGTGAAGATCAATTATTCTACTGTAATCAACGTGGTATCGATACTGAAAAAGCCATTGCACTTATTGTAAATGGATTCAGTAAAGAAGTGTTAAACAAATTACCGATGGAATTTGCTGTAGAAGCACAAAAATTATTAGAAATTTCTTTAGAAGGAAGTGTAGGATAATTCTTACTAACATGTATAAATTCAACAATTATATAAAAAAAACATTGTCCCTTTTGTCATCAATGTTTTTTATCCTAAATATTCTTGGTCAATCAATAGAAATTGACACAGATTATGGAGTAAATGGATTAACTGAAATTTTATCCACTTCAAACACGTCTGTTCAACCATATTCTAAACAATTAAATGATGGAAGTTTATTAGTTTCTACTTCAAGATATTTAGAGGCTGAAGATAAACATGAAGAAGTAATTGTTAAATATAAACCAGATGGAAGTATTGATACTTCATTTGCAAACAATGGAGTTTATGTTCTTGATATAGATTTAGAAAACACTAGTGTATTATACGATGATAACGGAATAGAGCTATTTTTAGATGAAAGTGAAAATATCTATTTATATCTATCTCCTTTCAAGAATGCTATCGTCAAATTAAATAGTGAAGGTGTTTTAGAGACTAGTTTTGGTACTAATGGTTATCTAATAACTGTTGATGATCAATATGAAAACTCTAAAAACGGAAGAGTTATAGCATATGACGAAGGTATAATAGTAGGACTTGTTAAAAAAGATGATCCACAAATCAGAATTTTAAAAAAGTATACATCTAATGGAAGTATAGACAATACTTTTGGTAATAACGGTATTTTATCTGTTCCTTATGAGGGTAGAATGTTTAAATTAAATGATGGAGATTTTATTTTAAGCCAAAAGTATGAAAGCGGAACATTAGGATTTATAAAAATATCTCCTAAAGGTAATATTGATAATTCTTTTGGGAATAATGGTCAAGTTCTATTTGATAAAGAAGGATATTTAAATTATCATGAAGCATCTAATAATGCTTTATATGTTAGTTTAACCTCTTTTGAAGAAGTAAATGGTGAAACTAAAATAAAAACCAACATATATAAATTTGATGCAAATAGCGGTGAAAAAGACATGGATTTTGGCACAAATAGTACGGTAGTTATTGAAGACGTTTTTGTTCAAGAATCATTTACAGAACTAAATGATAAATTATATATCCATGGACTAAACTTTAAATCTTTTGATACCCATATAGCTTCTTTGAATTTTGATGGGACAATTAATAGCTCTTTTGAGGATAATGGTACCTACATTGAAAACTTAAATACTACTAAAGAATTTTCAATTAGTATATTTCCTTCTGAAAATGCTTTGATAATAGTAGGTAAAACTATACAGAATGGTACAAACCCAACAAAGCATTTTTCTAAAAAATATAAATTATCAAATGCTACCGCTTCAATAGATGAAATAGAAAAACAAAAAATCGTTTTTGAAAACCCGATTAAAGATAAAATTGAAGTAAAATCTACAATATCTCAAATTAATCGATTAGATATAATTTCATTAAATGGAAGATTAATAAAATCTTCTAAGTCAAACATTATAGAAACAAAAAATTTACCTAGTAATATCTACATATTAAATAGTTATTTAGAAAATGGAAATATCATTAGGAAAAAAATAATTAAAAAATAGCAGTTCAATTACAAAAAATGAAAAAAATATTATTTTCTTTTTTATTACTTAATTTTAGTCTAAATGTTTTTAGTCAATCGATAGATATTGATAATAATTATGGAGATAATGGAGTTACAGTTATTTCTTCTAAAACAACTAATGACCCTACTAGATCTATTTTATTAGCTGATGGTAGCTTATTAATGTCAGTATTAAAATACAACGAAACTACGAGTAGTCACGAATCAGTTATAATTAAATACACAAGTCAAGGAGAAATCGATACGAGTTTTGGTAATAACGGTATTTATACTTCTGATATTGATGATGACAATGGCTTAGATACTTTTATTGATAGTAATGGAAATATTTTTCTTACTGGTCAAGATTTTAACTTGGATAAAAATTTTATAGTAAAAGTTACTCCTAATGGTGTAAATGACACGAGTTTTGGTAATAACGGAAAAAAGGAAATAGATCCGAAATATATCAATCTTAGATATTTTTTTAGAGATGATTATATATATGTTGGAGTAAATTATTCAGGGGCAACTTCAAGTGACCAATACGGAATAAAAAGACTTGATCTAAATGGTGATTTTGATACTTCTTTTGGTTCTGGAGGTATTATTAGTATAGATAATTTTATTAATGAATTCTATGTAACAGAATCTAATGAGTTTGTTATTGTAGGATCTGATTCAAGTTTTTCTACTTTAACCATATCTAAACACAATACTGATGGAACTTTAGATACAGATTTTGGGACAAACGGTATTTTATTTACAGGAAGTGGTGATACTTCTGGCAGATACTTTACTTTTAATGAAGCTCAAAATAACTTATTTATGACTATTGGTAATATTGGAGCGAACACATATTCTGAAATATATAAGTATAACTCTAATGGAGAATTAGATAATAATTTTGGAACATCAGGAATAAAAACTGTTGATAATTATTATTTAACTAACTTAAAACTGTTGAATCAAAGTTTATACGTGTTAGGAATTAAATTTGATACTTTGGATACACAAATCCTTTCTTTTAATTCAGTTGACGCTTCAACAAATACTAATTTTGCTGATAATGGAATTTTTATAGAACCAACGACTTTCACCCAGTTTGCTATAAACTTACATTTAAGAGAAGATTATCTCATTGTAACTGGTAAAAACCAATATGCAAGTGATAACGTTGAACATTTTTCCTCAAAATATACATTGGTATTCTCAACAGCTTCTACAAAAGATATAGAAACACAAAAAATCGTTTTTGAAAATCCGATAAAAGATATTGTTGAAGTAAAAGCAGCATTATCTAAAGTTAATAAATTAGATATTTTTGCTTTAAACGGAAAATTGATAAAATCCTCTGAATCTAATGTTATTAGAACAGATGAATTACCAAACAATGTTTACATTTTAAATAGTTATTTAGATAATGGAAACGTTGTGAGTCATAAAATAATTAAGAAATAAACACTGACAATTAATAGCATATACAATGTTAAAAATAGAAAATTTACACGCAGAAGTAGAAGAAAAATCAATCTTAAAAGGATTGAATTTAGAAGTAAAAGCAGGAGAAGTACATGCAATTATGGGACCTAATGGAGCTGGAAAAAGTACAATGGCTTCTGTTATTGCAGGTAAAGAAGAGTATGAGGTAACTTCTGGAACTATTGAATTGGAAGGTGAAGATATTAGTGAATTAGCACCTGAGGAAAGAGCACACGCTGGAGTATTTTTATCATTCCAATATCCTGTAGAAATTCCCGGAGTAACCGTAACAAATTTTGTTAAGACATCTATCAACGAATCAAGAAAGGCACAAGGTTTAGAAGAAATGCCTGCTAAAGAAATGTTACAAAAAATTCGTGAAAAATCTGAATTATTAGAAATTGATCGTAAATTCTTATCTCGTTCTTTAAACGAAGGTTTCTCTGGAGGTGAAAAGAAACGTAATGAGATTTTTCAAATGGCAATGTTAGAGCCTAAATTAGCGATTTTAGATGAAACAGATTCTGGTTTAGATATCGATGCATTACGAATTGTTGCAAATGGTGTAAATAAATTAAAATCTAAAGACAACGCTGTTATAGTTATCACGCATTACCAACGTTTATTAGATTATATCGTGCCAGATTATGTACACGTTTTACACGATGGTAAAATCGTTAAAACTGGAGATGCTTCTTTAGCTTTAGAATTAGAAGCTAAAGGATACGATTGGATTAAGGAAGAAGTGAACTCATAATTCATTTGAAAAACAACACTAGAGAATGGAATTAAAAGACAAATTAATATCATCATACGTTGCTTTTGAAAATGGATTGGATGTGAATTCTGATGTTCATGATATTAGATCAAAAGCGCTTCAAAATTTTGAAAAGTTAGGTTTCCCTACGAAAAAATTAGAAGCATGGAAATACACTTCTTTAAATTCAGTTTTAAAGGAAGATTATAGTTTATTTCCTAAAGCTGAAAAAGCTGTTGAATTAGCAGATGTAAAGAAATATTTCATACACGATATCGATACGTATAAAATCGTATTTATAGATGGAAAATATAGTTCTTTTTTATCTGAAACTACTCACGATAATATCGATGTTTGCTTACTATCATCGGCTTTAGATAAGGCAAAATATAAACCTGTAATAGAAAACTATTTCAATAAAATAGCAAAAGAAGACAATTTAACATCGTTAAATACTGCATTTGCTAACGAAGGTGCTTACATTCATATTCCTAGAAACGTTGAAGTAGAAAAACCTATACAAATTATCAACTTTACTACTGGAGCAGAAAATGCAACTATGGTACAACCTCGTAACTTAATTGTTGCTGATAGAAATGCTCATGTACAAATTATTGAGCGTCATCAAAGTTTAACTGACCATACAGTATTAACGAATTCTGTAACTGAAATTTTTGTTGATACTCATGCAAATGTAGATTATTACAAAATTCAGAATGATAACATTAATGCTTCTTTAGTTGATAACACTTATATAGAACAACAAAAAGAGAGTGTTTGTTCTGTACATACTTTCTCTTTCGGAGGAAATATTACTAGAAATAACTTAAACTTTTACCAAAAAGGAGAACATATTAATTCTATTCAAAAAGGAATTACTATTCTTGAAGGTAAACAACATGTTGATCATCATACATTAGTACATCACATTGAGCCAAACTGTGAAAGTCATCAAGATTATAAAGGAATTTATGGTGATCGTTCTACAGGAGTTTTTAATGGTAAAGTAGTCGTTGAGAAAGAAGCTCAGAAAACAAATGCTTATCAACAAAATAATAATGTTTTAATTAGTGATAAAGCAACTATAAATGCAAAGCCTCAATTAGAGATTTTTGCTGACGATGTAAAGTGTTCTCATGGTTGTACAATCGGTCAATTAGACGATCAAGCATTATTTTACATGCAACAAAGAGGAATTCCAAAAAAAGAAGCTAAGGCTCTTTTAATGTATGCTTTTGCAAATACTGTTTTAGAAAGTGTTAGAATTCCGGAAGTAAAACAAAGAATTAATAAATTAATCGCTAATAAGCTAGGAGTTAACATCGGTTTTGACTTATAGATTTTAGTATTTAATTTTAAGAACAAAATAAAAACCCTCTTGATTTTCAAGAGGGTTTTCTAGTCAATTCAATTAATAATTATACTACTTATTTATTATTCATTGATAATAAATTTCTTTTTAGTTACTATAGATTTATTTTCTATTCTCAGAATATAAACTCCTGTATTCAGGTCACTTGTTTGTATGACTTTACTTGATGTTACATTTCCTTTTTTAACAACTTGCCCTAACATATTTATCACAGCATAAGACGCATTATTTAAACTTCTATCAGGACCAAATAATTGTAAAGCACTTCCTCTTTTTAATGGATTAGGCGCAACCTCAACAGCCGTAAACAAATCTTCATCTTCATCTCCTAATACATCTACTCTTGTTCCGAAAGATTCTGCAACAACTACATTAGCGTTTTCACAAGAACCTTCATAAATCCTAACGTTAGAGAATGTAGAGTTATTTCCTGAACCTGCATCATTATCATTAATAAATACTAAACGATCCATATTACCAGTATAAGAACTTCCTACAGGTATAGTATATGTTACAGTTCCGTTTGTGTAATTATCAAAATTGGTAACTCCATAATTTTGAGTTCCATGTAATTTAAAGTAACGAGTAGAAGTTAATGAGTTATCATCTTCAAAACCTATTCCGTGAATTTCACCTTGAGATGTACTTGAGAATTGGAATTCAATTACAGTGTTTGCGGTAACTGTATAATTCATTGGAAGATATTTCCAAGTATTATTTGTTAACGTTAAAGATGTCCCAGAATTAGCTACAGAAAAATTTCCATCAGAATCTTGGTTTGAAAATGAAGTAATTGAAAAATCATTAAAATCTAAAGCTGCACAAGCTGGTGGATTAGTATCTCCACCTCCAGCAGTTAATGATAAATCATCTATTGCTATATCACTAGACCAGCTAGTACCTGTTGTTCCTACAAAACGTAATCTTACTTCACTTTGTCCTAAATAACTGCTTAAATTAACAGAAACACTATTCCATTGATTTCCTTTATTGTCAGAATCATTCCATAAACTAGTCCAAGTAGCTCCATCTGTAGAAGCTTCTAAACGTAAAGAACCAACACTAGTTCCAAACATATGATTACTGAAAGAAAAAGTTGCTGAAGATAAACTAGAAAGATCAAAACAAGGACTTTCTAAGATTGCTATTGCGTTAGAACCAATTTGACCTGTACTTCCATTTGTAGATGCTTCTAAAAATAGATAGAAATTACCGTCAGCTCCCGCACTTGGTCCTGTTCCAGAAGATGGAGTACCAGAAGCATCTCTAACCCAGTTTCCATCGTCTCCAGTTGCTTGAGTCCAACCAACATTAGATTCGAAGCTCTCTCCGTATGGAAAAGAATTTACAGTAGAAGTACATTGAGTTGGATTTGGTGGATTTCCTCCACCACCGTTTCCATCTACACCGTCATTTGGCATATCATTACCAATAGAAGAAATTAAATCATCACTTCTACCAAATGAACCATTAGGACATTCACCTGTATTATGAATTGCTAAAACTAAATGAGAATTAAAATCAATTACAGGAGATCCAGAACTTCCTCCTTCAGTATCAGCAAAATAGTTAATTGTTTTTTGTGGTACTCGTGGCGTTGCGCAATTACCAACACAATTCACTGTAGAAAAACCATTATCTGTATTTACAGAAATTTCTTTTCTTCTTCCTCCTGGGTGCTGTGGTATATATATTCTATCACCTGCTGAAGGTAAAACAGAGCTTAAACTTAAGAATCCGTAAGTTGCGGTTGGATTAGTTGGTAATCTAACTAAAGTATAATCTAAACTAGAACTTGTTTTAATAAAAGTTGAAGAAGAAGCTACAACATCAGAACTTGCTGCACTACTTCCAGAACAATTTGTATTTTGAAAATTAAAAACAAAATCTGTGTTTTGAGCAGCAGAAGAAGAACCAATACAGTGATTATTGGTCATTAAATGACCTTCACTTCCTAATAACCAACCTGTACAACTACTACTACCGTTAATAATTAAACGACAAACAGCTTTAGCTTTCTCAAACATTTCTGTTCCTTGGTAACAAGCAATTTGCTCTTTATTATCACCTGAACATATTGCCTTGCTTTGTAAAGATTTGTTTCTATCAAAAATTTCTGCAAGTTTTTCGTTGCTATATCCATAGGCCACTCTTGAAATTTCAAAACCTTTTTGATTGTCAATCTTTCCGTAAGAATATAGTTTAACTTCTACTTTATCATCAAATAAAACTTTTGACCAGAAATCACTTATCATAGTCATATCACTATCAACGATTTTTCCTTTACCACCATAGATAATTTTTTCATTTGAATTCATACCTGTGATTTCAACATAGTCACCAGGAGCTAAATCAAAATCTTTAAAATACAACTTTACGTAAGAAGAATTTTGAGAATAAAATTCCTTTTTAAAGACCATTTCTGGCTTTCCATCGACAGTTTTTAAGTTCAATTCTTTTAATTTCTGATAACTTTTTGTCACTTTAATATCAGAATTAAATTCGTCTCCAATTTTAAATGCTTTTTGTGCAAGAGAAACATTTGCACACAGAAAAATTGTGGCAAAAAAAGCCACTTTGAAAAAGATTTTTTTCATTTTTGAAGGGTTTATAGTTGGTTAATTACTCTTTAACAAATCTATAAATTATAGATAAATAATACAATTATTTACTCAAAATTATAAATAAAATACAATTATTTTTAACTTTTTAACAAAAAGATTAAACAAAACATATTTAAAACTCGAGTGACTACTCAAAAAAGTCTACAATTTAATTAGTTTACTCTTTGTTAACATTTTAAATAAAATAAAAACCTTGGTTTGTACTCGAAAAAATAGATTTTATGGAATAAAAAAAAGACTAAATTTTAACACTTTTTATTTCTTTTTTAATTTTTTTTTATTCGGTTTATGTAATGAGATGCTTTTTATCACGTCTTAATCATTGTAAATAAATTCCCCTTGAGGACAAATTAATACAAAATGAAAAAACTATTTATTACTTTACTATTCAGCGCATTAGCATACAGTGCTCAGTCTCAATCTAACGAAGTATTCGATGCTTTATTAAAAACTTATGTTACTTCTGACGGAATGTTAGACTACAAAGGTTTAAGAAAAAATAAAGCAGTATTAGATATCTACTTAAATCAATTAGAAGCTACAATTCCAACAAAAAAATGGTCTTCTAAAAAAGCAAAAGCTTTTTGGATGAACGCATACAATGCTTATACTATAAAATTAATTATAGATAGTTATCCTTTAAAAAAATTAACTGATATAAAAATTAAAGGTAGAAATGCTTGGAAACTTCCATTTGCTAAAGTTGGAAAAAAAACATACTCATTAGATTACATTGAACACAAAATTTTAAGAAGATGGCATGATGATGCAAGAATTCATGTAGGAGTAAATGCTGGTTCTGTATCTGGTCCAAAATTCCCTAACTATGCATTTACTGCAAAAAATATCGACCAAAAGTTAGAGAGTTTAATGAGTGACTTTATAAATGATGCCTCAAAAAATAAAATCTCTTTAACTGAAATTCAAGTTTCAAAAATATTTGAATGGTATCAAGAAGATTTCACATCAAATACTACTTTAGTAGATTACATCAATAAATATTCTAAAACTAAGGTTAATGATAACGCTAAAGTTTCTTATTTAGAATACGATTGGAGCTTAAACGACAAATAAGAAATAAATACCCTAAATAAAAATAATTCCTAGAAACGAGTAGTTTATAACTACTCGTTTTATTTTTTTAAAGAAATAAAATCTAAATTAAAATTTTAGTGCTCGATATAATATTCTCATTAATAATTAAGTATATTAGAGTCAGTAGATTGACTAACTAAAAATTCTTAATTATGAAAAAAATCATTTTCATTGCATCAGTTATACTTATTACAAACACCTTATTTAGTCAAACTGAAAGTTATGATACTATCCTGAAAAAAAATGTAAATAATCAAGGAAAGATAAATTATAAGTCAATTCAAGAAAACCCAGATGATTTAAATACGTATTTAGAATATTTATCGAATACAATACCAACAGAAGACTGGAGTGAAAATAAAAGAAAAGCATTTTGGATAAATGCATATAATGCTTACACTATTAAAATAATAATAGATAATTACCCTCCTAAGAAGAAAGTTGATATTGAAAAAAAACAAAACTCTAATAATGCTGTTAGTTTTGTTATTACAAATACCATAAGTAACAGTATAACTTTTATAAAAGTAGACGGAAAAGACGCTTGGAATTATCGTTTCGCAAAAATTGGTGGTAAAGTATATACATTGAATGAAATTGAACATGGGATAATAAGAAAACAATTTAATGATGGGCGTATACATGTAGGATTAAACGCAGCAAGTTATTCAGGACCAAAATTCGTTAACTATGCCTTTACAGAAACTAACATCGATCAAAACTTAGAGCAGCTCACCAAACAGTTTATTAATGATACTACAAAAAATAAAATTTCAAATACTGATATAGAAATATCTAAAGTTTTTGAATGGTATCCAGAAGATTTCAATATGGGAGACATCATCACTTTTATTAACAAATACTCAAACGTAAAAGTGCTATCAGATACCGAGATAAAATACATGAATTACAATTGGAAACTTAATGACCAAAAGTAATTTCTTTGACTTTTTTATCATGAAATAAAATATCTTAATTATTTATCAACACGAAATCGATTTCGATTCTCACCACTGAATAAAAGGCAATAAATAATAACTAAATTGTCGAAAATGTAATTAATACTGCAGATAATTACATTTTTATCAACCTTCAATTTATTACAAACAAACCCTATTATTCATGAAAAAAACTTACCAAAAATTAAGTTTTGTGGCTTTGTTGATTGCCACATTGACTTTTAGTAATGTTTACTCTCAAGTTGATTTTAGAGAAGAAACAATTTATTTTCTACTTACCAGTAGATTTAATGATGGAGACCCCAACAATAATGCTCCCACAGAATGGTCTTCATACAATCCTGATCCAGACATCAATCCAAGTATCACAGATCCAAACGATGTAACTTGGCGTGGTGATTTTAAAGGTCTAATTGAAAAATTAGATTACATTAAAGATTTAGGTTTCACAGCAATTTGGGTAACTCCTATTGTACATAATCGAAGTCCGTTAGATTATCATGGTTATCATGCTTGGGATTTCACTAAAGTTGATCCAAGATTAGAATCTCCAGGTGCTACTTTTCAAGATTTAATTAATGAAGTTCATGCAAGAGATATGAAAATCGTTCTTGATGTAGTTACGAATCATGCTGGACGATTTGGAATTAAAGATGTTGCTGAGATTAAGTACAACACAGATCCAACAAAACCTTGGGCTGCGGATGATAATCCGAACTGGGAATATGATGGAATTACACCAAATCCAGACGACGGATTAATTTGGAGTAGAGCAAATCTTGCAAAGATGCCAGCTCCATATAATCAAAACTTAGCAGCTTATAATTTTCCAGGAAAAGAAAGTTATGTTGATACTAGTGATCCTGATTGGTATCATCACTCAGGAAACGGTTTTGCACAAGGATTTGACGATGTTGAAAACTTACAAAACAGAGCGCTTGCAGGAGATACTCCAGATTTAAATACTGGAAGTCAAAAAGTAAGAGATTACTTAGTAAATGCCTACAGAAAGTATATTGAAATGGGAGTTGATGCTTTCCGTTGGGATACGTTAAAACATATGAGTAAAGAAGATGTTTTATATTTCTTTGATGCTTTTAAAGCTATAAATCCTGATTTATTCATTTTTGGAGAAGTAGCTCAAAAAAGACATGAGTTACATCCAGTGGAAGAAACAAATCCTCACTATTATACTTGGCGTGGTGCTGTGAATAATTCTGCTCCTTTAGATTTAGCCGTAATCGATTTTTATGGTGAAGCTACTTTTCACGGAACTTTTGAAGAAGGTCAATCGTTTCCTACAGTAAAAGCTGCAGCTAGATATGATAATTTATATAGTGATCCGTCAACATTAGTTACATGGTTAGATAACCATGATTTTGGTCCAAACAATGACTGGAACAGACGTTATGGTGGTACAGATGAGAACTTAGCGGCTTGTATGAACTTTATGTTTACTTGGCGTGGAATTCCTACAGTATATTACGGAACTGAAATGCGTTTTAAAGCTGGAGAATTTGCTGATATTCATAATGCAGCTGGTATTCAAGAATCTATTGATAAAACAGGTAGAGCCTATTATGGTGATGTGATGGATCAAGCTCCAAATCATAAAATCTACCAGCAAATTAAAAAGTTAAATGCAATGCGTCGTGCTATTCCTGCTTTACAAAAAGGAAATTGGGAATGGAAAGAAGCTCCTGGAAATGCAGTTTCGTACAAAAGAGTTCATGGAAACAGTGAAGTTGTTGTAGGTTTAGCTAAAGACGGTGGTGCATCATTTTCAATTTCTGGTGTTCGTGATGGTGTTTACAGAGACGCAGTAACTGGTAGAGAAGTTTTTGCTTCTGGTGGAAGAATCAATTTTTCTGTAACTTCTGGTTCTGCGGGTATTTATGTGTTAAACGGACCTGGTTTAATAGGACCTTGTGGTGGTGGATATTTTGAAAACTGTGTAAACGGACCAAGTAAACCGATTGTAAATATTAATCCAAGTAACACAAGATCTGAAGATCCAATACAAATTTCTATGGAAGCTTTCGGTGGAAACGGAAACTTAGAAATTTTTTATACAACCGATAATTCAAATCCTAGCAGATCTAGCACTAGATATTCGGGTTCATTTACCATTAATAACTCTACAACTATAAAAGCTATTGCATATGATAGTAGTGGAATCGCTTCTGATGTAATTACAAAATCTTTTGTTATTGGTCCAATTGAAGGATTACATGTATATTTTAAAAAACCAAACTCTTGGTCTCAAGTAAATATACATTATTGGAGTGAATCACCTGATGTTTTACCACCAAGTAATTGGCCTGGTCCGCAAATGAGTAGAATTGGAAATACAGATTGGTACGAATATATTTTCGATGGTGTAACCAGTACAAATCTATTATTCAATGATAATGGAAATGCTAAAACTGATGATTTATCTAGAGATAGAGATGGTTGGTTTGATAATGGAACTTGGTATGATACTGATCCTAAGGATTCAAATCCAGATAACCCTGACAATCCAGACAACCCTGACACATCAGATTCAATGACTGTGTATTACAAAGGAAACTTATCAAATCCTACTGTATATTTTTGGAATACAAGTCCGGGATCACAAACTACTTCATGGCCTGGAGAAAGTATGACTGATATTGGTAACGGATGGTATTCGTATACCTTAAATGGTGTGGGATGTACAAACCTTATTTTTAGTCAGAACGGAGCAAATAAAACGTCAGATTTACAACGTTGTGGTGATGGATGGTATTTCAATGGAACTTGGTATGATCAAAATCCAGAAAATCAACAAGGAGGAAGTAATGATTTAAAAGTATATTTTAAATCTGATAATTTTAGTGATCCAGAAATTTACTTCTGGTCTGTTTCACCTTCAAACTTAACTACTAGTTGGCCTGGAGAAACTATGCAATTGGAAGCTAATGGTTGGTATAGCTATACTTTAACTAACACAGACTGTGCAAATATTATTTTTAGTAATAATGGAAATTCTCAAACAGCTGATTTATCAAGATGTACTAATGGTTGGTATTATAATGGAACTTGGTATGATCAAAATCCGAATATTGCTTCAAGAAATAGTATAACTACTAACACTGGTATAATTTCAGATAACTTATTAATCTACCCAAATGCTTTAAATGAAAAGTCTGTGGTAGAAGTAACGAATTCGACAAATAATTCGCTTGTAAAAATTGAGTTTATCAATATTTATGGAGCATCTCAAACTATTGTTAATTCTAAAATAGATTCTGGAATTCACAAATTTAAATTAGATGAAATTCAAAGTCGTTTGGCTAGCGGAATTTATTTCTGTAGAGTTACTTTGAATGGAAAATCTATGATTAAAAAAGTGATAAAAAAATAGTATAGAAGAAACCGTCTATAGAGAAATTATTTCGTCAGACTGAACTTGTTTCAGTTTCTGACAATTAAATAAATGAGATTCTGAAATAAATTCAGAATGACGTTTTAAAATACTTTTTAGACAGCTTCTTTTTATTTAACCTTTTATTTAAAAATTAAAACAAATGAGAACACTTTTAATAAGTTTTTTCTTGCTATTCAGTCTTTTTGTAGTGGGGCAAAACGAAAACCGAGATAAACCCTTTAGTTGGGATAACTCTACTGTATATTTTGTAATTCAAGATCGTTTTGAAAACGGAAAAACAAGTAATGATCAATCTTATGGAAGAGGAAAAGATGGAAATGGAAATGATTATGGATTTGATGAAGTTGGTAATTTCTATGGAGGAGATTTCGTTGGATTAACTCAAAAAATCAACGAAGGATATTTTGATGATTTAGGAGTTAATGCCATTTGGTTTTCTGCTCCGTATGAACAAATCCATGGATGGGTTTCTGGTGGACAAAATGGAGAATTTAGACATTACGCATATCATGGTTATTATGGATTAGACTGGACTGAAATGGATGCTAATTTTGGTACAGAAGATGAATTTAGAGCTTTTGTAGATGCAGCACACAATCGAGGTATTCGTTTGGTTATGGATGTAGTAATGAATCATGTTGGTTACAATACTTTACACGACATGCAAGAATTCAATTTTGGTTGCGCTAACGATAGCTGGAAAGGTTGGAGACCTTCAAACGGTCAAAATTGGGCAAGTATTCACGATTTATTTATCAATTATTCCAACGGTTGTAATAACTGGGGAAATTGGTGGTCTGGTGATTGGATGCGTGCAGGATTACCTGGATATCCTTCTCCAGGAGGAAGCGAGCTTACACAAACTTTAGCTGGTTTACCCGATATCCTTACCGAATCTAATTCTGAAGTTGGATTACCTCCTATTCTACTTAGAAAATGGTCTTCTAGCAAATTAGCTCAAGAACAATCAGAATTAAATGATTTTTTTAACAGAACAGGATATCGTAGAACTGTACGAAACCACTTCGTAAAATGGTTAACGGACTGGGTTAGAGAATACGGAATTGATGGATTTAGAGTTGATACTGAAAAACATGTAGAAGGAGAATCGTGGAGAATCTTAAAAGAACAAGCTGTAATTGCTTTGCAAGATTGGAAAAATAATAATCCGACTAAAAAAATAGATGATTTACCATTCTGGATGGTTGGAGAAAATTTTGGCTACGGATTTGGAAGATCTCAATATCATATTGATAATGGTTTTGATGGTTTAATCAACTTTGATTTTCAAGGAAGAGCTGGAAACATAAACGATTTAGAAAATATTTATTCTAGTTATGCAAACTCGATCAATTCAGCTTCAGATTGGAATGCTTTAAGTTATATTTCTTCTCACGATACTTCTTTATTTGACAGAGGAAACTTAATTAATGGAGGAACTAGTTTACTATTAGCTCCTGGATCTGTACAAATTTTTTATGGAGATGAAACTGGAAGACCTGAAGGTCCAAGAGGTGGTGATCCACACCAAGGAACTCGTTCTTTTATGAACTGGAATAACATAAACACCAACGTTCAAAACCACTGGCAAAGATTAGGACAATTTAGAAGAAATCACCTAGCTGTTGGTGGAGGAACTCACCAAAGATTATCTAGTAGTCCATATACGTTTTCAAGAACACTAAATGATGATAGAGTTGTAGTTGTTGTAGGCGCATCTGGTAACACTTCAGTGAATGTATCTTCTCTATTTCCTAACGGAACCGAATTACGTGATTTTTATACAGAAGCTGTAGCAACAGTATCAAACGGATCTGTAACTTTCAATGCTCATAGTAATGGAATCATCTTAATAGAAGAAACAAATCCTACAAATCGTCCTTCATTAGCAGTTACACCTGAAAGTAGTTATGATCCAGATGCTATCACGATGACTGCTTCAGCAACAGATAAAGAAGATCCAAATCCGACGATATATTACACTACTGACTTAAACTTAAGTACAGATAATTTAAACAATTGGACAGTTTATACTGGCGATGTAACTTTTACTGAAACTGTAGATGTACAAATCGTAGCTCAGAATGCAAACGGAGAATTATCTTCTGTAATTACTAGAAAATACTCTATTGGTGAAATTGATGGATTTACACTGTATGCTTTTTCTGATTGTGGCGAAGTTCCTAAAGTTTATTATTGGTTAGAAGAACCAAACGTATTACCAAATGTAGCTTGGCCTGGAGTAGAAATGACTCCTTTAGGTGAAGGTTGTGAAGGCTGGTACAAATATGAATTACCAGGAATTTTGAGTACAAATTACATTATCAATCAATGTGGTGGACAAACAGAAGATTTGTTCTTAGATAGTCAAATGCCAGTTCCATGTACAACAGGAAATCAAGCTCCGAGTTTATCTGTAAGTCCAGTTGGTGGTGAATACACTACAGGAGAAACAGTTGAAGTTAGTTTAACTGCTACAGATAGTAGTGATCCGAACCCTGTAATTAGATATACTTTAGATGATTCTACACCAACAAGTTCTTCACCAATTTATAACGATCCGATAACCATTACTACAAACACGACCGTAAAAGCAGTCGCGTTTGATGCAGAAGGTTTGGCTTCAAACATCATTTCAGAAACTTACACTTTTACTGAACAATCGAGTGGTATGACAGTGTATTATAAAGGAAATCTTACAAATCCAAGTATTTATTTCTGGAATACGAGTCCTGCTTCTTTAACTACATCTTGGCCAGGAGAAAACATGACTGATATTGGTAATGGCTGGTTTTCTTACACTTTTGATGGAATTGATTGTACCAACTTAATTTTCAGCAATAATGGAGCAAATCAAACAGCAGATTTACAACGTTGTGGAGATGGTTGGTATTTCAATGGAACTTGGTATGATGAACAACCAAATAGCAATGATTTAAAAGTATATTTCAAATCGGATTCTTTTAGTAATCCTGAAATTTACTTCTGGAACACATCTCCATCGAATTTGACTACATCTTGGCCTGGAGAAAGTATGCAACCAGAAGCTAACGGTTGGTATAGTTATACTTTTACAGATACGAATTGTGCAAATGTAATTTTTAGTAATAATGGAAATTCTCAAACTGCTGATTTATCTAGATGTTCTGAAGGTTGGTATTACAACGGAACTTGGTACGATCAAAATCCGAATACACTTTCATCTAGAAATGTTGCTCCTGATAACACAAAACTTCTTTCAAATGAAATGCTCATTTATCCTAATGCATTAAATGAGAAATCTGTAGTAGAAGTAACGAATTCTGATGATAACACGCTCATTAAAATTGAGTTCATCAATGTGTATGGGACTTCTCAAACTATTGTTGACACTAAGATAAATTCAGGAGTTCATAAATTTAAATTAAATGAAATCCAAAGTAGATTAGCTAGCGGAATTTATTTCTGTAGAGTTACTCTAAATGGAAAATCTATGATTAAAAAAGTGATTAAGAAATAATTCTCTTAATTACAAAATATAATCACGTTTAAAACTGTTTCATAACTGTTTTAAACGTGATTTTTTATGCATAAATACGTTATTCATCTACAAAAATGAATTTCATTTTCAAACACATTCTTTTTAATTATATTTTTATCAAATGGCACATGATATTTTATAAAAACAATAAACTATTAGAATTTGAGAAGTAAAACCATGAAATTCAAATTAATCACTTTGCTTTATTTTATTTGTGAATTATGCTTTGCTCAGCATCTCAAAATTCCTGAAGGATATAAAAAAATAACAAATAGTCCTGCTAGTGGAAGAATGATGAGCACTATAGCTTTTAAATTTGATAGTGATTCTTTAGATGATTATGCCTTAGTTGTAATTAATAAAGAAGTTTTTAATGATGTTAAATTACTTATTTATGTTAGTAGTTTAGATAAGCAATTTGAAGTCGATTACATAAATGACTATGATTTTTCGATTTATCCAATACCTTTAACTCTTAAAAAAAATGTGCTTAGCTATGGTTATTTTTTAGATGGAACTGCTGCTTTTGGTAGGTTTTTAAAATTAAGATTTAATGCTAATCGAAATAAAATACAGATTATTGGATACGATTCTAGCTATAGATTAAATGACGGATATGTAAATAAATCGTACAACCTTTTAACAGGAAAATATATAGTTACAAAAACAACTCATAGTCAAGAAGACAAAACTAACAAACAGTATTTTAATGGTAAAAAGCAAATAGAGAAGCTATTCATAGATGATATTAATAATAAATTATTTGAACAACTTGATAACACAGGAAAAGAATTCGAGAAGTAAAACGATTAAAAATAAAATTATAGGGTACAATAAACAGATCGCTTCGTGCCTCGAAAAGACGTTATTTTCTCGAAAATTTTGTCTGTAAGTAAATTTTAACCCATATGAAAAAACGCTTATTTTGTATATGTATAAAGCTGATTTTTATTTCTTCATCATTTAGTCAAGATATCATTGATAATGGAGACCTGTCATCTGTAAAAGAATTTAAGAATGACTTAAATGAAAAATTTTCGTTTGGTAATAGCTATACACAGTTGAAAAATGAAAATATAGAAACTTTTGTTAAAAGGATTTTAGGAGATAAAATTAATTTACATCATGGTGCTTTTAAACTTAAAGACTTTCAAAACTGTATAGTAGCATTTGCCTCATACACATACGAAGAAACTCCTATTGTTATTGGATTCTTATTAAAACCTACAGATACTAAACAAGAATATAAACTTTTAAAAATACTTGAATTAAGTTCTGGTTGCGGAAATGAACCCGAAGTAAAATCAGTTTTTCTTCATAATACGGATACAAACTCTGTTGGAAAAGAACTTGTAATTCACACATCAGATAATTGTGGTAAGCACGGTAAAAAAAATTATGTTTTCGTGTATAATGGGCTAATAAAAAACAATAAGCTTATTCTACAAAATTTCTTATTTGAGCATTGTGATTATTCTCAAGTAAGAATTGGTGAAGAATGGGATTATGACATGGGTGAAAAAGATGTTGACGAAAGAAAATATTACAAATGCATATATCTTGATTTTAAAACAATTAGAAAATCACTTGATGCTACTAAAAAACATTAATAAACCAGTTTTACTCGCTCCATAAAAGTCAGGAGAATTTACGTAGCGAGTAACTAATGGTATATCTTATAAATGCTGATCTATTAAAATCGTGTTTCCATCAGGATCAAAAAACACAATACTTGCAGGACCAGTTGTAGTTTCATCTGTTTCTTTTTCTAATTTGATGTGATTCTCTTTTAAGTGTTTTTGAATCGTTCTTACATCATCAAACTCTTCTAAATTATTTGCGTTTTCATCCCAACCTGGATTAAATGTTAGAATATTGTTTTCGAACATTCCTTGAAATAAACCAATCAACGAATTTTTATTTTTCATGATTAGATAGTTTTGTTCCATTTCTCCAGCGAATACTGAAAAACCTAATGTTTCATAAAACTCTTTTGATTTTTTTAAGCTTTTCACAGCCAAACTTATTGAAAAAGCACCTAATTTCATTGTAAGAAGATTTAGTTAATATTCTCTAATTTAGTCTTTTTTCTTTTTCTGTATAACAAAAATCCCACAACACCTATTAAAATCACTGGCCAAATATGTACTAGAGTTAACACTAAATTCTCTAGAAAAGTCCACCCAAAGGAAATCGCTCTCTTAAATTTACTACCAAAAGTTTCTGTTTTTACTTTTGAAACTTTATAAGGAATTTCTTCATATAATTTTACATGAATAGTGCTTAACATCACTCTATTGGATAAGTATTTCAATCGACCTTGTGCTACTTCTATTTCTTCCTGAATAGCCCCTAACTTCTCTTCTGCATAAATAATATCTTCTACGGTTTTAGCTTTCTTTTTCAATATAGTTTCGTATCGTTCTTTAACTTGAAGTTTTGTTGCTAGTCTTGTTTCTATATCTAGAAATTCTTCAGTCACATCTTGGGTACTCACATTTTCATAATCTAAAACTTCAGCATAAGTACTAATCGAATCTAATAACATATCGAAATATGCTTTCGGCACTTTAATGGTAAAATTATTTTGCTTCTGATAAGAGGTGTTTTCATATCGTAAATTTGCTATGTAAGCATTATACTTTTCTAGTAAAGTTTTTATTTGAGCAGTTGCTCTTTTTACATTTTTAACTTTAAGTTTTAACTCACCCGTTTTAATAATTTTTAATTTCTGTTTTTCAATAGTTTCAATAGTTGACTTATATTTTACTTCTTCTGAAGCAGCAGATGCTTTTAAATCATTTTCACTTGCGTAGCTTTCTGAAACAGAAATATTTTCTCTGTAAGACGGAGATTTTTTACTGCACGCAAAAACTTGCAATAACATAAGAAATAAACAACACCATTTTAATTGGGTTTTGATTGAATAAACTTTCATAACTTTATATTTAATAATTCGTTTTACAAACCTATTTTTGTTGCTATACATAGCCTTGTAAAACACTTGTAAAAGCTTTGTAAACTATTTTACAAAACAAAAAAGCTATTAGAATTTTGGAGAAAACCGAATCTTATCACTTTGATTTACTTAAAAAAGAGCTTGTTGCTACTTTTTTAAAAACACATAACGCTCCAAAAAATATTGAAGAATGGAAAGGAGAAAATATTGTTCTTTTTCAGGAAGATTTATTTGACAAGGTGAAAGGAAAAGTCAGTGAAAAATGGTTTTATACCTATTGTAAAAAGACTCCTGATAAATTACCAAGAATTGATATTTTAAATTTATTAAGTAAGTATATTGGCTACGAAAACTGGAATGATTTTATCACTAAAAAAGAAAAAAGTCGTGCAATTCCTAAAAAGCCTCTACTCTTCGGAATTTTAATTCTCTTAATTAGTATTATTGGTTGGACTTTAGTAAAACCTAAAACTAATGAATTTGTATTCTGTTTTGTAGATCAAATTACAGATATTCCGATCACCAAATCGCATTTAAATATTACCGTATTATCGAAAACAGAATCTCCTTTGTATTTTAAAACTGATAGTTTAGGTTGTTTTCGATACAAAACTACGGCTGAACAAATCACTTTTGTTGTGAGTTCTCCTTATCATAAAACAGACACTATTACGCGTCGTATTGTGTCTAACAGCAATAATAAAGTTAGAATTGCTTCTGATGATTATTCTTTAATGTTAGACTATTATGCGAATAATAATGTGAAAGACTGGAAGGTTCGTCAACAAAACTTAAATAATTTAATTGCAAACAATGCTAAAATCTATCGTTTTTACGGAAATGATTTAGGTGTAGAAGTATACTCAAAATTAAACTTTATTCAGCTGATTTCTACTCCAACGAATACCTTGAAGAAAATTAAAATTCTTGATAAAGTTATTGAGCAAGGAAAAATTGTTAAACTTAAATTTATTGTACAATGAAACAGTTAATCTACATAATTTTAGTTTTACTATTTATGTCTTGTGCGAATAAAGAGATGAATAAAAAATATGATTTTACTACCGAAAGTCATATGAAGACATCAGCATTAGAAATTACAAAATATGAACTCTTATCAGAGAAGTTCAATCAGTATTTTGATTTATTGAAACTGAAAGCCACTCATCCTGATTTTAAAGATAATATTATAACGCAACTTCAAGATTTATCTCAGAATGGAATACTAGAAATCAATCAAATTGAAGAAGCTACAGTTCAGAATATTGAAGTTACTAATGAAATTAAAATTATATCTGATTCCATCGAAAAAATTAAAATTAATTATGATTTAGTTACATCTAAATCAACCGTGAAAGATTCAATTTACGCTTATAAAACCTCTTCTGAAATAATTATAGATGGTGTTACTTTTCCTAGCTTAAAAATTAAATTTTCTAAAGAATAACCTTACTTCTTTGTGTTTTTTATCACGGCCCTCATTAAGAAATAATATGCTGTATTATATAAAACGACACTTAAAATGATAAAAAATAGTGACGTTCCAGTTATTTTTTTAGAACCTGATAAAGCATCAGAAATAATAAAAATTATAATTGACAATAGCATTTCGCGATTTCCGTAGTTCCCTCCTTTTGTTGTAAATACTGAAAAAGCTGCTGATAACAACATCAATAAACCCAAAGTTGTAGCAATAGATAGATAGTAAAATACACTATTTACATACAAAGCATACAATACGACTCCAAAAAAAGCAGCAGTAATTCCTAAGACTTTAAAAAAAATGGTGTAGTCAATTTTAGTATTTAAATCGAAAATTAGTTTTAACCAAGTAAAACGCAAAGCAATTAAACTTAGCATTCCTAATAAGTTATAATCATTTAAAGAGAATAAAACACCCGTTAAAACAATAAAAAAAGATAAGACCCAAAAGCTTAATTTGACTTGTTTTTTTGAAAAGTATCCATAAAAAACTATAGCCATTAAACTTAATACTCTAGGCAACCATAATAAATCTTTAAACCCAAATAAAATTGTTGAAACATCAACAATACTAAAAGAAATAAACAAAGCAAAAAACAAATGCTTAGGTTGCATTACGAGGGATTTACAAGGGTGAAAAGATAAATATATAAAATCCTTAAATAATTATATAATCTAATACCCCTTTTTAACTTAAATCGCTTTCTGTAAGTTAAGCATCTTTGTAGCCTTTCTAATAATCAAACCTAAAATAACAAACCTCACTTTATTTATAACATCTTAAAAAACAGAAACTAAATTTGATTTCGTTTGCCTTCAAATAAAAAATCCTCCGTAAATGCGGAGGGTTTTTTATTTTAAATTTTTTAGAAAAAGATACCTTTTTTCCTTTCTGAAGCTTAGACTATACCCATCTTACTTATTTTTTGAAGATAGCACTCAGTCCAACATTAATAGTTTCTTCTTTTCCTTTGATATTATCTTTGACTGCTTTTTCTACTTCAGTATAAAATTCATTCGCTTTTCCATAAATCGCTCGAATTATAAAATGTCCTATAATTCCAACTTCCTTATTAAAAAAAGCCAACCATCCTGCTACAGTAGCTTCAGAAAAAACTATTGTATTTGCTTCTCCTGTAATTGTTCTAGGGTCTTTAACTTTATCTAAAGTAATTACCATACGATGATAAGCGTTTTTAATAACAACTATATGATCTGCTGCGCCACCAGTTGCTATTTTCCCTGCTATACTTTTAGCTTTTCTATTTACTTTGTATTTGTATGTATCTCCAAAATTCTCTACCAGAATGTCTTCAACTTGATCTATTAAAATATCTCCTTCTGTATAATATGTTTTAACTTCCATATGATTTTTTTATTTACTCTTTATGATGCAGTGGTAAAATTTGATAAATAGAATTTGTATACGTAGTAATAGTACTAGATATCTTTTCGAATGATTCTGCTTGTGGATCTTCAGTATTCCATTCAATTCTTCCTTTATTAAAATCTTCATAATAAGTTTTCCAATCTTTGTACTTTTCTTGAGCTAAAGGAAGAATTTCCTGTACTATATTTTTTACTTCTTCTTTTGTTAACCAACTAGCTGCATATCCCATAGAAGCATTATTTATTATTCTTGCGTAATCCCAAGATTTATATTTATAATCTCTAGTTTTTAAATCGTTTATGCTTGCTAATAGTTCTTTTTTATTACTAACATCCCACATTGACTTAAACATTCTTTTTATTCCGCTACCTTGAGACTTTTCAAAAGCAAATTGAAAAATTTCTTTGTATCCTTCAATTAATTGTTTGTCTGTAGTATATCCTGCATCATTCATCATTTTTGTTACCGCTTCTACACCTCCATATCCATTTAAAAAATAAATACCTCCTAGCATAAAACTACTTAACTCTTTATCTTCTAAATGTTCTTTTTTTTCTCCACAAGATTGAATGCCAAGCATTAACGAACTGATACATATTAATGTTATTACTCTTAAAATTTTCATTTTTTATGATTTATTATAGTTTTGATTTAATTTGTATAAATGACTTTGTTGTATTTAAATTGATATTTCTTGTAAACATCAATGTCTTTAATTTTTCTAAGAAAAGGACTCCTCGAGAAAAAGACTTGTTTCACTTGTTTTACTATGCCATCAATTTCAAATCCTGCAAGCTTTCTTCCTATCAAAAATGATATCGTGTATGATTCCCAATCATCTCCATGTTCTGAAGCTTGTTCTACACCTTTACTTATGAAGTTCCACATTTCTTCTCTAGTAATATAGCCTGCCCAAAAGTACCATTTGCTCTTAGCAACCAACCGACAAATATCCCATGCGTATGTAGAATTTACAGGATTAATTTGTTGTAAGGAAACTTTCATTTTTTTTGAAATTTCTTTTTTCACACTAGTTGCATCTAAAACTTGCTTACCTATTAAATAATCCATTTTTTTACTTTCACCTAACTCAAGTAAATGTTGTAAATTCTTTATAGCAATTTCTCGATCTTGACTCTCATCTTTTATTTCATTTAAAAAAAGTTCATATTCATTTTTGAATGAAACACTTAAAATCTTTTGTCCTTCAGTATGAAATAATATGGCTCCAAAAGCCAACATTCGTTTCTGTGATTTTGTAATTGCTACTCTTGTATTACTATTTTCTTTCACAATATTTATTTCTTTTCAATCTCAATTAAAAACAAGTCCAAATATTACTTCAGACTTGTTATAAATTAATAATCCCCCAATTATTAACTATATAATAGTTCTTTTCTCTTTTTCTATTTTCTTTGTTTATAAGGATATCTTTTTACTTAAAACACCTCTGCTTGTGTGTACTTGTATTACATAGATTCCTTTTAAAAATGTTGAAATATTTAGTTCTTGTTCTTTACTTTCTGCTACTTGAATTCCGTTAAAATCAAATACTTTGAAAGCTTTAAAATCATAAGCTTCATCTAAAGCTTGTATTTCTAATACATTATCTTTTACAAAAATTTCAAACGCTCTCTTTTCACTGAAACTTGGTGTTCTTAAAGTGCCAATTTCTTTAATCGTTCCAAAATCTTTCCATACTAATACTGATGTATAAAGTGATTTAGTTCCGTTGGGTACTATTAAGGTAGCTCTACTTAAATCTGTTACTACACCTGAAAAAACATTAGTGTTTAATGATGGTGGAATTACACTCTTTAATGTGATCACATTTATAGCACTTCTCCTAAAAGCAAGATCTCCAATTTGTGTTACTTCTGATGGAATTGTTATTTCTTTTAATGATGGAGTGGTATCAAATAATCCTGATGAAAGTATAGTTATGGAAGCAGGTAATTTTATCCTTTCTAAAAAAGTAAATTTAAATGCTAATTTACTGATCTCTTTTACACTATCAGGAATTTCAATTTCTTTAATAGCTGTAATTGAAAATGCTGAAACACCAATAGAAGTAACCGTATTAGGAATTGAAACGGCACTTAGCTTTGTATTATAAAATGCTCTATCACCTATAGCTGTAACTGTGTAATCTTTATCGTTATAAACTATAGTATCTGGAATTGTTACACTTCCCGAAACACTCGGACTTTCTATTACTTTAACTTCAGCCAAATCATGTGAAGTTACTTCATAGTTGATATTATTTTGTGAAATCAATTCCTCTTTAATCGTTCCGAAATCTTTCCATACAAATGCTGATGCATAAAGTGATTTAGTTCCGTTGGGTACTATCAAAGTAGCCCTACTTAAATCTGTTACTACACCTGAAAAAACATTAGCGTTTAATGATGGTGGAATTACACTCTTTAATGTGATCACATTTATAGCACTTCTCCTAAAAGCAAGATCTCCAATTTGTGTCACTTCTGAAGGAATGGTTATTTCTTTTAATGATGGAGTGGTATCAAATAATCCTGATGAAAGCGTGGTAATAGAAGCAGGTAATTTTATTTTCTCTAAAAAAGTAAATTTAAATGCTAATTTACTGATCTCTTTTACACTATCAGGAATTTCAATTTCTTTAATAGCTGTAATTGAAAATGCTGAAACACCAATAGAAGTAACCGTATTAGGAATTGAAACGGCACTTAGCTTTGTATTATAAAATGCTCTATCACCTATAGCTGTAACTGTGTAATCTTTATCGTTATAAACTATAGTATCTGGAATTGTTACACTTCCCGAAACACTCGGACTTTCTATTACTTTAACTTCAGCCAAATCATGTGAAGTTACTTCATAGTTGATATTATTTTGTGAAATCAATTCCTCTTTAATTGTTCCGAAATCTTTCCATACTAATGCTGATGCATAAAGTGATTTAGTTCCGTTAGGTACTATTAAGGTAGCACTACTTAAATCTGTTACTACACCTGAAAAAACATTAGCGTTTAATGATGGTGGAATTACACTCTTCAATGTGATTACATTTATAGCACTTCTCCTAAAAGCAAGATCTCCAATTTGTGTTACTTCTGATGGAATTGTTATTTCTTTTAATGATGGAGTGGTATCAAATAATCCTGATGAAAGTATAGTTATAGAAGCAGGTAATTTTATCTTCTCTAAAAAAGTAAATTTAAATGCTAATTTACTGATCTCTTTTATACTATCAGGAATTTCAATTTCTTTAATTGCCGTAATTGAAAATGCTGAAACACCAATAGAAGTAACCGTACCAGCAATTGAAACAGCACTTAGCTTTGTATTATAAAATGCTCTATCACCTACTGCTGTAACTGTGTAATTTTTACCGTTGTAAACTATAGTATCTGGAATTGTTACACTTCCCGAAACACTCGGACTTTCTATTACTTTAACTTCAGCCAAACCATGTGAAGTTACTTCATAGTTGATATTTGCAATCGTAAATGTTTGAGCGGCACAAAATACTGTAGAAAGTATTGTAAAAAATAGTATAATCTTTTTCATTAGGTATAATTTTCTTCACCAAAGAAAATCATAACCAATTATATGTCACATAACAAATGTAAATACGTAATGATTGGGTTTCCATTTGTATTGACCTAGTAATTATTTATTTAATAGTTTTGATAAAAATTCTTCTTTTTTCCTGATAGATACTGGTAACCGTGTGTTACATTTTAAGATAATCATTCCGCTTTTGTCGTACTTTTCTACATAATCTAGATTAACAATACACGACTGATGTGTCCTTACAAACTTTGAAGGTGGTAACTGCTCCATAAAAAACTTTAAAGGTTTGGAAGCTAAAATTGTTTTTCCATCATTTAAATAAAACGTCGTGTATCCTCTATCAGATTTACAGAATTTCAAATGATTAATTTCAATTACTCGATAGCCATCTTGCAAACTTATTACCAAACGATTATTTTCTATATGTTCCCTAACTTTAGAAATTTGTTCTTTAGCTATTGTAGCGTTACGAGCAACGACTTTATCAATAGCAACTTCTAATTCATCTACATCTACAGGCTTTAAAATATAATCTATCGCTCCTATTTTTAAAGCTTGTAAAGCATACTCATCATAAGCTGTGATAAAAATCACTTTGTAATTAAATGCCTCTGTTTGCATTAAAAAATCAAATGCATTACCATCAGATAAATTTATATCTAAAAAAATCAAATCTGGCTTGCAAGCATGAACTACTGTTACCGCTTCTTTAACACTTCCACATTCTCCTATAATAGTTAAACCTTTATCAAGCATTTCTATTAACGACATTAAACCTTTTCGGATGTAAGGTTTATCTTCTACTAATAATGTTTTAATCATTTGCAATTTTCTTATATGGTAGTTTTAATGTGACTTCTGTTCCTTGT
The DNA here is from genome assembly GCF_900198195.1 of Tenacibaculum jejuense. Lineage (NCBI taxonomy): Bacteria > Pseudomonadati > Bacteroidota > Flavobacteriia > Flavobacteriales > Flavobacteriaceae > Tenacibaculum > Tenacibaculum jejuense. The sequence continues at coordinate 408,993 of NZ_LT899436.1, read as the reverse complement.
TCATTAATCTCTCTTCTATCTTTAATGCTAATACTCGAATCTACTTTAAATTCCTTTGAAAGCATTTTTAATCTATCTTTAGTTATGGTTGTTGCTAATGATTTCTTTAACAAAATATTTGATTGCTTTTTTGAAGCTATACCAATTCCATTATCTAAAATTACACAAACCAATTGGTTGTCTTTGTATTCAAGATTAACATTAATTTTTCTATCTGTTTGTTCTTCTTCAAAAGCATGTTCTAAAGCATTCTCAACAAAAGGTTGAATAAGCATAGGAGGAACTAAAACTTCTTCTTCTTGAACTTCTTCTGCTTTATGAATTGTATAGTCGAAAGGTTTTTCTACCCCTAAACTTTGAACCATAACATAATGTTGTAAAGCTTCTAATTCTTTTTTTAAAGGAACCATTTTATCTCTAGAGTTTTCTAAAGTAATTCGTAATAATTTGGAAAATCTTGACAAATACTTCACTGCATTTTTGATTTCTCTATTTAAAATTACGCCTTGGAGTACAGACAAACAATTAAAAATAAAATGAGGAGTCATTTGTGATCGCAGTAACTTCTGTTCCATTAAAATGTTCTCATTTACTGATTTTATATTTTTCAATTTTTGATATAAAATGATTCCTCCTAAAACAACAGAAACAAGTAAGAAAATAATAATACCTATGAGCAAATTTTGTTTAGATTTTGCTAAAGCTAAAGCTGTTCTTTCAACCTCTTGTGTAAGTTGTAATTCTTTATAATTGGCCGATTGTAATTGCTCTTTGTATTTATACTCATATTCTAACTCTGCTATTTTTTTTATATTTTCTTTATTGAAGAGACTATCATTTAACTTTTTATAAAGTATATGATGCTCTAATGCTGTTTTATAATCTCCTTTACTTTTGTATAACTTGGCTAGTATAGAATTAACTTCTCTTTGTTCTTCTAGTAATGATAACTCATTCACTATTTTTTCTCCTTTAGAAGCATATTTAAAAGATTTAGAGTAGTTTTTGAAATGAAAATAAACTTTTGCTAATGCAATATTTAACATTCCTATAATACGTTTCTCCCCTAAGCTTTCTGCAATGTTTAAAGCTATTTGAAAGTTTTTTTCTGCATTTTTAAAATCTGATTCTTTGAAATAAACAGTTCCTATATTATGGTAAGAAGTTAGTGTTCCTTTTTTACCATTAACTTTTTTGTAATTTTCAAGAGCTTTATTTAAATAACTTAATGATTTTTTTTGGTCTCCTAAATCTCTATAAATATTAGCCATGCTTATAATGCACAAAGAAATTCCGTTTTTATCCTCTAATTCTTCATAGATTTTAGAAGCTTCACGATAAGACTCTTTCGCTTTATCATAATCTTTAATAGCAGAATATACTGCTCCTATATTTATTAAATCATCGGCTATACTCTTTTTATTTTCTTGTTTTCTATTAATCTCAAGGCTCTTTTTAAAACACGCTAAACCTTCTAAATTCTTACCTTGTCTAGTATAAATAACTGCAATATTATTTAATGGAATAAGTATTGATTTTTTATCATTCAATTCTTCATAAATAGCGATCACTTGATTGTAATATTCAATTGCTTCATCTAATTTTCCTTGAGCTAAGTTTATGTTCCCAATATTATTTATGAAATCTGCTTGCTTTTTCTTAGACCCTAATTCTTCAGCAAGTTGAAGTGCTTTCTGATAATGTACAATAGCCTTTTTATAATTCCCTTGATAGTAACTTATAGTTCCCATCAAATCATAACACGTAGATTCTCCATGAGATTCATTAATTTTTTTATACAGTTGAAGGGATTTCTCAATTGCGCCAAAAGCATCTTTAAAATTACCTTTTGATAAGTAATAAACACCCATTAAATATTTGCTCCTTGCTTCTCCTTTAGTAAACCCTATTTTTTTTGCTAAAAGATTCGCTTTTTCTGCGTAATTATATATTTCTTCTGGTGCTATACCATAATTCTTATATGAAATGGTATTCAGCAAATTAACTTTAGCATAGTCTCCATTATCTTGCTTTGACAACATTAACTTTAAACTATCTAGCTCTTTTACAGCAGACTGAGAAATTAACACATTACTCAAAAGCAACATTAAGTACACGAAAAACTTTCTCATACTGATGTTTATCAAAGTATTCATTAGAATTATTTATGTTTGATTTACCCCACAGTTATCATTCTTAGTTCTACAAACTTTTACTTTAAGTCTAACTAAAATGATTTTCCCAAAAATATAATTTTAGAACTCGAAATTCTAGTTTATTAGATACTTATAACTTATTGTAGTTTAGAAAAGTTTTTTTCTACAGCTAAACAAACTCGTTTTATCAATAATTAGCCATAAAAAAATCCTGTATTTTCACAATACAGGACTTATATATTTTAAGATGATAATCTAGCTTACATTTCTAAAGCTTTCTTTATATCTCCATTCATTAATAATTCTACAGGGTTCTCTAAAGCCTCTTTAACAGCAACAAGGAAACCTACAGATTCTTTACCATCAATAATTCTGTGATCGTAAGATAAAGCTACATACATAATCGGACGAATAACAACTTCTCCGTTTTCTGCAACTGGTCTGTTCACAATGTTATGCATTCCTAAGATTGCACTTTGTGGAGGATTAATAATTGGTGTAGATAACATAGATCCAAATACACCACCGTTTGTAATTGTAAATGTACCACCTGTCATTTCATCAACAGTAATTTGACCTTCACGAGCTCTGATCGCTAAACGCTTTACTTCGCTTTCAACACCTCTAAACGTTAAATTTTCAGCATTTCTAATTACAGGAACCATTAAACCTTTTGGTCCAGATACTGCAATAGAAACATCTTGAAAATCGAAAGAAACCATTTCTTTACCATCGATCATAGAGTTTACAGCTGGATACATTTGTAATGCTCTCACACAAGCTAATGTAAAGAAACTCATGAATCCTAAACCTACTCCGTGCTTCGCTTTAAAAGCCTCTTTATATTCGTTACGTAAATCGAAAATTGGCTTCATATTAACTTCGTTAAACGTAGTTAACATAGCTGTTTCATTCTTTACAGAAACTAAACGCTCTGCTACTTTTCTACGTAACATCGATAATTTCTTACGTTCAGAACCACGAGCTCCCATTCCTGGAGTTCCCATAGATGGAACGGCTTGTACTGCATCTTCTTTAGTAACTCTTCCGTCTTTTCCTGTTCCTTTAACAGTAGCTGCGCTAATTCCTTTTTCAGCTAAAATTTTCTTAGCTGCTGGAGAAGCTGTACCTGTTGCATAAGTTTCCTTAGCTGGTTCAGCTTTTGGAGCCTCTTTTTTCTCTTCAGTTTTTGGAGCTTCTTTCTTCTCTTCTCCTCCTTCTGGTTTTGCAGCACTCATATCAATATGACATACCACAGCACCAACTGCTACTGCATCTCCTTCCTCTGCTTTTAAAGTGATAATTCCGCTTTCTTCCGCAGGTAATTCTAACGTAGCTTTGTCAGAATCAACTTCTGCAATTGGTTGATCTTTTTCTACATAATCACCATCTTCAACTAACCAAGTTGCTATTTCTACTTCTGTAATTGATTCCCCCGGAGAAGGAACTTTCATTTCTAAAACACTCATATTTTCTTTTTTTTCTGAGTTTATTTTATTCTTTATTTATCAAAAACTTTGTCGATTATTGCTTTGTGACGCTCTTCTGAACGCTTTTTAGAACCTGCAGCTGGAGCAGCTCTATATGCATCTGAAACGCACTCTAATCTTGCATGCTCAAAACGCTCTAACATGTGCGACCAAGCTCCCATGTTTTTAGGTTCTTCCTGTGCCCAAACATAACTCTCAATATTTGGATACTTATCCATAACTTCTTTGATTTTGTCGTTATGTAATGGGAATAATTGCTCAATACGAACTAAAGCAACATCTTCTCTACCTAATTCATTACGTTCAGCTAATAAATCGTAATAAAATTTACCTGTACAGAATACCATTTTCTTCACTTTGGCCGTATCGATTGTATCATCGATTACTTCTTGGAAAGTTCCTTCAGCTAATTCTTCAATTGTACTTACTGCCGCTGGTAAACGTAATAAACTTTTAGGAGTGAATACCACTAGGGGTTTTCTAAAATCACGTTTCATCTGACGACGTAAAATGTGATACATATTTGCTGGCGTAGAACAATTTGCGATTGTCCAGTTATCTGTAGAAGACGATTGTAAGAAACGTTCTATTCTTGCTGATGAATGTTCTGGTCCTTGACCTTCATATCCATGAGGCAGTAACATTACTAATCCGTTCTGTAACTTCCACTTATCTTCTGCTGAAGAAATATATTGATCGAAAACGATTTGTGCTCCGTTGGCAAAATCACCAAACTGTGCTTCCCAAATTGTTAACGTATTTGGTGCAGCCATTGCATAACCGTAATCGAAACCTAAAACTCCGTATTCAGATAAATGAGAGTTGAAAATTGTTAACTCTCCTTTATTCTTAGGGTTTGTGTTTAATAAGTTTACACGCTCTAAAGTATTTTCATCACGCATGATTGCATGACGGTGAGAGAATGTTCCTCTTTCTACATCTTCCCCAGAAATACGAACATTATAACCTTCTTCTAATAAAGTTCCATAAGCTAAATTTTCAGCAGTACCCCAATCTAACTCATTCTTTTCAAACACCATATCTGCACGTCCTTTTAAAATACGCTCAGCTTTACGAACAAACTTATGTCCGCCTGGTGTAGATGAAATTACTTTTGCAATATCTTTTAATGCTTCAACAGAATACGTTGTATCTGTTGGTTGTAACATATCTTCTAATTGCTTACGTACGAATCCATCCCAAACATCTGGCATAAAATCTTGAATCTTTGAAGTTGTTTTCTTTTTTGATTCTGTAAACTCGGCCTCTAAATGTTCTTTGAATTCGTCTGTAATTTGTTTTACGTAATCTTTAGTTATCGCTCCTTCTTCTAATAACTTTGCTACGTAAATTTCTTTCGCATTTTTATGCTTCTTGATTAATTGATATAATTTAGGCTGCGTAAAACTTGGTTCATCACCTTCGTTATGACCATATTTACGGTATCCTAATAAATCAATAAATACATCTTTTTTGAATTTTGCTCTATATTCCACAGCAATTTGCATAGCATGACAAACAGCTTCTGCATCATCTGCATTTACATGTAAAACAGGAGACAATGTTACTTTTGCAACATCTGTACAATATGTACTAGAACGAGCATCTAAATAATTTGTTGTAAAACCAACTTGGTTATTTACTACAACGTGAATTGTTCCACCCGTTTTATATCCGTTTAATTGTGCCATTTGCACAACTTCGTATACAATACCTTGACCTGCGATTGCGGCATCACCATGTACTAAAATTGGAAGAATTTTAGCATCGTCGCCATCATAATCTAAATCAACTTTAGCTCTAACAATTCCTTCAGCTACTGCATCTACAGTTTCTAAATGAGAAGGGTTTGGAACTAAGTTCATTTTCATTTCTTGACCACCTCTATATGATTTACTTAACGTAAGACCTAAGTGATACTTTACATCTCCATCGATAGTTTCATCTTCGAAATCTTTACCTTCAAACTCACTAAATAAATCACGAACAGGTTTTTTAAAGATATTCACTAATGTATTTAAACGACCACGGTGAGCCATACCTAAAACACATTCTTGAACGCCATATTTTTCAGCGGCATCACGAAGTGCCACACTAATACCTGGAATTAACGTTTCTCCTCCTTCAACAGAGAATCGTTTCTGACCTACGTATTTTGTTTGTAAAAAACTTTCGAAAGTAGAGGCTTGATTTAATTTAGATAAGATATATTTCTTTTCTTCTGAATTATAACTTGGGTGATTGTCGTTTTTATTCAAACGATCTTGCCACCATTTAATCTCTTCTGGATTTCTGATGTACATATACTCCACACCAATACTATCACAGTAGATGTTTTGTAAATGTTTAACAATTACAGATAAAGTTTGTGGACCAATACCTAAAATTTGTCCGGCATTAAAAACCGTATTTAGATCTTGATCGGTCAATCCGAAATTCGCTAAATCTAGAGTTGGCGTATATTTTCTACGCTCTCTAACTGGATTCGTTTTAGTGAACAGGTGTCCTCTGGTACGATATCCATTTATTAAATCGATTACTAGAAACTCTTTACGAACTTCTTCGGGAATCTCTATCTCTTCTTCATCAGTTAACGAGTAATTCTCGTTTGCTAAATCATATCCTTGGAAAAAACTTCTCCAACTTGGTTCAACAGCATCTGGGTTTTTCTGATATTGTTCATACAATTCTGAAATAAAACCAATGTGTGCTGCATTTAAGAACGAAAACTTGTCCATATAAAACAATTGTACTTTTCTGTAATAAGAATAACTAATACAAAAGTACAACTTTTAGTAAAATAGCATTCTTTAATTTTAAGATTTTAATTTTGAGACACTAATTAAAAAAAAAACGTTTTTTTTCACTAAAAAGTTTGTGGAATAAAAAAATGATTATATATTTGCACTCGCAAAACACAAATCTTGTGTCACAAACTCCTCCTTAGCTCAGTTGGTTAGAGCATCTGACTGTTAATCAGAGGGTCCTTGGTTCGAGCCCAAGAGGGGGAGCAAAAGTTCAACAGAAATGTTGGACTTTTTTTATGCCTTTAAAAACCTTATATTTTTTTTCACTTTGTATCTTATTCATTTTTAATTCATTTAATTATTTGACTAAAAAACTAAAAAGAATTACATAAAATAACGTTTGTGAAATAAAAAAATGATTATATATTTGCACTCGCAAAACACAAATCTTGTGTCGCAAACTCCTCCTTAGCTCAGTTGGTTAGAGCATCTGACTGTTAATCAGAGGGTCCTTGGTTCGAGCCCAAGAGGGGGAGCAAAAAGTTCAACAGAAATGTTGGACTTTTTTTTTATGTAGCTCATTTTATTCCTCAGACCACAACTCTTCCGTACCGCATTCATTTTAAACTAATTTCATTTAAATTATTATTTTAGCTCTGCTATAAAAAGAATGTTATGAAAGTTAAAACTATTGTAATCCTGAAAGGAATTACTCATAAAAACGAATCACAGATTGCGATTCAATTTCCGTACGATACTAAAATCATCCATTTAATAAAAACTATAAAAGGTGCTACTTGGAGCAGAAGTTTAAAAACATGGTATTTATTACAATCAAAAGATAACTTAAATACTCTCATTAAATTATTACGAGAAAATAATATTTCCGTAAGAAATTTGATTCAACTTCCTCATCAATCAAAAAAAATAGACAAAACAATTCCTGAAACTTACGAAAAAACTTTAAAGAGAAAGAGATACAGTAAGAACACCATTAAAGTTTACACTTCTTTTTTACATCAATTTATTCATTTTCTTGATCCTAAAACTATTGAAGAAGCATCAGACAATGATGTTCGTAATTTTCAAGATCATTTAATCCATAAAAGAAAGGTTGCTATCAGCACTCAGAATCAAGCTATAAATGCTATTAAATTTTATTTTGAACAAATTTTACAAAAAGATCGAAAAACATATTACATAGAACGACCTAAAAAACCAAAACAATTGCCTAAAGTATTAAGTGAAAATCAAATTTTTGCCATACTTAAACATTCTGATAATTTGAAACATAAGTTCATTCTAGCCCTACTTTATTCTTCTGGGCTACGAATAAGTGAATTATTGAGTTTAAGAAAAGAGGATATTTTATATGACAAAAATCTTATATTTGTTAGGTCTGGAAAAGGAAACAAAGATAGGGTCACAATTTTTGCTGAGCATATGAAAAAATTGCATCACTTGTATTTAGATGAATTTAAACCTAATTATTGGCTGATTGAAGGAATTAACAGAAAACAATATAGCAGCTCTAGTGTTTCTAAAATTTTAAAAAGAGCAGCTTTAAAAGCAGGAATAACACAAAATGTTACGCCTCATATGTTACGCCACTCTTTTGCTACTCATATGTTAGAACAAGGTATTGATTTAAGATATATTCAAAATATTTTAGGTCATGGTAGCAGTAAGACCACTGAGATTTATACACGAGTTTCTAGTAAATCTCTTGCAAAAATCAAAAGTCCGTTAGACACATTTTTAGACAATAAAGAACTATAAAACAAACATTTAAACAACAATATCATAAATGCAGATATACTGCATTACTGTATATACAAACGTTGTAGGTAATTAGACAAAACCAAGCGAAAATCATAAAACAAAATAAAGGAGAATGGGAATTTTTGACATTTTTAAATCAGATTCAAATAGTAAAAATCCATCAATTGATTTGACAGATTTTAAATTTCTATCGGATGACCATACTCGAATACAAAGCGGACATCAGACAAATGCTAATAATAAAGGAGCTTGGAGAGGAATAAGAGTAAAAACTTCTGACAATAAAATTTTCTATGTAACAATGTACAATATGGATGGAAATCACCCAGTTTGGGGAGATAACATTCAAATGGCTGAAAAACAAATGAAAATGTTAGAGGAAACTAACGAAAGAATAGTTTTAAGAGGCTTTGGGAAAGATGCAATGGGTTCTTCTTTTGCCGACTATGGATTAACTCTTTACAAGAGTAATAATAAAATTGATAAAGTTTCTTTGCATATGCACGATAGGAATATTGACATTGTTTATGAAAAAGCAGAGAACAAAGAGCAATCAACCAAACTAGATAACTTTACTGAAAAAGACAGTTTCAAAGGATTTATTCAAAGATTCAGCTCAATGACAATGACTGATAAAATGCAAATTGCAATGCAAACAGATACAGTCAATAACAAAGGAGCAACAGCATACAATAATGGTGATATAGAATTGGCAATAAAAAGCTTTAACCAAGCCTTACAAATAATGCCGATTAATGATGACGCATTAATAAATCTAGCAAGATGCTACACTAGAATTGAAGATTATGAAAAAAGTATCGAGCCTTTACATAAATTACACATTTTAAATACGGATAACAAAGGCAAAATAATTGCTTACAGTTTATTAATGCACTTGCTTGAAGACTTTGATTCTGATGGAGGAGCAGTAAGCCCCTCAACTTTAATTAGTTTCATTCAAGAAAATTTTGGATTTTCAACTAATGACTCTGAAATTAAAAGCATAATGAGCAAAATAAATGAACCATATAATCGAGATATTTTGGTTTATATGATTGGTGGTTTAGGATTGGGTATGGGTTCGGGAGAAAGTCCATATATGACTTCAGATGGAACGACAAAATCCGTAATCCGTGATGAAATTAAAGATGTACTAAATTGGAACTAAAAATAACTACCTACAACAATGGGTATATTGCATAGCTTCCTAACGTCAGCTACGACAACATACCCGATCCGTTAGCAGTAATTACCATTCATCAATATAATATGGAAAAAAGTTATCCAACTACCAATAATTTTAAGTTTGATATTATCTCACCCAAATTGAAACCCATCGATTGTTTTAATATTCCTATTTCCTTTTTACCTTATAGTAATTGCTTATTACTGGTAGATAACGATATGGTATTTATTTCGACTGACGCAGGAGTAGTATCTGTTGATCTGAATAAGAAGCAGACCGTTTGGGAAATGAAAGTTGAAGCAACAATTAGAGGGCAAATGTTATTGCTCGATAATGTTTTACTTATTCAATGCGAAAATCACTTATATGCAATAAATCCAATAAATGGAGAATTGCTCTGGAAGTTCTATTATCCCAGATTTTATTCATTTTTGACCACACCTGTCATCAAGAACAATATTGTTTACCTTCGCCATCGTAAAGCAATTACTGGAATTGATTTAAAAACAGGGAAGAAAAAGTATAAGGCTACTACTAAATATACACAAAAGGATGATTGGCCGGGAGAAACATATGCTGGCATGAGTATTCTAGGCAATAGGTTGTATACACAGACAGGCAATAAGAAAGAAAAATACTTTTTAGAGAGTTGTGACATAGAGACTGGGGAATTAGCTTCTCCAATAGAAATTCCTTTTGCTTGTGATGATTATTTTTTTCGTGACGGACTTCAAGTAAACAATCTTTTTTTCTTTGTAAGTTCATGCGAAGCCCACAGAAGAATTAAAACTGAATTTACCAACTCTCGCCTATTTTGCATCTTGGACTTGCTTACGGGAAAAATGACTTATCACCGACTAGGGGGTGGTCGTGCAAAAGAATGCTCAAACATCGTTCATCACCTTGGTAAAGTATATTTCTGTATTCACAAATCAGGTCTTGCTAGCGAAAGCGGATGCATCTATGTTTATGATATAGAAAAAGGTTCAGAACCTGAGATTCTTACTACAGATTGTACCGCAAAATTTTTAGCTGTTAGTAAAAATTCTCTCTTTGCCGTCGAAGAGATGAATATCTGCTTTAAGGAATATGACTTTGATGGAAATCAATTAAACAGCTTTTTTGCCGATAAGGATAATGCTTTTTACAAATGGTCAAATATAGTTGCAAAAGAGGACAAAACATATATTTCATATATTGATGAAAATGATGAAATCAAATTGTTGATTTTAGGAGATTAAGCTGAATAAAACTACTGCTAACACAGTGTATAAGTAATAGTGATTTAAGTGATAATACAAAAGTATAGTTATAAAACAAAGGTCTGTGCAAAACCGAAAGGTTTGCGAGTAGAAATCCACTACTACTCATACACGAACCGTTGTGCATTATAAAAAAGACGAAGTGATAATATGATAATCTCGGAAAACTCATTTATTCGTAAACCACCGAAAATTTTATTACCTAGACAAATCCCTGTCTTTGACGCAATTACTTGTAGTGTAGATATTTGTGAAATATCATATAAAAATCTAAAAGAAAAATTAAATAAATTTAGCAATAAACCAAATCCAAAAGGACTAGTATTTCAAGAACTTTATTTAGAAATATGGTCAATTTTTAATAATCTAACGATTTTTTCAAACTTATTAAATGAACATTTTGGAATTGAGAAAAACAATCCGCTTTTTGAAAACTTTTATGAAGTTAGGCAGTTGAGAAATACAATTGCTCATATTGAAAAAAGAATTACTGAAATCTTAATTGAAAAAGAATTTCCAATTTATGGAGTAATTTCTTGGACAAAAAATATTAAAAACACTAATGACTCAAAGTTATTTGCAGTATCAACAGGAACTTTTACTGATAAAAATAAAATGAATGGAAAGATTTTAGGTGTTAACTCTAAATTTAAAGAAAAAGAAATTTATAATATTTGTTATACTGGAATTATTAGAAACTTAGATAATACATTTCAAGAAGTTTCAGTAAATATTGACGAAATTATTCAGCAACTAAAGGGAATAATTGAACATCTTGAAAGTCAAATAAATATTAAAAAATCAGAAGAAAGACATTTAACTAATTTATTTATTGAAATTGATGGAAGTTGGAAATAAATTACAATGCACAACACGGTATATAATTTATTGCTGGCTTCTTGCCTACTTGCGAAAGTCCTCTCGGACTTTCTTGATCGGTATTTATTTACTAAATTATTTGCTTGAAACACGCAACAAACCATATACAACAACGTTGGCAGTAATTTGAAAAAAATAAAGATGATTACATTAAAAACATTATCAAAGAAAGACATTTTTCCATTCTATGACTGGATTAATGATGATGATGTAATTAAATATTCTTTGTCACTATTTAGAAAAATCAATACCGAAAAGGAAATTGAAAATTGGTATTCAGAATTACTTAAAAATGAAAAAGATATTACCCTGGGTATATTTTTAGAATCAACTAATGAATTAATTGGATATGCTGGTATTTGTGATATTTCAGAGACAAATAAATCTGGTGAGTATTATATTTTCATTGGTGAAAAGAAATTATGGGGAAAGGGAATCGGAACAAAAGTTACTGAACAGATTTTGAAAATAGGATTTGTAGACAAAAAATTAAACAGAATAATGCTAACAGTATCTGAACCTAATATTGGCGGATTGAAAGCATATGAAAAGTCTGGATTTAAAATTGAAGGACGATTAAGAGAAGCATCTTTCCGAGATAATGGATTTCACGATAAATTGATTATGTCTATATTGAAATCGGAATGGAAAGAAAGAAAAACTACTGCCAACAAAACCTAAACTGCATTAAAACGCAGCTTAGCCAAAACGTTAGCTATAATTATGAAAAAGACAAACAAACTGGTGATTTTGATGTATCTTCTTCTATCAGTCTGGAGTTGTAAACACGCTGGAAACAAAACTGAAATTAACAAGAAAAAAACAGAACTGGATTCAGTATTAATTAAGAATTTCCTATTAGACCCAAGAGATAATTCATCATTAAAAAACTTAGATTTCAAGACTAATTTGAAACAACTTACAAATGCCAATGACTCAACTTATATATTCCCTCGTGAAAATTATTATGTTGAATATTTAAAGGACAACAGAAAGATTGCTGAAATGAGTTTTTCAACATATAAAACTGATTCGACTTGGACTTTTGGAACCAATGGACTTAGAATTCAACTCTTCGAATCTGATAATAAAGAATTCCCGCTCAAATATAATTTGACCGTGGGAACTAAAGTTTCTGATTTTTTTAAAACGTTTGGGACACCCACTGAATTTAAAAAGAAATACTTATATGATTTTAAGTTTAACCTATTCAGCAGCAGATTAATTCTAGAGCATAAAAATAACATTATAAAAAAAATAACTATAGCTAACACCGTATATAATTAATTGCGGCTGAATTTCCTCACCAGAAATTCAATCTTATTAATTATCTTTCCACAACAACGGAAAACGACTCACGTCCTTTTCCCGCAAAAAATCATACACAAATACGTTAGCAAACATTAAACGAAAAATTGAAAAGAAAGTTAATAATATTTAGTTTTTTACTTCTTACATTTTCTTTAATATCACAAGAAAGTGAATTCAGAGATAGTTTTGGAAAAGTAAATTCTGAAAATTTAGATTTACTTTTATTGGATTTTGAAACAAATTTCTTGAAGAAAAACTACCCAGATAAAAACATTCAAAATTCATACAAAAAGTTTTTGAAAGATTTTTTTGAAAATGAAATTGAGTTGAATAGTGGCTTACTACAAAATGGAGAAAAAATATTGGAAAAGAATAATTTAAAGTTTCATATTTATAATGTAATCGATTCAATCTGGGTTGGAAAATCTGTAATCTCTGAAAGTAATGAGAAAGTTTTAATTACGAAATACAAACACTTAAATACTAACGGAGAGTTTAATTATGCAATTTCTGAAACATCTCAAAATAATTTAAGTTTAAAAAGAAGTATTCTTGAAAAATATAAGGAACCTAATTTGAATGGAATATTTTTTGAATCTTTAAAGAGAGCATCTTTAAAATCTGAATTATTAAAACCTTATGTTGAAAATCTGAATATAAGTGGAAGCTTTATGTCTCCATTAGTTTTGGCAGGTAATATTTTAAATAATAAAGTTGACTTGAATAATTATTTTGTTAGAATAATTATACTAACGAATATAGTTCATAGATAAAACGTTTGCTAACAACGTGTATATTCAATTGCTAGTTTCTAGCCTATTTTGGAAAATCCTTACGGATTTTCCATTCAGTAATTATTTACTAAATTTAATGCTTAAACGCCGCAACTGAAACATACACAACAACGTTACCCAACATTTGCAATAAATTGAAAAAAAGAACAAAATACATCCTTCTAATTTTATCAATTATCACATTTACTTTATTAATTTTTAATTCAGTAAAAATGCAATATTGGTACAATGTAAAATTGGAATTGACAATTTCAAAGGTTTTATTTTTCATAGGTTTTATGAGTGTTGGACTTTATTCCCTCGCTAAAGATTGGCGGAATTTCTTGACAAAAACAATGATTGGCGCATTTGGAATCTGTTTTGTTTTAAATTTACATTTATGGACTGAATATTATAAATCTTTACAAAAACAAAAGAGACTTACTGAATATTATGAATTAGATACTTGTGAAAAAATGAAAAATAGATTCTCTATTGACTTAAAAAAGGGTGAATTAAAATACTTTCATTTTGGTATTGGCTCTATTATAGGAATGGATGAAATTTTGGGATCGAAATATAATATTGAATACTATTCAATGGGTTGCATTTTAAGGTCAGAAATGGAATGTTATAATAAACTAATAGATAAACACCTAAAAAAGAAATTCAACAAATCTATATCTGATATTCAAAAAGAAACTGATTTTTATAAATTAACTGAATCTGAATAAAAACATTGGGTAACAAAATGTATTATTAATTGCTTACGGATTTATCCTTCGGACAAATCTCGCAAAGCCAAAAGCCCATCACTTTTAATTAACTTTACAATCAAAAAATCGCAAATAACAATACACGAAACGTTGTACACAAGCTCTGAAAAGCCAACCGCACAGTCAAGCACATTTCATTTTGCTCGTTCCTCACAAAATAAAAAGAGCTTGCCTTCCCCACCACTACTCGTGATATTTCAATGAATATTTTCATTATTATTCAATGAACTTTATTATCTTTCAACTCTAATAAAAAAGGTTTAAAATGAACCGAATAAAGGAAATTTTAAAAGAAAAAGGAATTAGTCAAACCTGGCTTGCGGAAAAGATGGACAAAAGTTATCCGACAATTAATGAATACGCAAGAAACAAAAGGCAACCAAGTTTAGAAGACCTTTTTAAAATTGCGGAAATACTTTCCGTTGATGTTAAAGACCTAATTCAAAGTACAGACAACGAGACGAATGCTAGATAAGATAATAAGAAATAAAACAGTTCAATGGTTACAATCACCTGATTGTAGTGTGAATGAACTTATTACATATATTAAAAACAAAGGTCAGTTAAGAGATACTCAAATTGAGGCAATAGAAACTTTTTTGTTTTTGAAAATTCAAGGTCAAAACAAACCTCTTTGGCAGCTATTTGCAGAAGGTTTTTTTACAAATGGTACTGATTTGTCAAAATTAGATATTAACCAAAATGCAAGAGAATTCCTTGAAAACAATAAAGAGGCGTTTTCTTTATTTGATTTTGCAAGACAAAAAGTGAAAGGCAAAAAGCAACTACCTAACCTTGAACAGGAAATCATAAAATCACCAGAAGAGTTAGATTATCAAGAAATAATTAAAAAGTTATTTTACAATGTAAACTATTCTGACTATCTAATGAGTTTACCAATGGGTTCTGGTAAAACTTACTTAATGGCTGCATTTATCTATTTAGATTTATATTTTGCTTCAAATGAACCCGAAAATAAAAATTTTGCTCATAATTTTTTGGTTTTAATTCCTTCTGGTTTAAAAACATCAATTGGACCAAGTTTAAGAACTATTGAAGATTTTGACCCATCTTGGGTTATTCCAGAACCAGCAGCAACTAATCTAAAAAAACAACTAAAGTTTGATGTATTAGATGAAGCAAAGTCTGCTAAAAAAAGTAATAAAGCTCGAAATCCAAATGCTCAAAAAGTAAACGAAATACTTCCTGACCCTTTTGGGCAAGTTTTTATAGTAAATGCTGAAAAAGTAATCTTAAACAGAGTTGATACAACAGGTCAAACAAACTTATTTGAAGATGATGAGGACAAAAAGGCTAACGAATTAAGAGCACTGATTGGTAAAATACCAAACTTATCTATTTTGATAGACGAAGTGCATCACGCGGCAAAATCAGACATTAAATTAAGACAGGTAGTTAATAGATGGAATGATAGAGGTAGTATAACCACTGTACTCGGTTTTTCAGGTACGCCTTATTTATCAACAGCAGAAAAAATTCTGCTTACAGAAGATGATACCTTAAGAATTTCAGAAATTACAAATACAGTCTATTATTATCCGCTTACAAATGCAATAGAAGATTTTTTAAAAAATCCAACAGTTAAAATAGCCGATAATCTTACTCATTTACAAATAGTAAAAGAAGGTATTAACGACTTTAATGAAGCGTATGGAGATTTAACTTACGCAAATGGTACAATTCCAAAAGTTGCTATTTATTGCAGTAATATCGAAATGTTAGAAGAAGAAGTTTATCCATTTCTTCAAAGTGATTTAAAAATTCATCCTGACGAAATATTAAGATTTCACGGTGGTAATAAAACGTACAGTTTACCAAAGGAAAATGAATTACAATTTAAATCATTAGACACGGCAATTTCAAAAAAGAAATACATTCTGTTAGTAGCAATTGGTAAAGAAGGTTGGGATTGTAAGAGTTTAACTTCTGTAATACTACCGCAAAAAAGTAAGAGCGCTTCCAAAAATGCTATCATTCAAACAACTTGTAGATGTTTAAGACAAGTTACTAAAGGTAATGATGAATCAGCTTTAATTTGGTTAAATAGAGAAAATGCTACAATACTTAATAAGGCATTAGAAAAAGAACAAAACACGTCTATTGAAGAACTTAACAATTTAGACAAAAATAAAGGTGCTGATTTAATTGAACGTCATTCAAGAATGGAATTTCTTAAACTTCCAAAAATTGACTATTACCAGCTAAAAGTAAAATATCAATCTATTGAGGAAGAACAAAAGCCAAACACCAAAGTTAAATTAGAAGAGCTACTAAAAAACATAAAAGATTACAAAGCTAACTATGCTATAACTACTAAAGGATTAGACTTTTTAGACGAAGGTGAATTATCTTTTTTAAACAGTTCTGGTATCATGTTGGCTAACTACAATCAATGGATTGCAAATATTTCTAAAGATAGTTTCAGTACAATTTCCGCAAAAGAATTACATCGCTTTGATGAACAATTAAAACCTATATTTAAAGCAATTACTCTAAACAACGAAGGAAATCTATTTTTTAATGAACAATTTGATACTTATAAAATTGAATCTAAAATTCGAGTGGCTTTCAGTATTAAAAGAGAATTAACAACCGAAGAAGAAATAATTCCAAAAGAAGCCAACTTACTTATTGTAGATAAGTTAAAATCTATTCCAAAACATAAAAACTTATATCCAAATAAAGAGGTTACAGAACAGATTTTACAATTTGACAGTAACCCACTTTCATCAGAAGATTTTAATAAACAAAAGCAGGAGCGAATTTTAAAATTAACAGAACAGGGTAAGTTTGATGAAATTGCAAAAGTTGCAGCAGAAACCATAAATCCATTAATTGAACAAAAAGACAAATCATTTCATCTGTTGCCTTACAATTTCGATAGTGGTTTTGAAAGTCAGTTCTTGAATGAAATATTAAAGCTAAAAGACTTTAAAGAAAATAATTTAGAAATCTATTTTAATGGCGAACGTGGTATTACAGAGTTTATTATAAACTGCTTTGCTAAAAAAGGAAAACGATGGAATAAAGTAGGTAAATACACAACCGACTTTTTAATCATTAAACGCAATGCTAAAGATGCTATATACAAAGCATTAATTATTGAAACCAAAGGAGAAGGCTACGCTAATAACAAAGACTTTATTAAGAAAAAGAACTTTATAGAAACAGACTTCTTAAAACATAACGAAGACAAATTTGGATACAAAAAATTCGACTTTCTGTATTTAGAAGATAGCAATAAACTATTAGACAATATTGCAGAAGTAAACCTACGTATCAATCAATTTTTCAAAGATTAATTACAATTATGCCAATTAAATATATACCATACACACCAAATACCATAGAAGGTCAAGCAGTATTAGACAATATTACACGCACAAAACGTGTATTACGTTATCGAGAAAACAATGAAGTTTATAACCGTTTAGAGCGTGGTATGCCATACTACGAAGTAGAAACCGTTGAACAAGTAGGTGAATCTTCTGATAATTTAATTATGCGTGGTGAGTGTGTCTCAAATTGCGCATACCTAAAAGAACAAGGAATAAAAGTTGATTTGGTGTATATAGACCCACCTTTTGCCAGTGGTGTAGATTATGCAAAAAAAGTGTATTTGAGAAGAAACCCAAAATTGGCGGAAAAAATTAAAACCGCTAAAAAAGAACTTAATAGTGAAGATTTTAAATTTTTTGAAGAAAAAATGTATGGGGACATCTGGCAAAAAGAAGAATATCTAAACTGGATGTACGAGAATTTACAGGCTATAAGAAGCATAATGAATGAAAATGCATCCATTTATTTGCATTTAGACACTCACATTGGGCATTATGGAAAAATATTAATGGATGAAGTTTTTGGAGAAGATAATTTTATAAATCATATTTCGTGGATGAGGTCACACGCTCACGGTGATTCTGGTCAAGGCTCTTCTCATTTCGGAAGAGTCGTAGATATGATTTTTTATTACAGGTTAGGTTCTGAAGGTGTTTGGAATCCTCAATATCTTGATTATTCTGAAGAAACAATTAAAAGAGATTACAAGTACAAGGAAAAGGATGGAAGAAAGTATAGGTTGGCACCAGTAGATGGACCTGGTGGAGCTTCCAAGGGTAACCCTTATTATGAATTTGAAGGAATAAGTGGATATTGGCGATTTTCAAAAGAAAAAATGCAAAAATTATATGATGAAGGTATCGTTGTAAAAAGTAGTACAGGTAAGAGTTTAAGTCAAAAGAAATATTTAGATGAAGCTAAAGGAAAATCTGTTACCGATTTATGGGATGATGTCTATAGAGTGTCACCAACTTCTAATGAAAGAGTTGACTATGCAACTCAAAAGCCTGAAGCTCTTCTAACAAGGATTATTGAAACAAGTAGTAATGAAAAAATGATTGTGGCTGACTTCTTTGGAGGAAGTGGTGTAACAGCGAAAGTAGCTAATAAATTAGGTAGAAAGTTTATTCATTGCGATGTTGGTATAAATTCTATTCAAACAGTTAGAGACCGTTTAGTAGCCGAAAAAGCAAACTTTACTATAAAAGAAGTTAAAGATGGTGTAAACCTTTTTAGAAATCCGCAACAAACTATGGATAAATTAGCAACCCTTATTACAGGTTTGCAGACAAAAGTGGAAGGTGTTTCTAATTTTTGGTTAGGTGCTATTAACGATAGTAAATTAGGAACTGTTCCTGTATACGTCCCAGACTTAATAGACAGTCAACAAAAATTATTAGATATACCAACCATTAACCGTATTATAAATCAAGAAATACAAAATCTTTCAATTAATGCTAAAAAAGTAATTGTTTACTACATAGATATTGATGATGAAAAAGAACTGAAAAAATTCATCAAAGAAAATAATGCAACCACAACAGATGTTGAGTTAAAAGATTTAAAGAATCTTCTTCACGAAACTGTAGTAGATGATGAATTAGAATTTTCAATTACTGAAGGTAAGGGAGAATATACTGTATCAATCGATAAGTTTACAAGTGACAGATTGCAGCAAAAGATTAATGAGTTCAATGAAAAAGGAAACTTACAAGCAATAAACAAAGGAAAGAAATTCGACCCTATTAATATTAGCGAAGAAGGATTAGAGCTAATTGAATTAATCTCTTTAGACTGTAAAAATTCAGAGGGTGAATGGTTTAGTTCAACAGAAATAAAAATTGACAAATTAGGTTATGTCATTTACGATGGAGAGAAATCGAAAGACTTTTGGAATGGAAAAATTACATCAAAAGAAAAATCATTGAGAATTAAAGTTAGAAACATTAGTGGAGATGAATCGATTGTGAGTGTTGAATAAGCCAACGCACAAAGCCATACACATCTGCAATTCGCACCAGCCAAAGCTTAATCCAAAAATTGCAAAAGAGTATGTCTTTAGCCAACGCTGAATGACAATCTGAACGGAAAAAAGCCAGTGTACAACAACGTATATAAAAAATAGCGGTTTAATCGCTTAAACGTAACAAAATGAATAAATTAGAGGTCGGTTATAATCCGAAAAATTAGTGCATAAAATCCGCTACTTTTCATATACAAGACCGTTAGCCAAAATACAAAGCCATAAAAATTTTGATAGATATTGATAAGACTATAGATTCTCTAAACCTCTTAAAAGTTAGAGAAGCTGGAAATATTAACTACCAAAATATTTTCTTAGTTGGAGTTGCTTTAGGAGCTAAACTATTTTTAATTGATTTAGAAAGAAACTGGATACCTATTGAATTGATACTAGCTATCATTATAATAGTAACAATAATAATTACTCTAATTTACCGTAAATTCTATTCAAACAAACTAGGATTGATTTGGTCCAGTTTTCATAATTTAAGTATTGGAATAGTCGCTGTATATGCTTTTATGCTTAGCAATGATATTTTATCTAATGAACCAACAATAACAAAAAAATATAAGGTTTCTGAAATGAGACTTGTTCATGATACAAGCAAGAAAATAGGTATTTCTAGTAATTTAAAACCAAAAATAATTGTAGAGATTGATAATATAGATAGAGAATTTAAGCTTCATAGATCTAGATCAAAATATGCTACTCATACTCGTAAAGTAAATATTGGAATAAAAAAAGGATTTTGGGGATATGATATAGTAGAAAAGTTGAAACTTGACAACGAGGAATAAGTACTTTGGCTAACACTATATATACATCATGCGACTTAATCTTTTTGAGCTAATGTATGGTTTCTTTTTGCTAATCCGTGCATATAATTTTGATTAGTCGCTGGTTTGAATTAAGTTAGCGTCAAACAAAAAGATATGCACTCGTGCTACACCAGAAATTCCTTGAATTTCCGCTCGCACGAATGCATATATTCACCGTTGCCCATAATTATGAAAAAGACCTGTTTGCTTATTTTATTTATTACTTCATTAGTAGTTAGTTGTGCTAAAAAAACTATTTCGGAAAGATTTTTTGATGTTGAGAAACCTGACTTAATGTTTGGAGGAATGATAAAGTCCGCAAATCCATTTCAAATTGAGGGTGAGAATGGAAAAAGATACATTCGTGAAAAAGGTGGCGTTGGTGGAATAAACATAAAAATACCTGAATTAGAAAAACTGTATGGAGCAAATCAAATTGTAACTGACAGTACTAAAGCTATCCTAATTATCGACTTTCCATTAAATAAAATAATTGGATATGAAATAGAAAATAAAAATGGATTTAACAAAAAAGACCTGACAATTGAATTAAGCAAAGTCTATTCTGAAATATATACCCAAAAGCATAAATATGGAATATGTTGCGATAATCTAGAGGACTTGGAATTGACTAATATTTTAGTTTTCGAAGTCGGAAAACAGATTTATTTAGAAACAAAAGTTGAATCAAAAAAATAACTAAGGGCAACAAGGTGTATAATTAATTGCGGCTGAATTTCCTCAACGGAAATCCAATCTTATTAATTATCTTTCCGAAACAATGGAAAACGACTAGCGTCCTTTCCCGCAAAAAATCATACACAAATACGTTGTGCAACATTATGAAAAAACAGATTCTAATAATAATTTTATTCATGATTTCAAGCTCGACTTTTGCTTGTAGTTGTAAATGGGGTGGGAATTTTATAAAATCTTCTAAATATTCTGAAGCAATAATTAAAGCTAAAGTTATTGAAAAATTTTGGCATTTTGAAGATGGAAAAACCTTAAGTAGTAAGGAGAGTTTTGGAGATTATTTAATCAAAACCGACAAAGAATATTATCAATCAATAAAAGTTGAAGTTATTCAGTTAATAAAAGGACAAGAAGAACGCAAAACTTTTGAAATTTATGGAAGTAATGGAGTTGATTGTCGAGAAAGCATTCATCTATTTAAAATTAACAAAGTCTATATTTTCGGAATTTACAAAACTCAAAAAACTGAGTACAGTCAACCTAATGAAGACGAAAATGATTATGCTATTGGTGGATGTTCGGAAAAGTGGCTAGAATACTTACCTGAAACGAACGAGGTTAAAGGCTATATAAAAGGAAAAAATAGAAGAAAGAAAATTAAATATAGTTACGAAAAACTTCTAAAAAAAATAACGTAGCACAACAAAATGTATAGTTAATTGCTTGCGGATTTAATCCTTCGGACTAAATCTCGCAAAACCAAAAGTCCATCACTTTTAATTAACTTTACAACAAAAAAATCGCAAATAACAATACACAAAACGTTGGCAACCATATAACAAAACAATGAAATTAATCAATATCCTTATTATTTTTCTTTTGACTATTAGTTGCACTCAAAACAAAGCTATTTTTGAATTTAACAGGGTCTTAGGAAAAGAAAATGGTAAAACTCTAAAATTACTCACTAAAAACTTCGAAAATAATTTCCTGAAAAATCATTATCCTAATTCTGAATTGACTCAGTCCTATAAAAAATTCTTAATTGATTATGAAAAAGGGGAATTTAAAGATTTACCATACTTTTTACCTAAAAAAAATATAGATGATTTTAATCATAGTAACTTAAAAAAGGAAATATATTATCACCCAGATTCAGTTTGGGTTTTAAAAAACAGCACATACGATAAGGTGGAAGAAGATTCTTTATTATTTCTTGATGTAAATAAACCATATATTAAATTAAGAAAAAAGAATTTATTTTTTAGTGAGGCTAATAAAATAGTTTATGACTACGAAAGACATTATGTTCATATTGATTCTACAACTAATATCGATTCATTAATTAATAAAACAATGAATTTAAGATATAGAAACCTTTATGATGGAAAATATATCCAAGCAATAGGAAGTATTAGAGAATTAAATGAGTTCTATGAACTATTTTATAGTACAAAAATAATAATAGGTTTTGGTAAAAGAGAAGTTTTCAACTTGATTAAGGAAAAAGGAAATTTGAATAATGAATTAGTAAGGCAATTAATTATTATAGAATTTGTATTATAAATTAGATTAGAGAATAAAAACGGTAGCCAACAAAATGTATTATTAATTGCTTACGGATTTTTCCTTCGGACAAATCTCGCAAAACCAAAAGTTCACAACCTTTTAATTAACTTTACAATCAAAAAGCGCAAATAACAATACACGAAACGTTGTGCAACATTTGAAAAAACCGTATGTCCGAAAATACTCTTGAAAAAATTTTAGCAGATTTACTTCTAAATTATATGGAATTAAGTGAAACGGAAATTGATTTTTTACTTCAGAATTCTGATTACAATTTTAAAGAACGGATTACGACAATTAAGAATTTGAAAATAATTATATACTCAAACGACCATAATCCACCTCATTTTCACGTAATTTCAAACGATTATAAGATTAATGCCAAATTTTTAATCGAAAATGGTGAGTTATTAAGCGGCGAAATGAAAAGTAAAGATTTAAAAAGAATCAGAGCTTTTTATGAAAGCCCGAAAACCAAAATGGTTATGGAAAAGATTTGGAATAAGAAAAATAAAAATACATGAAGCAACAAGAAGCGGAACAAAAAGCGAATGAATTAATTGAAGTGTTAAGACCTAAATATTCGGATTTAGTTGCTCACGTTGACATTGTTGATGGAACGGATGATATTGTAATCTCGTTCTTTTGGAATAGAATTAGTGTGGAACAGTGGAATGACGCAAAAACATTTAAATGTAAAGCTAAAGATTATCAAACAGTCGTTGACACGAAAATAATTCCGTTCTTTAAATAAAAAACGTTACACAACAATGTATAACCGCAATTACGGCGGATTCGACTACGTCCGAATCCACTCGGAATTGCTAAAGTCTTTGCTAAACCGAAAATTATTAACTTTAAAACCGTAACTGACGGTTATACGAGACCGTTGTACAACATTTCATAATCACTAAAAAAATGCAGAAAGAAAAAGATAAGTTTGAATTTGTTTATGTTGAAAGCGATGGAACTATTCGTGAATTGGATAATACAGACATTGAATATCTACAAACTGAATTTGAACCATTTGATGGAGCTAGACCATATATTAAAAGTGATTATAAGCAATTGACACCTGACAAAAAGATTTCAGGATTTCTCCATAGAAATAATATCCCTAGAGACATTAAAGTAATAAATACCAATTTGAGGTATGCAGAAATTAGATTTCCAATTCGAATTCATGATTCAAATCAAGCAATCGCATTATCAGTCGGAGTTTATAGCATTAACGTTCTTGGTGGGTGGAGTGTTTTTCTTGGTAACTTTTCAATCTTATTAATAAATAAGAAAGGTAGAGAAGTAATAATACCGAAAGTTACAAATTGGAGAATTCAATCATATGAGCTTGGTGAAAGAGCTAAAAGAATAATGACATTTGAAATTAAAGAACCTGGAGTTTATTTTATTGAATTTAAAAATCCAAAGGATTTAAAAGTAAGACGTTCAAATTTATTTCTAATGAAATTATTTGAAAACGAAATACCTAATAATGAATTGAATATTTGGATTGATAAAAAATGAAAAACATTGTACAACAAAATGTATAATTAATTGCTTGCAGATTTATTCCTTCGGACAAATCTCGCAATACCAAAAGTTCAATCCATTTAATTAACTTTACAATCAAAAAATCGCAAATAACAATACACGAAACGTTGCCCACAATATGAAAAAAACGATTCCTTTAATATTTAGCTTTCTGATTTTAACAAGTTTTGTTGGAATTTCAATTGGAAATTTACTTCCGACTGAAAAGCAAAGTGTGGAAAAAATATTCGCTAATGACCGAATTGAAATACGAATCACAAATCATGGCGGATTTAGAGCAAACGTAATCGGAATTAGTAAACTGACTATAAAACGGAAAAACAACGGAAAGGAATATCGAATTAAATACAGTGATAAACTGGACGGAAAAAAATCTGAATTTAAAATCACTCAAGTCGAATTTGAAGAGCTGAAAAATATTTTTCTTGATTTAGTCAAAGTAAATGACTCTAAAAAAATTCTGAACGGAGATTGTGTGATTATAGATAAAAATTACGAATTGAAAAGTCGCGGATTGAAAATGATAATAAAACCAAATAAAAATTCATCGGAATTATTTGCACTCGATGGTTGGATTTATAAATCAGAACGTGAATAAAATACTGTGGGCAACAATGTATAACCGCAATTACGGCGGATTCGACTACGTCCGAATCCACTTGAAATCTCTTAAGTTTGTGCTAAACCGAAAATAATCGCTAACTTTTCCCGTAAAAGACAGTTACACGAAACCGTTGCCAACAATGCCGAAAATGAAACTGCTGAAAGAAAAGAATAACGATAATCCAAATTTCATCCTCAATTGCGAAAAAATAATTCAGAATCGAATTAACATTTGGAATCCAACTGATATTTTCGTGAATCGAATAGATAATTGGTTTGATGAAAAATGGTTGGAGTTTTCTGGAACAACAATGTCTGGATTGTCAATTTGGAAAGGAGAAACAACAATTCCACCTTTTCATCCAAATCGAGTTGAATTTTCCGACTTTTATCAAAAAATAGCTGAACATTATGTGCAAAAGGAAAATCCAAAAATTTTACACATTTACCAAAAGAGCAAGGACAATCTGAAAAGATATATTTCGGGATTTACTAACAACGGACTTTTTATTTGGTACAGTGGAAATTCAAAAGTGAATGATGTTGAAACATTAATGTGTTATTTATTTAGAGAGTCGGAATGTCACCCGTTCTTTATCACATTGAACGGAAAAAAAGAATGGAACGTTTCCCAAGCAAAAGGAATCTTAATAAAGGAAATACAATCAATAATTGAGAGTGAACTGAATGAAAAGCACAGTTGGCAACAACGTGTATAATTAATTGCTTACGGATTTATCCTTCGGACAAATCTCGCAAAACAAAAAGTCCATCACTTTTAATTAACTTTACAATTAAAAATCGCAAATAACAATACACAAAACGTTAGCAACAAGCTGAAAAATGAAACCGCAAACAATCCTTTTTGTTTTAATTTTAATTACAACCTCTTGTGCTACACAAAAAGAATTTCCGAGAACATATGGAAACTACTGTTCGGAAATAACTCTTAACCCGAATAAGACATTTGAATACAGAGAAGCTTGTACTGGTTTGGGAGGTGAATTCATTCGAAAGGGAACTTGGAGACAAGGAATCGCAGACACCATTCTATTAAATACATACGAACAACCAAAAATTGCAAAGACTACTTACAAGGGAAAAGTAAATCCGAATATGAATGGAAAAATTAAAATACAGGTTTCAGACAAAGATGGAGCTTTAGGATATGTAAATATTCTGATAAATGATAAGACACTTGGAATTGGTGCAAATGATAAAGGATTTGGAATATTTCAATCAGAAATGTTAAAAAATGTTACTTACAATTTCTTAGGTCAAGAAGAGACGATTCAAATCGACAATCCAAATTATAATGAAATTGAAATACTGATTCGTGATTTAGATACCGATATAGTCCCGAATTATTTTACGGATATGCCATTTGTCGTTACTAAAAATAAAATTGTTCTTTATCCTAATGACAAGGAAAAAAGGTATGAGAAAAAGCGAATTAAAAAGAAAAGAAAAATAAAGCCAGTTGCTAACAATGTATAACCGCAATTACGGCGGATTCGACTACGTCCGAATCCACTCGGAATTGCTAAAGGTCAGTTATTTTTTACTAAATTTAGTGCAAAACAAACCGTAACTGACGGTTATACGAAACCGTTGGCATACATTAAAACAAATCATAGTGGAGATTAATTACGAAAGTATAATTCAACTTCTAAAACTGGAATCTAACAAAGTCATAGAAAAACTTCGAATAAATAACACTTCAGAATTAATAAATGAAAAAAAGAATATTGAAAATGGAATAAAATGGCTGAAAAAGGGAATGGAAAACCAAATAGACCCAAACTTGAATATAATTACTATTCCTGAACAAATTACGAAAACACCATCTTCTGAATATCGATTAATAGAAGATCACGAATCTGATGATAAAAAATATTGGACTGAAGTTAAACTTAATAATGCTGAATTGAGACCAATGTCAGGAGATTTCTTGATTATGAAATAAACGTATGCTAACAATGTATAACCGCAATTACGGCGGATTCGACTACGTCCGAATCCACTCGGAATTACTAACTTCAGTACTAATCCAAAATAATCGCTAATTTAACCCGTAACCGACGGTTATACGAGACCGTTGTAAAACATTTATGCATAAAATAGTTTTCATTTTAATAGTATTTGTCTTTGATTTTTCATACGCTCAATCTGATGTGTTTATTGAATTAATTAAGATTGAAAAAACTGAATATGATATTATAATACATAATAATTCTAAAAAAGACATTATGCTTTTTTTACCTGAAAAGATAGACTGTATAAATGTTCCGATCTATACCTTTGGGCTTATGAGTGAGTCGTTGAATGAAGGAGGTAACTGTATCGTTTATAAATCTAAATGTAATTCTGTTAGAAATATAAATAGAGATGATTTCGTTTTAATAAAAAAAGGAAATAAAAAAAATATACATTAGATACAGATTCTACATTATGTGATAACGAAGAAATAAGAGTAGTATACAAGCCTATAAATTTAAAGATTTTAGAAGGGGATATTTACAAACATTTTTTCGGATATCACCCTAAAAAAGAAAGAATTACTATAAAACGTTTGATAGAAAAAACTTTTAAAGAAAAAATAGTGAGCAATAAAATACGGCCACAAATAAACCTAGCTCTTTTTGGTAAAATCAAGAATTAAATAATTCACTAACAATAAACGTTTTACAATTTACCCTTTTTATAATCATTTGATTAAATATAGAATAGAAATTGATAATACATTAAGACATAATAGTGGTGTTTTAATGGCTAGTAGTTTAGGATTTATATCTACTATCTCTCCCGTAAATGAATTAAATAATGAATTCTATAATAAAGTCAAAAAAGTAGATCAATATTGATTTGAGATCATTAACCCTAAAGGACTTGAGTTTAAAGAAGACGTACTAATCTAACACTATGGATTACCTAAAGATGATTAGATACAATAGATATAGACAATTGGTAGAAAAACGTTTTACAACACTATATATGCATCATGCGGGGTAATATTTTTGAGCGAATGTATGGTTTCTTTTTGCTAAGCCGTGCATATAATTTTGATTAGTCGCTGGTTTGAATTAAGTTAGCGTCAAACAAAAAGATATGCACTCGTGCTCCACCAGAAATTCCCTGAATTTCCGCTCGCACGAATGCATATATTCACCGTTGTGAGTAATTGAAGAGCACCATGAAAAAGAAATATACAGAAGATAACATTCAAGCTCTTGAAGCTGGAGAACACGTCAGAATGAGACCTAAAATGTATTTTGAAAAGTGTTTTTCAGAAAACTCACTTGATTCTCTACCTTTTGAGGTTTTATGTCACGCTTTCGATGAATATTTTGATGGAAATTGTAATGAAATAGAATTGACTATTTGGAAAAATTCCTTTTCCCTTAAATACAACGCAGGAATGCCACTTTCTGTGAGATATGAAGACCTGACAAACGCAGAAATAATAATGACAAAAATCGGTGCTTGTTCGAATCTGAAAAAGCATTTAGCTGTTGGTCAAGAATTTTGTAGTTTAGGAATGGCAACCATTAATTTTGCATCTGAAAAATGCAAATTAACAACTGTTTGGCAAAACCAAAAAGGAACTTTTGAATTTGAAAATGGAAAGCTAAAAGCAAAGAACATTGAATCTTCTGAAAGTAAAAGTTCTTGGACTGAAATAATTGTTGAACCGAACAAATTGCTTTTCGAAAATTTAGAATTTACTTCAAAAGGGATTAAAGAAAAAGCTAATGAAATCAACAAAAGATTGACTGATTTGAATTTAGTAATAATTGATAAAATTAAATAAAACAACTACTCACAACAATGGCTATAAGTAATTGCTTGTTCCCGACTACTTCTGAAAATCCTCGCGGATTTTCAGCTTGGTGTGTACTTGCAAAGTTACGTGCTAACCCACGCAACTACTCATAGCCGAGACCGTTGTAGGTAATTCACCAAAGCAATAAACTGGATGGAAAAAATTCAAAATCAGAAACACACAAAAGAAACTCTCTACTACTCTATTTCCAGAATGTTGGAAAGAGCATCTTATTATGGTTTGAGAGCTCTTGTGGTTCTCTATATGGTTGGAGAGATACTGAAAATGGAAAGAACTGAAGCATTAAGCATTTATGGTTGGTTTACAGCTTCATTAGTGTTTTCTCAAATCGTTGGAGCTCTTTTTGGAGACTTACTAATCGGAAATAAAAAATCAATAATAATTGGTGGAATTATTCAAGCAATTGGAGCTTTTAGTTTGTGCATCCCTTCCACAATTGGACTTTATTTAGGTTTATTTCTTATCGTTTTAGGAAGTGGATTTTTTACACCAAATATCATCTCAAATTTTGGAAAGACTTATCTAAATAAGACTAAACTATTAGATTCAGGATTTACAATATTTTATCTAGCAATAAATCTAGGTTCATTTTTGGGCATATTATTAATTGGTTATTTAGGAGAAAAATATGGCTACAATATTGGATTCGTTATATCTGGAATATTAATGCTAATCTCAATAATTCCTATCTTTCTTTCAAAGGAAAAAGGATTGGATGAAATTGAGAAAAATAAGTTTTCAATAAGTAAAAGAATTTTAAACATATTAATTGCATTTATTGTTGTTGGTTTATTTTGGGGGCTTTACGAACTATCAAGTATTCGAACTTTTGACTTACAATTACAATTGAGCGAAATATCGACTTTAGATATCCCAAGTTATTTATGGCAATCTCTTAATTCAATTTTCATTTTACCAATTAGTATAATCGCTATTGTTTTGTGGACTTATTTCTACAGCAGTCAATTCTTTAAATTAATGCTTGGATTTATTTTTGGAGCAATCTCATTCGGAATATTATTTGTAATTCCAGAAGTGCCAACTGAACAGAATACAATAATATACTTGTTTTCTTTGCTGTTTCTCGCAATTTCAGAGATTCATATTGCACCAATAATTCATTCGATTTTGACAAAATATTCCAATCCAAAATATTTAGCAATTTTAATTAGCTTGGCATTTTTACCGACAAAATTAATTTCTCTAATTTTTGGTTTGTTTAATGACAAGTTATACGACAATCCTATGTTAGGACTGAAAATTGGAATTGTTGGAATGACAATTATTGGAATTGGAATGATTGGATATGTAATAATTAATAGAAAAACTACCTACAACAATGTGTAAAGTGCATAGCTTCCTATCGTCAGCTACGACACCTTACACTAGACG
Source organism: Tenacibaculum jejuense (assembly GCF_900198195.1). Lineage (NCBI taxonomy): Bacteria > Pseudomonadati > Bacteroidota > Flavobacteriia > Flavobacteriales > Flavobacteriaceae > Tenacibaculum > Tenacibaculum jejuense. The sequence continues at coordinate 378,775 of NZ_LT899436.1, read as the reverse complement.
TTGGCAAACATTAAAATGGATCAAAAAGAAATCAAATATTCAGAATTTTATGAATTGGTCTTTAAAAGTCTACCGAATTTTCGAAAAATAAAGGTTTTTGACGAATACAAAGACGAAATAAACGACGGTTTCTCTGCCATTGTTATATTATCGGAATTAGCAAGAAAAATGATGAGAGAAACTGAAAATGGAAATGAAAAAGTAGCTGATAAATTATTTGGAATAGTTGAGAAGGTTTTAGTGGATTTTCCTAACTCTGGGATTGCCTCTTTGATTGGAACTGATTTCATTGTGAGTATTTTGGAATACCCAATGGAAAAGGAATTAAAAATTAGCATTTTGAAAAAAATGGGGAAAGAAACACTAAGATGTTACGAAATTTCTAAAAAAGGTTACAGAGAAATATTTAAATAAAATAATTTGCCAACAAAATGTATTATTAATTGCTTGCGGATTTATTCCTTCGGACTAAATCTCACAAAACCAAAAATTCACCACTTTTAATTAACTTTACAAACAAAAAACGCAAATAACAATACACAAAACGTTACCTACCATTACCAAACAGAAATCTGAACCTGTAATGAAATGAAAACTGAAAAAATTGCACGACCTGAAAGAATTGAAATATTTACTTCTGCACAATTGACAATTCCAAGTAAAAATTTTGAAGAAAATCCAGAAGTAATGGAAATGTCAGTATTAATTGAAATTGCGAGAATTGAAGATGAAGATAATGTAAATCCTCATAAGATTTTATATGAAGTAAGAAATGAACTAAATGCATTGAATCAAAATATTATTGACGATTTAATAAATCAATATGAGTTTCTCTCTTGTAGAATATCAAAATTGAGTAGATTATCTGAAACAATAAATAAACAACTGGAAAGTATTTATAATTTTTATTTAAAGAAAAATGAAATAGCAGAGATTGTTGAAAGAAATAGTAAATGTAAAGAATTAAAAAAATACCTTTTAAATGGTAATTTAACATTCAATCAACTAAGAAACATTTTGAGTTGTATAATTAAAACTGACAAGATATTTCATCAAATAAACGAACTGAATAACTCTGAAAAAAGAAAAAGCTTCACAAAAAAATTACATAATTACATTTACGACAGAGATTGTTATACTCACGGTTTTTTATCATTTTTATTTCCAAATTTCACACCTGTTTTAGAAGTAAAACCACCAAATGAAAAATCACACCATATAGTCATAAGTGAAAAAGTAATAATAGATAATATGAAACTACATAAAGAGCTACGAAAAATATTAGAAAAAATATCCCTCATTAGTCAAGGGCTTGAAATTAAACAATAAATTTATTATGGATTAAATACGGTAGCTAACAAAATGTATAGTTAACTGCTTGCGGATTTAATCCTTCGGACTAAATCTAGCAAAACCAAAAGTTCATCTCTTTTAATTAACTTTACAATCAAAAAATCGCAAATAACAATACACAAAACGTTAGGCATAATTTAAATGGAACAAATAACCTCAATAGTATCTGAACTTGAAAATATAGTTTCACAATTAAGCAATGAAGCTAAGAAAAGCATATTAATGGAAAATAAAGGTTTGAAACACATTCTTTATGGCTTGCCTAATTATTTCCATCCCATTTCTTATGAGATTAATTTATTTGAAAAAAAATTTGACACTAAACTTTCTGTAGAGCTAAAGAAAGTATTAGAAATTGTTGGTTCAAAAGGATATTCATTCCTCGATTTATTTAACCACAATATAGCTTCATATTATCCTGTTGAATCTTTTTTTTCAGAGGACTTTCTAATAAAACTAATTCAAAATGGAGTTAGTAAATCTGAAATAGAAGAAGGTTATTACGATAAAGAAAGTAAGACATTTAATTCAAAGAGAATTGAAGAAATTTACACTAGTTCTAATGAAAAAGAAAATCTACTAATTGATTATATATCATTCGATGAATGTTGTGGAGGAAGGTCTCTTTTAATTTTAAACGGACCAGATGAAAATATGATAACATATGATAATCACGGATCTTATAAAGAATTTATTTACGAGAATGACACTTATGAATACGAAACATATCTTTACAATTCTAAAACCAAAACTATTTTTGATATGATTTATAATGAGATCAATCAAATAGTAATAAGTCTAAAAAATAGAAATACGATTAGTGCATGAGAATGATTTTGAGTTTCATCTTATACTCTAGGAATTAAAAAACAATGCCTAACAACGTGTATAATTAATTGCTTGCGGATTTATTCCTTCAGACTAAATCTCGTAAAACCAAAAGTCCATCGCTTTTAATTAACTTTATAAACAAAAAATCGCAAATAACAATACACAAAACGTTATGCTTCATTAAAAAAAACAATGAGAATATTTAGCAGAAAAAAGAAAAAGGAAGAAAATTTTGATGACTTTCCGTCCATTGGAGGCTTAATGGTTTCAAAAATGGTTTCAGAAGAAGAAAAGAAACCGCTTTTTATGTATAGAGAAAAAAGAACTAGACCAGAGGATAGTGGTTGGAGAATATTTTCGGGATATGAATCTCAAGATTATACCAATACCCCAAACAATGTTGGAATATATAACCCATCAACAATTTTGAAAATTGACTCTAGTATAAAAGAGCTATTACTAAAAGGTGTCGGTTCCGTTTTTGAGAGAGAAAATGATAAATCAAGCTGGTATGAAGTGGATGATTATGAATTAGAAGATGATTACCTAACCAAACACAGATTGACTGAAAATTGGATTCTAGAAATAAATAATTTATTTGAACGAATAAAGGAAGAGAGCGGAGATTTGCTTTATACAACTGGTGACAAGTCATTAAGAATAGCAATATGGGATGAAAGAGGTAAAAACCGACAACAGATTTTTGAAGAACATCAACAGCAAATCAATAATCGAGACGAATCCAATGCTAAGACTCTAGACACTTTCGATTTTTCAGATGACTTTGTCAAACGAATTGGTTATGAAATACAGGAACAAGATGAAAATAAAAAGTACAATGTTATCTATGCTTTTTCATTGATAGACGAAGAAATTCTTCAAATGGCTTTTTATTTTGATAACGAAAAGGATAAAAGTTGGGCTATTGAAACTTGGAAAAAAATAAAAACTGAATAGAAACGAAAGCATAACAAAATGTATAGTTAATTGCTTACGGATTTAATCCTTCGGACTAAATCTCGCAAAACCAAAAGTTCAGCGCTTTTAATTAACTTTACAATCAAAAAATCGCAAATAACAATACACAAAACGTTGTTATTAATTTGAAAAACTTTGAAAACAGATTTGACTAAAAGATATTTAAGTAAAAGACCTAAGAATATATTTTGGCTTTCATTATTAGGAATTCCTTATTTGATTTGGATGTACTCAATTGGAATTGAACTAAATAAAAAGAACACGAAATCCAGCAGAATGAATAAAATTCTACTGAATATTCTTGTCGGATATCCAACTTTTTATTTGATTAGTGTATGGATTTTAATACTTACTGGAAATATAAATATGGAAAAAACTTTACCATTCCATTTTGCCGCAATGTTCAATATCTTATTACTGATGATTTTGACTTCTAGAACAATAATAAAATTTGAAAAAAGAGAAAGGTTAAAAGAATCGAATGGAATTGGACTCTTTTTCGGGATTTGGTATTACTTTATTGGAATTTGGTATATCCAACCGAAAATGAACGATTATATTAAAAGAGTTGAATAAAAAACGTATTACAACAATGTATAACCGCAATTACGGCGGATTTGACTACGTCCGAATCCACTCGGAACTGCTAAAGCTTGTGCTAAAACGAAAATAATCGTTAATTTAACCCATAACTGATGGTTATACGAGACCGTTGTGTACAATAATAAAAAATGGCAATACCTAAAAAAGGAACAAGAAAAATAGATGTTGATGGATTAAAATTTAGATGGCTGATTCGAAAAAAAGCAACCTACACTCAATCGGTTTACGGAATTGGAAAATTACATGTTGCTATTGAGTAGGAGCAAAACCCAGGTACGAACTTATTTATCTGTACAGACAGAAAACATCCGAATGATATAGAAACTGAGATAGTGAATCCTATAACGCCGCATGATATTTCAAATTGGATTAAGCAAGCTTTTGAATTGGGCTGGAAACCTTCTAAAAATGGAAATCCATTTCGAACTAGAATTGTGAACAATAAAATAGAAGCTGAATAAAATTACTGCACATAACAAAATGTATTATTAACTGCTTATGCATTTAATCCTTCGGACTAAATCTCGCAAAACCAAAAGCTCACCACTTTTAATTAACTTTACAATTAAAAGTTTCAGTTAAATATTAAGATTATATAATATATCTAAAAATGGAAAAACAGCTAGATTCAGCTTGGTCAAAATTATTAAATAAACTTGCAAGTTGGTTTGATTCACTTATTTTGAATCTTCCAAACATGTTAATTGCTCTTTTAGTATTTGTATTGGCATACTGGTTTTCAAGGCATTTGAAAAGTCTTGCGAACAAATATCTAAAAAAACTTATAAAACAGCCATCAATTAGAGATTTAGTGACAACAGTACTTTCTGTAATTATAATTATTCTCGGGACTTTTCTAGCACTATCTATACTGAATTTAGATGGAACTCTTAAATCTTTATTAGCAGGAGCAGGTGTCGCTGGACTTGCTATTAGTTTAGCATTACAAGGCACGCTTTCAAATACATTCTCTGGAATATTTATTGCTATAAAAGACGAAATGAACATAGGTGATTGGGTTGAGACTAATGGTTTTTCTGGAAGAGTAACTGAAATTGGTTTACGTAATACAAAAATTAAGGAAGCAGACAATAATATAGTGGTCGTTCCTAATAAACTGATTTTAGACCAACCATTTAAAAATTATGGACTTACGAAAAGGATAAGAACAACCATAACTTGTGGAGTAGGATATGAATCAGATCTTAAGAATGTAAAAAAAATTTCCGTCAAAGCTATTAAAGAATTATTTCCTCCTAGTACTGAAGAATCTATCGAATTCTATTTTACAGATTTTGGGGATAGTTCTATAGACTTTCTTTTAAGGTTTTGGGTAGACGCACAAGAAAACCTAACTGCATTAGAAGTAAAAAGTGAAGCAGTTATGAAAATAAAAGAAGTATTTGATAACAACAATATCAATATACCTTTTCCAATTCGAACTATAATTAATAAAAATTGATTTTCTACTGACCAAAACCACACAATTGAATCATAAACAAAATAACATCTAATATTTTATTAATACTTATTAAGTATTATAAATGAATATAAGTTTTAATCTTGACAATACTTAAATCTCAAACGGAAGTGAACTTGAAACTGAAAGTAGAAATATAATAGCAAAGTTATTTGATATTGAAAGTACCCGAAAAGATACTTTTAATTTAATTACTGAATTACAAAGTCATGGACACAACACTACTCATATTTACGCCACTTCCTTTCGCAGTAAAATAAAGATAGGGCTAACATTAAAATATTATGCAATAAAAGTAAACCGAATCGTAAACGAAAAGGAAAATCGTAAAGTTTTAAAATCTAGAAAAATTGACTCGTCGAAATGCCCTTCAGCTTTTGGTTTTGATATACATATTGACGATTCAAAAAGAGTAAAAAATTTAATTTCAACGTAATAATTATTGAACTAACAGATAAAAATTGGGTTAAAAATATTCAATAACAAAATATACTATTAATAACTTACAGATTTCTCCCTTGGACTAAATCTCGCAAAACCAAATGCTGATGACTTTTAATTAGTTTAACAATTAAAAAATTGCAAATTACAATACACAAAACATTGAAATCAAATGGCACATACTAATAACGGAATAATAACAAGTTTTAAATATGATGGAGAACTTCTAAATGTAATTTTAGTTGGTAATTATTGTTTGATTCCTTTTAAAAATAAATACGGAACTAATTATTCAGATTCTGTACTTGAACCATATGAAGAATTGACAAAAGAAACACGTAAAATTCTAAAGGAATTATCATTCAAAGGAAAATGCGCATATATAGAAACCGATTATTTTGGAGGACCTGGATCACAAATATCCGAGGTTTGGTTTAATGGAGAAAGAATGATTGGTCCTTTAATTTCGTTTGATGGTATTGAAAACCCAAAAATTCCATTAGGAGCAATTTTAGTAGAAAACTCTATAAATGAGAGTTTAAAAACAATTGGAGTGTATAGACACGAAGAAAAAGATGAATTTGATTCTTTAAGATTAGGATCGTATCGTTCTAATGATGAAATAATAGAAGAATATAAAAAAACTCAATCTAATAAAGTGTGAAAATACGTTACAATACTTTTAATACTATACCTGCTGATCTTAATAAGCCATAACAAAATGCAAAAAACACTACTTTTTATTATTCCAATCATATTTGCTTTCAGTATGATACTGATATCTGCATCAAGTCCAGCTTCAATCATAGAGAAATCAGGCTATAATGACATTTTAGAAAATAAACCATTTTATGGGATAAAACACATGAGAAAAGTAATCTCTTTAAATTCTAATCGTGATGTCATTAAAAATTTAAAAAGAAAAATATTAATTCGAAAAATAGGTTATTCATTATTAATAAGCACTCCACTTCTAATGATGTTAAATGCAATTATAAGTAGATAGAAACTGCAAAAATAAAACAGGAAAAGCATCAATGATTATGATTCATGGAGTCAGAACATTAATCAGAATGCAGCAAATGACTGAGCGTAATATTGAAAACACTTTACAAAGTTGGAGTAAACAAAATGAAAAACTTAAGTAACAATACACAAAAAATTGTAACTAATTATAAATAAAAAGAGAAATGAAAAAAAGAAAAATATTATTTAGCATATTAATAACTCTAGTTTTAGCAATATCAATATTTCTTTATATAAATAAAGATAAATTTACCTATGTAGGTTCTGTAGATATCATAGAAGTTGATTGTAGTAAAAAACATCAAATTTTAAGTGACGTTTACGAAAGCGATCAAAAAATTAGAAAATCAAATGAACTGATCAAGTATGCTAAAGAAGATCACAGAAATCAAGAATTAGTAATTAGCATTATTGAAAAATGTGGTATGCCCACATTACAAGAAGTAACTCAAAAACACATGAATGCTATCTGGCTAGGACTTCAACATACAAATAAAAAATATAGAAAAAAGTATTTTCCTCAGGTAAAGAAAGCTGTTGAAAATGGAGATTTATCTAAACAACAATATGCATTAATGAAAGATAGGATTTTAATGGACGAAGGTAAACCTCAAATATATGGTTCACAAGTAAGAAATGGCAAGTTATATAAATTAGAAAATCCTGAAACTGTTAACGAAAGAAGAAAAGAAATGGGATTAGAATCAATTGAAGATTATTTAAAGAATTTCAATATTGAGTTTAACTTAAATTAAAAATACGATTTATTGTTCGTTTCTTTCAGATCAATCTCACCAAGACTAAAGTTCAATCATTTGAATTAAATTTACATCGAACAAAACATAAAAAGTTTTGTTTCCTATGAACAATGGAAAAATTAAAACATCTTATAAAAGTAATCACTAAAGATTCTAATTGTGAAGTTTTTAAACCAAATACCGAAATAAGTATAGATAGAAAAATACCAGATGATCTAGACTTATTTTTTAAACTAACCAACGGAATTCGCTTATTTCAAAATGAATCTTTTGGTATTGAAATAATTGGAAAAGAAGACTTTATTTCTACTAATAAATATCTCTACCCAAAGGATGACATAATCTGGGAAGAACTTGAAGGAGATATAACTAACGAATGGTTTTTAATTGCTAAAAATCCAGAATTAGCTCAATACGTTAGTATAGATTTGACTCAGCAAAACTTTGGAAAATGTTATGACAGTTACTTATCAACTCACGGAGAAGAAGGAATGTCGGAAATAGTAGCTCATAATTTTACAGAATTACTTTGGAGTTTATATCATAGTAAAGGGAAAGGTGACACCTGGTTTTGGAATAAAAACGACTTTAAAAAAATTGGTGATGCTTTTGACTGAAAACTAACATAACGCTAGTAAAATAGCTAATAGTTTTAAAAGATTACTAAATAGCAAAGAAAGAAATGAAGTATAATATTACATATAAAGATAATCATGGAATTATTAAAGGAACGTTAGAAAATAGATATACTGAAAGAAACTACACAAAAGATTATTCTTTAGAGTTAAAATTGGAAAATATCTTTTTTAAAGGAGATACATTTGACGGATTAGAAATTCAAAACGAAAAAAATTACGATAAAGAACAATTAAACAGATTTTCTTTCAATGAACTAAGAACTCATGGAGCTAAGGAAGTGGTTAAAGAATTAACAAATTGTATAATTAAACTTGATTTACAATTAGAGTTTACACATAAAAAATCATTACTCCCAAAAAAAGTAAATGGGATTTTAGTAATAGCATTAGGAAGCTATAGTTCTAAAGAAGATCCTATTTTTAAATACACTTTTTCGGTCTTAAATACTGAATATAAAGTAGCAGGATATTCTTTTGAAGAACTATTTGACAATTTAAAAGAAACAATAAAAGACAATTATCTGATAAAGAACTGTTATGGATGTAATTATTCTGATTACAGTCCTTATGGAAGAGGCTCTTTTGGAGATATGTTATGTCTAAAAAATGCTAAGGAAAAATACTTAAAAATAAATGGAAAAGATGGTTTATTAGAATTAATGTCAAATGAAAAAATAATTCAAGTTCAAGAAACATATCTTTGCAGTAAATTTGAATTCAGAAAGGAAAATATCGGTTATAGAGGTTAAATAAACAAGCATACATTTAAATTGAATTGTACGTGATAACTCCAATAAGAAACCGTAACACTAAACTAAAAATTAACTAATGAAAAAAATTAAAGTACTAATTGGTTTACTGATCATTTTATCTTGCTCTAGTGAAGATGAAATAACTGAAAACGAGCTAGGTAATCCAGGAATGATTAAATCTATAATAAGTTCATCTCCCAATGAAAATGATGCTAAAATAAGCTATTCGTATCAGGATGGAAATAAACTCAAAAGTATAGCATATTCAAAAGAATCTTTAGATGACGGAACACTTGATTATAAGCACTATTTCTTCTATGAAGATAATCTAATTGTTAGAATTGAATCCTCTTACAGAACCGAGAACATTACTAATTTGAATGTGATCAATTACTTTGAATATGACAATGATGGGAAACTCATAAAGTTCACAAGAGATAGTAATAGAGACGGTATAGAAACCCACAATTACAGTCACTTAAGTAATGGAAATATTAGCGATAGTTATAAAAGACAAAATATGTCCAATTTTCAGACTAAAACACTAGAAATTAATGACGCTAAAAATTTAGTCTCTGATGGATTCTACAGAACTTATACTTACGATGATAAAAGAAGTCCTCATTATGGTATTATTGGTTTTGATAAGTTATACTTTGCTGAAATACATTTGTTAGGAGTTGAAAGTTATCCTGAATATTATAACAATATCAAAACTATAACTTGGAATTTTAACTCAAGAAGTTTTTCATACAAATATAACTCTGATTTAAAACCTTTAAGTAGAGACTATGAGGATATGAATTATATATTTACAACAACTTATCAATATTACTAAAAGTTACAATGTATAAACATATAAACCACGTTAAAAATAGTTATTTAACATAAAAAACTAAGCATTATTAATATGTGGAATTCATCTTTAAAATATTGAATGAAATGTTATTGAGTCGAATTTATAAGTATATTTTAGTTTTTAATAATTCTTATGATTTAAATCTCAAAAAACTAGGAAAGAGAGGAAATCATCTAAAAAACCACATTACAAATAGTTAACACAAATAAAAAACGCTGTAAAAGTTAAATCTGGAAATAAACACAAAACAAAATTATAATGATATGAAAAAGCTATTATTCGTAAGTTTACTATTTATAACTCTAAGTAGTTGTCAAAAAAATGAAGAAAACACTGAAGCTGGCCAAGAGCGTATAACCATAAAAGAATTGATTTCAGCTGTAGAAAACAATAATAACGTTTACCTAAACAAAACATTTAAAATTACAGCAAACTTTAAATTTTCACATCCATTAGCAGAATGTTTAGGAGAATGCAACGGAAGTAAACAAAAAGAAGATTACGAAGTAACTAATGAATATTTATTCAAAGATTTTCATTTATGTTACAATAAAACTGAAATTGTTTTTCAAGATAACGAAGAAAATAAAATTACAATTCTCAATTTCCCAAAATATAAAATAGCAGAAGAATACGATTCTACTTTAAATAATGAATTAAATCATTTTATCGAAAATATAGAAATTGAAGCCAAAGTACTATACAATCAAACCTTTAATTACTGTAAAGAAACAAAACATCCGAGTCTTTATCTTGAATTGAGTGACAAAAACATTAATGAAATATTTAACTCAATTGAAAACATCATACTGTCTCAATAATAATTAATATATACTACTTGTATGATTTTATTATTTTCTAAAAATACGTAAGCATTTTAAATTTAGTGTTTATTTAAACGCTAAATTAGGTATTTATTAAACAACCATATTATTAAAAATCAAATTGAAAAGAAAAAAAAAATACTTAAATTCATTTTTATTACACTCACAGCTTTTTATCTAATTAATTGTGCTGGGTTTTATTTTACTCAAGAAAAACATTTTTTTACACCAACTAAACTTTCTTCAAATTATAAATTTAACACTACCAGAAATTTTAAAGAAGTAAACTTTACAACAAAAGATGGCATTACTTTAAACAATCTTTTATTTAAAGTAGATCACCCAAAAGGTTTGGTGTTTTATCTTCATGGTTCTGGAGAGTCGTTGGCTCCCCTTAAAAAAGGATCAAATATATACACACAACTAGGTTATGATGTATTTATGATTGATTACAGAGGTTTTGGAAAAAGTGAAGGAAACATAACAAGTGAAGATCAGTTGTATGAAGACAATCAAATGTTGTATGATGAAATAAAAAAGAATTATGCAGAAGAAGATATTATTGTTGTAGGTTATTCTCTTGGATCGGCAATGGCAGCTAAATTAGCCTCTACGAATAATCCAAAGTTATTAATAATGAAAGCTCCTTTTTATAATTTCAATGAAGCCATATCGGAAAGAGTAAAGTTATTAAGTGCTATTTTCCCTCTAAAAATATTGAACAAATATAAATTTAACAACCATGAATTCATTCAAAATTGTAAAATGCCTGTTGTAATTTTTCATGGTACTAAAGACAAAACCAACCAACATCATTACTCCTTAAAACTCCAAAAACTTTTTAAACCACTAGATAAATTAATACTTTTAGAAGGTGAAGGTCACGATAATATTTCTAGTAATCTTCAATTTCAAAAAGAACTGAAAATACTTTTAGACACTACAAAAATAAAAAAGTGAACTTATACCATTAAAGAACATGAATATATATTTACACTTCTGAAATTTTATTGTTTTAACTAATTTTATATAAATTGTAAAAAGTAAAATCCTAAAATTCTACATACATTTTACACAAATAATGGAACACGATTATATAAATCTAAAAATTGGAGATATTGAACAATATGCAATGGTTGTAAAAAAGCAGGATTTGCTTACATGGAAAACTCAAGATTGGCTAGAATACACTGAAATCGGATTACCAGAAGGTGATGAAGAAGCTCATATGCTATATGGAGAAATATGCGAAGATGAACAATTAATTTTCAGCAGACCTAAGTTGCTAAAGCAAAAAGAGAAAGCAAACATCATAGGATTAAAAATTATTGATTTTAACTCTCATCTTGGAACTTATGGAATGGGTGGACCAGGATTTTTCGGACTCTTACTAAGTAATAATGAATACTTAACATACACCGTTTGGAATGCAGGAAGCTATGTTATTATAAATAATAAAGTCGTAGAATGTAACCCTGAACTTTATCATAAAACCCAACCTTGGGTTTCAAATTTTGGCGAAGATAAAACATGGAACTTTTTAACTGAATATATCTCTGGAAGTAAAATCGTAGCGTATACAATTCACCAAGATTCTTTAGAAATTAAAGCTGAAAAGAATACAACAACATTCAAAATTCACTTCTTAAAAAATGATAAACGTCTACCTAGAAAAACAGGTCGAAAACGAAATGCATACAAAAAAGGAAAAATAGAAGATTACATTTTATTTCAACATAAAAATGCAATATTAATTGTATAAAAAATGATTTGAGTGATGTGCAGATACGCAATGACAAAATACAAATCTCATTACGCTTGCTTTAACTGTAGAAAAACATTTAAACGTAGATTACTGAGTGATATTAATGGTGGATACAACAAAAATGAAAAAGAGTCTCCAGCCAAATGCCCTGAGTGCAACAGTTTAATGGCTAACATGGGACTAGATTTTGAATCTCCTAAAAAAACAGATATCGCTCGTTGGAAACATTTGGCTACACTTTATAAAGTTGGAATTACATTCCATTCTTGTGGTTGTAGTGGACCAGGATACATCCCTAATGATTCAAATGCATTATTAACATATTTTGAAAAAATAAAAAGCCATTATTTAGAGCATCAATATTTTTGGTCACAAAGAAAAAATGATCCCAAAACTCAAAGTGAAATAGCAAAAGATCAACACAAAAACGCAACATTTCTTTCTAGTATTCCACAAAAGATGAAAACTGGTTCAAAAAAGACTCCAGAATATGATGCGCTGAGTGCACAAAAGTATTGGAATAATAAAGTGAAACAGATTGAAGAGAAAATTGAAACTGTAAAAGCACATATTACCCATAAAAAAGGATAAATCACCTGTTTTCATAAGTTTTATTCAACACAAAAAACCGACAACTATACAAAAATGAAATACATTAACTTAATCTTTATTTTAATACTATTTTCTTGTAATGGACAGACTAAAAATAAAGAGTTACAAAAAAATAAAGAACAACCTAAATCAGTAAAAACCTCTAATCAAAATCAACACACTAAAGAGTTAAGTTACATTAAGAGACGAAATAAAAACATTAAATTTTTTAAGAATAAAGAATTTAGTGATCGTGTTGATCGCCAAATGAATGATTCTCTTCAAGCATTAGAAAAATTGCTTAAAGATATTTTAACTGATACTAAAATTGAAAATATTAGTAAAACCGGTCATATAAATCTTGAAACTTTCTTTGACGAACTTGGCTTTGGTAAGCTAGATGCTTTAGGAACTTACAATAAGAAAGTATCAAAATTATGTACTACTAAATTCCTTTTCTCAGATTATTTCAAAAAAGAGCGTTATGATTTACAAGATTTTAATGAGTCTGATTTAGAAAATATTCTTACTGCCGCTTTTGCTTCAAGTTACGTAATAACTGGCGTTTATACTTTTGAAATTAAATCTGATCCTAATATCAAAGCTTACGGTATGATTAGTATTGATGGACAAGACATTGGCCCATTCAATCCAAATAATTTATATCTTGTCGCATCTACAAAAGAGCATATATATTTGGTTAGTAAAGGAATGGAAAAAGAATTCAAGCAAATAGAAAAATGCTCGGAAATTTGGAAGAATGTAGATTCTGAAAACAAAGCCTGGAAAGCATATTGTGAATGCTATAAAAGAGAAATTCCAAATCATGAACAATTGCTATCAATAAAAGAAGAAATACAAGAAATTTATACAAAGCTATTTCAAAAAAAATAAAATAGTAGCGTCGAATACAATCTAAAAAAGTATTTGCTACATTAGTTAAGTTAAAAACTGTGAATAAGTAATGGATAAAGAAAATTCAAAAAATAATATTTTATTTAAACTCATTTTTTTAGTTGTAATTATTTGGGGGCTTTCAGCAGTTTTAATTATGGCTTTTCTTTCTGAATGGTCTGACAGAGGTACTTTTGGAGATCTTTTTGGAGCTGTAAACGCCTTATTTTCTGCGCTTGCTTTTGCCGTTTTAATTTATACAATTATTCTTCAAAGAGAAGAAATAAAACAAAATAGAGAAGAAATTGTTTTAAATAGAAAGGAACTTGAAAAAAGTGGTAAGATTCAACGTAAATCTCAAGAAGTTTTAATTCAGCAGGTAGAACAAACGCATTTAAGTGCAAAAATGAATGCAATGAGAACTCTAGTAGATTACTATAATAATCAAATATCGAATCCTAAAAGTACAGAAGAAGTTATTGAAAAAGCTAAACAAAAAAGAAAACAAATCATTCTTCAAATAGATGAATTAATTGATGGCTTAACCGATTCTAATGTAGATTAATTTATCATATATGAATAAAATAAGATTCATTCATACTTTAATTTCAGGTTATTCATAAATTAAATTACTTCACAAAACACCCGTTTAATTTACTTGATTTCTATATGATTAAAAAATGTCAGTTCGAGTGATATGATGTAAGAATTTTATACCGAGAACAATCTTTTAGTGAGTAAAATCGTCTTTCTCGATATGATATCCTATCAGAATCACTCGAAATGATAATTTCATAAACTGAAAAGTATTCAAAATATCAATTTAGTTTAACTTTTCGTTTTATATTTTGATTTTTCAAATAACTCTTACTCCTCATTTAATTCTTTACAAATTTTAGAATAGTATTATTTTTTAACTTCAAAAAGTACAAACCACTTGATAACATTTGAGTAGCAATTTTCTCATTTTTAGTTACTACTCCCCTATTTACTTCACTACCATCTATTTTATAAAGAATGTAGTTTTGTGAATCTTCAAGATTTAGAATTTGAACAAATTCTTTAGATGGATTTGGATATAATTTAAAATTAGTATCAACCTTATCAGAAATATCAACAGTAGATAAAACAGCACTATTAAGTCTGGCAATTTTACCATTAAACCTATCTGTAATGTTAACCGTTATACCATTTTTAAATGTTTTTTTTACGATGTCATGATAAGAAATATGTAAACCACTCTGATGAGGAATAATTGCATTAATATCTCTAAATGTTTTTTCATTTATAATAGTTGGAGTTATTGTCTGTGCTGTAATATCTGCTTTAGCTATTATTTGATATTTATCAGAATCATCTTTACTATCAAAACCAACATAAAGCTCATTATTACTAAATGCTAAAGCATTTGGATTTTTTATTCCAGTTAAAACATCTGTTATAGTTGGTTTTATTGCTGTAACATTTACTTTAACAATTCTATCAGATTTAAAAAGTGACACATACACTTGTTTTCCATCAGATACTATGCTCCTTCCTTGTTCTCTATTTGTAGCTAATTCAATTACATCTTTTAAAACAGGATTTATATCTGCTACATTAATTTTAGAAATTAGAGTACTTCCCTGCGGATTTCTTAATACATAAAGCTCGTTACCTAAAAATGTAAATGAATTAGGTCGGTTTACATTCTTTACTATACTTGTAAGTCGAGGATTTTTTGCTGTAACGTCTATTTTAGCTATTTCACTTCTTATATTAAATCTACCATCTGATAATGACATGTAAAGTTCATTTCCTCTGAAAGCAAGAGCACTAACTCCGAAGTTTATACCAGAAAAAACTATTTCATATGGTTTCTTCTTTAAAAGATCTATTTTAATAATATCATAAGGACTATTGATACTATAAACACCGTTTTTATGTTGTTGTTTTACTAAGTAGAGTTCATTACCTTTTAAAGCACTCGGACCTTGAAGATGTTCAATCTCAGTCAGTAATTCTGTATTTTGTGCTTTTATAGTATGAAAAAACAAACCAAAAGTTAATAAAAGTAGTAAATGCTTCATAATGTTAAATGTTTATGTTTAATACAATTATGTCATAAAACACCCTACTCCTTAATCAAAAGAAAACTTTAGAAATGCATACACTATTCAAAAGTTAAAATCTTAATTTTTAGATTGTATCTTTCAAGAAATTTAATTCTAAAATATTCCTTCTAATGTATGCACTATACCAATAAAGAAATTTTTCAACATTCAAATATTGAGTTATTAGATACCATAAAAACAGATCGAAATAAAGTTAGAATTGATCACGCCAAAAAGGAATTAGCTCGTAGAAATTTAACTAAAGAGCAAGAATATAAATTAAATACTGAATACATACAATATAAAAAAAATCAAAAACAAAGAGCAGAAACTTCATTAACAAATGAAGAATTTTTAACTTTCTTTATATTGCCCTTTTTTATAGCAAAAAATAAAAACGATCAATTCTCAGAATCTGAAATGGATCGATTCAAAAAACATGGATTTAATAAAAAGATAAAACAAGCAACAATCGCTAAAACTATAGGATTTATATTTTGGTTTTTTATACTTGTTATAGTTGCTGTAATAGCAAGGAACATGTAGCTTATGATACTTTTTACCTAAATTTATAAAGTTTGTTAATTTAAAAACCTAAATGAAAAAGAAATGAAATCAGAACGTATACATTCTTTAGATGCTTTAAGAGCAATCATGATGCTTCTTGGGCTTGTTATACATTCTGCTTTAACCTACAATATTACACCTCACGGAAATGCATGGTCTATTAAAGATCCAAATTCTACACATATTCTTAGTGATTTTATTGTGTTATTAATCCATTCTTTTCGAATGCCTATATTTTTTGTAGTTGCAGGTTTTTTTGGTGCACTTTTATTTTATGAAAGACAACCTTCACAGATGATCAAAAATAGAATTTCGAGAATTGTATTTCCTTTCATAGTTTTTCTATGGATACTTTGGCCAATTACTGTGTTTTCATTTAGATATACTCATAACGTTTTTAACCACATCGACAATCCTTTAAAGAAAACCTTAACAATATTTACAGATATTACCGCATTTTTCCCAAAGACTACCTCACATTTATGGTTTTTATATTATTTATCTTTAATCACAGGAAGTACAGTTATTATCAGTTTGATATTTAGGAATAAAAAAGTAACAAAATACACACACCAAGTTCTTAACTCTTTAATCCAAAAAACATTAATAAGAGTTTTGTTCTTATTCGGAATAATTTTCATCACATTAACCCTATTAAAAACATCGATGGTAAAAACTTCTGTTTCTTTAATTCCTGATCGCAATACTTTTATCTATTTTTTTATTTTTTATTGTGTTGGATGGCTTCTGTATAAGTCAAAAAATATACTTCATAGTTTTATGCATTATGATTGGGTATTTACAGTTACAGCAATTATTCTAGCTAGCGTACAAGGTTTAATTATTGAAGAATATAAATTAGATCCAAGTGACAATTCTCGTCTTTTAATTACTTTTAGTGCAATAGTTGTTTGTCTTTTTATTTCTGGAATTATTGGACTTTTTGTTCGGTATGCAAGCAAACATTCGCATCGTATGCGTTATATTTCAGATGCTTCTTATTGGGTATACTTAATTCACTTACCATTAACTGCAATTATTCCTGCTTTCCTTTTAAATTTTCCAATTCCCGCCATGATTAAGTTTTTAATTGTTTTAACCATAACCACAATTATTTGTTTTGTTTCCTATCATTTTTGTGTTAGAAATACTTTTATAGGAAAATTTTTAAATGGTCAAAAATATCCAACATAACATGAAAAACACGATACTTCTATATTTAATATGCTCTTTTCTTTTAGCTTGTAAAAAAGAGATAAAGAGCGATAAAACCTTTGATAATTCAAATCTATTAACAACTAAAAACACATTATCTAAAGAAGTTTTAAGAGGTAAAACTAGTGAAGAATTAAGAATTTTAAGAAATGAAATATTTGCTAAAAAAGGGTATGTTTTTAAAGATTCTAGTTTAAAAAAGTACTTTTCTAATAAGAAATGGTACACACCAAATAAAGATGCAGAAATAATCTTAACAGACGCTGAAAAAAAAGATATTGAATTAATTACATCTATTGAAAAAGAATTGAAACCTTTTGAATTACCAAAGGGTTATAAAATGCTTGACAGTATTGTATTTGACTATGATAATGACCAAATACTAGACGTTATTCAATTGGTAAAGAATATTGAAAGTAATTATTTTGAACAATATATTTTCATTTATCTGACACAAACAAAAAAGCTGCAAAAAATAGATTTAGGCCTAGACGATGAATTTGATCAAACCTATGCACACATAAATAAGAAAGATAATATGTTTCAGTTTGAATACACTTTGCCAGGAACTGGTGTATTTAATTATGAATATAACTTTAAGTACAATTCTGAAATTAAAAACTTTCAATTGTGCTCGTATGTATCATCAAGTCGAATAATGTTCGGTCATATTAGTAAAGAATACAACTTATTAAACGGAACTTACGAAGTTACTAAAGAAGCTTCTACTATAGATAACCCAGACATTATCACAACAAAAAACTTAGGAAAACAAGAATCTAAATTAATTACTCTAGATTTAATTGATGGTAAATTATCTACTTACCTAGATTATATAGGTGATGAGTTTTATGAAGAACGATATTCAGATTATGATGATGAATTTATAGACTGTAGAGAAGTTATTATTCAAAAATTAGCTTTGGATTTTGAATATGGTACAAACAACTATCTTGGCGATTACTCAATTTTTAAAAATCAGATAAAAAACTTTATCCAATCTATCAATTCAAATAAGTTATTGAAATCTAGTGAAAATAGTTATTCAAAAAACTATACTCTTCACAGAGACTGGGATTTAAATTATATCAAAGAAGATAACTGTTTGGATGAACTATTTATAACATTCAATACTAAAAAAAATTCATTTACTATTCAGATTAACAACTGTGCACATGTATTCGAAGATGGTAAAGTTATTCATGCATCTGAACAATCGATTATATTTGAATATAAAATAGAAAGAAATTGCACATACAAGTATGATAAAACCAATGGCGCAGGATAATACTTTAGGAATAAATACTTTTAAATTGAATTTTTAAATAATACACAAAACTAACACAACCATTCAATGGGATTTTTAACGAAAAAAACGCTAAAGAAAAATTTACTTTACTACATCGGAGAAATTATTGTTATCGTTTTAGGAATTTTTATTGCTATTCAACTAAACAATTGGAATGACAATAGGAAAATTAAAGCAGAAGAGAAAAAGGTAATCAAACAACTATTAACAGATTTAGATAAAGAAAAATTTGTACTCAACAGTTCAATAAATGGTTTAAATAAAAGTCAAGAATTTCTTAAAAAAATCATTTATAAATCGAACCATAAAAATTTAGACTCTATTTACTTTCATATAGCAAGTAGTTTTACTCATTTCCCTATAAATGCAGTATATGTTAATCTTAAATCTAGTGGGAAACTTGATATTATATCAAATGATAAAATACGCCATGATATTGTAAATTACTATGAAGTAAACTACAAAATATATCAAAAACTGGAGAACAGTCATGAAAAATTCATTAACGAAAAAATAAGCTCCTATTTTAACTCTGAGCTTCCTATCGATACAGCTTTATTCGTGAATCCAGATTTGGTGAAAATCAAATTAAAAGATGAAAAATTTCGCAAATTGATAATTGAACAAATTAGTACTTGCCGTTTAATAAAAAGCTATTTAAATATAAATTCAATCGACCAATTAATTACTGTTATAAAAAACAATCAAACTGAATAAATAAACAATGCGGTACATTTATTAATTATGAGAAAACCTATACTTCTAGAACATAATCATTGGATTTCAATTGAAGAAATTGAAGTTTTAGATCACGGATTGAATTGGAGTAATTGGGTTGATACCTATCCTTGCAAAGGAAGATGGGAAATTGAACTATGTAAATCTGATGATTCTATTTTTGAAATAAAAATTTTTATGCCTGCGTCAGAGTGGAATCAAAAAAATCATCACGGGTTTTGGAGAGTTTACTATGGACGAATTGAATTCACTAATACCAAACTATTCATTTGGCAAAATGAAGACGTTCCTGTCAGTATTCATTATTATGAAATAGAATCTGAAATTGAATTAACTATATTTAAAAGAAAAATAAGATTTAGAAAAAAGACTCATGAGTAAGTCTCAATAACATAGAATAAAGGAAGAAGAACTAAAAACATGAAACAAACCACTTTAATATTTATTGCTTTAGCATTTTTTATTATTTCATGTCAACCTCAAGTTGATAATAGAGGAATTCCCAAAAAAATCACTAAATCTGAAAAAGGAAATAAAAAACATGATACTATTAATGCTTTCAAAATCAACATCAATTCAAAAAGCGAAATTTTAATAGAGAATCAGAAGATTGATATTAAACAACTAAGAAAAAAAATTAAGGATTATGAAACTATAAACGAATCTAAATCTCTAATAATTATATCTTCACATAAAGCTGTAGATTATGGAACTTATGTGATTTTACAAAATGCAATAATTGAAGAAATTAATAATTTAAGAAAATCACTAGCACAAAAAAAGTTTAATACTGACATTGAAAACCTAAATAAAGAACAACTGAATACAATTAAATTAATTTATCCAATAGAAATAACTGATGGATCATAATGATAAATTTCTTTTTAAACACTCCAAAAATTATAAATTAATGTTATGAGAATACTGCTAAAAATTTATTGAAAATGAAAAAAATACTTTTTGTGTGCTTCTTCATACTACAAATTAAAAACGCTTACGGTTGTAGCTGTAGCCGTGACCAAATCAATCAAGAGGAATACGATAAATACACGCTTATTTTTCTGGGAAAAATCATACAAGTTGAAGATTGTGATAACGAAGGATATCAAGAATTTACTTTTGAAATAGAAGAACTTTTTAAGGGGCAAACAACTACCTTTGTTTCAGGTTTTAACAACTGTGGCGGAGTTTGTAATTATGGCTATAAAATTGGTCAAAAATGGTTAGTTTTTTCAAATCCAGAATACGGATTAATAAACGACCAACATGCTTGTAATGCTAGTCTTATTGTAGCTCATGAAGAAAATGAAACATTAATTGGAAAAGATGATTATCTCTCCTTAAAAGACTGGGAATTTGAAATAACGTTTTTAAATAGTAGAAAAACTAAAGATGTAAAAATTGTTAGCTTTCAATTTGTACAAGTTATTCCCATACTAAAAGAAGTAATTATATTAGGATTTTTTTTCTTCATTTTCTTTTTCTCCATAAAATTTAAATTAAAACTAGTGTTATATAGTTTTGGTTTTGGATCAATAGCAGGCGTTTCTTATTATTCCGTATTAATCTCTAATTTTCCTGAGCCTATAAACTATGTTTTAATAATCTCTTTAATAATGCTATTTTTATTAATCGCAAGTGCTATTTATTATATCGGCACAAAAGAAAAACTCATATTTAAAACATCTCTTATCTTCAACTTCATCACATATGCAACATTCATCATTACTACAATTTTTATGATTGTTTTAAATAGACACCAAAGCATAACATATAATACTTCTTTTTTTACGATTTTACTTATGGTTTTAGGAGTTGGAATATTTTTCAGCCTCTTTGTAAGCTCATTTGTAGAGCTTTTTAAAAGAATAAAACAGCATAATTAAAAACTAATTTGACTCTAATCACTTATGAAAAATAGTATTGAAAAATTAAAGTATCATGAAAAAAATGAACTTGATGAATGGCTAGATCTTGATGAAAATGAAAGCAAAAAATTCTTGCAAGAAATAATTGAGTTTTCTAGAGAAAATTTTGATCAAATCAAACAATATTGTCTTAATACAATACCCACTGAATTTTCAAGCTTAAGTATTATTTACGAAGCTTACTCTGAGCATTCAAGTGATTTTAACCAGTTTCTATTTGAAGAAATACAAAGAGTAGTTCATTTAGCGAAAACCAATAAAATTGATCCGGAATGTTTGGAAATTCTTACAGATATAGATACTGAAAATATATATACAGATTCTATCGATATCTACATTCAAATCATGAACTTTCTAACTTCTAATTTATCCTTAAGAAATGATAAATATTTAAACATTCAGTTATTAGAGGTGATCAGTTGGTATATTATTGAATTAGATGAAGATCATAATATTTCTGAATCCAAAGTTTGGTTTCAAAAAATTAAAGTATTAGCCGAAAGAGGAAGTTGGAGTGTAAGAAAAAAAGCTAGAGAGATTCTTAATGATTCTGATCCTTCAAATGTTTCTAACTTCTTTTCTCTTTTTAGAAGAATTAAAAGAATATTCAACTAAAGGATAAACAATGAAAAACAACATTAAAAGATTTATTAAAGATATAATTCCTGTTTTACTAGGTGTATTAATCGCACTGTGGATAAATAACTGGAATGAAAATAGAAAAGACAAAAAATACATTTCCAATTTTTATAGATCCTTAAAAAAAGAATTTAAAGACACCGATAAAGAAATTATTAATAAAACACCTTCTCAAAGAATTTTAATCGACTCTTTAAATTTTTATTCGAACAATAAAAATGTACAACTAATAACCATTATTGAAAAAGCTGGAGGCGTTAATGGTCCACTTATAAAACTCAATTATTGGAACGCCTTATCAAAATCAAAAATAGAATTAATAGAATATGATAAGTTGGCTCTCTTAACAGAGATTGAAGAGAATAATGAACTTTTAAAATACAAAAGAAATAAACTTTTAGATTTCATATATGCTAACTTAACTGAAACGGGACAAAAAGAAAAAATCTTAATGAAATTAATGTTGGAAGAATTAATCAGAACTCAAAATAATGTACAAGATGGAATTAGAAAAATACTTAAATATGATGCTAAATCGTCATAAATTTAGCATCATAATGAGTTTTTGTTAAATAAAACTTACTGCATGTATTACTTAAAGTTATTCTAATAAGTTTATAGTAACGTTGTTATTATCTCTTAATAAAGTTACTGAATACAGTTTACCGTTTTTCGTGTTGAATTTTAAAAAGTTTGGATAATCTACAATCTTAAATAAACCATTATTTAGTTGTACCATTTCACTATCTTTTTTCCCAGTAAAGTATTCAAAAAATGGAGATTCAACATATAGCTTCTTATTTCTTTCTATAATTTGAGTTGGTATTCCTTGTCCAAAAAGAAAATCTTTATACGTTCCTATTAAACTAGTTTTTAAATCATTTGAAGTTTCCTGTATATCTTTCTTTTTAAATTCTTGTTTCCAGTTCATTAAAGACAAAAGTTTAGTTCTAACATGATTTATTACTGGAAAACGATTTGGTTTTTCTCCATTAGCAAGAAAAACAAAACCATTACCATTGGTTACAGTAGCAAAAATATCACCACCAACACCCGTATTAGATCCATTACACGAAAACCAATCGTAATTATTAAATCCAAAAGATCTCTGCCAACCATAACTCCAACCTCCCACTGCATCTTTTAATGCAGTTACCTCGACAACTTTTTTTGCTACATCATGAGAAATAATCGTATTCCCTTTATCCTGTAAAGCATGCTGCAACTCAATTGTTATTTTTGCTAAATCTCTTGGTGTAGACCATAATCCAGATGGAGCAACTTGTGGAGTTATTGGCAAACCTGTTTTTATAATTTCATTTTTCTTATCGTGAACTAAAGCAACATTCTTTAGAAAACCTTGTTCATTAGGCTGAATCATAGTTGTATTTTTCAAATGTAGAGGAGTAAAAATATATTCATCTGCAAGTGCTGCGATTGATGTATTTAATGTATCCTCTAAAGCCATTTGAATAATTACATAACCACCTCCACTGTAGGACCAACTTGAGCCTGGTGAAAACAAAAAATCAATTTCTTTATCATATCTAGGCAATTTACCCAATAAGCTTTCTTTTATAGTCGGAATCGTATCTCCTTCATAAAAATCTGCAAAACCATGTTGATTTGTTCCTGCTGTATGATTTAAAAAATCTTTCCATGTTGGCTTTGTTTTTTTGATGAATTCACTCTTGGGTAAATGCCAACGTTTAAGATAACTGTCTATTGGATCATTTAAATTGATTAATCCTTTTTCTTCCAGCATAAAACATAGAAGTGCAGTTATTGGCTTTGAGATTGATGCAGTAGAAAATGCTGTGTTTTCATCTATTTTTTCATTTGAATTAACAGATTTCAATCCAAATTGATTAGAATATACGATGTTATAATTCTCAAAGACAACAAGACTAAACCCTGCTAGATTATGATCTTTCAATTTCTGATCAATTTTTAAACTATCCGTTAAAAAATTAAAATCTTTTTCAGGTCTAGTCTCATTTTCATTAGATTGACATCCTAAAATTATTGTTGTAAGAAATAAAAGGTAAATTAAATTTTTCATATGTTTTTTTATATCAAGACGACTTAATTTTAGTAATGTTACTTAGTATTCCTTATAATAAAACTTGTTGTAAAAAAACACCTTCAAAATATGAACTGGGAAAAGTTAACATCAAAAGATCACGAATACATGTTATTTAAGCATAACACAAATTCTTCTTATAAACTAATTACCTGTAAACCAATAGCGGGCGGATTAGATATAATTCATTACTTAACTCAAAAAGAAATTCAAGATTATCAAGATTTTGGAATTGAAAGTTTAAAATCAAGAATGGTTGATATGGATAAAAATTTCTCAAAATATGAAGTTATTTCATGGAGATAAATAAACAATATATCTAGACTTCTATGAAATACTAGCAATCAAAATAATGTCATTCAACTATACAGTTTAGTCTATTATAATGCAGTAAAAGAATTGTTTATCATTAAACTGAAAATTATTAAATTTATGTCGAAAGCATAAGGACAACTCTAAAATTTATTTTCAAAACAATCAACCTAAAGAAAATAATTGAACCCTTATTACTTTTCTTATAAATCTAAAGCCTATATTTTTAAATGAAAACATTAAAACTGTTACTCTTTTGTATTCTTTTTTTGCCTTTAACCAATAATGCTCAAAAAAGTAAAAAACCTGATTTAGAAATTACTGATTCTTTGTTTCATGGGTTAAAGTGGCGTAATATTGGTCCGTTTAGAGGAGGAAGAAGCGTAACATCTTCAGGAGTTATCGGTCAGCCACTCACCTATTACATGGGATCGACTGGTGGTGGTGTTTTTAAAACCACAGATGCTGGAATTACATGGAAAAATATTTCTGATAAATATTTTAAAACAGGTTCTGTTGGAGCCATTGCAGTTTCAGAAAGTGATCCAAATATCGTTGTTGTTGGTATGGGAGAACATGCTGCTCGTGGAGTTATGACTTCAATGGGAAATGGTGTGTATAAATCTATGGATGCAGGAAAAACTTGGACACACTTAGGTTTGGAAAAAACACGTCATATTTCTGATGTTGTTATTCACCCAACAAATCCAAATATTATCTACATAACTGCGCAAGGTGCTCAATATGCACCAACCGAAGAACGTGGAATTTATAGAACTATCGATGGAGGAAAAACTTGGAAAAAAGTTTTATATGTAAATACAACTACAGGAGCTTCTTCATTATCTATGGACATGACAAATCCACGAATCTTATATGCTTCAATGTGGCAACACCAACGTTTCCCTTGGATTATAGAATCTGGTGGTAAGCATTCTGGTTTATACAAATCTGTTGATGGTGGTGATACTTGGACTAAAATGAAAGTTGGTTTACCTAAAGACTTTGGTAAATCTGGTATTTCTGTTTCTAGAGCAAATCCTGAAAGAGTTTTTGCTGTTATCGAAGCTGAAGGTAAAAAAGGTGGTGTGTATCGTTCTGATGATGCTGGTAAAAAATGGAAACAAGTAAATGGAAACAGAGTAAATATCGCGCGTTCTTGGTATTATATGGAGATTTTTGCTGATCCTCAGAATGAAAATATTGTGTATGTACTAAATGCTCCAGTTATGAAATCTATTGATGGAGGAAAAAGTTTTTCTAACATTCCTGTTCCTCATGGAGACAATCATCATTTATGGATTAATCCGTATGACAACACAAACATGATTAATTCTAACGATGGTGGTGCTAATATTTCTTTCAATAGTGGAAAAAGTTGGAGTACACAACAAAATCAATCTACTGCACAGTTTTACCGTGTAATTACAGATAATTTAGTTCCGTATAATGTTTATGGCGGTCAGCAAGATAACTCTGCAATAGCAATAGCTAGTAGAACAAATGATGGTGGAATCGATTGGAAAGATTGGTATTCTGTAGCTGGTGGAGAAAGTGCTTTTATTGCTTTTGATCCAGATAATCCAGAAACTGTTTACGGTGGAACTTACCAAGGAAATATTAGTAAATGGACAAAATCTTCTCGAGCTCAAAAAGCATTGAAAGAATATCCTGAATTAGGATTAAGTATAGCACCTAAAGATTCAAAATATCGTTACAATTGGAATGCACCAATTATCTCTTCTCCTCATAATAGAAAAACGATTTATCATGCAGGAAATGTTGTTTTCAAAACTACGGACGGAGGAATTAGCTGGAAAATTATTAGTCCAGATTTAACTAAAAACGAAAAAGACAAACATGGTCCGGGTGGCGGACCTTACACGAACGAAGCTGCTGGAGGAGAAAACTACAATACACTTACGGCTTTAGTAGAATCTCAACATCAGGAAGGAGTTTTATATGCTGGTAGTGACGATGGTTTATTACATATTACTAAAAATGGTGGTGCGAATTGGGAAAACATTACTCCGAAAGGAATTTCGAATGGAATTATAAATAGCATTGAAGTTTCTGAACACGACCCTGCAACCGCTTATGTTGTAATTATGCGATATAAATCGCTAGACTTAAACTCGTATATTTTTAAAACTACCAATTACGGAAAATCATGGACGAAAATTGTAAACGGATTAAACGATTCTAATGGTTTTGCTCGAGTTGTGAGAGCAGATAAAAAACGTAAAGGTTTATTATATGCTGCAACAGAAACTGGTTTATATGTTTCTAATGACGATGGAAAATTTTGGCAACGTTTAAAACTAAATTTACCTGTGGTTGCAATTAACGATTTAACTATTCAAGATAATGATTTGGTCGCAGCTACATCTGGACGAGGTTTCTGGATTTTAGATGATTTAGGTGTATTACAAAATATGTCTTCAAATAAAAAAGCAATTCAAATTTTTAAACCAAAGCCAAGTTATCGAATTTTTGGTGGTGTTACTAGAGCTGTTGGACAAGGACAAAATCCTAGAAGCGGTGTAACTTTCGATTATTATTTAGATAAAAAAGTAGACACTTTAAATTTAAAACTAGAAGTATTAGAAGGTTCAAAAGTTATTAGAACCTACACCAATAAAAAACCAAAAGGATTTAAATCTTGGCCAGGTGGACCATCTAGACCACAAATTCTTCCTTCAAAAAAAGGATTCAATAGATTTACTTGGAATTTTAATAGAGAAGCTATTCCTGCTGTTAATAAGGTTTTTGTTTTTGGTGGACTTTCAGGATCTAGTGTAGCACCAGGGAATTATACATTAAAACTTTCTTTAGAAGGAAAAACTGTTTCAACAGAAGCTGTAATTCTACCAAATCCTGCAATTCAATCTACTCCGCAAGATTTTAAAGAACAACAAAATATATTGGTTCGTATTGAAACTACTTTAAGAGAAATGCACACCTCTGTAAATCAACTACGCTCGGTAAAAAAACAACTCAAAGGTTATGCTAAACTTTTAAAAGATAATACCAATGCAAAACCACTCATTGACAAGGGAGAAAAGCTTTTAAAGCGTATCAAAACTTGGGAAGAAAACTTAATACAAGAAAAGCAAAAAACGTTTCAAGATGTAATCAATTTCAATAATAAATTGAACTCACAATTATTACAACTTTTAAATTATATCGATCAGGCAGATCCTAAAGTTACCAAAGGAGCGAAAGAACGTTTTAACGATCTTATGAACGATTGGCAAGTTTATAAAAATGAACGAGATGCAATAATCAATACAGAAATGAGTCAGTATAATAGTTTATACAAATCGTTAAATATTCCAGCATTAATTATTGAAAATAAAAACTAGCAGATGAAAATATTAATTATTGGAGGAAATGGAACCATTGGGAAAAAAGTAACTGATCATTTTAAGCAAAAACATGAAGTGATTATTGGCGGTAGAACCAATGGTGATGTTCTTATAGATATTGCTGAAAGTAAATCGATAGAAGAAGCTTTCGAAAAAATCGGAAAACTCGATGCTATTGTTTGTATTGCAGGTGAAGCCAAATGGGATAATTTTGATAAACTTACTGAAGAAGATTTCTACATTGGTTTAAAAAGTAAATTAATGGGACAAGTAAATGTTGTTCGAATTGGTCGAAAATACTTGAATCCAAAAGGATCAATTACCTTGTCTACTGGAATTTTAGCAGATGATCCTGTGAAAAAAACAACAAGTGCTGCAATGGTAAACGGGGCTATACATAGTTTTGTAAAAGCTGTTGATCTTGAACTAGAAAATGAAATTAGAGTAAATGTAGTTTCTTTAGGTATGGTTGAAGATGCCTACGAAAAGTATAAAGATTATTTCCCTGGTCATAATCCTGTTCCTATGTTTAAAGTTATCAATGCTTATGCAAGAAGTGTCGAAGGCAAAGGAAGAGGACAAATAATAAGATACTACGAATAAAAATTTATGATAAACAACCTCAATCTCGTTAATAATTAAGAAAAAAAATGAATATATAATAAAAGTTGTAACATTGTAAAACCTAATATTAACATAATTAACTAAAAATTAAAATGAAGAGAATTAAAACATTATTGTCAATTACATTAGCTTTAGCTTCTTTAATAGTTGTAAAAGCACAAGAGAATGATTCGTATGATCAAGCTGTTAAGCAAATAAAAAATAAAGAGTGGGATAACGCTGTATCTACCTTAACTAACTTAATAGAAAAAGAACCCGAAAATACTACGTATTATTTTTATCGCGGTTACGCTAAAGAAATGAACTTAAAGTACAAAGAATCTGTTGAAGATTTTACAAAAGTTATTGAGTTAGATCCTAAAGCTAAAGTGGCTAGAACTAACAGAGGTTATGCGTACAGACATCTAGGTGAATACGACAAAGCCATAAACGATTTTCAAGAAGAATTAAAAGTAAATCCAAAAGCTACATATTCTTACGAACACATTAGTATGGTTTACTATTTGAAAAAAGATTATGCTAAAGCTTTGGAAAATGTAAATACTGCTATTGAAAAAGATGCTAGCAATTCAATTTCATACAAAACTAAAGCTTTAATTTACAAAGCCATGAACGATAAAGAAAACGCTTGTTCTAATAAAAACAAGGCTGTTGAAATGGGGATTCTTAAAGACTACCCTAGCTTTAAAGTTGATATTGATGAAGTAAACGAATTCTGTTCTAAGTAAAATTATACTTTAAAATATTTCTAATAGCTATGAATTAATCAAATTTCATAGCTATTATTTTTTTGCAGTGATTTGGCTTTTCACTGGACCCTATTTGCTTAACAAAAAGCAGTTTTTTTTAACTAAAATTCATATAAGACTGTATTTTAAAATCACTTTATAAAACCTAAATCCTTCGCCATTTGTAAAGAAATCTTCTCAAAATCTCTGTTCTTTGCTTGTTCTTCTTTATTGAAAGGAGCTCCAGGTGCAACTATTTCTAAAGTATAACCTTCTAACTTTACTTCTAACTTTCTTTTTGCATCTGTATATAAAGCCGCTTTACCAACTTTTGGAATCCATTTTGCCGATTTAGACATTGATTTTTTTAACGACCAAGCTTCTTTCCAATTTTCACCTTGCCCAATTGCTTCAGAAATTCCTCCTGCATCTTGACTAGAACTTACTTCTTTGTAAAGAGAAATCATACCTGTTAAAAAGTTCCAGTTAGAACCACCAAGTTTTACTCTTAACATACACGTTTTTGTATTTCCGTTTTGCACGAACTTCCCTTGTCCTACAGTTACGATTGCATCTGCTGATACGTTATATAAACTAGCTAATTTTTCCTTACTTATTAAACTGCATACATCTGTTACTGCATCAAATTCAATTGTATTTCCTTGAAAGTTTTTATTTACAAAAGATGTATTTCCTAAATCAGATCCAATAATTGATTTTTTATCTCCAAAACATGAACTTAGTACTGCTAAAGTCATGATAAATATTACTGTTTTTAATAGTTTCATAATTTCTTCTTTTTTGATTATTATCTAAAATCCTCGAACTTTTTCAATTTCACATTGATCGTTCCTTTTACTTCTCCTTCTTTAAAAACAAAAAACTCTTTCATGTATTTTGAACGATGTGATTTACACTTTTTTTCTTCTTCTTTAGAACTTGCAGCTCTTTTCTCTAAACAGTCTACAATTTGAATTCCGTTGAAACTTGCTACAAATTCTTTCTCATTAAAACGCTCTATATAAAGCGTACCAGAAAAAGCTCTACTTTCTATTAATTTATACGTATTTATGAAATCGATACTATATGTCGTAGCATCTTCAGCTTCAGTAAAACGTATACTATTCGTATAACTAGATTGAGCTTCTTTTAATAAAGGATCACTTAAAGCTTTTAATTTCTTACCAAATTCATCAGCAGAAATTTTACCTTCTTGAAATTTCTTGGTAAGCGCTTTCATTTTCTCTTGCATTCCGTTCTTTTTCCCTTGAAAGTCTTTCCTTTCTTTTTCAACACGCGCATGGTCTTTACTATTAATTTGGCTCATCATACTCATGTCATCACGATAACCTTTATTTAATGCACTTAAGTTAATATATACACTGTCTTTAGGTGTAATAGGAAACTTTAAACCGTTTACAAAATCCACCTCCATAACCAATTCTAAATTATTTGGAACTTTGTTGTTATCTACATTTAATCTTCCTCCAGACAACTCAAATTTTCCTCCGTAACCTTCTCTTAATTCATGTTGTGAGATATAAACTGAAAACTTGTTTTTACTCACACTTGCTTCTACAGCTTCGCAAGCTCCAAAAGCTTCACCATTGTAACTTACTTTTTGACTAACACCTGTTTGAATCAATAGAAAAAACAATAACAGACTGACTACTTTTTTCATATTTAATGTTTTATAATTTTTTTATGGATAAAGTTTTTGAATTCGTCTTCGACACGAATAAAATATAAACCTACAGGCAGATTTCTTAATGAAACTTCTGTTTGTGTGTTTTCTATATTTTTCTCTTTCAAACAAACTTTCCCTTTACTATTGAATACAACTATAGATTGAATTGAATTTGAATTTTTAATCTTTATCAATTCTGAAGTTGGATTTGGATATATGGAGAAATCTATATCAGAAACTACATCTTCAGTAGATAATACATTGGAAGTATCTTCGGCCTTTAAAACAAAACCTCCAGATTCTGATTTAGATTGAAATCTACTAGATAGTTCTAACCAAACTTGTAAATAGTATTCTTGACCAGGATTTAAATTGTCTACTGATAAATTTCCTTCATCACAATTTAATGGAGTTGCATCTGTACAAGTTTCATACAATGCAATTTTTGAAATTAATGTACCTGCAGAAATAGTGATATTCATACTTCCAGATTCTGGAGCTGTGAATGAATACCAAACATCAAAAACTGTTGTTCCATTTTGAGCACAATTCGGATTTGTTGCTGCTCCAGATGCACTAATTGTACTTCCTGGTGTATCTTGTCCTAAAACAATTGGAATCGTAAAAGAACAATCGTCATTTACTGGTGTACAGTTTTCGTTAAAGTTTGTTTGCATATCAGTTTGAAACCAATTTGTAGTGCTATAGTTCTCATCATCTACCTGAATACAGGTTAAATCTGGATTTGCAAAAACAGAGAAGTTTTCATTAGAAATTCGTGAATTATTTCCATTTTTTATGTTTAAACCAACCAAAGCATTATCATTACAACTTAACTTAGTTAATCGAGAATTATTTACTAAATCTAAATACTCAATAGCATTAACTTCACAGTTTAAATTTTCTAACTTTGAGTTTGATAAAGTGTTTAATTCTGTAATCTGATTTGCACTACAGTTTAAGTTTACCAACTCTAAATTTTTAATAACCGATAACTCACCAATATCATTATAAGAACAATCTAAGTCTGTTAAATTCACTAATGTGCTAACATCTAAACTTGTAAGTTCATTTGTACTACAATTTAAATTTGTTAAAGCAGTAAACTCCTCGATCCCAGAAAGATTAGTAATACTTTGCCCGCTAACATCTAAAGTAGTTAATGCTTGAATAGCCGAAGTCGATACCTTATTATCTCCTGTAACTCCATTACCAGCACCTATAGATTCTAAATAAGTTTCAAAATTACTATCAGGAATTTCAGTAGTTTCTAGAGTTGAAGATCCTCCACAATCGTTACTGAAGACTAAGTATTCATCGAATCGTAAAGCTCCTGTTATTTTTGTTCTCGACCAATTTGCATTCACATAATCTGCATCAGAAACCTCTACACATCTTAAATTAGGATTTCTTAAGCTTTCTAGATAATAGTTATTCTTACCATTTTTAATAGAAACATTTGATAAACTAGTCATTTCATTAAAAATGATATCTGTAATACGAGTATTATTCACAAAATCTAGGTTATTTAGTTTTTCGCAGTAGTAAGCTGAAAATCTTTTTAATGCTGTATTTGCTGAAAGATTAATAGTTTCCAATTTATCATTATTAACATTTCTAAGGCTTTCTAAACTAACGGCTCCATTAATATTTAAATCAACTAATTCTGTATTATCTTCTAAGGTTAACAACTCTAAGTTCGTATTCGAAGAAACATCAAGTGCAGTGATAGAAGATTCCAAGATAAAAAGCCTTTTAAGCTTGGTTAAGTTATACACATTGATTGATGTTAATATTTGGTTTCCCATTCTTAAAAACTGTAGCTCTTTATTGGCTGTTAAGTCTACAGTTTGTAATGGATTTCCAAAAATCCTGAGGTCTGTTAATGCACTAAAGTCTTCTAAACCCGTTAAATCTTTAATTCCTTGAGAATCTATGGGTAAAAAAGTAACATTTTTTATGTTTTCTGTTAGTACATAATCATCTAAAACAGTATCGTAACCTTCATTGATAAGAAACTGTTCAAAAGCATCATCTGGTACAAAAGTTTGTTGAGCTAAAAGTCCTACAGATAATGTCATAAAAAAAAGTAGTAATCTATATTTCATATAAAGCGTTTTTAATTGTTGTTCAGTTGTTTCGTTTTTATATTCATATATTAGTTTTGTAATTATTTCGAATCTTAACATTTTCCAGAAAAAAAAATTTTCTGTTAATATTTACTGTATCTCAGCAACTAATGAATAGAAACATTAATGATATATCACTTCAACAAGAATTAAGAAATGGTAATAGAGATGCTTTACGAAAGGTATACGTGAATTATAGAGCAGACTTTTTAAAGTATGCTTTTACTTACAAGCTAAGTGAAGAAGATGCTTTAGATATTTATCATGATACTATTATTGCGTTCAATAAAAGTTTCACACAGAACAAAATAAATATTACTAAAAGTTCTATAAAAACCTATTTGTTTGGTATTGGAAAAAATAAGATTTATAATCACTTTAAAAAGAATAAAAAAATACATTTAGTAAAAGACAGAAAAGATGAAGCCTACGAAAGTATTGAAATCGATGATGTAACTCCAACAATCGAGCAAATTGCATTAAGTAAAGCTTTACAAAAGATATCGGAATCTTGTAGAACTCTTTTAAAGCTGTTTTATTTTCGAAACTTAGATATTGAAGAAATTGTAAATCTTACCGATTACAAAGATGCAAATACAGTGAGTAGTCATAAATCTAGATGCATGAAAAAACTTAAAGCGTTAGTCAAAAATGAATAATTACGACGAAATCATACAAAAACACTTTAAGAATGAATTAAATAGTGAAGAACAAAAACTATTCGATTCATTAAAAGAAACTAATAAAGAATTCTTAGTCACTTTAAAAGCTCATGAAGATCTTATGATCGCTTTTCAAGTGAATGAAGACAAAGAAATTAGTAATCTTATTAAAAATATTGAAAGTAAAAAGAAACCAAAGCCTATTTTTCTTAAAATCGTAGCGGCTTTAGCTGTATTTATTACTGGTTATTATTTTCTTTTTTTATCTAGTGAAAATTATGAATCTTATTTAGAAGAATATCCTAATGTTCATCATCCTATTACACGAGGAAATTCTGAAAGTAAACTAGATGAAGCTTTTAGTGCCTATGAAAGTAAATCTTATAAAAATGCTATAGTAAAGTTTGATGCTATTTTAAGCGAAGAGAAATCTCCTGAAATTGAATTTTACAAAGCAATGGCATTATTAAATGATAAGCAATATGCTAAAGCAGAAAATATATTACAAAACTTAACTCAAACCTCCTTTGAGTTTAAAGACGAAACATTTTGGTATTTAACAATGGTATCTTTAATAAAAGAAGACGAAATTAATGCTAAAAAACTCTTGAATACAATGAATAAAGAAAACATGGAATTCAAACAAAAAGAGCGTCAATTATTACTAAAAAAATTAAATTAAGAACAACTTTCTTTTCCACAATAAATGATTCAAGAACTATATCAAAACGCCATGAAATTTGCGGGGGAAAAACATTGTAACCAACAAGTTCCTGGAACTAAAGCAAATTACTTATTACATATTTCTAATGTAGTGATGGAAGTTATTATTGCTCATAATTATGATAATTCTTTTGACATAAACTTAGCGGTACAAACTGCTATTCTTCATGATACTATTGAAGATACTGATACTAGTTTTGAAGAAATTTCATTAAACTTCGGAAAAGCTGTAGCTGAAGGTGTTTTAGCACTCACAAAAGATGAAAAATTAAGCACCAAAGAAAAACGGATGCGTGATAGTTTAGATAGAATTAATAAACTATCTAAAGAAATTGGTATTGTTAAAATAGCTGATCGAATTACGAACTTACAGGAACCACCAAAACATTGGAATCAAAATAAAATTGAAAACTATTTAAAGGAAGCCCAATTAATTTCAAACGAATTGAGTGGTAAAAATGATTGTCTGAATAACAGATTATTACAAAAAATAGAAGCGTACTCAAAATTTATAAAAAGTAAAATTTAACTTTCTATATTTTACTACTTTTGCCCCGCTATATAATTTATAAAATTGAAAAACTATGACTAGAGAAGAACGTTTAAGCTTCTGTAAGATTTGTAAAAATCAAAAATTAGATTTTAAACAAGGAATTGTTTGCGGACTAACTAATGCTCCTGCTAACTTTGAAAACTCATGCGATTCTTTTGATGAAGATATAACCTTAAAAAATGAAATTATTTTTCAAGAGTTTGAAAATATTCATGAAACTGTTGGTAAAGGAATCCGATTGGCAAATTATCTACTTGATCTTATTTTTATTTATATACTGGGTTACTTGATTGGTTTAATGATTGGACCGATATTAGTTAATATTGCTCCTGATTTAATTTATTCTACAAACACAAGTAAAATTTTACTTTTTGAGTATGCTTTAGGTGCTTTTATAAATATGATTTACTATGTTTCTTTTGAAGCAAGTTCAGGAAGAACTATAGGTAAATATATTACGAAAACAAAAGTAGTTACCCTTGATGGTGAAAAACCGAACTTTAGTGTAATTGTAATGCGTTCTTTGTGTAGACTAATACCTTTTGAAGGTTTTTCTTTTTTAGGTGCCGAAGATTCTGGTTGGCATGATACTTTTTCAAAAACAAAAGTAGTAAAGGCATAATTTTTTGTAACCTATTTTAAAGTTTACCTGTCCTACTAAAAAAACTTTCAATGACTAAGATTTTAAAAATTTTAAAATGGTTTCTAATTGTAATAGTTACCATTATTATCGTAGGCCTTTTATTCTTAAGATTCTCACGATTTTCTGATGCTATGATTTATCATGTAAATGGATTAGAATACAGCGAGTTCAAATCTGATTTTAATCATGAAGAATTTTATTTTGATATTGCTGAAAACACCAAAATTCACGCAGCACTTTTTAAACCAGACTCTATTCCTACAATTGGAACAATCTTCCATTTTTCAGGAAAAGGAATGCATTTAATGTCGGTTCAAAAATCGTATCAACCCTTGTTAGATAAAGGATTTCAAATCTTTTGCTACGAACGTAGAGACTTTGGAAAATCTACAGGTGAAGCAAAAAACTCTACTATTATACAGGAAGATGCTTTAACTATGTTTGATAAAATCGCAGCTCTACCAAATGTAAAAGAGAAACCTATTGTAATTTGGGGACAATCACTTGGTGGCGCATTTGCGACGATGACCGCTAATAAAAGAGAAAATAAAATTGAAGGTTTATTATTAGAAGGAACTTTTAGTTCTTTTCCTGATATTGGTAAAGAATATGCGAGAGCTTTACATTTAGAAAACTTTAAATGGTTAATTCCTGTCATCATGAATAATGATTTTCCTGCAGAAGAAGAAATCAAAAACTTAAAGATACCTATTGTAATTGCGCATAGTAAAACTGACAAACAAGTTAGATATGAACTAGGAAAGAAACTTTATAAAAATGCTCCTAAAAATAACAGCGTTTTTTGGGATATAAATGGTAAACATATTAGAGGAATTTACAATCATGAAAAGGAGTATGTAAATCACTTCTTAAAAATGATTCAATAATGATGGTCAAAGGTATTACATATATTGAAAATTGGATTTTAAATTCAGACCAGTTATTTCATCATTTCATTACAAATATAAATTGGGATGAAAGAATGACTGCAAGAAAAACAGCTAGTTATGGCGTTGCTTACAATTATTCACAAATTAGTTATCCAGATCAAGAGTTTATTCCCGAACTAAAAACTATTATTGCAAGCATTGAAGAAGAGTTAGGTTTCACACCTAATAATTGTTTACTTAATTATTATTTAGATGGAAAATCTAGTATGGGATTTCATTCAGATCAAACCGATATTCTTTATGAAAATACTGGTGTTGTAATTATTTCTTTAGGTGAAACCCGTACACTTCGATTCAGAAGAATTAATGCAAAAGAAGTTACTAAAGATTATCTTTTAACTTCTGGCTCTTTATTTTATATGACCGATGCAGTTCAAGAAGAATGGCAACATGCAATTCCAAAAACAAATACCGATTTAGGAAGAATTAGTTTAACTTTCAGGAAAATTAAATAATTTATTTTATCTTATTTTCCTGAATTTTAATTTTCTACATCATGAAATCAACTGCACATCACGACGAAAGAATTGCAAATATGACATTCGCTTCTGTTTATCCGCATTACGTAAATAAAATCGAGAAAAAAGAGAGGACTACAGAAGAATTACATGAAGTAATTACATGGTTAACTGGATTTTCATCTGAAGAGATACAAGGTTTGATTGATGAAAAAGTAACGTTTAAAACTTTCTTTGAAAGAGCGAATCTAAATCCGAATGCTGATTTAATTAAAGGTGTAATCTGCGGATATCGAGTTGAAGAAATCACAAACAAGTTAACTCAACAAGCTCGATACTTAGATAAACTAATAGATGAATTAGCTAAAGGACGTAAAATGGAGAAAATTCTGAGAAAACCTAAAGAATAGTAACAACTAAACATCTTCTAGTTAATATTCAAACATTTCAACTTGCTAATTAAAAAATTGTTCGACCTTTGCCGCTTAATTCAAATAAACGAATAAAATGAACACTAGAGTTATAGCGTTATTAGCAGTTTCTATTGTTACTATTATTTACGGAGTTACTTTTACCGTAGCCAAAGAAGTAATGCCTCACTATGTAAAACCATTTGGTTTTATCTTTCTTAGAGTATTCGGAGCTGCTGCTGTATTTTGGTTTTTAAGTTTATTTATTAAAAACGATAAAATTGAAAAAGGTGATTATAAAACCATTGCCTTATCAGCTTTCTTCGGTATTGCATTAAACATGCTTACCTTTTTTAAAGGTTTAAATTATACAACACCAATTAGTGCATCTGTAATGATGGTAACTTCACCTATTTTAGTGCTTATTTTTTCGAGTATTTTAATTAAAGAACGTCCAACATTAACCAAAATCATTGGTGTTATTATCGGATTAATCGGTGCAGTCGTTCTTATTGTTTACGGAACTGAACCCGGAGCAGATGCTAAAAATATGATGTTAGGAAATTTCTTGGTGTTTATAAATGCCGCATCCTATGGAATGTATTTGGTTATTGTTAAAAAAGTCGTTGCAAAATATAAACCGGTTACATTTATCAGATGGCTATATTTCTTCGGATGTATTTTTGTGTTTCCTTTTGGAATAGCTGAATTCTCAGAAGTACAATGGACAATTATTCCAATATCTGGCTATTTAAGAATTGGATTCGTAGTTATTTTTGCTTCTTGTATCACATATCTTTTCAACCTTTTTGCATTATCCAAATTAAAACCAACGACAGTAAGTGTTTTCATTTATTTACAACCTGTTGTCGCTAGTATTTATGCATTATTGGTAGGAAGTGATCAATTAAATACGATTAAAATTTTAGCGAGTATTTTAATATTTGCAGGTGTGTACTTGGTTTCTAAACAAACTGCCGAGAGTACAAGCAAATAATGTATCTTTACAGCCAATTAAAAACAACCTATGATTCAATCAATGACAGGATACGGTAAATCCGTATTACAACTTCCTACTAAAAAAGTAACTATTGAGATTAAATCACTTAATAGCAAAAATTTAGATATCAATACCCGTATTCCTTCATACTACAAAGAGAAAGAATTAAGTATCAGAAAAAAACTTGCTTCAGCATTAGTAAGAGGTAAAGTTGATTTTTCTATTTATGTTGAAATCACTGCTGATGAAACTTCTTCTTCTATAAATAAAGCTGTTGTAAATAAATATATCGATCAACTTAGAGATATTGTAGTTGTTGGTACTTCAGATGATGTAAAGTTATTAGAAATGGCAGTTCGTATGCCAGATGCTTTAAAAACTGAGCGTGAAGAACTAGATGAAAATGAATGGAGTGAAATTGAAAATCATATCGATACTGCTTTAAAAGATATTGTTCAATATAGAACTGATGAAGCTGCTTCATTAGAAAACGACTTTAAACAACGTATTACCAATATTAAAAGTTGTTTGGCTCAAGTTCATGAAATGGACGGTGAAAGAATTGAAAACGTAAAACAACGTTTAGGAAAAGCTTTAGATGAATTAAAAGTTGAAGTTGATGAAAACCGATTTGAACAAGAATTAATTTACTATTTAGAAAAGTTAGACATTAACGAAGAAAAAGTGCGTTTAGCAAATCACTTAGATTACTTCTTACAAACTTTAGATACTAGTGACTCTAACGGAAAAAAATTAGGATTTATCGTTCAAGAAATTGGAAGAGAAATTAATACTACTGGATCGAAAGCAAACTATGCTCCGTTACAAAAAGTAGTGATTCAAATGAAAGACGAGTTAGAAAAAATTAAAGAACAAATATTAAACGTATTATAATGGCGAAAGAGTTTCAAGGAAAATTATTTGTGTTTTCGGCACCTTCTGGATCTGGTAAAACAACAATTGTTCGTCATTTATTAGCACAGGAACGCTTTAATTTAGAGTTTTCAATTTCTGCTACTTCTAGAGCTCCACGTGGAGAAGAAAAAGACGGAATTGATTATTATTTTATCTCGAGAGATGAATTTATTCAGAAAATAAAATCTGAAGAATTCCTAGAGTGGGAAGAAGTATATACTGAAAACTTCTACGGAACTTTAAAAACAGAGGTAGAACGTATTTGGTCTGAAGGAAAACATGTGATTTTTGATATCGATGTTGCTGGTGGATTACGTATTAAAAAGAAATTTCCTGAAGAAACATTAGCTGTTTTTGTAAAACCACCAAGTGTTGATGAATTAAAAAGACGCTTAAAGGAAAGAAAAACAGAAAGCGAAGATAAAATCAACATGCGAATTGCTAAAGCTTCTGTTGAATTAGCTACTGCGCCTCAGTTTGATACTATTATTAAAAACTACGATTTAAGTACAGCTTTACAAGAAGCAGAAGATCTGGTTTCAGACTTTATTGGTTTAGATAAAAATTAGAAGTCAAAAAGAGTTCATGAAAAACATTGGGTTATATTTCGGAACATTTAATCCTATTCATATTGGGCATTTAATTATTGCCAATCATATGGTAGAAAACTCTGATTTGGATGAAATCTGGATGGTTGTTACACCTCACAATCCTTTCAAGAAAAAAAGCTCTCTTCTTGATAATCATCATCGTTTAGAAATGGTGTTTAAAGCTACGGAAGATTACGATAAAATTTCTCCTTCAGATATAGAATTTAAATTACCTCAGCCGAATTATACAGTTCATACTTTAGCACATATTTCTGATAAATATCCTGATAACAACTTCAGTTTAATTATGGGAGAAGACAATTTAAAAAGTCTTCATAAATGGAAAAACTACGAAGTAATTTTACAAGATCATAATGTATATGTTTATCCAAGAATTTCTGAAGGAAAAGTAGAAACTCAATTTGATAATCATCCGAAAATTCATCGTGTAAATGCTCCAATTGTTGAGATTTCTTCTACAATGATTCGTAATGCCATAAAGGAAAATAAAAATATTAAACCATTACTTACTGCTGAAGTTTGGCAATACATAGACGAGATGAACTTTTATAAAAAATAGTTGTCCTATTTTTTCGTTGTATATTTGAGAATCCAAACCTAGTATTCGTGGCTAAAAACAAGAAAAAACCGAGTAAGTTAAAACAAAAACTGACCGATAAATACAGATTGGTAGTTTTAAATGAAGATACGTTTCAGGAACGTTTTTCATTAAAATTATCGCGTTTAAATGTTTTTGTATTCGGCGGTATTTTTTCTATTCTGTTAATTACACTTACTACGTTTTTAATCGCGTTTACTTCTTTAAAAGAATATATTCCTGGCTATTCTTCAACAAAACTTAAAAAAGACGCAAGCCGATTAACTTATAAAGCAGATTCACTTCGTATCCGTTTAGCAGTTTTAGAAAAATTCACTCAAGCTATTCGTCCGGTTTTAACTGGCGATATAAAACCAGAAGCTATTGACTCTATTAGAAACGAAGCAGACAAAGCTGCTATCGATTATGAAAAACTAGAAGCTACAGAACAAGATTTACAATTTAGAGAAGAAATAGAACGTAAAGATCGTTATGCGTTATCAGCTGGAACAGCAAACAAAGCTAAAATTGTATTCTTTGCTCCAATTACCGGAAATGTAACACAATCTTTTAATGCAGCCAACAAACATTTCGCTATAGATATTGTCGCCAAAACAGGAACTCCTGTGAAATCAATTGCAGATGGAACCGTTATTCTTTCTGGATGGACGGCAGAAACTGGTTATATCATTACAGTACAACATGCTAATAATTATGTTTCTGTATATAAACATAACGGACAATTACTAAAACAACAAGGTGACTTTGTAAAATCTGGTGAAGTTATTGCTAGTGTAGGTTCTACAGGTGAATTAACAACTGGGCCTCATCTTCATTTTGAGTTATGGAACAATGGTTATCCTGTAAATCCAACAAGCTATATTAACTTTCAGTAATAATTTAGAAGTAAAAATCTTCAAGCTTCAAGCAAAATAAAACTCTATGTCATTAAAATCTTTATTAGCTATTCCTTTCGCAAAACGAGCGGTAAAACAAGTAAGAAAATGGGCTTCTAAACCAATTAAAACTCAAGATAAAGTTTTTCAATATTTAATTTCTGAAGGATGTAAAACTGCCTTTGGAAAAGATCATGACTTTGTTTCGATTAATTCTTATGAAGATTTTAAAAAACGTGTTCCTGTTAACGATTATGAAGGTTTACGTCCTTATGTAGATAGAATGGTTGCTGGTGAAGAAAATATTTTATGGAAAGGAAAACCAATCTACTTTGCTAAAACATCTGGAACAACATCTGGTGCAAAATATATTCCAATCACTAAAGAATCGATGCCAACACATATTAAATCGGCACGAAATGTTTTGTTATTTTATATCAACGAAACTAAGGATGCTTCTTTTGTAAATGGAAAAATGATCTTTTTACAAGGAAGTCCAGTTCTTGAAGATATGAATGGAATTAAGTTAGGTCGTTTAAGCGGAATTGTAGCGCATTATGTCCCTAATTATTTATTGAAAAATAGATTACCAAGTTGGGAAACAAATTGTATTGAAGATTGGGACACAAAAGTAGATAAGGTAGTTGAAGAAACATTACCTGAAAACATGAGTGTAATTAGTGGAATTCCTTCTTGGGTTCAAATGTATTTTGAAAAGTTAATTGATAAAACAGGAAAAACAATTTCTGAAATTTTCCCTAACTTCAATTTCTTCATTTACGGCGGTGTAAACTTTGAACCTTACAAGAATAAATTTGAAGCTTTAATTGGTAAAAAAATCGATTATATCGAACTATATCCAGCTTCTGAAGGTTTTATTGCATTTCAAGATTCTCAAAAAGAAAAAGGAATGCTATTACAGCTTGATTCTGGTATTTTTTACGAGTTTATTCCTGCTACTGAATTCTTTGATGAAAATCCAACGCGTATTTCCTTAAAAGACGTACAATTGGGTGTAAACTATGTTATCATTTTAAATACAACTGCAGGACTTTGGGGATACAATATTGGAGATACTGTTGAATTTACTTCTCTAGCTCCATATCGAATAAAAGTTACTGGAAGAATTAAGCATTTTATTTCTGCTTTTGGTGAGCATGTTATTGGTAAAGAAGTTGAAAAAGCATTAAACGATGCTATTGTTGGAACAAATGTGAATGTAAGTGAATTTACTGTAGCTCCACAGGTAAATCCAGAGTCTGGATTACCATATCACGAGTGGTTTATTGAGTTTGAAAATGAACCCGAAAATTTAGATGAAATGGCTGCAAAAATTGATACTTCTATGCAGCAACAAAATATTTATTATCAAGATTTAATTGAAGGAAAAGTATTACGTCCATTACTGATTCGAAAAGTTAAAAAAGGTGGTTTTCATGAATATATGAAATCGATAGGTAAATTCGGCGGACAAAACAAAATCCCACAACTTTCTGATAATCGTAAAATAGCCGATGTTTTAAACAATTTTTTGAAACAATAATGTATGATTTCATTATGACTAACAACCTACATAAGATTGTTAAATAGTAAAAAAGATAGGATTACTCACGCTTAAACTTACCTTTTACAAAAACTTTCTTTTAGTCTTTGAAAAGCATTTAGGACGTAATCCCTTCTAATTCTTTTTTTACAATAGCTTCTAAAAGAAGGTGCTACTGAGTCTATCAATGTGTATATTATTCCTATAATCTTATCTAAAACTATGATAGTATTGATAGTACCGAACATTTATCACGAAAATCGATTATAGTACTTATACTAGCAAATTTAAATCTAATGTAGACTAAAATATATTAATACTTCTAAAGCAAATCAAAAAAACTAGATTTGATTTTTAGAGTATTACAATTATTTCTATTAGAAAAATAGATATATTATTACAAACAATCATTTACAGTTTATTGAATAAAGATGAAAAAAATAATCCCTATAATACTATTTTCTTTACTTTCTCTTTTTTCTTGTAGTAAAGATACTATTGAAGGACCTATTGAAAATCCGATACCTGAAGAGCCAGATATTTCCTCTAATACACCATGTGATTTTGATTTATCTAATGCAGAAGAAGGAGAAACCATTAGTATTGATTGCTCTCTAAATTTAGAGGGAAAAACTATTAATCTTCCCAAAGCCATAACAATCCTTTTCAATGAAGGGAAAATCGAAAACGGAACTTTAAATTTTACTGAAGATGGTAAAATTGATGGTGCTCTTTTAAACAATTCTCTAACAATTCAAGGAGATATACAACTTACCAAAAATGAATTCGATTTTATTCCTTCTAAATGGGGAATTGTAGAAGGAGTTACAACTAATGAGATTTCTAGAACAAACAGAGACATTTTAGAAAATAACATGACTTTTATTAAAAGTTTAGGAGCTTCTATATTCAAAATTGACAAGATGGATGCTTTTTTTAATGTTGATGAACCTGATATTTTACCTTCTGAAGCAGCTATTAACGTTCCTTCTGATTTTACACTTAAAATGACTAACAATACACATTTAAGAATGCAACCTAATGCTGCTATAAGACCTACATTATTAGCAACTTTTACAGCAAGTAATGTTACAATTGATGGTGGTGTTTTACATGGAGATAGAGATAGTCATGATTATACGACAATTAATAGTACGCATGAATGGGGACATCTTTTACGTATAACAGGTACCAAAAACTCAGTTTTTAAAAACATTAGATTTGAAGATGCTACAGGCGATGCCATAGACGTCCACGCCTATGGACATTCTTTTGATCCTCATTACACGTATTGTGATAATGTTTTAATTACTAATAATATAATGTTGAGAAGTAGGCGTAACCACATTTCTATTACAGACGGAAGAAATATTACTGTGGAAAAAAATGATTTTATTGATGCTAGTATTCATACAAATAAATCTACAGGTATTGCCCCTGGTTTTGCTATTGATGTAGAAGCTGTTAGACATGGAAATCCTAGAGGTATTTCTGAAATAGCTGAAGATATTTTTATTAAAAATAACACTGAAAACGGAAGTCGTGTTGGAGCTGTAACAGTTCAT
The DNA here is from genome assembly GCF_900198195.1 of Tenacibaculum jejuense. NCBI lineage: Bacteria > Pseudomonadati > Bacteroidota > Flavobacteriia > Flavobacteriales > Flavobacteriaceae > Tenacibaculum > Tenacibaculum jejuense. The sequence goes on along the minus strand of NZ_LT899436.1, from coordinate 334,056 downwards.
ACGGGTGATAGGGTTACTATTGAAGGTAATAAATTTGAAAACTCTATTTCTTACTCTACATCTATAGGTACAATTATTAGAAACAATGAAATTATTGCTACAACCTATAAAAATATAAATAACGGTACAGCAATAGTTGCTGGTAGAGCAGATCGATATGATGACAATTACAATGGTAAGGTTTATGGTAATACTATTGAAAATTATGCTATTGGAATGACTGTTAGTAATAAGGATTTAGAGGTTTATGCTAATAAAATAACGAATTGTAAAACTGGACTCAGGATAACAACGATCAGGAATGCAAAAATATATGACAATATCATAACAAGTTCTAAAGAAAATAGTGATGGTATTGTAAGTCATCCTAATCTTGAGTATATGGATAATGTTATTGTTGGTGGAGAATCAAAAGGAAATACTATAAAAGTTACAAGAACTCCTTTAAAGTTTGTAAATGTAAATGAGAAGAGTGGACAAGAAAATTTTAAGTTAATTGTAGCAAACAATATAATAACTTCAGAAAATACTTCCAGCTTTAGTAAAACTCATGGTTTTGAATTTATTGAAAACACAATATCTCAAGGAGGCGTAAGGATTGTAAATTCTGAAAACGGAAAAATCAACAATAATTCAATTACATCAACAAGCTCTAATGGTATAAGATTAGATACTGGTTGTAAAAATTTAACGATTAAAGATAATACCATTAATGTTACAGGAAACAATCTAGAATGCATTAAAATAAACACTACCGATGGTATTAACATAAATATTGAAAATAATTCTTGTAATTAAGGTATAATATTTTGCTAGCAACTGACTTTTTTATATGCTTTTTAGATTACAATTTATATTCATGTTTTGGCTAAAAGATGAATTTATATACTGGGTTTAAGTACATAAAATATTATAGCATCAACATGGGGTTTGGACAATTTTTAGTAGATTAAATATTTTAAAAATAAAAAACCGAAATCATATTTGATTTCGGTTTTTTTATCTGTAAGCAACACTTTCTACACTCATTTCTCATAAAAATCCTATAATGAATTTGTATATAAACAACAGTAATTTTAAAGCTTAAAGATTACGTTTAATAATATTCCGTTAAATAATAATTTAAGCTAAATTTTTCTTAAGAAAATATTTCCACTTATTGTTTTTAAATCTAAAGAAGCGGTTCCATTTTTTACCTTACCATTAATCTTTTGATGCGGATCTCTTCTTCTTCTTTTATCAAAGTCTATATTTAGGTCAGAATATACAGTTCCTGTTAAAGTTTGCGCTTTAAACTGAGCGTCGGCAATATATACATCAATATCTCCACTAATTGTTTTCAATTTCATGCTTTTTGAATGTTTCTTCACAGTAATATCCCCACTGATTAAATCTAATGTTAGTTTTCCTTTATAGCTTACTTCTGTTACGTTTCCAGAAATACTTTTTACTTTTAAATCTACATTTTCTGGTAAATAAATTGTGTAATCAACAATGACTTCATTGTGATAATTACAGTAGTTACAGTTTTCACAATCCTTATCCTTATTCGTTTTTGAAAGTATTTTTCTTTGTTTTTTAAAGAAGCTTCCATAATCTGACTTCACTAGGTACGTACTACCGAACTTTTCACTTTTTAATGAAAAATATTCGTTGTCTTGGTTATCATTTAAATTAGCAGAAGCTGTAACTAAAACTTCTTTCTTGTTCCAATTTTTTATTTGAATATTCTGAGCAAATTTTACATTTACTTCTACAGTTTCTATTCCTGAAGTTGTATTCTTAATCTCTGTTTTTTTCTGAGCTGATAGGTTACTAAAAGTCAATAGTATTCCTATGAAAAAAAGTATTCTTTTCATTTTTAGTAGTTTAAAAAAATAATTGTTTTTTGGTTAGCTTTCTAAGCTAAATAAAGTAGTATTATTTCTTACGGAGATAAATATTCCCCATTGTAGATTTTAATTTAATCTGAACACCTCCATTATTAAGAGTACTTGAGATTTTTTGACTTCCTCTAACAGCTCGCAATCCATCTTTCTTAGGCATTTCTATATCGAAGTTGGTATAAAAGGTTCCTCGAGTTCTTAAATCTAAATTTGCTTTAGTATTTTCGGGTATCGTTACATCTATTTCACCTACATTAGAAAAAATAGTTATTGGTGAGCTTTGATTTACTTTAGAAAATTCTATGTTTACATTTGCTGCATTAGCATTTACTGTAATTGGTCCTGTAACATCTTTCATTACGATAGCACCTACATTTGTTTTTGCTTCAACTTCAGATGTAAAACCTATTACTTCCACTGCTCCTAAGTTTGGCGTATCAAAAATGATATTTATATTTTTTGGTAATGTTATGTATAATTTCTTACGTTTTACGTGCGATAATAAATCTACAACATTCAAAACATCACCAGATTTTTCAATAGAGAACCCCATACCATCAGTACTATCTTCACCTCCAGGATAAATCGCTTTTAAACCTTTTGTTTTTTCTTCTAATGATTTACGATTTCCTCCCTGATCATGATCACAGTCTCCACAATGACTATTTTCATTATAATTTTTTTCTTTTATATTTAATTCATTAGAACCTAAAGCTGTGATAACTACTTTTGTATCAGTGTCTATTTTTACTGTTTTTACCCCTTGTAATTTGTAAGTAAAACTTTTCTTTTGTCCGTAAGCTACAGACATTAAAAGCAATGTTGCTATTGTTATTAATTTTCTCATAATTTTATTAAATTAAAGTCGGCATATTATAAGCTAACTCTTGTTTGACATAATCTGGAGTTTCTTCACGATCTAACAGTTTTTTCATAGGAACGAGCGCTCTTTTTTCCTGAATTTCTGCTAAAACTTGGATCAACTCTATTTGAACCGAAGGCTCTTTATCTGTTTCTAACGCTTTTAATAAAGCATTTCGAACTTTCTCTAAACTTGAAAACTTGGCTAAAGCTTCTACAGCTGCTAAACGAACATTGGTATTTTTATCTACAAACATTTTATTAATTAAAGCATCTATTATACGTGTATCTTCTACTGAATACGTTGTCGTTTTTGAGATCGCTAAAATTCGTTTGCTTGCCGATTGATTTTCTAATAATGAAAATATAGCTTGCTGTTCTTTGTTTGGTTGTATGGTAGATGTATTATTAGATAATTTACCTAAGAAATAACCACTAATTAATATCACTACACTCGCTACTACTCGTAGATAACTTTTCCATTCTTTTTGAGGTGTTAATGCAACAACTTTCGTTTCTTCCTTATTGATTTCTTCTTGTAAAGCAGTTTCAAAACGTTGTTTTAAATTATTACTTGGTTGTTCTTCTTCAACAGCATTCATAACATCTAAAAAAGATTGAACATTTGCTAGCTCTGTTTTACAAGCATCACAAGTTTGAATATGGTTTTCAATCGCTACTCTTTCCGATTCAGCAACTTCATTCATTACATACGCCATTAATTGTTCTTGTACATCTTTACACTCCATCATACTTTAATTTTTGTTACTTACTGTATTTATTGATTGAAAATAAATCTCCTTTAATTTTTTTAATGCTCTATGCGTTTTTACTTTGACTGCATTTTCTGAACTTCCTACAATTTGTGCAATTTGTTCGTATTGTATTTCTTGAAGCTTGTGCATAACTATCAACTCTCTGTCTTTGGCATTCAACTTTAATAACGAACGTTGTAAATGTTCTAAGTCTTCTTTATTTGAGTCTGTAAAAAGTTTTTCTTCTGAGCTTAAAAAATCATCTTCTATAATATTACTTCGCTCTTTTTTTTGTTTTTGATAATAACTCGAAAATATATTTCTTGCTACTGTATATAACCAAGAAGCAAAATTACCGTCGTTATAAGAGCTTCTGTATTTTAAAACTTTAATAAAAACTTCTTGAGTTAAATCTTCACTTACCATTTTGTTGTGTGTCATTTTCTGAAAGAAATTATAGATTCGAACATGATATCTGTCGAATAAAACAGACAGCTTATTTAGCTCTCCGTTGGCTACAGCCTTCATTAATTGTTCGTCAGTTAAATGCTTCAACTTGTTTGGTAGTTTTGATTAGTTTCTATTATTAATACCTCCACTTTTTTTAAAGGTTACATTTTAGTTTCATTTTTTTTTTTAATAAAAACACAAGTTACTCAGATAATAATTTTAATTCAAAAAACAAGAACAAATCTATATCACGTTTCAAATCATATCGTTTATACTCTTAACGTTTACGTTTCTTTTCTATTGAATTAACTTTTCGTTCTCTTTTTAATAATGTTGAAAAAATAGATTTGCAACCACTATTAACCTAATATTATTCTATTATGAAATTATTTTCCCCTTTTAAAAATCTTATCTATTTATTATCATTATCCCTACTTCTGAGTTGTAATGATGACGAAATTATTATTCAAGAAAATGAAAATACTATATCTGAACCTTTAAAAATTAGTGGTTCAATTATGGTAAACACTAAGTTTTATGATAACCAAGGCCCGCATGAACATAACTATACCTCGAGAAGGGTTACTGGATTTACTGAGGGATTTGAATCGAAGTCTAAGTTTTTTTACAATACAACAACTATAGATTTGAATCAGTCTGGAAACTGGAGTTTTAGTGATGGAAAAATTGGAACTAGTTCTAGGGACAGAAAATTTGGAACTAGAGCAGCAAGATTAAGAGAAACTGGTTATATTTTAATGGCCTTTAACATGGAAAACGGTGTTAAAACAATACGTATTCGTCATGCTAAATATGGAAATGATAATAATTCTTCTTGGCAATTAGTGGCTTCTTATGATAATGGAGATTCTTGGATCACAGTTGGAGAAACGGTAAATACCACTTCTACTACACTTAACACAGTTTCTTTTGAAGTTAATGAAGATAGAAGTGTACGTTATGGTGTCTCAAAAATTTCAGGCAGTTCTAATCGTATTAATATTGATAATTTCGAAATTGTAACCGATGCTAATGGTGGCGGAAATAATGGAAATGACAATGCAGGAAGAGATAGCAACTTAACATTTGGAAACCCTTCTAATGCCAACACAACAGATCCTAATAATTATTTCCTTTTTAAACCAGAATTTACACTTTCCTACAATAATGAAAATGGAACTCCAAATTGGGTTAGTTGGCATTTAAATGCAGACTGGCTAGGTAGTAGAGGACGTTGTAATTGCTTTCAACAAGATAATTCGTTACCAAGCAACTTTAAAAGAATTGGAGATAATGAATACAGGAGTTCGGGATTTCATAGAGGACATATTTGTCCGTCTGCTGATCGAACAGTAACTGGTCAAGAAAACGCAAATACATTTTTCATGACTAATATGGCTCCTCAAGCTCCTAGAAACAATACTAGACCTTGGGTTGGATTAGAAAGACATTTACGTTCTTTAGTGAATAACGGAAATGAAATACATATTATTGCTGGTATTATCGGTACAGGTGGCTCTGGAAGTAGAGGATATCGTGAAAACCTTAGTAACGGAAGAATTAATGTTCCTGGTTCTTTCTGGAAAGTAGCCTTGATTTTACCTAATGGAACTGACGATATTAATAGAGTAACTACAAATACACAAATAATAGCTGTTAATATTCCTAACAATCAGAATGTATCATCTAACTGGAGACAATACCTAACTTCTGTAGATACCATTGAAAACCTTACTGGATATGATTTCTTTGAAAACATACCTGATACAATCGAAAACATTATCGAATCAAACATTAGCTCTAGATCTAGTATATAATTGAATAAAAAAGCTCGCCTTTATAGCGAGCTTTTATTTTATTTTTTCTCTAGTTCGAGAACTTGTTTTATCATTTTATCATCTAAATGATTAAGTCGATACCAACCTTCATCATTAAATAACTCTCTAGCGATATTAATCTTTAATAACTTCCTTAACTTCTCTTTTGTTTTTGTAGATGTTCTAATATCTTTTACTTGATCAAAAAAGCGATCTGATATTTTTCTGTCTTTATCAAATTCATTAACAAACTCATCAAACGATAGCTTGTTCAGTTCATTTCTATGATTATCTACATAATTAAAAGCAAAATCATTCATTGGTGAAAAGAAAATTGCTGGTAAATATGCTGAAGTATCTATTGCAACAAAAACATCTGGTACAATACCTCCACCTCCGTAAACAATTTTTCCTTTAGGAGTTTTGTATTGTAAACTATCTATTAATTTAATACTGTCTTTGCTAAATAACTCTCCGTTTCTGTAACGGCTTTCTACTTCGTCTCCGTAATTAACACTTTTTTGTAAAGCATTTGAATCTTTTAATTCTAATCCTATGTTATATGGTTTTTGTATCGATCTTCCTGTAGGTGTGTAATAACGTGCTGTAGTTAATCGTACTGCTGACCCATCTCCTAAATCCATTTCTTCTTGAACTAATCCTTTACCAAAAGATCTTCTTCCAATAATAGTTCCTTTATCATTGTCTTGCAATGCTCCAGCTACAATTTCAGATGCTGAAGCTGAGTTTTCGTCTATTAAGACATATAAACCTCCTTCTTCAAACGAACCTTTCTCTGTAGCAAAAGACTCAACAACCTCTCCTCCATTATTTTTTGTAAAAACAATAAGTTTATCGTCTTCTAAAAATTCATCAACTATTTTATTCGCAATATGAATAAATCCTCCACCATTTCCTCTTAAGTCTAAAACCAAATCAGTCATTCCTTCAGATAATAAGTTATCTAAAGAAGTTTTAAATTCTCGATAAGTATTCTGAGCAAAGCGATCTAGCTTAATGTAACCAATACTATCATTTAACATGTAGGCTACATCTACACTCTTTATGTTAATTCTACCTCGTCCTATGGTTACATCAAACAAACTATCATTAGACTTTCGGTATACTTGTAATTTCACTTGTGAGTTCGGAGCTCCTTTTAATCTTTTTAAAATTTCTCCATTTCTTAATTGTTTTCCGTATAACGTATCGTTATTGGCCATTAAGATTCTGTCTCCAGCTAAAATTCCTTTTTTTATACTAGGTCCACCTTCCATAGGGTGAATTACAGTTATTGAATCGTTAATTAAACGAAATTGCACTCCAATACCTACAAAATTACCTTGCATACTTTCCGTAACAGCTTGTAAGTTTTCTTTAGGAATGTAAACCGAATGTGGATCTAACTTGGTAAGCATTTCAGCTATTGCTCCATCTAATAGCTCATCTGTATCAACATCATCAACATAGTCTTGCTGAATAAAGTTAATTAATCGTTTTACTTTTTGTTCGTTTGCAGAAGTTCTTTTTAGCCGTGAAGAATTACCATTAAAAAAGTAACCAATTAAAATTCCAAAGGTTACTGCTATTGCAAAATATATTGGCAAATAATTTTTATTCATTCGGTAAATAAATCAATTCTACTCCAGCTTTCTCTAAAAATTTTAATCCAGAAATATCTTTGTACTTATTAGAATATACTACTCTTGTAATTCCTGATTGATGGATTAACTTACTACATTCTCGACAAGGAGATAAAGTGACATATAACGTAGCTCCTTTACATGTTTGTGTGGAACCAGCTACTTTTAAAATTGCATTTGCTTCTGCGTGTAAAACTGACCATTTGGTTTTACCATCTTCATCTTCACATACATTTTCAAAACCTGTAGGCGTACCATTGTAACCATCTGAAATAATCATACGATCTTTCACAATAATTGCACCTACTTTTTTACGCTGACAATAAGAAAGTTGAGCCCATTCTTCAGCTATTTTCAAATAAGCTTTAGCGTACTTTAATTCTTTTTTTGTTAAAGTCATAGGAAAGCTAAAATACGGAGAAAATTAAGTTTTTCACGTTAATTTTTACCAAAAAACACGATCAATCATCATTTGCAAAGCAAAACCAATTACGATTGATGATGCAACCAAAATCCAGTCTCTTCTATTTACACCAAAAACAGATTGTACTAAACTACCAACTATTAATATTAATGCTACAATAATTACTTGTGCAGCTTCTACTCCTAGTGCAAACTCTAATAATGGAACCAATTTATCTTCTCCTCTACTTACCATCATTTTAAAGTAGTTAGAAAATCCTAAACCGTGAATTAATCCAAAAAACAATGCAAAAAATAAGTTTTGATTTTCTTTTCCTACTGAAGCCTTTCTAGCAGTAAATACATTCATTAACCCTGTAATAAAAATGGTTAACGGAATTAAAAATTCAACTAAATCTGCTCTTACATTAATCTTTCCAAAAGCAGATAAGGCCAATGTTATGGAATGACCAATGGTAAATAATGTAATTAACCACAATACTTTTTTCCATTGTTTAAATTGATAAACAACTGCTAGAACAATTAAAAAAAGAATATGGTCGTATGCCTTGATATCTAAAACATGAAATAATCCTAGTTTAAAGTATTCGATAAATTCGTTCATTATAGGGATTTAAATTTTTATTTGTCGATCTATTTGTTGATCCAAAGATATGAATGTTTCTGTTCTTGAGACTCCTTTTATAGATTGGATATCTTTATTTAACAGGTGCATTAAATCTTGATTATTTTTACACATAATTTTAATAAATACTGCGTAGTTCCCAGTTGTGTAGTGACTTTCTACAACTTCTGGAATATCTTTTAAACGTTTTATCGCAGATGAATACAGACTTGCAGACTCCAAAAAAATACCAACAAAGGCTGTTGTTGTATATCCTAAAGCTTCGGGGTTTAAAACCATTTTGTATCCATCAATCAGATTAGATTCATCTAATTTGCGTAATCTTTGATGGATAGCAGCTCCGGAAATTCCAACTTCTCTTGCTATACTTAAAATAGGAGTTCTTGCGTCTTTTACTAACCTTTTGATGATAATTTTATCTATACCATCAATTTTTAATTTTTTCGACATAGAGACAAAAATAAGGAAAACAAACAGTAAATTTACTATCTGTAGTTTTTAGTTTTCAAAACTTTTTATAATTAAAAAACAATAAATAATTACTGAAAAACAATAATTATTTATATTTTTGAGAAGTTTATAAAAATTTTTGCTTTGAAAACTGCATTGAACCTTTTAAAAATTATTGTCTTATTATTTATCATTAGTTTATCTATAGATTCTGTAAGAAAAGTATTTCACTTCATTCAACATATTGTAAATGGAGGCCAGAAAATAGAAATATTTAAAATTCAACTTACAGATCATTTTAACACTAATCTTTATCATTTCTTTTTGGCTACTGTAATACTTTTAGGTTTATATTTATTATACCTTTTATTTAGTTTTAAAACTGTTATCTCAAACTTTATTAATGATACTATTTTCACTCCAGAAAATTGTGATCGATTAAAAAAGATTGGAAACGGACTTATTATTTATGCTACAGTTCTTATTGTTTTGGAAATTTTCTTTAGAGGCTTTTTAGGACTTAATGAAATAAGGTTTTCTAATGATCCTGCTGTAAACCTTGGATATAACTTAGGTTATGCATCGGCCACTATAATAAAGCAGAAATTACCAATATTTTTGATTGCTCTGTTCATACAATTCATATCTTATGTATTAGTGAAAGGAAATGTACTTCAACAAGAAAACGATTTAACTATTTAACTTATGCCAATTATCGTTAATCTTGATGTAATGCTTGCCAAAAGAAAAATGAAAAGTAAAGATTTAGCTGAGAAAATAGGTATTACTACTGCTAATTTATCTATCTTAAAATCAGGGAAAGCCAAAGCTATACGCTTTTCTACTCTTGAAGCAATTTGTAAAGCTTTAGATTGTCAACCTTCTGATATATTAGAGTATAAAGCTTAATATTCTTTATCTTTGCACTAATGTTTGCTTTAGTTGATTGTAATAATTTTTATGCTTCTTGCGAGCGAGTTTTTAATCCGAACTTGCAAAACAAACCTGTGGCTATTTTAAGTAATAACGATGGTTGTGTAATTTCTAGAAGTGATGAAGCTAAAACAATCGGTTTACCAATGGGAGCTCCAATTTTTAAATGGGAGAACTATTGCAAACAACACAACATTAAAGTGATTTCTTCTAATTATCCGTTGTACGGAGACATGAGTGATCGAGTGATGAAAATTTTAGCTCAATTTACTCCTGATGTTGAAATTTATTCTATTGATGAAGCTTTTCTTCAATTTAAAGGTTTCGAAAGCTATGATTTAGATGACTATGGAAATCAAATTCGAAATCGTATTTTACAATGGACTGGAATTCCAACGTGTGTTGGTATAGCTCCAACCAAAGCTTTAAGTAAAGTTGCGAATAAAATTGCTCGAAAATTCCTTAAGGAAACTGGTGGTGTTTATGTTATTGATTCTGAAGAAAAAAGAATTAAAGCTTTAAAATGGATGCCTATTGAAAAAGTTTGGGGAATTGGTCGCGGACTTCAAAAAAAATTAAAAGCTGCGGGTTGCATAAAAGCTTATGATTTTACACAATTGGATAGTGAAATGGTTCGTAAAAAATATTCTATTGTTGTTTGGAGATTACAACAAGACTTACTGGGAAAACCTACAATGGAATTAGATGAAGAGAAAGATAAAAAAGCAATTGCTACTACACGTAGTTTTGAATATACATATTCTGATATTGAAAACATTAAGGAACGAATTTCTACGTTTGCAACTCATTGTGCAGAAAAATTAAGAAAGCAGAAGAGCAGTTGTCATATGGTTATTGTGCTACTGCGTAGTAACAAACATCAACATCATCTTGAACAACATCGGGTAAGTAAAACTGTTATTTTGCCTAACCCAACAAACTCTTCATTAACTATCAGCAAGTGTGCTATTGAAGCTGTTAAAACTATTTTTAAGCCTGGAATTGAATATAAAAAAGCAGGCGTAATTCTTACAGGATTAGTTCCTGAAGATAACTTTCAGCTCGATTTATTTACCAAAGAAGATCCTAAACATAAACCTCTTATGAATGCTATTGATCTTATTAATCAGAAATATAAGTCAAATAGTGTTAAATTAGCTAGCCAAGATCTACAGAGAACTTGGAAAATGCGTCAAGAACGATTAACTCCTAAATACACAACAAACATTAACGATATAATAGTTGTAAAATGAGTGTAACATTAACATTCTTTAGTCCGAAAAGCACAGAAAGTAAAGGTGCTATTTTCTTTGATACTGGAATTTCTGCTGGTTTTCCTTCTCCTGCTGATGACTTTAAGGAATCGCGAATTTCTTTAGATGAAGAATTAATACGCAATAAAGAAGCTACTTTTTTTGCTCGTGTTAGTGGACAATCGATGATTGGTGCTGGTTTAGATGATAACGATCTATTGGTTATCGATCGAAGTATTCCACCGACAAATAATAAAATTGCCGTTTGTTTTTTAGATGGAGAATTCACTGTAAAAAGACTTCGTGTAGATGGTAGCGAAGTTTGGTTACAACCTGAAAATCCGGAATACCCAATTATTAAAATCACTGAAGAAAATAATTTTGTGATTTGGGGAATAGTTACAAATGTGATTAAACGTGTTTAGTTTTTATTGAACCTTTTTCGCATTTTTTCCCACCTGGGATCCACCAATTCATATCTTTCAGATAATTCGTAAGGAACCTGTTTGTAATGATCTTTAGGTAATTCTTTATTCTTTAAATCTACAACACCAATTTTAGGATATTTATCAAATGATCTAGTTCAAAAACTTCATCGGGTATAGTTCTTAATCCTTCATTATTTAAACTTAGCAAACTACTGTGTAATTCTTTTGCTTTTGCAATTTTTTTAATGACGTTTTCCATACAATCTGATATTCATTTGCAAACATAAATAACAAAGGTGAATTGAAAAATCTTAAACTAAAAAAGACAGATTTGTTATCTGTCTTTTTATTTTTTTAAAAATCTTACATTACCAAAACTAGAGTATCGTTAGCTCTAATCATTCTTTTGTTATCTGGATCAAAACTTGGAATTTGAGCTGTAAAGATTGTTTCATCTGTTACTGGATTATCTTCAGTTTCTCCTTGGATTGTATAGGATAATCCGTAGTTTAACAACAACTCTCTAATCTCACCAAAAGTTCTGTCTTTATTACTTTTTTCACCATCATCATTTATGATTTCTTTTTGTATTACGTTTGGTAAAAATCGAATTATTTGTGCATCTGATGGAGGTACAGGAACAATGTCAAACTGAATTTCTGCTGTTGCATTTAATCCCATGTTATACTTATTATGGTTAGAAGCATTTACTGGTGTTGCGTACATTTTAGGTCGGAAAGCACGTTGGCTTTGACCAATAATTCCGGTATTTTGTTGCGAAATAGATAGTGAAATTTTTGCTTTTGCGGTTGTTTTAGGTATGGTATAAAATGTTGGTTGATATCCAACCTCTCTTAACATTTTTAATGTTTCATGAGATTCATCTGGATTGCTATTATAAATCTCTAATGTTTGTCGTAATGAACCTTCATCTAAAGCTGCTTGTGCTTCTCCTACACCTTCACCAATTGAAGCTATAAAATCTCCTAAAGGTGCTGCAAAGGCATCTTTTACATAATCGTATGAATTGCTTGACATAATTTTTTAGTTTAATGGTTTTGCGAAAATGACAACTACTTCCTGACCTTCTACAATATTTGCTTCTGGTGCTGGTGATTGTTTAAAAGATTGTCCTTCTATTAAATTTGCATCATTTGTTGGATGATAAATTGCATCTAGTTTTAGTCCGTATTCTGATAATTTTTTTCTCGTAGCTGTCTCTGTTAATCCTAAAACATTTGGCATTTTTTCACCGACAGTAGTTACAGAATTTTGATTAGGAACGATATCTATACTAATATCACTAATTGCTGCTCCGTTTATTCCTTTAGCTGTTTCAAAATCTAAAAGTCCTAGCATAGTTCCTTCTGGTCCTTTTTCTACAGTAGTTTTTAAATTCAAAGAAACATTTGCCAATTTAAATTTCGAGTTTAATAATTCTTCATCTGCTTTAATTACATCATTTACTATACTTCCATAAACTTTACTAGCAGATAATTTATTAGGATGATCTGTTTTATTAAAAGCTTTGACTTCTTCTAATTCTTTAGTTAGTTTTTGAATGTTTTGTTCTAAACCTGTAATTAAAGTTTGTTTTCTTTCTAATTCAGTATTTTTTGCTGTTAATAGTTTATTATGATCTCTAATATCGTTTTGAAGTTTCGTTATATTGAATAAAAAAGCTTCTCTTTCTTCTATGAGTTCCTCTTTTTCTCTTTGTTTTTCCTTCAATAGATCTTCCAATTGAACTATTTTTTCTTCCAACATCACATTCCCTTCAGCTTCTAATTCTTTAATTCGATTCTTCAACTCTAAATTTTGTCCTTCAGAAACTGTTATTGCATCTATCAATGATTGTTTGCTTTCAATTTCCTTACTTAAATCAGAGTTTAATTGGGTAACATTATTGTTAAGTTCAATAAATAAAATTTCTTTTTCTTTTGTTTCATTTTTAACCTCATTCATTTCATTCATAAGGTTTTCTTTCTCTTCTTCTAAAATTGCTGTTTTATCATTTAGATTGGTAATTTGTTTATCTAAATTTTTGTTTGATGCAGTTAAGGTATCTTTCTCACTTTCTAGCGTGTTAATTATGGCATTAGCTTTAAATAAAGGAATTGGTGAAGCTATAATTGCATGTGTTTTTACATTTGTTACGAAAGCATCTGTTAACAACCAATGTCTACCAAAATTTAAAATCAAAACACCTTTATTTTTATCAATTTGCACATTGAAATCTGATGCAATGACTAGTGGTTGTGAAGTTTCTTTAGTTACTTTAATTAGTCTAAATGACGGAACTCCACCAGATCTCAAAACCTCTCTTACCGCTCTAATTGTTTGGTTTGAAGTTGAAATTCTATCTGGAATTTCTAATCCTTGACTTAGTTTTCCTTCTTTTACCATTAAAGAGGTTAAGGTAATCCAAGAATGAATATTCGTATTGTAAAACTGAATTGCCACTGGCAACTCTTTGACAGGTTTATTTACAGCATTAAATAACTGACCTTGAAACTGTATAAAATCTAATTCTATATCCATAACCTATTTTTGTATTGAAATTTTGGTAATTACATTTCCTACGTTCACTTCTAAAATTAGAATATGACCATTAGCAAAATCTACAGCATCAACTTTAACTTGTACAGCAGCCTTTCCATTAACGTCAGTTCTTATTTCACTAGCATTTAAAAATGAAGTGGTGTGATTTAATGTAGCATTTGAATTTAAAAGATCTGTTTTTTGTTTATTGTAATTAAACTCTACTAAAGCGTCTGAAATCTGTTCTCCAGCAGCATTAATAACCTCTACATTAATAGTGTACACATGAGTTCCTGTTTTTTTTGGTATTGCATTTATAATCAGTTGAGGCAATCCTTCGTTAGGAACAACAGCTACAAATCTGCCTGAAATGGTACTCGTAACTTTATTTGTTTCTTTTGTATCTGTAGTTGTATTTACTACAGGTTTAAAAGCAATTGCTCTTGCATAACCTTTTTTAGGATACGATTCATAAGGGTATGAAACTGGACTTAGTGCATCTGATTGTTGGGTTTCTGTACTAGTTTCCTTTTCGAATTCTGCCTCTACTTGAAGGTTAAAATCTAAATAAGGTAAAGTATACAACGTATTTGGTCTTCCAAACTCATCGTAAGGTTTTACATTTCTGAGGTGATTTTGCGCTTCATTTAAGCTGTCGGAAATCCCTAATAATATTTGTTTTAGGGTTAATGCGTTATTAACTGAGCTCATTTGGTTCGTTTTTAATATGAAAAACTATCTTTTTTATTTTTTAAATCTTTTAAGGTTTCTATTCCTTTTTTTACTTTTTTGATCGTGTTTAAATCCACTGTAAGTTTCTGATTATTTACACTAAAACTCTGACTTTCTTCTTGCTTTGATTTTTTACTTTGAATAAAATCAAAATCGAAAGCATTACTTGTTTTCTTTTCTAGGTTGTTAATTGTATTTTCTACTTTATTTTTTTCTTGAAAAACTCCAATTACCTTCGTTTTATCTAAATATTTATTAGCAGTATTAAACAGTTCTGTTACTTTATTTGATTGTGTATCTATCGAATTTATAATTTCGGTTCCCTGAGTACTCTTTTTACTCATATTATTTAAATCGACCGTATTTAGTCTTTTAGAGAAATCTTGAAAACTTTTAGATACCTTCTTACTTGTTTTGTTTATGTCTTGATAAGTGTTTACTACTTTTTTTACTGTTTTAACTGTGTTCTTGAAACCTTCTGCTTTTGTTTTTTTTGACTTTTCAGCATCCAATATGTTTTTCACAGCTTTCTTTTTTTGCAAAAATTCTTTTATAACTACATCTTGTCTCTTTTTTATAGATGAATTTATCTTTGGATCTACATTAAAAAATGATGCCTTAGGCTTTTTTTTCAATGTTTCCACTTGTTTTTTTACTGCTTTAACTTTACCTATAATAGTTTCTAAATTCTTCTCTTTATTTTTTATAGATACTGGCGTGATCCCTGTTTTTTTCTTTAGTTTTTCAATCTGCAATTTTGCATCATCTATCTTTTTTTTAGATTGAATAACACCTTCCTTCTTTTTCTTAAAATCATTTTTAAACGAATTTAAAACCTGACTCTTTTTATCTTTTTTTTGATGAGATCCTTCAACAATCCATCTATCTTCCCGTTTGCTTTTTTTATACTTTTTCTTCTCTTCTAGTCGTTCTGCTTTTCTTTTTTGATCTATTGTTTTTATCTCATGATTGTACTTTTTATCTGTACTAGATTTATCCTTTTTCCCTGTTAGTTCTGCCATTTTATTCTCCAACTCCTTCTGCTCATCTAGCAAGGATCTTAAACTAGAGTTAAAGCCAACAACATCTTCAAGTGACTTTTCTGAAGTTGTTTTCCCTTCAGAGGAAAGAAGAGTTTTAAAATTCAACTCTTCTTTTACTTCTGAAGTTTTTTCCTTTTTTACAAACTGTTTCCAATGTTTAGCCATAGTTATGAATTGGTAGTTGTAATTGGATTTCTTTTACTTTCTAATTCAGCTTCAATCAAACTTTGTAGACGCTGTTCAAATACAGGTGGATTGGGAACAGTGACTAGTTTTGTTCGAATTAATGAACTTGCTTCTGCCGAATATTGATATTTCTGAGAGTAACTAGCAGAAACAGATGCTGTAACCGCTGCAAAACCTACGTTAAATCCAGCTTCTACAGATACTGAAGCACCAAACTCTCTAGATTCCATCATTGATACCGACATTTTGCATTCAAAAAAAGTATCAACATATTGATAAAAGGTTGGCGTAAAACCTAAAGCTAATAGGCTATACTCTTCTCCTCCCATTTCAATTTTGGTCGTTACAAGCTCTTTAGCTAATTCCATAGAAACTCTATCTAAAGCTTGTTGAGCCTGTGCTATACCAATACCTAAGCTTTTTACCATTTCTGGTAAAGGTGCATTTTGTATTTCTCTAGTGATTCTACTCATTGGAATTATTCATTTAATTCCATTAACTTTCTAATACGTTCTTCTAAAATTGCTGGAGGTGGAATTGGTACTAGTTTAGTTTGTAACAAACTAGATGCTTCTGCAGAATAACTATATTTTTGAGAATGACTCGCATTTACTTGAGTAGTACTTACGGTTCTATTACTTCTAAAGCCTCTTCTAAATCCAAAACCAAAGCTTCCTCCCTTTTGTTCACTCTTTCTACTATATTCTCTAGATGAACTTCCTTCACGTGTGAATGTTATTCCCATCGTTACTTTAAGAATTGTATCTACGAATTGATAAAACGTTGGTGAAAAACCTAGTTCTAACATTGATTTTCGAGAAGGAATAATAATCTCAGCATTTTCATCTGTTGCTCCTTTAAGTTTTATATTTCCCGTACTTCCGTCAGCTTCAAACTTATCTGTGTTTTTTCCCGTCCCTGCCTCATTGAAAATTTGATGTTTTGTAGCATCATCTGTTGTGTTATTGTAAATAATAACAGCATCAGAAACTTTTACTTTTTCACTTCCAAAAAATACACGACTGTCTTCAAAAGTGATTACTTCTTTTCCGTCTACTTCTGTTGTAATGGCCTTTAGACCTCCCATCATTTCTGCAACTTCAATTGAATTTGAATCTAATTTCAATTGTGCTTCAGCTATTGATTCTGCCATTTGCTGAATCATTTCACCCATAGGAACATTTAAAATCTCTTGTCCTATTTGAGGTGTTTCTCTAAACATATTCATAATTTGTTCTTTTTAATTTTTATTCGTCTTTATCTAATGTTGATTTTAATATCTCTAAGTATATGTCTGGTGCTGGAAGAGATACTATTTTAGCCGCTATTGATGAAGAACCTTCGGCAGAAGCCGAAAATTTCCTTGCATAATGTGCAGAAACTGATACGCCAAACATTTGTGTTGATGTATTTCCATTTCCATCTTTTCCTCCAGAATTATCATTTTTAGTTTCACTTTTTCCATAATTGAAAGCTAAAGAACCACCGTAACTTTCAGATTCTGCCATCGAAAATTCCATTTTCATTTCCAATGAAGCTTCTGTAAAAGCATAAAATGTTGGAGCAAAACCCAGACTTAATAAATTGAATTCATCATCACCTACATTAATTTTTACCGTTGCCAGTTCATTTGCTAAGCGTATTGAATTTGCATCTAAAGCAGATTGTGCATTAGCAATTGAAGTCCCCAATTTTTCCAACATCATTGGTAATGGAGCGTTGGTAATTTGTTGTATTACTTTAGGTGTCTCCATACATCAAATTAATTAGATGATGGATTAGTATTACCTGTTAACGACTGTACATAGTTTTCAAATTCTGTAGGTGCTGGTATAGAAATCATACTTGCTGTAACAGAAGCATTCCCTTCTACAGACATTCCAAACTGACGTGCATAACGGAAGTCTAAAGAACCACTCCAAGCTGAAACTTTTGGATCTTTAATTGATTGTATATCTGATTTTGCAAAATACTTACTGTTAATTACTTTATGAATTTGTAATGTATCATTACTGTTCTGAGTATTTTGAGTATTTGTAGACTTATCTTCAATAACTAACTCTTCAGTATCATTAGAATATAGTGTATATTCTATTTTAGCATCTTTTCTTAATACATATACTACATCACCTGATACTTGTGAATAAAACTTATTACTATTCGCGAATTGTGTATTTACCTCAGCCAATGTCTGAACATTTTGACTTACTGAGTCAGATCCTGATTCTACATCAAGTTGTTTTGTTGCTGCTGCTGCTAATTTTTGATGCTTCTTTAAAATTCCTGAATTTGTAGATGACCAATTAGCGATTGTAATTTCTGCTGCAGCCTGAGTAAAATTAAAATCACCTCCTTCTACAAAAATGTATTCGTTTCCTCCAGTATCAACTTCTATAACCGCTTTTCTATAATTTGCATCTTTTTTGTTATCACCAATGCTTGCTTTTGCTGCATCTTCTCCTTCTGAGGTAGTTTCTGTAATTTGGGCAGCATCTACACCTAAAGCTTTTAGATAATTTGCTGTTCCTTTCGCTCGCTTTAAACCTAAATCTTTGTTGAATTTGTCTCCACTAACACTATCCGTATGACCTACAATTTTTACTTTGATATCTGTATCAGCTTTCATAATTAAAGCTAATGCTCTCAACTTTTCTTTTAACTGATCTGTATTCTTTGGAGTAGCTCCACCAGTATAACTAAAATCAATAGGATGATGTTTAGAAAAATCGAAATACACGGTGAATTTATCTTTATCCTTAAGACCCATTTTAAAAGTACTGGTAGTAATACTATTTAAACAAGCAGTAAGATTTCCTCCAGTAATTTTAACTGTGTTAGCTGCTGTTGTTCCTTTAATTTTTACATCTACAGCTGTTGTGTAATTCTTAATCTTTACGACACCAATATCTTCTGTATAATAATCTAACATAGATAGCATACCATAACCCATATAATTGTGTACACTTAAAGCATTTGAGCTTTTAGCTACAACATCTTTGGTATCTATAATTTCCGACTCTACTCGTTCAACTTTAGCATCTGTAGAAAGTTTACTTGTAGTTTCATCTACACGATCTATACTACCAGTTTTATTACTAGTTGTAACTGTCATTTCATTAACTTTCAAAGTATGCTCGTTAGATAAAGTAGACCAATATTTTCTACTACTTTTAAACTCACGATACTTTTCTTCTTTGTAATTGTTTTCAATTTTTTGAATATGCTCGTCTGTGTATCCTTTTTTTCTGGTCGAATCATATTCCAATTCAAAATCGATTTCAAGCTCTTCTTGTACTGCCATTTTTAAGCTTATTGAGGCAGAAATTTCCGCACGTTCAAATGCATAAAAAGCAGGTCTAAAGCCTAACTCTAATAGCGATTTTCCTCCAACTTGTGTTTGTGCAAGTTTTGTAATCTGTTTTACAGAATTGTTATCCAGTTGCTCTTGAGCGTTTGCAATACCTAATGCTAATCCTGTAACCATACTAGTTACATCAACATTCTGTAAAATTTGAGCTCCCTGGTCAAATGTGTTAATGTTTGCCATATTCTACTATTTAAATGATTAAAATGGAGAAATGCCCTCGGGTAAATCCATGGCAATTTTGGGATTCACCGATTCTTTTCTCACAATGAAATAATTATGTTTCTTTTGTAATTGTCTTAACTGATCTGGATTAACTTTATAGCCTCTCAATAACCAATTCAGTAACTCGTCGGTGATCGGTTGTTTTCCTTTACCAAGATTTTTTTGTGTGGTTTGTAGTAATGATTTTGCTTCTTCTTGTTCTCCTCTTAAGATGTGTTGTATTGCTTGACGCTCACTAACAAAAGCATTATGTTTTTGTACCAAGAAATCTTCCTCCTTTTCTTGTAAAAAAGCTCTGTAATTTTCACAAAATGAAATTACTTGATCATATGCTCCAGATAGTTCCAAAGTTTCCATCACACATTGACTATAATGTTGAAAAAACAATTCACTATCTTTTTGTTCTCTCGTTAGCTTTAAAGCTTCTTTATAGTGACGTAAAGCTTCCTTATAGTTTTTGTCTAAAGCATGCATTTTTCCTCGTTCGGCTATTCTGTAGTGTAACATTTTTTGATCCATAACTAAACGATTTCTGTATTACAACCAACTCTTTCTAATTGTTCTGATAAGTATCTTGCAATTAAACTAGGCATTACATTTCTACTCTTCCATTCTTTAGCATTAGCTTTGACTAAATTATCTTTACTAACAAACTGAGCTAATATGGTATTAACATTTTTAGTATCTCTAATTTTTGTGATGTGAAGTTGTTTTTTAAAATCGAAGTCTTTTTCTAACGCTACTTCCATTCCTATTTTCTCAGCCTTTTCTACCAAATCTTCGGCTCTTTCTCTATTGATATATTCAAAAAGAGTTATTGGTAAAGCTTGTTGTATGTCGCTTAGTATTGATTCAGGAATTCCTACATGATTTGTTAAATAAGATATATGCTCGCTATTTTCTGGATCAAAATCACTTAAATTTATTGTTACTAATTGATGAGTTTGACTTATTAATTTAACCTTGTCTTGTGTTTGATATTTTCTCCACAACCATTGAGAATCTGAATATGAAATGTTTTCAGCTACATAGCAATCTCCTTTTCTCTTTAATTTTACTTGTAGTTGTTTTTCAATAGCTTTTAATTCTAATTCTTTTATTTCTGTATTAATAAGAATTGTATACAAATCTTTCTTAGGATTTGCATAATGTACATGAGCATTCACTCTTTTTTTCATAGCTAAAGCAGTAGCTTCAGAAACATTTCCTAAAACTATGCTCGGTTCGTTTAATAATAAATTTAACACCTCTGCTTGTTTACATCCTAAAAAAGAAGCCAGTTGTTCTGTTACTTTAGGTAATGTTAAAACATCTTCAAAACTCACACTAATATCTACCAACTCAGTAGTTAAATTAAGTGGCTCTTGTTCATCACATACAGATACATCCAAGCCTAACTTCTTTAATGTATCCTCTGCTTTTAATGCTGTATCTTCATCAACTTTTTGAAATAAAACTGATGGAGCACTATATAATAATTTCAAAATATAATCTTGAGGAACTTTTAATGCATCTGATAAGATTTTTGAAGCTCCTGGAGTGGCAGTACCAATAGAGTTTATAATTACAGTATTCATTTTGTGTTTTTTTGTTATGACAATTTTATTACGAATACTGACTAATAATTCAAGGAAAAAAAACAAACCTTTTTAGGGGAAAAACCCCTAAAAAAATAGTTAAAAACAAAATCATTATTCTTCAAGAAATACTATTCGCGCGATTTGTATTTTTGTATTGATGAATTTTCCAAAGAAACTAGAACAAAAACTCATTCAAAGAGCAACTTCTAACACCTTAAGAAGTTTAAAATCTGATACCAATCGTATTGATTTTTATTCTAATGATTATTTAGGTTTAGCGCAATCTGAATCTGTTTTCGATCAAACACATCAGTTATTATTAGATAAAAACATCAAAATCAATGGAGCTACAGGCTCTCGTTTAATTTCTGGAAATCATCAGTTATATCAAGAAGCTGAAAATTATATTGCTCAATTTCATAACTCACCAAAAGCATTACTTTTTAACTCTGGTTACGATGCTAACGTCGGATTCTTTTCTTGTGTTCCACAACGTGGTGATGTGATTTTATATGATGAATATATCCATGCTTCTATTCGAGACGGAATTCAACTTTCGAATACAAAAAACTATAAATTCAAGCATAATGATCTCGATCATCTTGAAAAGCAGTTAGTGTCAGTTCGAGCGCAGTCGAGAACTAAGGATTCAGAAATTTATATTGTTACAGAATCGGTATTTTCTATGGATGGTGACACACCAAATCTTAATGGATTAATTACTGTTACAAAACAACACAATGCGTATTTGGTTGTTGATGAAGCTCATGCTTTGGGTGTTTTCGGAGAAAAAGGTGAAGGTTTAGTTCAGCAATTACAATTGGAAAATGAAGTTTTTGCTAGAATTATTACTTACGGAAAAGCTTTAGGTTGTCATGGAGCAACAATTTTGAGTAATGAAAAATTATACAGTTATTTAATTAACTTTTCTAGAAGTTTTATTTATACCACGGGTTTGTCACCTCATGCGTTAGCCACAATACAAGTTGCTTATCTGCATTTAAATTCTGAAATCATTCAGCAACTAGAAGACAATATCAATTTCTTTAAAAGTGAAGTGAGACGATTACAATTAAATCATTCTTTTATTGAAAGTAACTCTGCTATTCACTGCTCTGTAATTTCTGGAATAGAAAAAACAAAAGCAATTGCGTTGAAATTACAAGAAAACGGATTCAATATAAAACCAATTCTTTCTCCAACAGTTCCTGAAGGTCAAGAACGATTACGTTTTTGTTTGCATAGTTTTAATTCTAAAAAACACATTACAACTATTCTAGAACAACTTGCTCATCTTATTTAAAATTAAAAAAAGTCACCCTCATTATAAAATACTGAAACAAGTTCAGCACAGGTAAATTCAGCATAATTATGTACTCTATATTTATCTAAACCTTACTACCTTTGTTTGTAGATAAACTATCTCAATTTAACTATTGAGAAATTAAACCTTGGCTATCGCCCTGCGATTAGAGAAATGAGAGAAGATTATACAATTTTAGCTGTTTTTGAATATTCTACTGAAGCTCAACTGGTGAAATCTAAGTTAGATTCTGAAAACATTAGAACCATGTTAATGGATGAAACCACAATAGATTCAGACCCATTGATTAGTCAGGCTATTGGTGGTGTAAAACTTTTAGTTTTTAATCAAGATTTAAAAAAAGCTTCAGAAATTTATAACGACATCAGAACTTATGAAACCGACAATAAAGGTAATGCCATTCATTGTCCGAATTGTAATTCTACAAGGATTTTAGTAGCTGACGTACAACGAAAGAATTTCTTTCACATGCTTTTCCCATTTTTTGAACCACGAAAATTAATTTGTAACGATTGTAAAACAATCTTTAAATGAAAAAATATTTTATCACCGGTATTTCAACAGAAGTAGGAAAAACTGTTGCTTCAGCAATTATTACAGAAGCTTTAGAGGCTGATTATTGGAAACCAATCCAATCTGGCGATTTAGATTATTCAGATACACATAAAGTAGAAAAATTAGTAACAAACAAAAAGTCTGTTTTTCATCCAAATAGCTATGCGTTACAAACGCCAATGAGTCCGCATGCTTCTGCTGAAATCGATGGAATTACGATTGACATCAATCAAATTAAAGCTCCAGAAACTCAAAATAATTTAGTTATCGAAGGTGCGGGTGGACTTTTAGTTCCGTTAAACAATGAACATACTATTTTAGATTTAATTCAACCTGATTATAAAGTTATAGTAGTTTCTCGTCATTATTTAGGAAGTATTAATCACACCTTATTGACTCTTAATTTACTAAAAGAAAAAGGATTTGATATTTCTTTAATTTTTAGTGGCGATGAGCATCCAACTACAGAAAGTATCATTAAAAAAATGAGTGGAGTTCCTGTAATTGGAAGAATTGAAGAAGAGCCTTACATTGATCAGAATGTAATTAAAGAATACGCTGACAAATTTAAAACCAAACTGTAATTTAAACTTCTAATCTTGAAGAAAGCATCAAAAAACAGTGTAAGAATAATTACAACACTTGGATTGTTGACTATTATCTATACCAGTTTTGTAGTTTATATTTCACAAACGGGACCCGATTGGGAAGTTCCTCAAAACGTGATGTTTTATATTTCTATTCTACCTGTTATTTTGTTAATTACTATGATCTTAATTTATAAAGCACTTAATTTAAAACTTTCTTCTGAAGCGCATAAATTAAAAAGACATGTCATTATAATCTCTTGTATTTCATTCATTTTTTCAACTACTATAGCTTTTATAGATATTTATAATTGGCCCTTAACATATCCTACAATTTCAAAATTTTTAAATTTTTATTTTTTGCTAGTCGTAATGCTAATAGCAATTTTAGAATTCATTTATATAAATAAAAAATTAAATGACACTACAAGAACGCGATAAAAAACACATTTGGCATCCTTTAAAACAACACCAAACACACCCGAATAGTTTAGGAATTGTAAAAGCTAAAGGATGTATCCTTACAGATGAACATGGTAACGAATATATCGATGCTATTTCCTCTTGGTACACATGTATGTTCGGCCATTGTAACGATTTTATTACCAATCGTGTTTATCAGCAAATGCAGCAATTAGATCAAATCATGTTTAGTGATTTTACACATCCTGCTGCTGTAGAACTTTCAGAAAAACTAATTCAAATTCTTCCTGAAAATCAAGCTAAAATTTTCTTTAACGATAATGGTTCAACAGCTGTAGAGTCTGCTATAAAAATGGCTTTACAGTATTATTTCAATATTGGAGACAAACGCACAACTTTTATTGCTTTTGAAAATGGTTTTCACGGAGATACTTTCGGAGCCATGTCTACGTCTGGACTTTCAGTTTATAACGGACCTTTTGAAGATTTTCTAATTAATATTCATAGAATTCCAGTACCAAATGGAGAGAATCATGCTGAAATTTTAGAACAGTTATCTGAAATTATTACCAATAATAAAATAGCTGCTTTTGTTTACGAACCTATTGTTCAAGGAGCTGCCGGAATGAAAATTCATAATATTGAAGGATTAAATCAAATTATTGAATATTGTAAAAACAATGATGTTTTAACTATTGCAGATGAAGTAATGACTGGCTTTGGTAAAACAGGAAAAAACTTTGCTTCAGATCATGTGGCTACGAAACCAGATATTATTTGTTTGAGTAAAGCTTTAACTGGTGGATTAGTTCCAATGGCAATTACTTCTTGTACTCAGAAAATCTACGATGCTTTTTTAAGTAACGATATTGCAAAAGGATATTTCCATTGTCATACGTATTCAGCGAATCCGATAGGTTGTGCGGCTGCAATTGCAAGTATAGATTTATTAACTTCAGAAAAAATTCAAGAAAGTATTCGGCGAATTAGTACATCACATATTGAATTTAGTGAAAAAATTAAAACGCACGCTAAAGTAAAATCAACCCGATCTATTGGAGTAATTTTCGCTTTAGATTTAGACACAAACATGGAACGTTATGGAACTTTAAGAGATTTACTACTATCTTCTTTTATGAAAGAAGGTGTGTTTTTAAGACCTTTAGGAAACACCATTTACATTCAAGTTCCTTATGTAATTACAGATGAACAATTAGAAAAAGTATATACTACTATAGAAAAGGTTTTAAATCAATTATAAACTAATTATGAATTACGAATTTGAAATTGTGAATTTGTAATTCGTAATTTAGAACCTATATAATTTCAGGAATCTTTTCTTGTTCTAATAAATTGATTTGTTCACCAGTTTCTTTAATCAATACATATAAATCTTCATATACCCATTTTTTATCAACTCGAATCCCTTTTACGATTAAAGTTCCTTCTCCTTTATCACCAACAATTCGAATTGAAAAATCTATTTCTCCGCTATCATTATTTATAGAAATGTTTCCATTTGGAAATCCTTTAGATTCAATATTATCACCTAATAGTGCTATAACTTTATCGTTTTGTTTAGCTATTTCAGTAACTTCATCTACTGGAGAAGCATCTACAAATTCACTAACAACACCGAATATAGCTGCTCCGAATCCAAAAACAAATACTAATATCATCATTAAGCAACCAGAACAACATCCTACTGGTAATACCCAAGGCCAGTTTCTACTTAACCAACTTTTTTGAGATCTTTCGTTCATTTAATTTTTTTTTAATTAGACTATCTTACTGTGATGTTGTTACATTATTATTTGTGAAAATATTTTCTATTTATCTCATTAAAAACTAAAACAGATATAAATTAAAGTTTCTTTGTTAGATAAACCTTAATTTTGCTGAAATTTTTTTGTTTTGAAACCAATATCAATCTCAGCTTTTGCTTCAATTTCTCCATTAGGGAAAACTTCTGAAGAAGTATGGACAAGTTATTTGGATGACAATCATCGAATGACCAAAAAAGAGTTTAAACACTTCTCTGAATGGGTCTCTAAAATTTCAGATGAAGATTTAAAAGCCATTGAAGAATTAAAAAAGTCTGATAATAAATATAAAAATCTAGACAATACTGTTCTGTTTGCTATTTATGCCTCACGAAAAGCTATAGAAAAAGCAAACTGGAAAACAGGAGACGACTTTGGAATTAATATCGGTTCTTCTAGAGGTGCTACAGCTTTATTCGAAAAATATCATGAAGAGTTCTTACAAAATGGAACTTCTTCAACCTTAAGTTCTCCAACAACAACACTAGGAAATATTTCTTCTTGGATTGCTCACGATTTAAGAAGTAATGGGCCAGAAATATCTCACTCTATTACTTGTTCTACAGCATTACATTCTCTTTTGAATGGAGTTGCTTGGTTACAAGCAGGTTTATGTGATAAATTTTTAGTTGGTGGAAGTGAAGCTCCATTAACTGAATTTACCGTAGCACAAATGAAAGCGCTTAAAGTGTATTCAAAAGAAACTGAAGGTTATCCTTGTAAGGCTTTTGATTTAAGCAAAACCAGAAATACCATGATACTAGGTGAAGGCGCTGCTGTTGTATGTTTAGAAAATGAAATTTCTGATAAAACTGTAGCAAAAATTGAAGGTATTGGTTATGCTACTGAAGTTTTAAAACATAACACATCTGTTACTGCTGATGCTGAATGTTTTCAAAAATCGATGAAAATGGCGTGTAAAAACATCAATCTTAACGAAGTAGATGCAATTGTAATGCACGCACCTGGAACTATAAAAGGAGATTCATCAGAAATAAATGCAGTTAAAAAAGTATTTGGAAATCACGAACCTTTCTTAACTACAAATAAGTGGAAATTAGGACACACTTTTGGCGCATCTGGACTTTTAAATTTTGAATTAGGTTTACTAATGTTAACGCATCAAAAATTAATAGAAGTTCCTTTTGCTCAAGCTCAAAAGAAACCTAAAAAGATTCAAAAAATAATAATAAATGCCGTTGGTTTTGGAGGAAATGCTGTATCAGTTTTAATTTCAAAATAGTATAATAATACAATTAGTTTTCCTACTTTTGATAACGCAAACAATGACGACTATATGAGTGAGACTAGACATAACTGGACGAAAGAAGAAATTTTAGCAATTTACAATAAGCCGATGATGGAGCTGTTATATGACGCAGCAACTATTCATCGTAAACACCACGATCCAAATACAGTACAGGTATCTACATTACTTTCTATAAAGACAGGAGGATGCCCAGAAGATTGTGGTTATTGCCCACAAGCAGCAAGATATCATACAGATGTTGAAGGAAATGATTTAATGAGTGTTAACCAAGTTAAAGCTCAAGCATTACGTGCTAAAGCTTCTGGAAGCTCTAGAGTTTGTATGGGTGCAGCTTGGAGAAATGTAAAAGACGGACCAGAATTCGATCAAGTATTAGAAATGGTTCGTACAATTAATAAGCTAGATATGGAAGTTTGTTGTACTTTAGGTATGATCACTGAAAATCAAGCACACCGTTTAGCTGAAGCTGGTTTATATGCGTATAACCACAATTTAGATTCATCTGAAGAATATTATAAAGAAGTAATTTCAACTAGAGGTTTTGAAGATCGTTTAGAAACTATTGACAATGTTCGTAAAACTAATGTAACGGTTTGTTCTGGTGGAATTATTGGAATGGGTGAAGCTATTGAAGATAGAGCAGGAATGTTAGTTGCATTATCTACTTTAAATCCACAACCAGAATCTGTACCTATTAATGCATTAGTAGCTGTTGATGGAACTCCGTTAGAAGATCAAAAACCTGTTTCAATTTGGGAAATGGTAAGAATGGTAGCAACAACTCGTGTTGTAATGCCAGAAACTCAAGTACGTTTATCTGCTGGTAGAACTCAAATGAGTCAAGAAGGACAAACTATGTGTTTCTTTGCTGGAGCGAATTCTATTTTTGCTGGGGATAAGTTATTAACTACTCCAAATCCAGATGTAAACGAAGACATGAAGTTATTCGAATTACTTGGATTAAATCCTCAAAAGCCATTTATCAAGAAAATGCAACCTAAAACAGTTGAGGCAGAAGATTCTCAATATAAAGATTTAGGTGAAAAACCAAAATGGACTAGACCAAGTCATACGATTGAAAGAAATGAGGTTAAAAAACAAGAAGCTAAACAAGTAAAAGCTTAAAATAGATAATACAAATAGAATAATTTATTTTAACAATTACTTTTAAAAAAGGTTTCGTAACGTTTTCTTAACTTTGCGGTTATCAAAATTTGACTAATGGGATTACAATTGGAACAAATCGATAGAGTTGAAACTATTACTAAAGAAGACTTTATCAAGAACTATTTCAAGCCTCAAAAACCTGTAGTTATTGAGCGTTTTATAGAAGACTGGCCTGCATATTCTAAGTGGTCTTTAGAATATATGAAAGAAGTTGCCGGTGATAAAACTGTTCCGTTATACGACGATAGACCAGTAGATTATAAAGATGGTTTTAACGAACCTCACGCTAAAATGAAAATGAGTGAATATGTAGATTTATTAAAGCGTGAGCCTACTAAATTTCGAATTTTCTTATGGAATATCTTAAAAGAAGTACCTGTGCTTCAAAAAGACTTTTCTTATCCTGATTTTGGATTACGATTAATGAAAGGCTTACCAATGTTATTCTTTGGAGGTAGAGATTCGTATACATTCATGCATTATGATATTGATTTAGCCAATATCTTTCACTTCCATTTCGAAGGAAAAAAGAAATGCATTTTATTTGATCAAAAACAAAATAAACATCTTTATAAAATCCCACATTCGTTAATTACTAGAGAAGATATTGACTTTAATAACCCAGATTTTGATAAATGGCCAGCATTAAAACATGCGAAAGGCCATGTTGCAGAGTTAGAACATGGAAATGTTTTATACATGCCAGAAGGTTATTGGCATTATATGCGTTATATAACGCCAGGTTTTTCTATGAGCCTTCGTGCTATCGCTAGAAATCCTAAAAACCTTGGAAAAGCAGTTTATAATGTCTTTATCATGCGAACCATAGACAATGTCATGAGACGTATAAAAGGGCAAAAATGGATTGATTGGAAAAATGAGCAAGCAATAATCAAGACAAATAGAACAAATAATATTTCATAAAAAGAAGGGGAAAAATCCCCTTCTTTTTTTTATTTACTATAATTTCTTTCATTTATATTTAGAGGTAGGAACAGAAACAGAAAACTACTAAAATAAAATTCATGAAAACTTGCCCGCATTGTGGTTCGAATAATCGAATCAGAAAAAGAAGGACTGGTGTAGCTAAACACATTCCTTTTTTAAAATTTTACAACTGCTTAGATTGTAGAAACAACTATTATTGGATCACTCCTTTCAATTTTTCTTTAAAAGTAAAACCCACATCCTAGTTTATTTTTAGAATGAAGGTTTATTTTAAATCATATTTAACCTTATCTATTCTACTTAAATAATCTTACAATGTCATTACCATTAGCAAAGATTAATAAGGCTAATAATATCACAAAACCTACTAATTGAGCATACTCTAAAAACTTATCCCCAGGTTTTTTTCCTGTGATCATTTCCCATAATGTAAACACAACATGTCCTCCATCTAAAGCAGGAATAGGTAGTAAATTCATAAAACCTAACATGATTGATAAAAATGCAGTGATATTCCAAAACGTTTGAGCACTCCATTCAGATGGAAAAATACTTCCTATAGAAATAAATCCTCCTAAACCTTTGTAAGCCCCAGTACTTGGGTTAAATATCTTTTTAAGTTGCTTAACGTATCCCGTTAAAGTACTCCAAGATTTATCTAATCCTGCTGGTATCGCTTCCCCGAATGAATACGTTTTTGTTTCTAAATTGTAATACCCTAACTTCTCTAAATCTTTTAAAGGTATGGCTGCAAAACCTACACCTAACTTACCCTCATCATTAACTTGTACTTCTATACTTTTTGTAGCATCTCCTCTTCTTACTTTTATAGAAGTAGTTGTTCCTTTTACTTTTTCAAAAGCTCCTTTAGCCTCATCAAAATACTTAATAGGTGTATCTCCAACAGAAATGATAATATCTTTCTCTTGTAAACCTGAGTTATAATTTGGCGAATTCTTATCGATAGATGTAACTACAAAAGGATATCTAGGTAAGATAAAGCTTCCAGCATCTCTACCTCTATCAACTAATTTTGATATAAAATTTACTGGAATTTCTTTTTCAATTTTCTTTCCATTTCTTTCAATAACGAAACGTTCACCATTTATTAATTCAATTGGAATTTGATTAAATTTTTTAATCAGCTTTCCATCTACAGAAATTACTTTATCTCCTGTTTCAAGTGTTAAGCTTTTAGCTAGCTCATCTTGCACCCAAAGTCCATCTTTTACATTCTCATTTGGTAGATACTTTTCACCATACACCCACATTAAACAGATATAAATTAAAATTCCTAAAATGAAATTTACGATTACACCACCTAACATAATGATTAATCTTTGCCATGCTGGTTTTGATCGAAATTCCCAAGGTTGCGGTTCTCCTTGCATTTGTTCAGTATCCATACTTTCATCAATCATTCCTGCTATTTTCACATATCCTCCTAAAGGAATCCACCCAATACCATATACTGTTTCTCCAACTTTCTTTTTAAGTAATGAAAACTTGTAATCAAAGAATAAATAGAACTTTTCAACTTTAGTTTTAAATAATTTTGCTGGTATAAAATGTCCTAATTCATGAAGTACAATTAGTAACGATAAACTTAAAATAAACTGTGATGCTTTTATAAATATTTCCATAAATGGTTTGTAGTGTCTTTTCTATAAAATTTAACAAATGTACGCTTTTAAGTAGAGTTGTAAAAATTGCTTATTTCTTCTTTTACATGTTTTAACAAAGATTTTAGGAATCCCTTTTTATAAGCCGTATTTTTGTACTAGAATTACATCATATCTAATGAATATTGCTTTTTTTAAAAAATCGAAATATACTTTTATCTTTCTAATTTTCTTTTCAATAGTTGCTCTACCTTGCTACTATTTCTTAGTTAAAGTTGAAAAAAGATTACCTATTTACAATCCTGCAGATGTTAATCCGAAATTAGTAGATAAATCTATTCGTATGTTTACTAAAAACCATACGATTTCAGACTTTCATCTTATCAATCAAAATGGTAAGAAAATCACTCAAGAAGATTACAAAAATAAAATTTATGTAGCTGATTTCTTTTTTGCGACTTGTAAAGGAATTTGTATCCCAATGGCAACAAATATGGTGAAATTACAAGAGCACTTTGAGAATGATGATGATATTCGTTTTCTTTCTCATACTGTTATGCCAGAAAAAGACTCTGTTCCTGCTTTAAAAGCTTACAGCAGACGAATGGGTGTTATTGATGGAAAGTGGAATGTAGTTACTGGAGATAAAAAACATATTTACGAACTAGCTAGAAAGAGTTACTTTGCTGTTTTAGATGAAGGTGATGGCGGCGAAAGTGATTTTATTCATACTGAAAATTTTATTTTAATTGATAAAGAACGAAGAATTCGTGGTATTTACGACGGAACTAAGTTTGAGAATATGAAACAGATTATTGATGATATTCTACTGTTAAAAGAGGAATATGAATAAAAAACGGTTTTGTACTTATTTTTAAGTATTGGTAGTATCTTTTCCAATATCTTTTATCAAACTAAGTGCAAAATAAACAACTAAAAGTCCGCCTAAAACAATACAAATCCACATAAACATAGGAGTCTGCCAAAAAGCTTGATTTTTTGTATCAGTTACTACGGTTAATTTTCTAAAATTTGAAACCCCTATACTTTTGATCCCTGTAGTTTTATTCGAAATGAAATTACCTAAATTATATGAAGGTTTTTTTAAGCTCTTGTCTATTTCTATACTATAATTATCAGTTTTATTCAAACTAGAGATTAAATACAAAGGTTTCTGAAAAAGCTTTACATTAATAATATCTAAAGGTAAATTGTCTTTGTTTTCTATAGCTATCGTGAAGCTTTTCTCATTTAAGTTTCTCAGAATAAAAGTGTTATTATTATTTGAATTCAGTTGAATTTGATCAATTGCATGATTGTAAGTTTCTTCACGTTTTTTTACTTTTCGAGTTCTTTTTGTGAAAATTTTCGCATTCCTTAAGTAGAACTTAGTATTGATCTCAAAAGATATATAATCTATTTTTGAAGCAATGTCTGCTGAAAAATTTAATAATGTCGTTTTGTTCTCTTCGTTTTGATTGATATTCAACTGGTAATTCTCTATCTCAACAGGATTTTGTTTAAATGTTTCACTTGTATATATCCCTGCTTCTAGAATTTCTATTGGTAATGAATAAGAATCATCAAAATCAATTCGTAAATATCTGTAAGAATTTAATGGAAAATTAATTGTTTTTTCAACATCTAAGTTTTTTGAGCTAGTAATGTGTGTGAGTCTTTTATTCGATACCAAACCAAACCAATTTTTTTCATCGTTACTTCCTAAAACCGAATAATTCTTAGTAATGGCAGTATTCGAAATTTTTAAAATAATATGTTCACGCTTTTTTCCTGAAGTGTTTTCTAAACCAATAGAGGTTATAGAATCTTTAATAATACTTTTGGAAGCTATTGGAATAGATGTAAACTTCGAAAATTTTCGGTCTGTATTAAAAACTAAAACATATGGAATTTCTTTATCGCTTGTATTTTTAATTCTTAAAGTATTAAAATTCTCATTACTTGCAGAGCGTATGTCTTGAGTAAGTTTTATTTTATAAAGTCCATCTTCCTTAATTTCATTTATTGATCCCTTATAATCTTGACCAAATCCATTAAAAAGAATAAAAAAAGCGAATACGGTATTATATATTTTCATCTGTTTTATTTTCTGAATCTTCTTCAACAACTAACTTTCTTATTTTTTGATATACAAAAGAGATAATCAAAATTAAAACACCCAATAAAATAAAAGCTATTATTTTTCCTGTTTCAGATACGTTTTTAATATCATAAACAAAAAGCTTTAAGATGGTTATTCCTAATAAAGAAAGTGCTATTATTCGTAATGTTTTCCATTGTTTTTTGATACCTACAATTAAGAATATAAAAGAAAAAAGTCCCCATAAAATAGGATATCCTATTTTAATAATTTGACTCTGAACACTTTTTATTTGAGCTGTTACAAATCTATATTTTGCATAATAATCTCCATTTTCTCCCGAAAATCCTTTAGTTAACGCAACAGTATCTGTAGCTTCTGAAAACACTAACCCATGAATCATTACTTCGTTACTAAATACATATACTATAACAAAAACAAAAATCCAAGGTAACCATTTGTTGTTTTTAATAACACCTAAAGAAGAGTTTTGCACGAATTGATATCCAAAGTACAGTAAACAAGCCAAAATAATATAATGGAAATAATATGCATAATTACTTTGTGTACCCAAGTTAAAGTTTTCAATTATTTCAAACTTTGGTAAACTGTAAAAATAGACAACATAAAAAACTATAGAAATAGCACTAAAAAAGAGCATTCCTTTTATAAATTCTTTTTTAAATTTTATTGCTAAAAATAGTAGTATAGCTATAATCGTAAAATGATAAGTTACAGGAAATGCTAAAGCACTATAATAATTTTGTATCGTTTGATATGACTGATAGTTTATCTCTAAAAGACCTGTTAAATAACTTAAAACAGTTCCTACGACAAGTAATAAAGCGCTATAAAACTTCATCTCTAAGAAAATATATTTATTTTCTATGTTGTTTTCATTTTTCACCAAGAAATAGGTAATAAATAATGAAATACTAGTTATAAAACCTGAAATAAATAATGGGTTTAAAATAATAGTAAAATCTTGTTCTAGATACGTGTATTTCCACCAATCCATGAATAAACTAATCACAGTAAGTATTTGAACAATAACAGCGCCTATTTTAAATGAATCAATCTTTGATTTTTTCGAAAGCCAAAACAACAATACAACTTCTAGTGCCCAGAAAATTGTAATTTGATTTCCTTCAAATTGAATTGGTATAGTTAAGGTTACAAATGTTAAAGCTAAACCAACTAAGAGATAAATTGCATTTTTATCTAATCCGAACTTCTTATATAAAATCGTTGCATATATTAAGTTATAAATGGCTAATGAAAGTGTAAATAATCCAGTAAAATTAGATTCCCAACCTTTTAAAATAGTCATTCCTATTCCAAAGAAATAAAAAGTATTAGCCATTAAAATGAAATATTCTATTTTAGAAAAAACACCTTTATTTCTTAAATTATTTAAAACAATAGTGATGCTAAAAATGAAGTAAAATAGAGTAGCGAAAGTTAAAGCTCCAAAATGAGAAAAGTATTTTTCATTAAAATCTGCAAAAAGCCAACCAGCAAATAATACAATTGTAAAAACAAAATCTAGTATTGTAGCTATTTTCCACTTTCTAAAATAAGATATTGCTAAAATTCCGATAT
Organism: Tenacibaculum jejuense; assembly: GCF_900198195.1. NCBI lineage: Bacteria > Pseudomonadati > Bacteroidota > Flavobacteriia > Flavobacteriales > Flavobacteriaceae > Tenacibaculum > Tenacibaculum jejuense. The sequence goes on along the minus strand of NZ_LT899436.1, from coordinate 299,439 downwards.
TTAATAAAGCTATGTAGCTAAACAAGACTATATAATTCCCTTCACCTGTACTTACCATAAACGGAGCAGCAAATCCACCAATTAAAGATAATACAGCCAATTCTTGTCGATTGTAAGAAATAGATACTAAAGCACTAAAAGCTGTAATTACTGTCATTATTGAAAACGCTATAGTCTGACTGAATAATTGATATTCATGAAAACCAATATAAATAGTAAAGTAAAAAATACTAATTGCACCTGCTACTAATACCGAACTAAACGCTGCATAATTCTTCTTTAATTTATGTGCAACTCCCATAACTAATGCTCCACATAAAACACCTATACCAACTCTTGCTGGTTCATTAATCCAATCTTTATCAATAGCATATTTAACAAAGAAACTTATTCCTAAAACTAAAATTAAAATCCCAACTTTGTTAATTAGGTTTTCACCAATAAACTTCTCTAAATCTGGATTTTTCTCCTTAAACGTCTCAAACCACGATTTTTTTGGCGTTTGTATTTTTTTAGGTTCAATTATTTTTTCAGGTACTGGAGCAGTCTTTTTCTGATCATTAAAAGAGTGCTGGGAACGAACAACTTCAGCTGGCTTTTCAACTGTCTCTTTTTCTTTAGATAAATCTGGAGTATTTATTTCCTTTTCCTTAGGAGTATAAATCGGTGGTATTGGCTCTGGTTCCTTTTCAACACGAGTTGGTTCAATATTTTCTTTTTCTGATAATAATGACTGCGATTTTAGTTTTTCTTGTAAAGATCGTATTCGCGCATTTAAAATATCAATAGTTTGTTCTAACTTTTTAAACTTTGAATTGATATTATTATTGATACTTATAAAACCAATTACAAGTATTAAAAAAACAAGAGTTTCCATATCATTCTTTTTTGTAAATGTAACTTTTTTCCTGTTTACACCTACTACAAATCTATTTTTGTATGGAATTGGTTATTAAATGACAAAAAGCAAAGAATAAATTTAGCCACAACTTCCCTTTGATAATTTCAGCTTTATTAAAATAGCTATCATCGTAATTGACAAATCAAAAGTAAATTTCAACTGAAAAACACACTATTTTAATTTCTTTCCTTCTTTATCAAAATGCTTATTTAGTTCTTGTTCTGTTTTAACTACAGAAACAGCTAAACATAGTACTAACAAAACCATAGGTTGCCAACTTAATTTAGGGTTTATAAATGCTAAGGCAAAAGCTCCTAGGAAAGATATTCCAGAATATAACAAAAACTGTTTGTTGAAATAGTTATTAGCAAAGTCCCAAATTTTCTGATTCTGCATAGTTCGGAAAGTTCTATAACCGTAAAATGAATTGATCTTTTTTGCTGGAAAAAAGTAAAATATTAAACTAAAAAGGAATAATAATCCGTTAACAGATAATACATATAAAAAAGGACTCATATAATTTTATTTTTTTCTTGGAGGTCGCATTAAACCTTCTTGTGCTACAGAAGCTACTAATTTTCCTTCTCTTGTGTAAATATTACCACAAGCAAATCCTCTAGCTCCATAAGAATTTGGACTTTCGATTGAAAACAGCATCCAATCATTAAAATCAAAATCACGATAAAACCACATCGAATGATCTAGACTTGCCATTTGAGTATTTCCAAAATGCGCTTTACTTGCGTTTGGATACAAACAAGCTGTTAAGATATTATAATCGGATATGTAAGTTAATATTTGTTGTTTCTGGGCTAAATTCAAGTTAGAACGATCTCCTTTTAATTTAAACCAAACATCAACAACAGGAGGTAAATCTTTTTTATCAAACGGATTTACAACCTGAACAGGCTTAAATTCTATTGGTCTTTCTATACTTAAAAAAGCTTTCATTTTCTTGGGAAGAAAATCACCAAACTGATCTAACATATCAGTCCAACTTAGTAAATCTTCTGGTTGCTTAATTTCTTTTTTAACAGGCATTTGATGCTCATATCCTTCTTCTTTTTTATGAAAAGAGCATGCCAGAATAAAGATGGTTTTTTCTCCTTGATGCGCAGTTACTCTTCGTGTTGAAAAACTTCCTCCATCACGAATAGTTTGTACATTATATACAATGGGTAATTCTAAATTTCCTGGTTCTAAAAAATAAGAATGTAAAGAATGTAAAATTCGTTTCGAATTTACTGTTCTGTATGCGGCATTTAATGACTGTGCTAAAACTTGACCTCCAAACACATTCGGGCTACCAATATCTTTACTAATTCCACTAAAATTATTATCTCCCTGATCTTCAAGCGTAAGAATATTTACGAGCTCTGTAGTATTCTTCATAAGGCTGATTTTATACCTTAAAAGTACTCTTTTTAACTCTGCTTAACAAGAGTTTTAGCTTTAAATGGATACTTCTGTTGAAAAGGAGTTGGTTGAATTTTATCAATAAAACACTTCAAAATTTTATTTGGAATACTGTTTTTATGTCTAAAATAAATAGTTAAATCTTGAGGTTCAGCTCCAACAGAACTTTTGATTTCACTAGCAGTTCTACCAAAATTGATCTGTTTTAAATTCCTAGTTATCGCAATATTTATATAATCGTAAAGCATGCGTTGGTAAACAGCATATTTTCTATTGTATTGATAAGAAATACCTACAAAATGAGCATCCAAATTCTCTTGATTGATCATTCCAGATAAAAAACCAACTAATTTATTATTTAGAAGATATCCTTTAATAATATAATCTCTTTGTAAATTTTCTTTTAATACAGCATAAGAACGGATATTAAATTCACCTAAATTAAAGCCTGCTTTAGACGATACACTTTTATAAAGTTTTTCCATGTCCTTTAAGTAAAGATCGATATTGCTTTCTGTAATATCGATTTCGTTTAATCCTGCACTAAGTTCCATCGCTTTTTTAGCTTTTACACGGAATTTTGTTTTCATCGCAGCTAAATAGTCATCAAAATTTGACCAATCTTGATCGATTTGCATTAGCATGTTAGGCTCAACATTGAACGAATGATAATTGTACCCTAAAAGTTCGTCACTTATAAATAAAGATTCGTGTTCAAAATCTTTAAGCATAAAGCCACTTACTTTATAGTCGAAATGACCTTCGTCATTAACTAGCTGAAGTACCGATTTTGCGATTTGCTTAATTACTTTTTGCTTGTCTTGTCCTTCTTTTATGAAAATACCATGCTCTCCACTAACAAATGTATTTCCACAGGTTAAAATTTTTAAAGGTTTTTGATCAGATAATAGATGTAACTTTCGACCTATCCTTTTAATAAACTCAACTATACTTTGTAATTCATTCTGAACACTGTCTAAATAAAAGTTTACTATCTGAACTGTTGAAAAAGCTATAGGTTTATAATGGTCATCGAATAAAACTACGTACCAAAAATCTATATTTTCATGATATTTTGAAATAGCAGATAAATAATTCGGATTAAAATATAAATCGTTTGTACAATTTAACTCTTTCCAAATATGTTCTGGAATATCTTCTACTGTAGGATAGTAATTTGCGTTCTGTATTTTTTTACAAATATTCAATTGACTCGTTTACTGTTTATATGTTCGACTTATTGCAATTTAAACCTTAAAAAAACAAATTTATAATACTCGTTTGAGTTTTAGCTTTTTTTTACAAAATTACCATATAAATACATGTAAAAAAAGCCCGTAAAAACGGACTTAAATTTTTTATGATAGTAAGAAAACTTACTTTTTAAAATAATTTCTTCCAAACATTATTTATACAAACATAAGGCACTACGGTAATGCAACTCACAGGCATTCCTACGGTACAAAAACCTCCTTCCGAAGGACAAGAAAAAGTAATTCCTCCTTTAATTTGTTGTTGATCTTTTTTTTCAAGTTTTTTTGCGCCTGTAAAGCTTAAAATTTCTTTCATGATATTTAGATTTTAATAGATTAATTACATAAATCTAAACAATTCTTAAAGCATTAACAAGCTGAAATTCATTTTATTTACATCTTTCTCTTTAACTTTCTTATGGTTGATGAACTTAAATAAAATAAATAAAAACCAGATAATATTGTTGCTAACCCTAAAACAGAAAAAATACGCAATGTCCAATTTGTAATATGATCTCTAGTTTCAAAATCCATAACATGTAACATCCATAAAAAATCGAAACGTCTCCAATTATCGTTTCTTACTGAAGTAATTTTAGCTAACTGAGGGTGAACATACACTTTTGTATTCGTAGAATGTTCTAATTCTACAACATAAACTGGCAATGGTTTTTCTCTATACTCGTGATCTTTAGTTAAACTATCTTTAATAGCATAGACACTATTACTTAATGTTAAAAGATAATTTTTTGAAACAGTTTTAACTCGTAAAAGACTATCTTGATGCACTACAATTCCTTCAATATTTTTAATAGGTTCTTTTATAACTCCTAAAAGTTTACGAACTGGTTCATTGAATTGAAAAGCAAAAGTGTGCTCCGATTTATCTAATAAAGTTTTACCGTGAACATCTTTCATATTGTTCCAGCTAAAGTACAACCCTCCAATTGTCCAGAATAAAAACTGAGCCCCTATAAAAAGACCTAAATAACGATGTGTTTTTCTAGTTCTTAAATGAAGTTTACGTGACATTAAGTATAGTTTACTATTTGTATTTAAGCTTCATTATTATTAGCATAACTGCTGAAACTCCTGTAACTGTATTTGCTAAAATTATAGGCAAACTATTTAAGTAAATACCATAAATCAACCAGCAAATAATTCCTGTCAGAAAAATAGTATACATAGTAAGTGATAATCCTTCTGTAGATTTTGTTTTCCATGTTTTATATACCTGAGGTAAAAAAGAAGCCGTAGTTAAAAATGCTGCTAAATACCCTAAAATCTCATGAAATGGCATAATAATATTTCAATTTTAATCGCCAAAGATAGCGCTATAAATCTTACCAACCATCATGTTTCCGATAGGAAAATACAAACCAAAAAACATAGTCATTCCTAAACTGAAATTCCTGATATTAAAAAGTTTATCTAAAATATTATCAGGATACGCATAAGAAGTTTGTAACGCGTAACCTAAAAATTCCAATACACCCATTGCTATTAATCCGTACGCATATTGCATATGAAATGGTAAACCACGTAAAAGCAACGATATTGGTATCATGTAAAAGATATAACACGTAATTACTTGCCACCAATAAGTAAATCTTGCGATTTCAACAGCAGCACCAAAATTATTCATTATGGTTCCCCATATAAAGTATACGATTGCATAGGTTAAAACTAGTTTTTTATCTACTGAAAATTGCAATTTTGCGTAAGCGATAAATTCTTTCATGAGTTTAGATTTAAGATTGAAACTGCGCCATAATTACCGTGATGGGTAAGTGATATATTAACTTCTAAAGTTTGATTATTGACTTTAACTTCTGGAATACCTAATGCTGTTTTTTCTATCTGAATAATTTCTGAATTCAGATTATATTTTTCTGCAATTCTATTTTTTAATTGACTGTAAACAGTTGCTCGTTGTGTACTGAAATCACTTTCTTTTAAAGGAAAACAAAAAGTATCGACACTTAACAAATTGCCTACATCAGAAATTGCAGTGGAATAGATATAATTTTTATTCGTGGTGGTTTTCGTAAGATACTTTTCATTATTTATGATTACCGATCCTTTAGAAGAATTAGTAACAGTGCATACGAGTTTTTTAGGAGCAAAGAAACGTTCTTTACGTTTTCTAACATAGATTTTGTAAACACTCTCTTTCATACTCCACAATTGCCAAACTGTAGTAAAACTACATTTACTTTCTAGTATATGTTCTTGTTCTTCAGATGTAAAAATCTTATCTAAAAAACCGTCACGTTGCCAATTACTTTGCTTTCGTGTAAAGTTGATATCTACAATATCATTCCCAATCATTACGAAGCTAATTTATCTTTAATAATTGCTATTGCGTTTTTTACATTTAACATTTGCTCCATAGCATCGTTATCTATTTCGATATCAAACTCATCTTCAACATCTAAAACTACATCCACTAAATTAGCAGAATTGATTTTTAAATCATTAATAAAATCAGTCTCTTCCGTTAAATTATCAAAAGCCGCTTGATCTTGAATATAAGGTTTAACGATTTCTTTTAATTTAGGTATTAGTTCTTCGTTTGTCATATACTTATTGGTTGTATTTTTTAAATATTACGCATCCATTTACGTCACCAAAACCAAAACTTGCTTTGGCTATAATATTAATTTTTGTATCTATTTTTTCTTTTGGAATTCGTGTTGGATCTATTTCAGCTAAAATATCTTGATGAATATCTTCACAATTTATTGATGGAAATATAAAATCGTGATGTAACTGAAGAACAGCAGAAACACTTTCGATACTTCCAGCAGCGGCTAAACAATGACCAATCATTGATTTTAATGAATTGATATAAGGAAAATTCGCCCCTTTTCTTCCTAATGCTTCTGACCAATTTTGAATTTCAAAAGCATCTTTTGATGTAGCCGTTAAATGTCCATTAATCACATCAATTTCATCCGCAGTAATTCCTGAATTTCGAATTGCATCTGTAATACATCGCTGTACAGCTATTCCATTTGGTGCAGTCATTGTTCCTCCATTTCTTTGTCCGCCAGAATTCACTGCTCCACCTAAAACTTCTCCATAAATAGTTGCCCCTCTTTCCAACGCACTTTCTAAAGATTCTAACACCAAAGCTCCAGCTCCAGCTCCTGGAACAAAACCAGATGCTGTTGCACTCATTGGTCGAGATCCTTCTTCTGGATTCTCATTGTGTTTATATGTCATTACACGCATAGCATCGAAACCACCCCAAACGTAAGGTCCGCCATCACTACAACTCCCAACTAACATTCGACTTGCTTTGCCTGAAGCAATTCTATCGTAACCCATTAATATCGCTTCCGTTCCGGTTGTACAAGCAGAAGAATTTGTAGTTACTTGATTTCCTAAACCGAGTTTACCGCCTAAATATGCGCTAATTCCGCTAGCCATAGTTTGAATAACCGTTGTGCTACCTAAACGTTTTACTTTATGAGCATCAACTTTATAAATAGCTTCACGAAATTTTTCAACTCCAGAAGTTCCAGTTCCAAAAACAATTCCTGTATCAAAGTCTAAATCACTTTCTTTATCAACTGTAAAGCCAGCATCGTTCCAAGCATCTATTCCTGCAATACAACCGTATAAAATTCCGGAACTATTAAAACCTCTCAATTCTAAAGCCGTTAAATAATCTAGTTTTTTCTCTTCGGTAATTATTGGAAGTCCGCCAATACAACACGAGAAATTTAGGTCTTTTAAATCTTGATGAAATGTAATACCAGAAACACCATTTTTAATCGCATTTGTAAACGACTGTATATCGACTCCATTCGGAGCAACAACACCTAAACCTGTTATTACAACTCTTTTATTCAACTGATTATTTTTTATTCGTTAACATTCCAGCGATTTCACCTCTACACACTAATTCGCCTTTAGCATTCAGCATTTTTACATGACATTTCAATTTATTGAATCTGAAATATTGTTTTTCAGAAATAACTGTTACTTTCTCTTCAGGAAATACAGGAAGAAAAAAATCAATAGCATGAGATGTTAACGCTATTGCTAGTTTTTCTTCTAACACGCTTTCTTTTCCTAAAAGATAAACACCGAGACAAACTACACCAATTTGCGCCATTACTTCCGTTAATATGACTCCCGGTGTTACTGGATTATCTTTAAAATGTCCTTGATAATAAAATTCTTCTTTTTGAAATGTATACTGACCTGTAACTCCTTCTTCAGAAATATTGATGATTTCATCAACAAATAAAAAAGGTTTTTCATAAGGTAATACTGTTATGATTTGTTCACTTGTCATGCTACACTATATGTTCTCCGCCGTCCACAGGAATAATACTTCCATTAATCCATTTGGCTTCATCTTTACTTAATAAATATACCACATTTGCAACATCTTCTGGTGTGGTTAACCGTTTAAAAGGATTCGTTTTTAATACGTGATTTTTTATGGTTTCACTTCCTGGAATTCGTTGAAATGAATTTGTATCGGTAACACCTGCTTGAATACAATTCGCTTTAATTCCATAAGGAGCAAACTCTAAAGCAATGTTTCGAGTAATCGCTTCTAAAGTTACTTTAGCCGCAGAAACAGCTGCATAATTTTGCCAAACCTTCTGATTTCCTTCACTTGTAAAACTTATAATTCTAGTGTCATCAGCAAATAACTTCGCAGTAAATAACGCCTTTACCCAATCGTATAAACTAATTGCCATGGCATTAATAGTTAGACTAAAATCATCGTTTTTTAATTGTGTCGATTCATCTTCAGCTACCATCGGTTTTAAATTTCCTTTGGCAATACTGTGTACAAATATTCGAATCTTTCCAGCTGATCCTAAATTCTCTTTTAATTCTGAAATAACATGTGCTCTTTTCTCAGTATGTAATGCGTCTACATTAAAAGCTAATAATTGAACATTTTCATTACGAATAATTTCAAAATCATTTTCAATGCGTGACATATCAGATTTTCGATCTCGGTGCAAAACACAAATATTCAAACCGTGTTTTGCTAGCTTTTTAGCTGTTGCTAAACCTAATCCGCTAGAACCACCTAAAATAACAGCCCACTCATTTTTATGTGTAAATTCTCTTACCATTCTAATAAAATTCGTTGCGCTGAAAATCCGGGTCCAAAACTCAACATTAATCCTTTATCTCCTTTTGGTAAATCTCTATCCATAAAACGTTCTAAAACATATAAAACAGTAGCACTAGACATATTTCCATATAATTTTAAAACTTCTTTCGTATCTTCTATATTCTTTCCTAGTTTTCCAAAAAGATCTTCTACTGTTTGTACGATTTTCTTTCCTCCTGGATGAAAAACTAAATGATCTATATCTGATATACTTAGCTTATTCTTTTCTAAAAAAGGATGAATAATCTTCGGAAAATGATTTGAAATGGTCTCAGGAACAGATTTATCTAACACCATTTGTAATCCGGTATTTTTCAAATTGAATCCCATCATGTGCGTTGCATCATAAAAATGATACATCGCTTCATCTAAGATTTGCGGACCAACTTCATCTTCATAAGACGATAAAATAACTGCTGAGGCTCCATCTCCAAAAATAGCAGCGCTTACAATATTTACCATCGAATAATCTTCTAACTGAAACGTAGCTGTTGGTGATTCTACTGCAACTACTACTGCTCTTTTATTCGGGTTTGCTTTTAAAAAGTTTTTCGCATAAATAATTCCTGAAACTCCAGCTGCACAACCCATTTCTGTCACAGGTAAACGAACAATATCTTGTTTCATTTCTAAGCTATTGATTAGATAAGCATCTAAAGACGGAATCATAATTCCTGTACAACTTACTGTAATAATATAATCAACTTCATTTGCGGCAAGATTTGCTTTCGCCAAAGCTTTTAACAAAGCTTGTTCTGCTAACTTTGTACATTCTCTGGTGTAGATTTCGTTTTTCTCTTCAAAAGAGGTATTTAGAAAAACATCTTCTGCATCCATAATTGAATAACGTCGATCTACACCTGCGTTTTCGAAAATTTTAATTGCCTTTCGCTGAAAACGTTCTTCTTGACCAGACAACCATACTTTTAAATATGGTAAAATTTCTTTTGTGTTTCTTGTATATTTTGGAAGCTGCTTTGCAACTGATGTAATTCGTACGCTCATAAATATTTAATGATGCTTTATTAACCATTGGTAACGGAATGCCCATTTCCAAGTAATTGTGCTTTTACCAGATAAGTTCTTAGCAAAACTCTCTAGTTCTTTTCTTTTAAATCCTCTTAAAATAGATACCAAACCATCGTTCTTCACCATTTTGTTATTGATAAATAGTGTAATAATTTTGAATAAATAATAAGCTAATTTATGTCGATGTAAATCGTTTATCACTAAACCTAACTTGGTTCGATCTTGAATTATTGGTAATAAATTTGCTATTTCTTTATCTGAAAAATGATGCAGGAAAAGTGTAAATAGTGAAATATCGTAAGACAGCTTTTTAAATTCATCAGTCAGGATATCTTGTTTCAAATACCGAATCTCTGGATATTCTTTTGACAACTCAATCGCATAATCTATTGTAGTTTGATTTGCATCTACTCCGATCAAATCAAATTTATGGCCTTGTTTTCTTCCTAATTTGGCAATTGCTCTTAACATATCTCCATTACCACAACCCAAATCAATTATAGAAATCACTTTCTCTTTTGGTTGATCTTTACAGAGTTTTTTTACGCCATTTAAGGTTAACATATTACCTCCTAGTACACGATTAATTTTAGCAATGATGTCTAGTGTTTTGATTAAGGTTTCACCAGACATATCGAAATCATCCATGATTTCTTCTTCTTTGCTTCTATATTTGGTATTGATCATTGTATTGGTTTGAGGTATTTCCCATGTGTTTTTTTAATAATGATGGGTAAAATCCATGGAAATAGTCGTAAGCCCAAGGTAATCATTTCCGAAAAGAAATCCATATTAAACAAAGCAGCAAGTTTTCTTCCCATTTGTAAACGCTTATTAAAAGCTTTTCTCCATTCTCGAGTATACATTTCTTCAAGCTCTTCTCTCGTTGAAATCTCTTTATTGAAATATTGTATGATAGTTTCTGAAGCTATTTGCGCAGAATGAATTGCCATAGCCATTCCGTTTCCGCAAAGTGGATGAATCATTCCTGCAGTATCGCCACACATCAGCATATGATTTTCTACAGGTTGTTTTTCAGCAAAAGAAATCTGACTTATGGTTAACGGACTTGGGAACATTAATTTAGAATTCCCTATAATTCTTTGTAGTTGTTTATTTTGTAAGAGGACTTTATTTTGAAATTCATCAATATCTGTATACTTTTTAAAAGCATCGTAACTTGTGATATAACAAACATTAATATGATCGTTTTCTACTTTAGAAACTCCGCAATATCCTCCTTTAAAATTGTATAATGAAACTTTATCCTCAGGAAATTCTCCTTCGTAATGTGCTTTTACTGCCAGAAAAGGTGATTTTTGCTGAATAAAAGAACGTTTTAAACTAATATCAATATTAGAACGCTTTCCATATGCTCCAATAACAATATCTGCTGTGAAAGTTTTGTTACTTTTTGTAGTTATCGTGAAGATTTCATTCTGAAAATCAATTTGATTCACATAATCATGAACAATTTCAACACCATTTTGTTTAGCTAAATTTGCTAATTCATAATCTAATGTATATCTACTGATTCCAAAGCCACCTAATGGTAATTTTGTTTTTATAGTCGTATTAGTCGAAGTCGATAACGTAAAATCAGTAATTTCTTTAGCTTGAAACTGAAGCGGATTAAAACCTAAGGATTGTAAATAAGGTAAAACTTCGTTTGATATATATTCTCCACAAACTTTATGCTTTGGATATATATTTTTTTCAATGACTGTTACGTATATTCCTTTTTTAGAAAGATGAATAGCACTTACCAAACCTGCTAAGCCCCCACCAACGATAACCACCTTATTTTGTACCAAGATAGTTTACTTTAGCTATTACTTTTTTAGATAAAATGAAGCTGCTTTTCCCAACTTTATAGTCTAGTCTATTAATTTCAAAGTCAGCACTAATATTTAGTTTATTCTCTTGATTTGATACTTTTATGGGAATAGTTACAATTTTGGTAATTCCTTTAATGGTTAAATCTCCTGTTAATCTAAAAGAGTTAGCATCTATCATTTCAATCTTTCTAGATTTTAAAGTAATGTTAGGATACTTTGTTACATTAAAATACTTCTCTTTTTTTAAGCTTTTATCTCGTGATTTGTTGTTCGTATCTACAGTTGACACGGCTATTGTAGTGTTGATATAACTATTTGTTAAATCATTTTTATTGAAGTTTACATCGAAGTTTACATCAGAAAATAGACAATCTACATAAGAGCCAAAATTCTTAATCTTAAACGTAATTTTTGTTTCAGATTGATTCTGAACAAATTTTTGTGCCGTAAGATTCCATGTAGTAACACATAGAAAAGCAAACATAATTAGTCTTTTCATCTTGATGTAAGTTCGTTTGAGTTTTACTGGATTGAAGATAAGAAAAATTACAGTTTGTTTAAACTCACAAACATCTTAATAACTAAACTTTAAGATTATATAAAATTAATTGAATGTTAGATCAATTTTACTTAACCGCTAAAAAATTCACATTTGTAATTACTTTCCTAGATAATAAGAAACTACTTTTTCCTACTTTGTAGTCTAATCTATCAATAGTAAAACCTGATTTGATACTAATCTTATTTCCGTTTTCAGAAACGATTAAAGGTAAAGTTACTGATTTTGTAGTTCCTTTGATATTTAAATCTGCCTTAAGATTATATAAGTTAACAGCGACTTTCTCTATCTCTGTTGATTTTAAGGTAATTGTTGGATGATTTTTTACATCAAAGTAATCTTCAGATAAAATTTTATCTCGATACGAATTATTAGTATCGAATGAATTTACATCTATCGTAGCATTTAAAAAACTAGATTCTAAATCTTTTTGATCAAAATTACCATCAATGTCTACTTTTGTAAATAAGGCATCTACATAAGATCCAAAATATTTAATTTTAAAAACAACGGTAGTTTTTGATACGTCTTGAGTTAGCTTTTGTGAGTGGATTTGAAAGGCACTCAAGAAAACGAGCATTAAGGGGATTATTTTTTTCATCTTGTAAACCTTTTACATTAAGTCTGTTAACAAATAACAAAAACTTAATAAAATTAGTTAATAAGATAGGGGATTTTTAATGAAAAACCAATTTAAAAGAAATAAAAACACAAAAAACTATAAAAAAATAGGCATTTATCAATCTTTTGTAAATGCCTATTTTTATTAAATTATCCTACGATATTGATAATCTTTCCAGGCACAATAATCACCTTTTTAGGTGTACGTCCTTGTAATTGTTCTTGCGTTTTTTCGTGAGCCATTACTGTTTTTTCAATATCTTCTTTCGACATGTCTAATGGTAAATTAAGCTTGAAACGCATTTTTCCATTAAAAGAAATTGGGTATTCTTTTTCAGACTCTATTAAGTGTTTTCCGTCAAACTGAGGGAAAGCTGCAAAAGCAATAGAGTTTTCATGACCTAATTTACTCCATAATTCTTCTGCGATATGTGGCGCATAAGGAGAAACTAAGATTAATAACTCTTCTAAAATTGCTTTGTTATTACATTTTTGAGCAGTGAACTCATTAACCGCAATCATGAATGTAGAAACTGAAGTATTGAAAGAGAAATTCTCAATATCTTCTTCTACTTTCTTAATTGTTTTATGTAATGTTTTTAAGCTGTCTTTAGTTGGTTCACCTTCTGAAACTTCAAAGTTTTCTCCGTTGTGGAATAACTTCCAAAGTTTCTTTAAGAAAGAATATACTCCAGAAATACCAGAGGTTTTCCAAGGTTTAAATTGCTCTAAAGGTCCTAAGAACATTTCGAATAAACGTAAACTATCTGCTCCGTATTCTTCACAAATTAAATCTGGATTTACTACATTGAATTTGGATTTAGACATTTTTTCAACTTCTCTACCTACAACATATTTCCCTTCTTCTAAAATAAACTCAGCATCTTTAAAATCTGATCTCCAATTTTTAAAAGCTTCAATATCTAATTCATCTGAAGAATTAACAAAAGAAACATCAGCATGTGTTGCTACATCTCCAAACCAAATTTTACCTTCAATACTCTTAAATTCAGGATACTCAGATATTACCTTTTGTTTAAAAGATTCATCTTCAAAAAAATGTTCAATATTTACATCAAGGTTTTTAGAGACAAAAAACGGTTTAGTTTTTAAAGGATCATATTGTTTTGTACCACTTTTAGATTCAGTCATTTTATAAGCAATCCTTCTGTATACAAAAGCAGAAGTTCCTAAGATCATTCCTTGGTTGATTAATTTCTTTGCAAACTCATCCACAGGAACTAAACCTAAATCGAATAAGAACTTTTGCCAAAAACGTGCATATAATAAATGTCCTGTTGCATGTTCAGAACCACCGATATATAAATCAACTTCTTTCCAATACTCAACCGCTGCTGCGCTCACAAACTCACCATCATTTGTAGCATCCATATAACGGTTAAAATACCAAGAACTTCCTGCCCAACCTGGCATTGTATTTAGTTCTAATGGAAATATAGTTTCATTATCTATTTTATCATTTGAAACAACAGCATTTGTAGTTGTGTCCCAAGCCCAAACATCAGCATTTCCTAATGGTGGTTTACCATCTTCTGTTGGTAAATACTTTTCAACTTCTGGTAGAACAACAGGCAAATGTTGCTTCTCAATCATCTGAGGCATTCCGTCTTTGTAATATACTGGGAATGGTTCTCCCCAATAACGTTGACGACTGAATACTGCATCACGTAAACGATAGTTTATTTTTCCGTAACCAAATCCACGTTGTTCCATTTCATAGATTACAGTTTTCATCGCTTTCTTGTATGGTAAACCATTTAAGAAATCAGAATTCGCAATAACAGACTTTTCTTTATCAGCAAAAGCTTCTTCAGAAATATCAACACCTTCAAAAATATTTGGAATCTCTAAATCGAAATGTTTTGCAAAATCGTAATCACGTTGGTCACCACAAGGAACTGCCATTACAGCACCAGTTCCGTAGCTTGCTAATACATAATCACCAATCCAAATTGGCACTTGTTTTCCAGAGAATGGATGAATTGCATATGCTCCTGTAAAAACTCCAGAAATTGTTTTCACGTCAGCCATACGATCTCTTTCTGAACGTTTTGCCGTAGCTTCAACATAAGTTTCTACTGCTTCACGTTGAGCATCAGTTGTAATTTTCGCTACCAATTCATGTTCTGGAGCTAACGTCATAAAACTTACTCCGTAAATGGTATCAGGACGCGTAGTAAACACATCGATATTAGCATCGTACCCATCAACTTTAAAAGACACCATTGCTCCTTGCGAACGGCCAATCCAGTTGGTTTGAATATCTTTTAACGGCTGAGGCCAATCAATTCCACTTAATCCATCTAATAAACGTTGTGCATAGGCAGAAATTCGCATCGACCATTGTGTCATTTTTTTACGAACAACAGGATGACCTCCACGTTCTGAAACTCCGTTTACAATTTCATCATTTGCTAAAACTGTTCCTAAAGCTGGACACCAGTTTACTTCTGTATCAGATAAAAATGTTAAACGATATTGTAATAAAATTTCTTGTTGTTTTGTTGAAGAAAAACCGTTCCACTCATCAGCAGTGAACGTAATGATATCTTCATCACAAACTGCATTTACAGTTGTATTTCCTTCAACTTCAAACTTTGCAATTAATGTACTTACATCTTCTGCTTTATCTGAATCTTTATTATACCAAGAATTAAACAATTGGATAAAAATCCACTGAGTCCATTTATAATATTCTGGATTTGATGTACGAACTTCTCGAGACCAATCGAATGAAAATCCGATTTTATCTAACTGTCCGCGATATGTTTTAATATTAGTTTCTGTAGTTATTGCAGGATGCTGACCTGTTTGAATTGCATACTGCTCTGCAGGTAATCCGAAAGAATCGTAACCTTGTGGGTGCAATACATTAAATCCTTTATGACGTTTGTAACGCGCATAAATATCACTTGCGATATATCCCAATGGATGTCCAACATGTAATCCTGCTCCAGATGGATAAGGAAACATATCTAACACATAATATTTTGGTTTATCGGAAGTGTTACTCGCTTTAAAAGTTTGGTTTTTTGCCCAAAACTCTTGCCACTTTTTTTCGATTTCTTGGTGATTGTATTGCATTCTTTAATTTTATTCCTGTCATTAAAAAAACGACGTAATTTAAGCTGCAAATTTACGGTAATTTCAGGATTATAAAAGTTTTAGCTAAAGCAATTCAAAGATAAATTTAAGTTATAAAAAAAGGACAGTGCTGGGTAGGCACTATCCTAGATAATAGAATATAAAAAACTTGGTTTAATTTAAACAATTTTAATGTTGTTCTTGAGCTTATAAAGGTATTTTCACAATCGTAAATCTCAAATATTTATATTTTTTTTATTGAAATAACTCTAAATAAAATGTACATACTTGATTTCAATTCACATACAAATAACTATAGAATCTAATAAAGACAAGCTATTAGACTTTGTGAAAAATGAAATATATCCGTTAAAGAGGAAAAAAAAGGTTTAAAAGGAAGTGGGAGCTATTGTTTTACAAACTACATATTCAACCATTGTTTAAACTCAGCAGCTTTATTTTTACTAATAATAATTTCTTCATTAGCATTAGAGTTTAAAACAATCTTTAATTGACTTTTTCCGTATTTTATAATTTTATCGATAGCAGATATACTTATGATATATTGTCTGTTAGCTCTAAAAAACAATGTTGGGTCAAAGTTGGTATACATATCATCTAAACTTGCGTTAGATGTAGACTTCTTTCCGTCGAAATTTACAACATAAGTAATTGTATTCTCCGTATACACATATGCTATCTCGTTTATTAGTACAGGTACTAATTCATTTCGCATATATGTTAAGATTCTTTTTCTGTTTGGTTCGTTTACCTCAGTTTCGCTTGGTTCTAAAACAACCTCTTCTTTTTCTTCTATTTGAGTAGCGAGTTCGGCAGCAATTTTAGCTTCTCTTTCTAAATCTTTTTCTTTTTTCTCTTTATAATTTACCAAATCGGTATTCAATTTAGACAAATTAATAACTTCAGACTCTAAAGAAGTATACTTTTCTTCTAATTGCTTCTCATATTTACTTCCTATAATACGAACAGCCACAGATGATAAAACAATAACTAATATTCCCATTAATAAGAAAATTAAATAAAAGTTACGTTTCAATTGTTGTAATTGTTTATCAATGCTACTTACGTTCACGTTTGCAGCTATTAATAAATCGGTGCTTTTTACTGGAGCAGTATGAATTACCTCTACATATTCTTTTCCTTTTTCTTCTGATCTGTTTGAAACAAGAATATCATACAAATCTTCAGAATTGTTCTTTTCTTTTAATGATTGTAATAAATTAGAATTTGATTTTTCAATCTCTCCTAACTTCGTTTTATCTGGATAGCATACTTTTTTTCCAGACCAATCTAAAACCGAAATAAACCAAGCGTTTGAATTTGTTCCTAAAATAGTGGTTTGCAAATTTTCTAAAACCGCTTCTTTATTTAGATTATTTGCCAATTGAAAATCTATAATGCTAGCAATTTCATTTGCCTCTCTTTTACTGGTTTCAACTTGTACTTCTATTAATTGATTTGCACTTGCCTTAATAAAATATTTGGCTGCAATAAAAGCAATAATTAAAAACACAACTGTTATTGATAAAACAGTAAATAGATATAATTTATCTTTTTTCATTTGGTCTTATATAAAAATGATCAATAATCATTTTTTCCTTTTCATCGTTGTATTTTCCTTTTCATTCAAAATTATTCTAAATTAATTAAAATAATTAGTTTTCTTTGATAGAAATTAAATATAGCTCTATGGCTAAAAGATATAGCTTCCTTTTAAAAAGTGTTTTTTTACTCGTCTTAGGTATTTTTATCTATCAAGCTATATTTTTTGATAAAAGTATTAAAAAAACTGAATCGGAATTTACTATTTCTGCCGATCAGCTTTTGAAAGAATTTGAACAAAATGAAACTCAATCAAATAAAAAATACACGAATAAAATTATTACAATTTATGGCAGCGTAAAAAACATATCTCATTTAAACAACCGGCGCACAATTATCTTAAACAATACTACTAATTCTAGTATTATTTGCGATTTAGACGATAAAGAAACAACCAATATTAATACTATAAAAGTAAATCAACAATTGTACATAAAAGGAATTTGTAAAGGATACTTAAAAGATGTTATCCTTTTAAATTGTTTTTTAGACACACGAAATAACCATGAATAAACTACGACTTTTAGTAATTCTTTCCTTTTTTAAGGTAGGAGATATCTTAGGACAGCAATTTATTGCTCGGCAAGGTCAAGTTACCTTCTTTTCCTATGCTTCTGTAGAAAATATTGAAGCTAAAAACAATCAGGTATTAAGTATTCTTGACTTTGATAAAAAAGAAATCGCAGCAACTATGCTGATGCGAGCATTTGTTTTCAAGAAAGATTTAATGCACGAACATTTTAATGAAAGCTACATTGAGTCTGATATTTTTCCAAAAGCAACTTTTGAAGGAACTCTTTTAGAAGGTCTTGAAAATGCAGCACCTCAAACGCAATTAATTAAAGGTAAGGTTACTATTCATGGAGTTACGAAAGAAATTGAAATAAAGACAACAATTCAAAAAACATCAGATAGTTACAACTTAACTGGTGAATTTAACCTGCCTGTTCATGATTTTAATATAAAAATACCACCAATTTTATCAAATAACATTGCTAAAATTGTACTTGTAAAATTTAATTTCCAATATTTACCTTATGAGAATAACTAAACTATTATTCACCTTTATTCTAGCATTACTAGTAAATTTTGTTAGTTATGCACAGGGACTTTTGGATAAATTAGATAAAGAATATCCTAAGAACCCAACATATGAAATGGCTACTTTTAAAACAACAAGACTAGGTTTGGGCCATTCCGTAGAAACTCGTAAAAAAGGGACTTTAGAAATATCTTGGTATAACAGATATTGGAACAGACCTAATGGAGAAACTCAGTTTTTTCTTGCAGATGAAGTTAATATGCGATTTGGTTTAGATTATGCTATTTCTGATAATTTTGCCATCGGTGTTGGTTACAGTACTTGGGATGAAATTGCTGATGGATATTTAAAATATAAGTTTTTAAGACAAACAAAGAAAGGAAATCCTTTTAGTATGGTTGCCTTGCAAACTATATCTATGACAGATAATATGATGAGTAGAAGTTTATATGGAGCCAATTCGTCTTCTAATAATTATAGCTTTACTTCGAAAATTTTAATTGCTAGAAAATTCAATCCAAAATTATCGTTACAAGTAAGTCCGTTTTTAATTTTACGAAGTCAGGAACCAATGAATAATAATCCTGGAGCACAATACGGAGTTGGATTTGGTGGACGTTACAAAGTAGGAGGTCATGTATCAATAGTATCAGAATATTATGCTGTATTCAATCCTATTAAAACGATTAAAACATATAATCCTTTTATGGTAGGTGTAAATTGGGAATTAAGTCATTTAATGTTACAATTTCATATGACCAATGCTCGAACTTTTGCTGAGGATGCATTTATTACTCAAACTACAAATAATTTCAACTTTCATGACGGTAACTTCCATTTTGGATTTAATGCAACATTCGTTTTACAATTAAGTAAGAATAAACTTTAAAAAAAAACTGAGAACCAATGGTTCTCAGTTTTTTTTAAACATGTAAAATAGAATTACAATAATAGTCAAGGTAATCAACTTCAGGACTACCAGGAAATTTTCCACCTTGGTATTGATGACTCATTTTACTTGAATAATTTCCTGAATGGAAATAAGCATACTTTCTATCATGTCCATATTCATCATTATAAACCCAAATCATTCCTATATCTTTAAAGTCTTCGTAATATTTATTTAAATATTCTTTAAAATGATAATAAATATTACCTCCTCTATTTTCTCTGTGTCTAACTTTATCATAAGCATATTCAATTGTCTTATAATCTCTTGGAGTAGGTCTACACTCTTTTTCTGTTTTACTTAAAACAATATTAATTTTACCTTTATTATCACCACCACCAACAATTTGTCGAGGATAAAATTTAAAATAACCTGCTACTCCATGTCTATCGTAACCTGATACAGGATCATAAGTAATCACAACCCAATCGTACCAAAACCATTGTTCAGATAATATCTTACCTAAAATATCAGCTGATTCTTGTAGATTATCTGCTGATAATTTTTGAAAAATTTCATTTTCACAATAACTTGCGATATATCTATCACTTACTTCTTCCTTCTTTACATTAATTAAAGCATTTTTTAGTCCAGTTTTTATCTCTTGTATTAAACCATTATACATTATTTTTTTATTGTCGATTTCATTTAAAATTCGATCATGACTTTTTCCTTCTCTGTCACCTCTAATCCCTACCAAAGTACCCTCTAACTGCATAGCCAATATTACATAATTTAAAATTGTATTTCCTACAACCATTATGAATCTGATATCTCCAAAAGTTTGTTCTTGAGATGCTACTAATATATTATCTCCACTCAACGTACTTCCATTAATAAGGTTAGTAAGTTCTTGGGCTTTATCAAAAATAACCGTCTGATTTATAGTTAGTAAGTCATCATTTTCAAAATCTTTTATCTGTTCTTCTTTAACATCTTTATCTTCTTTTAATTTCTTGTAAGTCATCATTTTATTATTCAAGGCGTCAAAAACATACTTAGCCTCAGAAAATCTATTTGTAAAGAGCTTATAGTTAATATAAGTTTTAAGCCTATCGAATTGATAATCCATGCGAGACCTTAAATCATCAATTTGTTTAGAAATATTAGATAACATTTCTATCATTTTTTCTTCAGTACTTTTCTCTCCAGAAAGAAAAGTTGCAATCTCTAATCCTGCACTTAACGCTCCAAAAACATATGATGCACTTCCTATACCATCTAGTCTTTTGATAAAATCTTGGAGTTTACTTAGAGTTCCTCCTTTTTCTAAAATCTCCTTAGCTTCATCAATATAAGTTTGTGTTTTTTCAGCCGCTTCTTTAGCTTTTTCAATAGCTTCTTTAGGTGAAATTTGAATACTTGAATTTTTGTTTGACATAATTTTAATAATTGAAAAGTTAACGAATCTAAGTTCTCTTTTTTTAAAATTTAAAAACTGCTTTTGACTTTAAGCGGAACATATTAAACCATAATCGTAAGATTATCAAGCATGATTTTTTTTAAAAAACTCTTTTCACGGAAAACAGGGTGGTTTTCTTTGTACAATTCTGCTAGTTTTGACATTGTTATATAAGCAATGAAGATTAGCACTAGAAAATAAAAAAACTTAGCATATGAAATGTACTACAATAGAAGAAGCTCTTAATAATTATAAAGAAGTTACACATCTTTACTTAAAAGGTGAAGAATGTAAAAAAGCTTACACAGAAGAGATAGAAAAATTCACCAATTTAAAATCGCTTCACTTTTTACCTAATATTGAAGAATGGTCTACTTTTCCTGAAGGATTTAAAAAGTTAGAGTTAGACGTTTTACATATTTCTGGAGTTCGTATCAACGAACTTTTAGGAATGAAAATAAAACATTTGGGCATTCAATTAGCGCATATTGATTTAGTACCGCTTTGTAAAAACTTTCCTGATTTAGAAGAACTCACATTGGCTTTTGGAAACGCTGAATTTTCTATTCCAAAAGAAATTGAGCAATTAACCAAACTACAAAAGTTATCAATTAAACAAGGTACATTAACCAATGTTGCCGACGAAATTAAAAACTTAACGAATCTAAAATCTTTAGAACTTCATGGTTTAGGTTTTGAAGAATTACCAATACAATTTGCAACTATTCCTAATGTAAAAGAAGTTACACTAAAAAACTTTTACATGTTAACAACGTTACCTGAAGAAATTAAAAACTGGAAAGTTCTTGAAAAAATTAACTTTAAATTCTGTTTTAAAGGTAGAGAGGAAAAAAGTTTTGAAGATGAGTTATTTATAGAAGACACACCAAACACATTACCTACTGCAATTTCGGGATTAAAAAACTTAAAAGAGATTCGTTTAGAGTTTTGTCCTATTCAAAACCTTGACCCGATTGCAGAACTAAGTCATTTAGAAGAAATACATATCACTCAAGCTAAGTTAAATACAATTGATGCTGTTAAAAACCTAATAAATCTCAAAAAATTAGATGTTAAAAACTCATATGATCTTAACAATGTAGATGCTCTTAGTGAACTCATCAACCTAGAATATTTAGATATTTCTAGTTCAAAAATTACTGATTTAGAACCTTTACATAAACTAACAAAACTAGAGTTCCTAAACATTAAAGGATGTACATTGGATAAAAGTAATTTTAATGTAAAAAATGCCCTTTTACCTTTATATAATTTTGAAAATCTGAAAACAGTAAAATCCTCTCATCTTACAAAAGAAGAATGGATTGAAAGAGATAAAAATGAGGCTACAAAAAAGAAATTTTCTCCTGAAGAAATTATCGCTGTTTTAGAAAATAAGGATAGTAATCTTATTACAATCGAAGAAGTATTGAATTCCATTGGTGATATGGAGTTTGTTTTTAAGGTAAACAAACATGATGCTTATGACAGCACTTTGAAAATACCTGTACTTGATACTATTGTAACTTCTTATGCTGAAAAATTGAGCGAAGAAACTTTAAAAAAGTTGATTTCTGTTAGTTTTGCTGATACCGGAATGGCTGATAGTTATGAAGTAACTACTATTGTAATTCGTGAATTTATAAAACGTAAATCTGTAGCAGGACAAAATCATGTTGTAAACGCTTTTATAAATTGTATGAAATATTACGATGCTGGTCATCGTTACTTTGGCTCTACTGTTCACGACCAATTAATTGATAATTTCTTGCCTCAGTTTGAAATTGAATCTTTAGCAAAACTAATACTTTCTGTAGGAAACGGAATAAAACATCCAGAATACGGTGATGGAATATGTGAATTGTATGCTCCTGCTTTCAGCAGGATGAAAGAAGATAATACTTATGAAGCTGAGATCGTAAGTGATTTTACCAATTTCATATTTGAAAATGTTGATGAATCAATCATATTAGATATTATTGATGACGTTTTAGAAGAAGATATTT
The DNA here is from genome assembly GCF_900198195.1 of Tenacibaculum jejuense. NCBI lineage: Bacteria > Pseudomonadati > Bacteroidota > Flavobacteriia > Flavobacteriales > Flavobacteriaceae > Tenacibaculum > Tenacibaculum jejuense. The sequence continues at coordinate 276,543 of NZ_LT899436.1, read as the reverse complement.
CTAATGATACTAGAGAAGTAATTGTGAAGATTAAAAATATTGCTTCAAGAACTCATAAGGCTTTAAAAAGTGAAAGCGCTTCTGATTTTGAAATAATGTTGAAAGATGTGTTAAATGGTGATTTACCTTCATATTTATTTAACGATTATGATTTAGAGCGTTCATTTGAGAACTTCAACATTCAAGAACTTTCTTTTGATCTTTTACATAAGGTTTTCGACTATACATTTTTTGCAAAAAGTTACAGAACATTAAACAATTTAAACAAAGTACTTTTTTCATTAAATCGTGAAAAATTAACTACTTATTTAGAGGATATTTCTGAAGATAATGAAGAAGTAACTCAAATGCTTATTAAGATTTTGGACTACAAAGTTTCTACTACTGAAAAGAAGTATATTGACAAAGATGCTTATGAAAGTTTTGCACTAGAATTTAAATATAAGCTACAAGGAAAGTCTAAAGAAGATATCGCTAGAGAATTGGCTGAAAAGAAAGAAGCTGAGTTAAAAAAGGCAGCAGCAAAAAATCAGAATAATAAATTAAAAGAAGCTTTTCAGCAATCTTTAGCAAATGGTGATAATTCTATTTTTATCTCTGAAAGTAAAAAAGTAATTTCAGAAGAACTGTTAAACGATTACTCGTTTGACATGTCTAATTTCACAACCAAATTGTTAATTAACTCTTTAATGCGTGGAGATTTTAATTCTGCTAAAAACGTATTCTTAAACTTTACAGAAAACTTACTTCCTGTTGTTGGAATGTCTCATAAGACAGATGATGTAGCATCGAACGCTATTGTATTAGCTATAATGGCTAAAGATAAAGAAGTAGAATCTTTAGTGTTTGAAAAATTATTACCAAAAGATTTTAAAGCTAAAGATGTAAGTAATGAAGTTTTAGCTTTTAATTTATCGTGTTATTATGCTAAAAATGAAAAGAAAGAAGACATGTTAGATATGATTAAACAGTCGTTAAATTTAGGAAAACAAGCCAAGCAATTTCAAACAGACTCTGACTTTGAACTGTATTGGCAGGATCAAGATTTTATTGAGGTTTTAGAAGCCTAAATAAAATTATCATATTTAAATAGCAATTATAAAAAAAGCCTTTTAAAAATTTAAAAGGCTTTTTGAAGTTATTCTTATTGTGTTATTTTATCCTTTTATAGGAACTGAAACAACAGTAGTTCCCCATCCTAAGTGCATGTTGGCATTTTCTCCTTTACCATCAAAAACAATAGAGAAATTTTCTAATGATTTTTTTGATGTAGAAACCTTTCCTTTTACTCTAACTACATCTTCACTTTCTTTATAAAAATAAGACCCCCAAACATTTAATGTTGTATTCAAAATAATAGTCCATTCTTTATCTCCAGGAATAGCAAACAATGAATATGTTCCTGCTTTTACAGGTTTACCTCCAAAAGTAACATCTTTATAAAATATAATTTCAGCTGCTTCATTAGCACCTGTTCTCCAAACCTTTCCTTCTGGAACCAATTTTGCTAATGGTCTACCTTTTAAATATGGACGACTGTATACTACTTTTATTAGCTTATCTAAAACTCTTTTACTTGTTGGATAAACTGAAGCATCCATTGGACTTTTATCTAACTCTAGAAACTCCTGTCCAAAAGTATTATTGGAAAATACTAAAGCTAAAGCAAACACAACAATTGATAAAATCGATTTTTTCATGATTGATTGTTTTAAATTATAATTTAAAGATTCGTCTATTTATTTACGAAACCTTACATATAATTTAATTAATTTTTTGTGAATCATGTATTCAAACTTTTTCTATTTGTAAAAAGCTCTGAAAGATAAATTAGAACAACACTTAATCCAAACAAAGGGAAAATTACTCCTAAAAATAGTATCGCAATGACTAAACCATAGTTTTGCTTGAAACTCTTTGGTGATTTGGGTACACTCAATTTCCCTTTTTGTTTTCTGAATATATAAGAAAAAATTGCTGCAATACTTGTTAAGGTTAATAAAACTGCTATAGCAAACATTAAATACCAATTCCATCCACCAAACTCTCCTTGATGAAAAGCCATTAACCACATTCTAGCTCTCATTAATACTCCAACATCACTCCAATTGTGAGACTTAACTAGTTCTCCAGAATATTGATCGAAGTGAATCATTTTTTGTCCAGAAAGCGGAAAAGTTTTATTTGAAACTGAGAATGTACTTTTTACTGATTTTGGTAAACCTACTGTGATTTTACCTGACAAATTTTGTGCATTTGCAATGCTGATCATTTCATCTAAAGACAATCTCTTTTCTTTAACTGTAGAAGTTAATCCACGACCACTCCACGTTTTTGGGTAACCAGTGTTTGTCCATTTTTGAACTTTCTTAAAGTTTCCTCCAAAAACATCTGTCCAAGGAAAACCTCCTGCTAATACGATCAGTAATAAAATAGAAATCCAGAAACCAGTAACTGCATGTAAATCTCTAAAAAGAGTTCTCTTTCCTTCTTTTAATCGCACTGTGAAAACACCTTTAATTCCTCTTACAAAAGGAAACCAAATGTATAAACCTGATAAAATCAAAACGACCATCCAACTTGTAATAAGCTCAACTACTTTTGTTCCTACTTTTCCTCCCAAAAGTTCACCATGTAACTTTCTTACAGAATACATCCAAGTATCTTTAGCTTTAAAAGTACCCGAAACTTTTCCAGAATACGGATTAACATATACAGATTGTTTTCCTCCAAATCTTCCGGCAATAAATTCGGTACTTAAGTCACCATCATCGAGAACTACTGAATTTAATTTTCTTTTAGAGTTTTTCTGAGCGATCTCCCATTGTTTATCATAACTCAGTCGTTCACTTTTTTCTTCAGGAATTAATTTTTGTATTCCTTGAATAACTTCGTTTTCTACATCTGATTTAAACAGGTAGATTCCACCAGTAATTGATAAAACAATTACAAACGGCAAGGAAATGATACCTGCAATGAAGTGCCATTTCCATAACCATTGATTTAATTTTCTGTTTTTCATTTTTAAAAGTTATACTTCACTCCAAAATGAAAAGCTCTAGGATTACCGATACTATAGCTATTTTCTCTTCTCCAGATATTATAACTAGCTCGTACAGCATATAATTCATCAAAAATATTTAGTGCTTGTCCCCAGAATTCAAAATCATAAAACTTAAAACTTCCTCTGAAGTTGAACACGTGATGTCCATCGTAAGTTGATGTTCCTAAAATATCATTTCCTGCAGTATCAGTTCCAACAACTACTTGATTTTCGAAACTTGTATTGTAACTTCCAACTTGCTCGTGCTCTAATGTTAATGTTAAATTATTTAGCGGCTTATACGTAATATTAGACATCGACAAGTAATTTGGCGCTGTTTGCATATCTGTATTTGAATAATCTACACCGTTATCGAAAAACGAAATATATTTATGCGTAGCATAACTTCCGCTATAGTTAACCGAAAGGTTTTCTAAAATTTGATATTTAAGCCCAAGTTCTACACCCTGTGATCTAGTTTTTCCAGCATTTAACTGAACAAAATCTCCCGACACATCTCTAAGAGAAATTAATCGATCTGTTCCATCTAATCTGTATACCGCTACATCTACTTTTAATTTCGATGGAATTGTAAAATATCCTCCAACTTCGTAGTTATCGAACTTCGCTGGTTTTAAATCGAAAATTGTAGCACCTGTACTACTATTTCTACTATTTCTGAATAATGTTGATGTTTGTGGTGGTGTAAATCCTTTTGAGTAATTGCTATAGAAACCTAAGTTTTTATTCACATTATAGTTTAACCCAAATTTTGGTGCAACACTGCTATAATTTACTTTAGTATCTACAACTCCTGCCTGACTTTCAATTAAATTATTATAATCGTAACTAAACTCATCAAAACGAACAGCTGCTGTAACTTTTAAAGCTTCAATTGGTGAAATTTCAAACTGTGCATATCCTGCATAATTAAAAATATCCGCATTATAATTTAAAATGTAATCTCCAGAATTGATTGTAAAATCAATGTTCTTTCCTGTTTGTGTATCTACAACTACATCTACAGTTTCTGCAACATAATCTTGCGGAGAAAAATCGGCTGTCGCTCCTACCACTAAAGAAGCATCTTTAAAATTAAAATCTAATTTATGTTGAATTAAACCAACATAACTTCTAAATTGATTTGAATTAATTTCACCCGAACCTGTTCCTGTTAATTGTCCCATGTTTCTATCTTGGCGAACTCGATACGATGGAAGTTGATTCATGATGTTGTTTCTGTAAATAAAGTTTACAGAAGTTTTGTTACGATCGTTCCAAACTTTCTCTAAAGTAGATCGAAAACGTAATGCTTGTGCTTCACGTTCTGTAAAAGTTTGATCACTTTCGTAATTCCCAGCTAAAAAGTTTTGTTCAGAAATAGAACCAGTCATATCTGATCTGTAATCAATAAAACTTACCGAATTTATCCAACGTAAAGTTTCAGAGAAATTATTTTCGTTCTTAAATGTGATGGCAAATTTCTCATAATCTGAATGTCCAACAGGACCATTATTTCTTTGAATATAATGTCCACCAACATAAAATCCGTATTTCTCATTTGCAGTTGTAGAAGCTTCTGCCTCATATCTTGTAATTCCAAGATCATTTCCTTGGATACTTACAGAGCCTCCAAAATCTTTTCTAGGTGATTTTGTAATAAAGTTAAAACTTCCACCAATAGCTTCACTTCCGTAAATACTAGAAGCCGGACCTTTTAAAACTTCTACTTTTTCGAAAGTAGTATTATTCATTTCCAATAATGCGTTGTGATTAAACACAGCTACAGGACGAATTGGTAATCCGTCTTCAACATATAAGAATAAAGATCTTGTTGAAATAGGAGAACGAACTGCCATAAAATGTTGTTCGTTACTCGCAGCTTTTGAAGAACTCATAAAAACTCCAGGAACTTGATTTACTAATTGTTCAATTCCGAAAGCTTTTGTTTCTTCAATTTGCTTACTTGTTAATACTCCAATAGCAGCAGGAACTTCTTTTCTTTGCTGAATTTCTCTACTTGCTGATACGATAACCTCATCTAAATTTTGAAGATTTTCTTGTAAAATAATCGTATTAAATTCTGATGATAATTTTACAGTTTTAGTAGTAAAACCAACCATCGAGATTTTCACTTGATTATCGTTAAGCTTAATCATAAATCCACCTTCAAAATCTGTAGCTACACCTCTTTTTGTGTTTTTTACTGAGATTACTGAAGCTCCAAAAATTGGATTTTGATTTACATCTACTACTTTTCCTTTATATAAATCTTGTGCTGAAATATTTAGGACTAACATTAATAGTCCTATAATGATCAGATTTTTCATTTTTACTTTGTGTTAAATACTATTTTTTATGAATTATTTGTAAACTGTCTATAGATGATGCTAGCATTGTATCATACATTAATTCGATCATTTGACGAACTTTTGTATTTGTTTTCTCTGGACTTCCTCCTTCTATTGGAGGTTTAGCATCGTACTCCATATCTAACATGATACCTTGGGTATAATTTTCGCCCCAATTATCTGCTACAATTGCGAGAGACATATCCATTCCGGCAGTTACACCAGCAGAAGTCCAATATTTACCATCTTTTGTATATCGTTCATTTGCAGGAATTGCTCCAAATCTGGTTAATATTTCTTCTTCTCTATACCAGTTTGTTGAAGCTTTTTTGTCTTTTAGTAATCCAGTTGCTCCTAAAATCCAACCACCAGTACATACTGAAGCTGTGTAAACAGAGTTTTCATCAATTTTTCTAATCCAGTTTAATAACTTTTTATTGCTAGCTGCTTTTACTGTAGCAATAGTTCCCCCTGGAATTACTAGAATATCTAGCTTTTGGACAGAATCAATAATTGTATTCACTGAAAACTCTAATCCATTAGCTGATTTCACAGTTCCAGACTTTAATCCTACTAATAATGCCTTAACCCCACTACTTCCAAACACATATCGTGGACCAATAAAATCCATAGAATTTACTCCATCATAAACTAAAATACCTATTGATTTTATAGTTTGTTTTGGTGTACCAAATATCTCTTTCATCATATCATTATGATTCTCGATAGTGATATTTTTATCCTTCACTTCTTTTTGAGCTGTATTACAGGCAATAAAAATTAAACCTGTTAATACTAGATATAAACTTTTCATTAGAAGTTACACTACAACGAATATTGTAAGCCAAAAGTTAATGTCTCTCTTCTCTCTAATTGAATTCCATTAGGTTCTTGAAATAATGGTTGTGCATATTCGAATCCGAATCGTACATTTTTAAACCTTCCTTCAGGAATATAAATGTTAAACCCAAGTCCTCCATTAATATATTTTCCTCCTGAGTTAAATGTATCGGCAGTGGTGACCATCATCGGATTTAAATTTGGATTTGCTCCATTAATTCGTTCTTCTGCAACTACTTCTCCTCTGGCAGAAAAACTTAACCAATCTGTAGTTTTATATGCAAACCAAGAGTTTAAATTATAACGATTTCCTAAAGAATAATCGAAATCATTTCTTCCAAAACGATACAATCCTTTTAACTGTGTTCCCCAAGAAAAGTTATTAGTTTGACCTAAATATGTTAAGCCTAATTCTGCATCAAAAGTTCCACTACCGATTTGCATTGGATAAGGCAATTGAATTTCGTTTGGAGCAGACATTGGCGTTACATCTTTTGCTTCTAAAGTTCCTGTAGGAATTGATAAACTAACGTTTGCATGTAATGATTGACGATCTTTATTGATAAATTTATATAAAGCTCCGATTTTAATATCTCCAAAACCAGAAGAAGCTGTAGCAAATTGATTCGTCATTCCTGTTGGCATACGCATTTGTAAATCCATTTCATTTTGCATGTACATTGCCATAGCCATCACTGTGATTTTATCCGTTACACCGTACATTACTCCAATCATATGCATATCCATTGGCATATTAAGTGGCGTTACCATATAACCACGATTGTGAGCTGCTGTATTAGAAATATCTGAAGTTCCGTCTAATAAACCTTCCATATTCATCCTCATATATCTGTAAGAGAACATTACATCACCTTTTCCGTGATAATGATCTCCCATAACAGAGATTGGCGCATGACCATCAGGTCTTCCTGCTTTCCATAAATTTTCTTTTTCTTGTGCGTATGTATTTACCATTGCTATTAACGAAATAGCAACAATCATTAATTTGTTTTTCATCGATTGTAATTTTTGATTTCTGAATTTTAAAATTGAATCTGTTCAGAAATCTGCATGAATAGTAAACTCTCACGATATCGGAAAGAATAATAATTCATATTAATTTTTTTATATATTGAATACGAGTTTGTTGATTGATAGTACTATCAATCTTAAAAGAGTGTAAGTCCGTTATCGAACTCCTTAAATAAATAAATTATGCAGTGGGTGGATGAAAAACTGAAGGATGAAATAAAAACTTATAGTTTTTATGATAACCGAAGTTAGCTTTTTGTTTTTGCTGGTAATCATCTCTTTTCTTTACTTCTAATACAGAAACAAAACCTATTGGATATTCTTCCATAGCTATTCGTAAAGAATTGAAATCATCTTCTTGTTGTTGCTTAAGCTTTTTCATTAATTGACATTTACCTTTACAACTAAGTTCTGGTTTGTCTTTGTTAATACATAAAACTTTAGCGATGTAATCGTAATTAATTGCGTACTCTACAAAAGGAGCTATTGGTCGCAACATTGCAATTAAATACAATAGTACAAAGAAATATGTTGTTAATTTTAACTTCAAAAAAAGCTTGTTTATCGATTTGCAAAGGTAAATCAGTTTTAAAACAACAACAATTAAATTTCACTATTTCTAATGAAAAACAGGTTCTTTTACTATCGTTATTTCTTTAACAGAATTATTATGCTTTATCTTGACTTTTAAGGAATCTGATGTGTTTTTTCTATTTCTATATTCACAAAGTGCTTTTTCTGAATCCATTGATTCATTGTTGTATGATAAAACCTCTGCATTTAAAGGAATTTTCATTTCATCTGCTGAAGAATTTTCTAGAATACTTTTTACTATGAGCTTGTTACTTTCTTCATCGAATTTTGTTCCTAAACCATTAGATTTCCATATAAAATTCGGAATACTATCATAAGGTTCTAAAATCATTTTCTTTGATTTCCAGCTTAGTGTTGTCTTGTACTTTTTGAAAAAACCTAATCCTAATAAATTAGCTGAAGTTGGAGACATTAAAGCAGGAACTTTTTGAATATTAAACGGAGTTTTTTTGAAATATAAAGAATCTAAAAGTACTAGTTTTTCTGTATCACTAGATTTAGATTCTCCTCCTAAACCTTCTGAACTTTTCCCAAGATATTTTCTGGTTTGTAATTTTAAAGAATCCTTTAACACGGATTTCTCTACTAAAGAAAGCACACCGTTGTTTCCTAAATCTACAAGTACTGACTTCGATTTCTTTTCTTTTGAGAACTGAATTGATGTTCTGATATGAAAACTAGATTTATTCACATGTAATGGTATTTCTATTTTGTTTTCATTGAATTTTAAATCATTTAAAGATTGTGTTATTGTTATTTGCTGATTTTCAAAATCTATTTGCCAATCTACGTTTTTCATGGTTCCATTACCAATTAATCCATAAATTTCATCAGTACAATTAAAATTAAAACCAAGTTCTTTAAAGTTCAGGTTTTCAATACGCATTTGACCAATTTCAATTGCGTCTACTTTTTTAACGCTCGCTAAGAAAAAGTTGCCTGTTGCTCCTCTACCTATCATTTTTCCATTAGATTCTAACTCAAATTCATTGGAGTGATGTTTAAAAATAAAATTTGAAGCTCCACTATCTAAAATAAAAGGATATGCTTTTTTACTATTATCAAACTTTACATCAATAAGTATGTGTCCGGATGTTGAATAATAAAACGGAATTGTTATGGATTTTTCTTCTCCAAAATATAGTTCTCCCTCACTTAACTTTTTTTGTTGTTGTAAAAAATAATATAAACTACCTCCTCCAAATAAAATAAGTACTCCAATTAGGGATACAGTGATAATAATAATTCTTTTTAGCATAAATATCTTTTTGTGTATTTGTATGATAACAAAATGGTTTCGTTACAAATAAATTTTTATTTTAATTTATTCTAAATAAATAATTATATTTGCATCGAATTTACAGAAAGTATGATTGTTTTTTATTCACCTAAAAAAGAAATAGTTAAAACATTACCAAAGGTTAGTGCTTGTAATACTGACTGTGCTGCTAATTGTTTGAAGCCTAAAAGTAAATGCTGTAATAAGTATAAGAAAAAAGGCATCAACTGTAAGCGATGCCCTTTAAGTTTTGATATTAAGATAGCTTCTTAATTATTCTGCTTTCAATAAAAAATAATTTCTTCTTCCTCTTTGAAGAATTACATATTTATCAGCAATCAAATCATTAGAAGTAATTTTATAATCTTCTTTAACCTTTACTTTATTTACCGCTATCGAGTTTTCTTTTAAAGCTCTTCTAGCATCTCCATTCGATTTTAGGAATTGTGTTTTTGCTGCTAATGCACCAATCATATCTAAACCAGCTTCAATTTCAGCTTTCTCTATAATTGCCTGAGGTACACCTTCAAAAATATCTAAAAACGTTTGTTCATCTAAACCTTTTAAATCTTCATCTGTAGATTTTCCAAAAAGAATATTAGAAGCCGCAATTGCTTTATCTAACTCTTCTTTAGAGTGCACAAATGTAGTAACTTCTTCTGCTAATTTCTTTTGTAAAGCTCTTTGATGCGGAGCTTCTTTATGTTCTTCTATTAAGCTATCTATAGTTACTTTATCTAAGAATGTAAATATTTTAATATACTTTTCAGCATCTACATCTGTGGTATTTAACCAAAATTGATAGAATTTATATACTGAAGTTTTACTGGCATCTAACCAAACATTTCCTCCTTCGGTTTTACCAAATTTAGAACCGTCTGCTTTTGTGATTAACGGACAAGTCATTGCAAACGCTTTTACATCTTCTCCTGGGTTCATTCTTCTTACTAGTTCTGTTCCTGTAGTAATATTTCCCCATTGATCTGAACCTCCCATTTGTAATGCACATTTATGTGCTTTATGTAAATGATAGAAATCATATCCCTGAATTAATTGATACGTAAATTCGGTAAACGACATTCCGCTTCCTGTTTCTCCTGAAATTCTTTTTTTCACAGAGTCTTTAGCCATCATGTAGTTTACAGTAATTCTCTTACCTACATCTCTAGCAAATTCGATGAAAGAAAAATCCTTCATCCAATCATAATTATTCACTAAAACAGGCGCGTTTTCTTTTGTACTATCAAAATCTAAAAATCTTGCAAGTGTAGCTTTAATTCCGTTTACATTCTTTGCTAAAGTTTCTTCATTTAATAAATTTCTTTCATCAGATTTTCCAGAAGGATCTCCAATCATTCCTGTAGCTCCACCAACTAAAGCGATAGGTTTATGACCTGCTTTTTCTAAATGCACTAACAGTATTATTGGTACTAAACTTCCGATATGTAATGAATCTGAAGTAGGATCGAAACCAATATAAGCACTAGTCATTTCCTTTTGAAGTTGCTCTTCCGTTCCTGGCATCATATCGTGAATCATACCACGCCACTCTAATTCTTTTACTAAATTTTCAGTCATTGGTGTAAATTACTTTGTGTTGACAAATATACCATTTACAAAATTTTAATTTCTAAGAATATTCATAAACCAGCAGTTTAATTTTAATTTTCATTTTTTTACAAAATTTTAATATCTATTTCATGTGACTTTTAGTGTTTTTTATGGTCTAAAGACTAAATTTGACACTTAAAATAAAATTTATAAAGATGAAGAATACAATTAAATTCCCATTATTATTTGCCCTAATTTCAAGTTTATTTTTCTTAACTAGCTGTGGCAGCGAAGATGAAGTTGTTGGCGGAGGAGATCCAGTTGATCCACCTGTAGCAGTTACAACTTATTCTGCAAGATTATTAGCTGCTCCTTTAGGTGATGAAACATCATCTACTTTTATGACATTTTATAACAATACAATTCATAAAATTAATGAGGCTTCAACTACTGGAAGTTCTTGGGATTTCGGTTATTTTTATGGTACAAGCAGAAAAGCTTCTTTTGCTTCAGTAAAAAATTATCCAACAGATGTTTTCGATTTAACTGAAATTGCTGATGCTGATAAAAAAGAGTGTTTCTTTGCTAAGTCTACTGTTTTAACAGCTGCGGATTTTGATGCTATTACTTTAGAATCTGAATTAAACAGTGTTGCTAAACCAACAACACAATCTGTTACTGGATTAAACGTTGGTGATGTGATTGAGTTTCAAGATTCATATGATAACAAAGGACTTATTAAAATTACAAGAATTGTAGAAGGAAATGGAGCAAATGGACAAATAGAGTTTGACGTAAAGATTCAAATTAATAATATTCCTGTTCAATCGTAACAATAAAATCATTTTAAAATTTAAAGGTTGCTTTTAGGCAACCTTTTTTTTTATCCATATTTTTGAAATATGATTTTAGTTACTGGAGGAACAGGTTTAGTCGGATCGCACTTATTATATTTTCTAACTAAAGAAAATGACGATATTACTGCTATTTATAGATCAAAAGAAAAAATCACTGCTACTAAAAAAGTTTTTTCTTACTACACTGAAAACTATAACGAACTATTTGATAAAATTCACTGGATTCAGGCGGATATTATTGATATTCCTTCACTAGAAAAAGTATTCTCAAAGTCTTATACTTATGTTTACCATTGTGCTGCTTTAGTTTCATTCGATCCTAAAGATTACCAGAAAATGAGAAAAGTGAATATAGAAGGAACAGCTAATTTGGTGAATTTCTCAATAGAAAATACTGTAAAAAAATTCTGTTTTGTAAGCTCTATTGCTGCTGTTGGTGATGCCATTAATAACGAAATTGTTAATGAAGAAAATGAATGGGTAGATACAAAAGATAAACACGGATATGCGATTAGCAAATACGGTGCTGAGATGGAAGTTTGGAGAGGAAGCCAAGAAAACATGGATGTTGTTATTGTAAACCCTGGTGTTATTTTAGGAAGTGGTTTTTTTCATGAAGGATCTGGTAAAATGTTTAGTCAAATACAAAAAGGATTAAAATTTTATACAGAAGGAATTACTGGTTTTGTAGGAGTTAAAGATGTGGTAAAGTCTTTAATTATGTTAGCAAACTCTAACACAATAAACGAGCGCTTTATTTTAATTTCTGAAAATAAATCTTTTAAAGAAATATTTCAAAGTATTGCCAAGAATTTAAACGTAAAGGAACCTAAAATTAAAATTAGTAAGTTGGTAACTTCTGTAGCATGGAGAATAGACTGGTTTCTAACTTTAATCACAGGAAAACAGCCTTTTTTAACTAAAAATTCTGCTCGTTCTGCTCACAACAAAGAATACTACAGTTCACAGAAGATTATAGATACTTTAGATTTCGGTTTTGAACCTATTGAAAAAGTTATTGAAGATGTTTGTAATGACTATTTAAAATAACTTAAAAACACTTCATTTAATCAGTAAAAGCACTATATAAAAAACGCCTTTTTATACTCTTAAAATTAAAACATTTAACTACTCATCTTCCTCTTCTGAAGGAACAATTAAACTATCTTTTTTAGCTTTTATTTTCTTCGCATTAATAGAATCTAAACGTTTGGCCTTACTTTTCTTGATAGAATCTCTTTTATTTTTTTCGAGTTGATGTGTACTAGCTATTACTTCTATATTTCTTCTTATGTCTTTTAGTAGTTTATCATACTCATCAATCTTAGATGTATAGTAAATATTACTTTGTTCAAAACGAAGGCTATCTATTTTATATTTGTCATACACCAATTGCATGTAATTTAAATCTCTTTTTTGATCTAAATTCTTCACTGGTTTAGCTGCGGCTGCTATGTGCATATCCGTTAATAAAGCAACCATAGAATCTCTAGGAATTAAGTTTTTAGGTTCTTTATATATTGTGTTTCCTGTACAAGCTAAACACAAACTAATACATAAAATAAATAGGATTATGTTTTTCATTTATCTTTCAAACAATAAGCGTTTTCCTTTAATTTCTTCATTAAATACTCCGTTATCGTACATTAAGTTACCATTAATAAAGGTATGTGTAATTTTAGATGATAAGGTAACGCCTTCGAATGGAGACCAACCACATTTATACAATACATTATCTCTAGAAACTTCCCAAGGATCGTTTGGATCTACTAATACAATATCTGCGTAATAACCTTCTTTAATATAACCTCTTTTTTCAACTTGAAAAAGAATAGCAGGATTATGACACATTTTTTCTACAACTTTTTCTATTGAAATTACTCCTTCTTTTACTTTTTCAAAAAGAGCAACTACTGCATGTTGAACTAATGGTCCACCACTTGGAGCTTTAGTATACACATTCGCTTTTTCCTCTAAAGTATGAGGTGCGTGGTCTGTAGCAATTACATCTATTCTATCGTCTAATAAAGCTTTCCAAAGTCCGTCTTTATCTTGTTGTGTTTTTACCGCAGGATTCCACTTAATGTGTGTTCCTTTTCTATCATAGTCAGCATCTGTAAACCATAAATGGTGAATACAAACTTCAGCTGTAATTTTCTTATCTTTTAAAGGAATATCATTTCTAAAAAGCTCTGTTTCTTTAGCTGTTGATAAATGAAAAACATGTAATCTTGCACCAGTTTTCTTTGCTAGTTCAATAGCTTTAGATGATGATAAGTAACATGCTTCTTCACTTCTAATAATTGGATGAAACTTTACAGGAATATCGTCTCCATATTTTTCCTTGAACTCAGCTGTGTTTTTTCTAATTGTACCTTCATCTTCACAGTGAACAGAAATAACTAGATCTGTTGAAGAAAATATTTTTTCTAAAACCTCTTCATTATCTACTAACATATTTCCTGTAGAAGAACCCAAGAATAATTTGATCCCAGCTACATTTCTAGGGTTTGTTTTTAGCAACTCTTCTAGATTATCGTTAGTTCCTCCAAACATAAACGAATAATTTGCGTATGAAGTTTTACTCGCTATTTCAAATTTATCTTCTAATAGTTCTTGCGTTGTAGCTTGTGGAGATGTATTTGGCATTTCTATAAAAGAAGTAATACCTCCTGCAACTGCTGCTTTACTTTCTGTGGCTATATTTGCTTTATGAGTTAATCCTGGCTCACGAAAATGAACTTGATCATCTATCATACCTGGAATTAAGTATTTTCCTTTAGCATCAATTATAATTTCATCACCCGATGGCGTTATACTTTCAGCAATCTTAGCAATAAATTCGTCTTTTACTAAAACATCACCTGTAAACACTTGGTTTTCGTTTACAATTTTTGCGTTTTGGATTAAGTATGATTTTTTCATTTTATTTTGGTAAGCCTTTTAATCTCATTTTTATCACTCCAAGTAAAGCTTCAGAAACTATTCCTCCACTCATTTTAGATTCTCCTAAAGTTCTATCTGTAAAAATTACAGACACTTCGTTGATTTTAAATTTATGTTTCCATGCCTTGTACTTCATTTCTATCTGAAAAGCATATCCTACAAATTTAATTTTATCAAGTTTTATTGTTTCTAATACTTTTCTAGACCAGCAAACAAAACCAGCAGTGGTATCATGAACAGGAATTCCTGTAATAAACCTCACATATTTAGATGCAAAATATGAAAGTAACACTCTATACATTGGCCAATTTACTACATTAACTCCTATAGAATAACGTGACCCAACAGCTACATCACCACCATCTGATAAACAAGAATTATATAATCGAATTAAATCTTTTGGATTGTGAGAGAAATCAGCGTCCATTTCAATCAAATATTGGTAATCTTTCGCCAATCCCCATTTAAATCCATGAATATAAGCTGTTCCTAATCCGTTTTTTCCTTTACGTTTTTCTAAAAACAATTGATTTGGAAATTCAGCTCTTAAATTCTCAACTATGGTAGCAGTACCGTCTGGAGAATTATCATCTACAACTAGAATATCAAAAGCTTTTTCTTGATCGAAAGTCGCTCTAATAATTCTCTCGATATTTTCTTTCTCATTGTAAGTAGGGATTATGACTAGTGTGTCAGACATTAAACTTTATTTCGTTAAAAACTTGGGCAAAGATAAACTAATTTATTACTAATTTTGTGTTAATTGAACTTCTTACATCTTTATGGAATTAATAGAAAGAAATTTCATTTCTACAGACTGGATTACACTAACATTCTTGGCTGGTTTAGTAATGATTGCATTAATGAAATTATATAAACCTCAGTTATTATTAGGGTATTCGATTGCCTTTTTTTCTCAAGGTTTTATCGAAAGTCGTTCAGATAAAAACCCATCTATCTTTACTGTTTTTCATGTTTTAATTTTTCTATTCAGTCTACTTGTTTTTTCTCTCACACTACATTTACTAATCAGTAATTTTATGGTTAGTTATAATTTTTCATACTTGTATACTTTAGCTTTTACAACTCTATTTATTATGCTAAAATATATTCTTGTGAAATTGATCGTTATCACACTTAAGATTGAAGAAATTACAAGATATTTTTTATTCTCTAAAACAGGTTACTTATATGCCATTAGTTTATGGTTGTATCCGATATTAGTATTATATCAATATTCTTACTTTAACGATACTTTTTTAATTATTTATATCCTTTTACTATTGGCTTTTAGAGTATTCTTGATTACAAAAAATAACAAAAAGCTGATTTTTAATCACTTCTTCTATTTTATTTTGTACTTTTGCACCCTCGAATTAGCTCCTTTGCTAATCATTTATAAAACAACAACTATATAAAGAGAGTTTTATGAAAGTGAAAACGATTTTAGTGTCTCAACCAGCACCAAAAACTGAGACATCGCCTTATTTTGATTTAGCTGAAAAACAAAAAGTAAAAGTTGATTTCCGTTCATTTATTCATGTAGAAGGAATACCTGTAAAAGAGGTTAGGGCTCAGAAAATTGACCTAAGTAACTTTACAGCTATTATTTTAACAAGTAGAAATGCAGTGGATAATTTCTTTAGAATTGCTGAAGAAATGCGCTTTACCGTACCAGACAGTATGAAATATTTCTGTCAATCTGAAGCTGTGGCTTACTACTTACAAAAATATGTAGTGTATCGTAAGCGTAAAATATATGTAGGAACAAGAACTTTTCCTGAATTATGTAAATTAATTAAAAAACATAAAGACGAGAAATTCTTATTACCTTCTTCTGACAAATTGAAGTCATTAATTCCTGATGAATTAAATAAGTTGGGTGTAAATTGGCAAAGAGCTGATTTATACAGAACTGTTGTTAGTGACTTATCTGACTTAGAAGATGTATTTTATGATGTACTAGTTTTCTTCAGTCCTTCAGGTATTGAAAGTTTATTTGAAAACTTCCCAGATTTTAAACAAAACAATACCAGAATCGCAGTATTTGGAAACTCAACAATTAAAGCAGTAGAAGCACGCGGCTTAAGAGTAGATATTTCTGCTCCAACTCCAGAAACTCCTTCTATGACAATGGCTTTAGAAAAGTACATTAAAGAAGTAAATAAGAAGTAATTTTACTTTAAATAATATTGAAAACCTCGCTGATTTAGCGAGGTTTTTTTATTTTTATATTAAACCTTCTCTACTAAATACTGTCTTAATATTATGAAAACAAATCATATACTCCATCTTTACCATAGAATTGGTTTTGGTTTACAACCTCAAGAAATTAAAGCACTTCAAACTAAAGAAAAAGCTGAAGTGATTCATGATATTTTTCAAGCTTCAAAAAAAATTACTCCATTATACATCGACACCAGTTTTGCTGATCGTCTTTCTTCAGAAGATATTAAAAACAAAAAAAGAAGAAAAGAACTAATGAAAATCAGTAGAAAAAAAGTAAAAGAGCTTAATGGTATTTGGATCGATCGTTTAAATAAGCCTTCAGAAATATTAAGAGAAAAAATGACCTTGTTTTGGGCAAATCATTTTGTTTGTGAAGACAAAAATATTTTACATGTTTTACAATACAACAATACGCTTAGAAAATATGCACTCGGCGATTTTAGAGCTTTTGTAAAAGCGATTTCTAAAGAAGCGGCCATGTTGAAATATTTAAACAACAAACAGAATAAAAAAGATAGTCCAAATGAGAACTTTGCCAGAGAGTTGCTAGAACTTTTCACATTAGGTCAAGGAAATTATACAGAAACCGATATTAAAGAAGCTGCTAGAGCTTTCACAGGATATAATCATGATTTTAAAGGCAACTTTAAACTAAGAAAGCGAAAACATGATTATAACGAAAAAACTTTTTTAGGTGAAACAGGAAACTTTTTTGGTGACGACATTATCGATATTGTTTTAAGCAAAAAACAATGTGCACGTTTTATCTGCAAGAAAATCTACAGTTATTTTGTAAATGATAAAATAGATAATGATAAAATAGAAGAACTAACAACTATTTTCTTTACAGACTACAATATTGAAAACTTGATGAAACACATTCTTTCGTCAGATTGGTTTTACGACGAAACAAATATTGGAACAAAGATTAAATCTCCAATAGAATTAATTGTAGGTACTCATCACATTGTTCCGTTTACATTTCAAAAAGAAAAACAAGAACTACTTATTCAGAAATTATTAGGCCAGATTTTATTGTCACCGCCAAATGTTGCCGGCTGGAAAGGCGGACAAAATTGGATAGATAGTAACACTATTGTTACACGACTTCGTTTGGCTTCTGTATTATTAAATAACGCGGAAATCACATATTCTGATAAAGATGATTTTAAAGCTGTAATTACTGATTTTAAAAAGAGAAAACGAAAGCGTAAAACTTTTATAAAAACAACTACCGATTGGGAGAACTTTGAAAAAAAATACAGTAATATTTCTAACGTAGAACTTGTTGATGTATTAATTACAGCCCCAATAAGTATCGGAACCAAAGAATTACTGAAACAATATTACAAACTACCTAAAAAGGAGTTTTGCATTCAGTTATTATCACTTCCAGAGTTTCAATTATGTTAAAATAGTAAGATCATGAAAAGAAGAAATTTTATTAAAAGAACATCGCTAGCTACAGGTGGAGCTTTTTTAGTTCCTCAGTTTTTAAAAGCTTTTGAAACGACACTTTCCCAAGTGAATTCATACAAAAAAGTAGTGATTATTCAATTGAAAGGTGGAAATGACGGATTAAACACTGTTGTTCCGTTTAGAAATGATCTTTACTATCAAAACAGAGGGAATATAGCACTTCAGAAAAATCAATTATTACAATTAAATGGGGAAATAGGATTTCATCCGAGTTTAGCTCCTTTGCAAAGTTTATTTGATGATGGACATATATCGATTATTAATAATGTAGGGTACCCAAATCCGAATCGATCACATTTTAGATCAACAGATATTTGGCAAACCGCTAGTGATAGCAATGAATATTTACAATCGGGTTGGGTTGGTCGTTTTTTAGATGTCACAAACTCAAAACCATATCGTGCTATTGAAGTAGACGAAAGTCTTTCTTTACTGTTGAAAGGAAATCACCAAAACGGCTTGGCAATTACAAATCCGAAGTTATTTCACCGTTTATTAAATCAGCCTTTTTTTGACAATGTTTTCAATAATTATACGAACGACAAACATTTAAGTGAACACAATTTAGGCTACTTATACAACACCATGATTGATGCTAAATCTTCGGCTTCGTATATTTATGAAAAAACAAAAACACAATCGTCTTCAGTAGATTATCCTAAAAATGCATTCGGAAAACAGCTAAAAACAATTGCTGAGTTTATTTCTTCTGGAATAGATACACAAATTTATTATGCTGGTTTAACTGGATTTGATACACATGCAAATCAGAAAAATAGACAAGCGCGATTATTAAAAGTGTATGCAGAAAGTATAGATGCTTTTGTAAAAGATTTAAAGCGCAATAACACATTTGACGATACATTAATTCTTACATTTTCTGAATTTGGTAGACGTGTAAAACAAAATGGTTCTAACGGAACTGACCATGGAACTGCAAATAATGTTTTTGTGATTGGAAAAAACCTAAAGAAAAATGGAATGTATAATAATCTTCCGAATTTAGATGATTTGGACGATAATGGAGATTTAAAATACACTGTAGATTTTAGAGAAGTTTATGCTACAATTTTAGACAAATGGCTGTCGATTGATAACGCTAAAGTTCTAAATAAAAACTTTTCTAACCTAGATTTTATCTAGGGCGGAATCTATCAATTTTATAAACATAAAAAAGCAAGAGAACAGTAACAACTGTTCTACTTGCTTTAATTTTCTTTTTTATAATCGAATTCTCCCTTTTTATTTAGATTTTTTTTCAAATTCCTTTAGATTAAATTCTGTGTTTTCTATATCAAAATAAAGTTCTCCTGCGTACGGCTTTTTATATTTCCTTTTAACTCCGAACATATGTGTTTTCTTTTGCTCTTTGTTTGGTTCTACCTTAGCCTCTATTTCTCCATATTTAAAAACCGAAGTATTCCCATAAGCACGCAATTTGTAATCATTATCTGGTTCGTAAAAATAAATTTTAGAATACTCTCCTTTAAAATTCATCTTTTTAAAACTATCAGTAAAATCATAAAGATAAAACCTACTTCCAAAATCTTTAATATCATTATATTCTCCAACTTCTCCAATTTCTACTTTTGTATGTTCTCCAATGATATTGGAATTAGCAATTCCTCCAATTAAAATATTGGTTGTACTTCTTGCTGTAATAATACTACTATCTACTTCACCTAAAAAGACACTACCATTCCAACAGGTCAATTTTGATTTGTTAATTTTTCTGATTTTGAGATATCCTCCATCTACAAATACATTTAAGTTTTTAAATTCTAATTCATTAAAATCTAAATTACATTGTTTTGCTTTTAAATCTATAGTTGTGTTTAATTGTTTAGGAATACGTATTGTGAAAAAAGTTTTAATTAGCTTTTTATCATTATTTACTATTACTTTTTCTTTTAATCTTATAAATTTTTCATAATCCTCTCCTTTTCCTTTTCTGTATTTCTTTAAAATTTCTTTCTTACTCTTCCTTTTCAAGGAAAAAACCATGTAATTTTTAATTACTCCGTTTACGAGCTTAGAAAGCTCATCATCAGTTACTCTTTCATAAAAAGCATGTGTTCTATTTAATTCAATTTCACTTTTTACATCAAAATTTATAACCTCATCTATAATTTCTTCATTAAACTTTATGGACTCCAAAAAAGAAATTCTTTCTTTATCAGAAAAATTTTCAAACTCTAGCTTAAAGTCAAAATGAATTTGATTGTCTTCTGATGGTTTAATGTCTAAAGGAACATTTTTTAAAGATAGTTTTAGACTATCAATATTCTTCATTTGAAAACTTTTACTATATAATATCTCTGTTTGTGCAAAAACAAAATTGCTTAAAAAGTATAGGCTAAATAATAATCGTTTCATGAGTTGCTTTTTTTTCTTTTAAATTTTTTATGTGCGCTTGTATATCTTTTAAAGCTTGTAATCTTTTTTGAAGATTAGAAATCAAACCTTCTAAAGTGTTTATATCATTAGGATTTTTATTAAATCTAGATAATATGACTTTATAACTTTCTGATAATTTCTTCAGTTTATCGTCATACTTTTTTATCAGTTTTTCATCGTCTGTTAGCTCTAAAAAATTATTCCATTCTGTATTAATATTCTTTAAATATTCTGTTTCTATTTGCTGAACATGTAATAATAATCGCTGATCTTTTTCTTCAATTTTATCATCTGGCAAAAACAGATATACAGAAACTAAAACAAGAACTGAAGCAACCAAACCCATCATTTTTTTAAAAGGAAATTTTTTCTTTTTGGAAGTTATTTTAAGTTTTTCTAAAAACTCAATTCTATGATTTTCTGGTAACTCTTTTTCGAATTCATCTTCTTTAAAAAGCTCTCTAATGTCTCGCTTCATTGAAATATTTTTTTAATAATTCTCTTAACTGTAATTTACCTCTTCTCAATTGTGTTCGAGAAGTTTTCACTTCGATTCCTAAAATTTGAGAGATTTCAGAATGATCGTAACCTTCCAACAGATATAATTTCACTACCAATTGATATTTTTCTCTTAACTGGTCTATAGCTTGTAAAATTTCTTGTTTTGTAATTTGTGAGTCAAATAACCAATCTTCATCATCAACAATTTCTAATTGAACCTCCTCAATAGGACTTGTTTCTAATTTTCTCTTTTTCAATTGATCGATACATTGATTGATAACGATTCGCTTTAACCAAGCTCCAAAAGTTTTGTCTTTTTCAAATGTTTGAATATTTAAAAATGCTTTTAGAAACCCTTCTTGCATAGCTTCTTTAGCTTCTTCATCTGGCAAATATCTGCATGCAACAGTAAACATGGCATTACAATATTTGTCATAAATATGCATTTGAGCTTTTCTATTGCCCTTTTTACATTGATAAATTAATATGTCGATTTGTTTAGACACGTATTTGATTGCGTTGATTTACCCTTAATAACGAAGAAAAAAATAAAGGGTTTCAACAAAGTAAAAAAATTATGCAAACAATGTAGCAAAAGCGTCTTCTATCTTACCCACTAAAATGAGTTTAATCGAATGATTTTTAGATGTAATCTTATTGTATTTTGAAGTTACAAATGTTTTATAACCTAACTTTTCTGCTTCAACTATACGTTGATCGATTTTAGAAACAGGACGAATTTCTCCTGCTAAACCTACTTCTGCAGCGAAACATACATCTGGATTAATTGCAATATCTTGATTTGAAGAAAGAATTGCTGCCACAACAGCTAAATCTATTGCAGGATCGTCGATATAAATACCTCCAGTAACGTTTAAGAACACATCTTTTGCACCAAGTTTAAATCCAGCTCGTTTCTCTAAAACAGCCAGAATCATATGTAAACGTTTTAAATTATAACCGGTAGTAGATCTTTGTGGAGTTCCATAAACTGCAGTACTTACTAAAGCTTGAATTTCTATCATTAACGGACGAACACCTTCTAAAGTTGAAGCAATTGCTGTTCCACTTAAATCGGTATCTTTTTCTGAAATTAAAATCTCTGATGGATTTTTAACTTCACGTAAACCGTCGGATAACATTTCATAAATTCCTAATTCTGCTGTAGAACCAAATCTGTTTTTTTGAGAACGTAAAATTCTATAGGTATGATTTCTGTCTCCTTCAAACTGAAGCACAACATCTACCATATGTTCTAAGATTTTTGGTCCCGCTATATTTCCGTCTTTATTAATGTGTCCGATTAATAAAACTGGTGTATTTGTTTCTTTCGCAAATTTGATCAACTCAGCGGAAGTTTCTTTAATTTGAGAAATACTTCCTGGTGAAGCTTCAATATTATTCGTGTATAATGTTTGGATAGAATCTATGACTAAAACATCAGGCTGAACTTCTTCTACATTTCTAAAGATTTGTTGTGTATTTGTTTCTGTTAAAATCAAGCAATTTGAATCTTCATTTTGCAAACGTTCAGCTCGCATTTTAATTTGCGATTGACTTTCTTCTCCAGAAACATACAATACCTTCTGCGGAATTTGTAAAGCAACTTGCAGTAATAATGTTGATTTACCAATTCCTGGTTCACCACCTAATAACGTGATAGAACCTTTTACCAATCCACCACCTAAAACTACATCTAACTCATTATTTCGAGTAATAATTCGCTCTTCTGTATTCAATTCAATTTCTTGAATTCTTCTAGGTTTAGAAACAACTTTTTGTGTATTTGAAGGTGTTTTCCAATTTCTCTTTTCTTCTTTTTGGATTACTTCTTCTACAACTGTATTCCATTGTTTACAATTCGGACATTGTCCTACCCATTGCGCGTGTTGCGCTCCACAATTCTGACAGAAAAAAGTTGTTTTTGTTTTTGGCATGAAATCAGTTATCAGTTATCAGTTATCAGTTATCAGTTATCAGTTATCAGTTATCAGTTATCAGTTATCAGTTATCAGTTATCAGTTATCAGTTATCAGTTATCAGTTATCAGTTATTTAAAACACAAACCTAATCCCAAAATCTTTATTGCATTTCAAGTCTATTTTTACCTTCAACTTTAGACAAAAAACTATTTTGCCTTGTTATAAATAGGTAGTAGTAAAAAAGCTAGTCCGCCAAATACTACAATCATTAAAGTCTGCGCAGTCCACATTATCCAACCGAAAGCTTCACTAGGATCTTTTTCAACACCAAATAACATAAATGCACCAGCTACAGCTATAGGATATAATCCTATTCCTCCATTGGTTGCTGCGATGCTAAATCCACCAGCAATAAAACCGATTAAAACTGCTCCAAAAGGAACTTTTAAACCCTCTATCGATGGAATGGTTACCCAAAACATGGCGACATACATTACCCAGATAAATACAGTATGAAAAATAAAAGCCCATTTATTTTCCATCTTAAAAATACTAGTAGCGCCTTCTATCAATCCGTTGACAAAATTTTTGATTTTTAATCCAATTCCTGAATTTGCTTTCTTTACGTATCTAGTAAAAATTAAAAAACCAACAATTAGTCCGGCTAAAAGAATAATAATTTTAACTGGATTAAAGTTCTTGGTTAATAAATTATAAATGAAATCAAATTGAACAAATAAAGTGATCGCAATAACTATGAGCATCATTAGTAAATCTGCCATTCGTTCTGCAACGATAGTTCCAAATCCTTTTTCGAAAGGTATATCTTCGTAATTTGTCATGACTAAAGCTCTAGAAACCTCGCCTGCTCTTGGTACAGCTAAATTCACCAAATAAGCAATAATAACTGCCATGGTACTATTACCAAAATCTGGTTTATAACCCATTGGTTGTAATAAAAATTTCCAACGATACGCTCTAGATAAATGGCTTAAAACTCCAAAAAAAAGTCCTAAAATAATCCAACCATAATTAGCAGATTTTACGTAGCCGATCATTTTGTCTTTGTCCATTCCCGACAAAGAATACCAAACTAAAAAACCTCCCAAAATGAGAGGTAAAATTATTTTTAAAATTTTCTTTTGTGAAGTATTCAAACTACTCTAATAAATTTGTTTCCTCGTTAGGAAATACTAGTTGAGGCTTAAATTTTTTTGCTTCTTCTAACTCTAAGAATCCATATACAATTAAGATTAAAACATCTCCTTTTTGAACTCTTCTAGCAGCAGCTCCATTTAATGTAATTTCTCCACTTTTCCTTGGTCCTGGAATTGCGTAAGTCTCTAAACGCTCTCCGTTATTATTATTTACGATTTGAACTCGCTCTCCTTCTATGATTCCAGCGGCATCCATTAAATCTTCATCTATAGTGATGCTCCCGATATAATTTAAATCTGCACCTGTTACTTTAACTCGGTGAATTTTAGATTTTACAACTTGTACTAACATGCGACAAAAATACTGTTTTTAAGGAATTTATTCTTTAATTATTTTAATTGTTTTTGAATCGGACATTGTCTATCAATCTAATTTCTCCAGCAAATACGGCAATAAATGCACGGTATCTTTTTGTAGCATCAAAATTTTCAGCAGTTTGTAACGTTTTTTCTTCAGCTATAATAAAATACTCTAATTCTAGAAGTGGATGTTTTTTAAATTGATTCTCTACCCATTTTGTTATTTCCGTTACATTTTTTGTGCCAATTTTTTTTCTAGCTTTTTTTAAAGTTTTATGGATAAAAGGTGCTGCTTCTCTGTGTTCAGGAGTTAATCTTGTATTTCTTGAACTCATTGCCAAACCATCTTTTTCTCTGAAAATCGGCATTCCTTTTATTCTGATTGGAAGATTTAATTTCTCCACCATTTTTTTAATGATTTGAAGTTGTTGAAAATCTTTCTTTCCAAAGTACGCAACATTTGGTGCTACGATTTCAAACAAAGCTTTAACGATAGTTCCAACACCATCAAAATGTCCATCTCTAAATTTCCCTTCCATTTGATGTTCTAATCCATCAAAATCAAAAGCTTCAGAATTCACATTATCCCCATAAATTTCATTAACAGCAGGAACAAATACGGCATCACAATTTACACTTTTCAATAATTCAACATCTTTCTCAAACGTTTTCGGGTAATTATCTAAATCTTCTTTCTTATCGAATTGAGTTGGGTTTACAAAAATGCTTACAATTGTAACGTCGTTTTTCTTTATTGCTCTCTTTACCAAAGACAAATGTCCTTTGTGAAGCGCCCCCATGGTAGGTACAAATCCGATTGAATTTCCTTCTTCTTTTTTTAGTGAAATATAGCTTTTTAAATCTGATTTAGACTTGAATATTTTCATGTGTAAAATTATTAGAACAAGAGCAAAATTAGCAATTTAACAGGATTTTAGCATAAAATTTCGTAGTTTTGCCGCTTTATAAAGAGTTCGATTTAATGAAGGATAAGAGAATATTATATGTTTCTTCGGAAGTAATTCCATATTTACCAGAAACAGAATTATCATCTACGGCGTTTAATGTTGCTAAATATGCACATTCTAAGGGGGTTCAAACGCGAATTTTTATGCCTCGTTTTGGGGTTATCAACGAAAGAAGGCATCAACTACACGAAGTAATTCGTTTATCAGGGATGAATCTTATCATAGACGATATGGATATGCCTTTAATCATAAAAGTAGCTTCTATTCCTAAAGAAAGAATGCAAGTATACTTCATTGATAACGATGAATACTTTAAGCGTAAAGCTATTTACACGGATGAAGATGATAAATTATTCGACGATAATGATGAAAGAATGATTTTCTTTGCTAAAGGTGTAGTAGAAACCGTAAAGAAATTAAATTGGGCTCCAGATATAATTCACGTTCACGGATGGATGGCTTCTTTATTACCTCTTTACTTAAAAGAGTTTTATAGAGAAGAACCTTTATTCAGTGAAAGTAAAATTGTTACTTCTTTATATAGTAATGAGTTTCCAGGTGAATTAAACCCCAAACTTATTGACAAAGTAAAGTTTGATAAAATAGACAACGACACTGTATCTCATCTTCAAACTCCAAATCAAGAAAATATTTTAAGGAACGCAATCTTAAATTCGGATGCTATTATTAAAGGAAGTTCTGATTTTTCTGAAGATTTAGAGCAATTCATCTCTGAAAGTGGCGTTACTGTTCTTGACTACCAATCTGAAGAGTATTTAACAGAAGCTTACTTAGATTTCTACAAAGAAAGTGTATTAGAGCTTCAGGATTCTTAATTTATCAAATTTTTATAATGAAAAAGATTTTTTATGCATCTCTAACTTTCATAAGCTTCATATTGATGATGTCTTGTGAAAAAGATTTTAGAGAAATTGGAGGTAACGTGATCAGTAATAATGAATTTAGTACTGATAAAATAACACTTGAAGTTGAAATTACGCCAATGGACATTAGTTCTGTACGCGCTGATAATATCACAATAGGGGCATTAGGAGAATATTGGTTTGGTGTTTACAACAATAGTGATTACAAATCGATCAATGCTTCTTTTGTTAGTCAATTAAGTGTAGCTACTCCAAATCCACAAACAGTAGATCGAAAAAGTGCAGTTGATGAAGAAACTCAAGCAAGAAAAATAGATTCTTTTTTTCAATTAGATAGAGTAATTTTAAAACTTCCTTATACCGCTACCAACATTAGAACAACTGCTGATAATATCCCAAGATTTAGATTAGATTCTATTCTAGGTGATGCAACTGTAAAAATGCCTTTATCAGTCGTTGTGAATGAAACTTTCTTAAACACATTGGATCCAAACAATCCTACAGAAACGAATAGTTTTCAATCAGATGCTAATTATGCTGGTACAGAAGTTTTGAATGAAGATCTAGGTTTTGAATTTTCACCAAGTCCTAACGATACAATGTATGTAATTACAAGAAGTGTTAGTGATGTTATGGGTAATGTTAATGGGACATACAGAGATACCATTAGACTAAATAATGGGAATACTAACTCTGCTCCTAATCCGTTTTTAGCAGTTCCTTTAGATACTGATAAAATGAGAGCTATGTTTTGGGATAAATTCAGTGGCCCAGAATTTGAAAATTCAGTTACATTCAATAATTTCTTCAAAGGAATTAAAGTAGAAACTAATGCAACTGCAGGATCTCTTATACCGTTTCAATTATCTGGAAATACTTCTTCTGCTGCTGTAGAATTTTATTATACAATTACACGTTACGAAATAAAAGAAGGAGAAACTGCCTTGAGTTTAAAAGACACATTGGCGAGAGCCTACACATTTCCTTTAGATAGAGTACGAAACAGTAAATACTCAATGTCTCCTATTCAAAATACACCTCCTTCAAATAGTTTCAATATCCAAGGAACGGCTGGAAGTATGGCTAGGATTAATATTTTAAATGGTAGTGAACTTCAAAATTTAAGAAATAGAAACATTCTAATTAATGATGCAACATTAACATTTAATATTGATGCATCTAGGGACACTACTTCTGTTCCTTTACAGATGTTATTATTCAGACAAACATCTGAAGGTGATCAACAAATCCTTGATGCGATAACTGAAGGACCTGATTTATTTGGTGGTAGACTACAATTAGAAGATTCTAAACCTAGCTCATATTCATTTGGAATAACAGACTATATATCTGATTTAATATCTGGGGAAATAACAGAAAATTCTCCTTTAGGTTTACGAGTTTTCAATACACCAACAGACCTAGCTATAGATCCAAATACAGGAACAATTAGAAACTTAAATATTGAAACTTACAATTGGAATCCTAGAGGAGTTACAATTTTAAATAATTCTGCTACTAACGGTGAAAAGAGAGCCAAACTAACAATTTCATTTACCGAAGAAAAAGACAACAATTAATTAAAAAACTAAAAAATTATGTGTGGAATTACTGGTTACATAGGAGAACGAAACGCTTATCCTATAGTAATTAATGGCCTTAAAAGACTCGAATACCGAGGTTATGATAGTGCTGGAATAATGATGTATGATGGTTCAGAGATGAACTTATCTAAAACAAAAGGTAAAGTATCAGATCTTGAGGTTATTACTAATAATGACGAGTCTAGAAAAAAAGGTAAAATTGGTATTGGACACACAAGATGGGCTACCCATGGTGTGCCGAATAATGTAAATTCACATCCACATTTTTCACAGTCTGGGAATTTAGTCATTGTTCACAATGGTATTATTGAAAATTATGATACCATTAGAAAAGAACTAATTTCTAGAGGTTATGAATTTCAAAGTGATACTGATACTGAAGTCTTAGTAAACTTAATTGAAGAAGTCAAAAGAAAAGAAGGTTGTAAATTAGGTAAAGCTGTTCAATTAGCATTAACAAATGTAATTGGTGCATATGCTATTGCTGTTTTTGATAAAACTAAACCAAACGAATTAGTTGTAGCACGATTAGGTAGTCCAATAGCTATTGGCGTAGGTGAAAATAACGAAGAGTTTTTTGTTGCTTCTGATGCTTCTCCATTTATTGAATTCACAAAAGACGCTGTTTACTTAGAGGACGGCGAACTTGCAATCATAAAAAAAGGTAGAGGAATACGTGTTCGTAAGATAGATAATGATAAACCTGTTGACGCTAAAATTCAAGAATTAAAATTGAATTTAGATCAAATCGAAAAAGGTGGTTATGATCATTTCATGTTAAAAGAAATTTACGAGCAACCAAAAGCTATTACTGATACATTTAGAGGAAGAATGCTAGCCAATGAAGGTATTATTAGAATGGCTGGTATTGATGATAATATTTCTAAATTTTTAAATGCCGATAGAATCATTGTCATCGCTTGCGGTACATCTTGGCATGCTGGATTAGTCGGAGAATATCTTCTTGAAGATATGGCCAGAATTCCTGTTGAAGTAGAATATGCTTCTGAATTTAGATATAGAAATCCAATTATAACTCCAAAAGATGTTGTAATTGCTATTTCACAATCTGGTGAAACAGCTGATACATTAGCAGCAATTAAACTTGCTAAATCTAAAGGAGCATTTGTATTTGGAATCTGTAATGTTGTAGGATCTTCTATTGCGAGAGAAACTCATGCTGGAGCTTACACACATGCCGGACCGGAAATAGGAGTTGCATCTACAAAAGCATTTACAACTCAAATTACAATTCTTTCTTTAATTTCTTTAAAGTTAGCTCAAGCAAAAGGAACTTTATCTAAAACTGCTGTAAACAAGTACTTACAAACTATGCAGCAAATTCCTAATCAGGTAGAGAATTTATTAAAAATAGACAAAGAGGTTCAAGAAATAGCTTACCATTACAAAGACGCAACAAACTGTTTATATTTAGGTAGAGGGTTCAATTTCCCAGTTGCATTAGAAGGTGCTTTAAAACTTAAAGAAATTTCTTATATCCATGCAGAAGGTTATCCTGCTGCTGAGATGAAACACGGACCTATTGCTTTAATTGATGAAAATATGCCTGTTTTTGTAATTGCAACAAGAAAAGGTCATTACGAAAAAGTAGTAAGTAATATTCAAGAGATTAAATCGAGAAGTGGAAAGATTATTGCAATTGTTACTGAAGGTGATGAAACTGTAAAAGAAATAGCAGATCATGTAATTGAAATTCCTGAAACAGAAGAAGCTTTTACGCCACTATTAACAACAATTCCTTTTCAATTACTATCATATCACATAGCTGTAATGTTAGGAAAGAATGTTGATCAACCTAGAAACTTAGCAAAGTCTGTTACTGTTGAGTAATAGAATAAAGTAATAAAACAAAAAACCAGCTTTATCAGCTGGTTTTTTTTTACCTTTTTTTTCAAATTACTTTTTTAAAAAACTTGCATAAATGGGAAAGTGATCTGAAAAACCACCTTTATACCATGGTCCAATATATGTTCTAAATGGACTTCCTTTACGTTTTCCTTTATGAGTTTTTAACCATCTTTTATTAAATATTTTTGCTGCTATGAACTTGTGTTCAACCTCATCTTCAAATAGGTTCTTAGAAACGATAATTTGGTCGAATAAAAACCATTCTTTTTTATACGTCAGAGAACCTAATCCTTTCGCATGAAGATGTAACATCGGATTATGAAAATCTTCGGAAACTAAATACTCTTTAATACTTTCTGAAGATGGATTATCATTAAAATCTCCCATAATAATAATCTTTGCCTGCTGATCTTCCTCTTTTATTTCTTCAATTACTTGTTTAACTACTTGAGCTGCTTTTATTCTTTTAGGCTTAGTAATCTCTTCTCCTTCTCTTCTAGACGGCCAGTGATTTACGATAATGTGAATTAAATCTCCATTTAAAAAACCAGAAACTAATAAAACATCTCTTGTATGATCTCTTTCTCCATTTTCATCAATAAAATCGAATTGAATTTTTTTACTATTTACAGGATCAAAAAATTGATCTCTGTAGAGTAAAGCTGTATCTATTCCTCGTTCATCCTTAGAATCAAAATGAATATATCTGTAACCGTATTCAAAAAGTTTTTTTTGATGAATTAAGTCATTCAATACTTTAGTATTTTCTACCTCAACTAAACCAACAATTGCTGGAGCTTCGTTAGATGAATCTTTCCCTATTTGAGAAATTACATAACTTATTTTCTGAAGCTTTTTAAAATACCTTTTATGTGTCCATTTTCGCTCCCCTGTTGGTGTAAACTTGTCATCATTAGTTAACGGATCATCTATTGTATCAAATAGATTTTCAACATTATAAAAAGCGATGTTAATGATTTTATCTCTACTGTAATTCATTAGTAATATTTCATAAACTAAAAACGCAACCAAAAGGTTGCGTCTTTATTAAATTGTTTCTCCTAACTCTTTTAATTTAGAAGTATTTTCAGCAAGCATAAGCTCGTCTATAATTTTTTGAATATCTCCATTTACAATATTTTGTAAATCGTAAAGTGTTAATCCGATTCTATGATCTGTAACACGACCTTGTGGATAATTATATGTTCTAATCTTAGCCGAACGATCACCAGAAGTTACCATAGAACCTCTTTTTGCTGCATCTTCAGCTTGTTTTTTAGCCAACTCTAAATCATATAAACGAGAACGTAATACTTTAAATGCTTTTTCTTTGTTTTTATGCTGAGATTTCTGATCCTGACATTGTGCAACCAAACCTGTTGGAATATGCGTTAAACGAACTGCTGAATACGTTGTATTTACAGACTGACCTCCTGGTCCAGATGAACAGAAGAAATCGATACGAACATCTTTTGGATTAATTTCAACATCAAACTCTTCAGCTTCAGGAAAAACCATACAAGTTGCAGCAGAAGTATGAACTCTACCTTGAGTTTCTGTTTGAGGTACACGTTGTACACGATGAACTCCAGCTTCGAACTTTAAAGTTCCGTAGACATCTTCACCTGAAACTTCAAACTGAATTTCCTTAAATCCACCATTTGTTCCTTCACTATAATCTACAATAGAAACTTTCCAACCTTTACCTTCACAATACTTAGAATACATTCTAAATAAGTCTCCAGCGAAAATACTAGCTTCATCTCCTCCTGTTCCTGCACGTAATTCAACTACAGCATTTTTACCATCTTCAGGGTCTTTAGGAATTAATAAAAATTTGATCTCTTCTTCTAAAGCAGGAATTCTATTTTTAGCTTCATCCATCTCCATTTTAGCCATTTCGACCATTTCGGCATCACTTCCGTCTGCAATGATTTCTTTAGCCTCATCTATATTGTTTAAAAGCGTTTGATATTCGTCCGCTTTTTTTACAACTTTACCTAAATCTTTATATTCCTTATTTAACTGAACATAACGTTTTTGATCAGAAATAATATCCGGTTGAATGATTAAATCTGATACCTCATCGAAACGTTGTTTAACAATCTGTAATTTATCTAGCATTATTCTTTTCGTTGGTGTGCGAATTTACGACTTTTCTTTAAATTTGTTGTACTGGAAATCAGCGTATGAACAAAAATTGTTTGATATGAAACAGCTATTTTTTATTTTTTTTCTTCTAATAATCGTGTCTTGTAAGCAAGAAGTTACTAATCCGGATTTCTTAATAGGAAAATGGAAACGTGTTAATAATGAAAATTCAAAAGAAACTTTTGAAATATGGAATCAAAATTTTAGTGGAATTGGATATTCTCTTCAAGAAAAAGATACTGTTTTTAAAGAAAATCTAGCTATTATTGAAATCCAGGGGAATAAATATTTACAAGTTACTGGAGTAAACCAAAGACCAACTTTATTTGAATTCACTGAACTCACTAAAAACTCATTCACTTGTAAAAACCCAAGTAATGAATTTCCTAAATTAATTTCCTATTGGTTAGAGAATAATCAATTAAAAGCCAAAGTTGCTAATGACGACTTTGCAATTGATTTTGTTTTTGATAGAATAAAGTAATTTTAGCTCTTTATCAATAAAACTATTCCTGAAATAAACAGCAGACTTAAAACCATATTTTTCATCGCCTTTTCATTAAGTTTAGAATAAAGTTTCTTCCCTAAAAAAGTTGCTAATAAAAAGACAGGAATAACAAACAATGAATCATAAACATGATTTACAGTTAGTATATCTTGTACAAATAATATAGGAACTCTAGTTAGTGTAATTAAACCTAAAACACCAATCATTGTAGCTCTAAAAACCTTCATATCAACAACATCATTTTTCACAACCATAACATATAAAGGTCCGCCAGTAGAAAATAAGCCAGAGAAAAAACCTCCGAATAACCCAAACACAAAGCCTAATTTGGGATTTTTAACACCTTCATTTTTGATTAAGAAAGTGGTGTAAGCAACATACAAAAGAATAAAAGCACCTAAGAGTTTTTTCAGAATTAAAGGTTTTCCAAACTGCAACACCCAAATACCAATTCCAACTCCTATAATGGTAGCTAAAACTAATTTAAGAATTACTGGTCTATCTATATTTTTCCATTCCTTAGAAACTAAGATGACACTTGAATACAAATAAAATAAAGCCAAGTAAGCTATTGCGTCTTGCAAACTCATACCAATCAATAGAATTGGTAAAGCAACTAAAGCACCAGCAAATCCAACTACTGTTTGTATAAAAAAACCCAGAAAAATTGCTAATATCAATATTAAAAAAACACTTAAGGCCATGAAATAAAATCAATAAAAAATCTTGATTCAAAATTAAAAACCCATTATTTTAGTAGGAAATTAATTCAGTTGTGTTTTATGAAATATCAAGTTGAATTCATTTTTTTAAATCAAACAAACAAACGATTCAATGGTTGATGAAATAGATCTTTCCATTCTGAAAGAAATACAAATAAACTCTAGAATATCATTTGCCGATATAGGTAGAAAAATAAATTTATCTCCTTCTGCTGTTCGGGAAAGAGTTCAAAAGCTTGAAGACAATGAAGTGATTAAAAAATATTCAGCAGATATTGATTATGCGAAAATTGGTTACGGAATAGAAGCTTTTATTATACTGAAATTATACAGTGGAAAACTGAAGATCTTCATGAATGAATCTCAGCAATTTTCTGAAATCAAGAAAGCGTATAGAATTACAGGCTCACAAAATATACACATGAAAGTAGCTTTAAAAAATCAGTTACATCTACAAGAATTTATAGATAAGTTAATTGATTATGGAGATACAACAACTCATTTAATTTTATCTGAAATCACAAAAAATTAATGTTAATTATCTAAAACATAAATTCAAAAATACATCAACTTATAATTAAGGATTTATTGACAAGTTTTTACACTTCTTTTACAATCATTTGACAGTTTTTACGAATATCAAAAATAGTTTTACTCAGAATCTAAAATCTAAATCGATGAGAAAAATTATTATTCTTTTTGTGTCATTATTTTCTTTGCTTACTGGTATTGAAGCTCAAGAAAAATTAACTATTAATACTGAAAACAGTACCATAAGATGGATTGGTGAGTATACTTTTCATTTCGGAGGGCATGAT
Source organism: Tenacibaculum jejuense (assembly GCF_900198195.1). Classification (NCBI taxonomy): domain Bacteria; kingdom Pseudomonadati; phylum Bacteroidota; class Flavobacteriia; order Flavobacteriales; family Flavobacteriaceae; genus Tenacibaculum; species Tenacibaculum jejuense. The sequence continues at coordinate 242,481 of NZ_LT899436.1, read as the reverse complement.
GGTTATATACAATTCAAAGAAGGTTTTTTTATAAAAAAAGGAAATAAAATTACTGGTGGTGAATTTGTAATAGATATGAATTCAATGACCAATAACGACATTAAAGAACAAGAAGGAAAAGACAGTTTAATTAATCATTTAAAGGATCCTGATTTTTTTGATGTCCCAAAATATCCTATAGCTAAATTAGAGATCTTAACTATTGAATATTTTAAAAATAACAAAGGAAAAATTCACGCAAACATGACTATTAAAGAGATTACAAAACCAATTACTTTTAATGCTGAATTTAACTATGATAAAAAAGAAATGTTTGCTCGCTTTAAAATTGACAGACGAGATTGGAATGTAAGTTACAAGAGCAAGTTTAAAAACGGAGCTATTTCGGATGCAATAGGATTCGAAGTCACTATAAACTTATAAATGTGAAGAAAATATTCATAGTCTCACTTTTATTACTTTGAATTACTCAAATAAAAAAGCTTCGAAAATTCGAAGCTTTTTTATTTTTTTTGTCAATTCTAGTACTCAAAAGTACCAAATTCACTATTAATCGTTAACTTCTTATTTTCTGAAGCTTCTACTCTACCTATAATCTGAGCATCTACATTAAATGATTTTGAAATAGCTATAATTTCTTCAGCAACATCTGGTTTCACATAAAGCTCCATTCGATGTCCGCAATTAAATACTTGATACATTTCTTTCCAATCTGTTTTCGATTGCTCTTGTATCAATTTAAATAATGGTGGAATTTCGAACATATTATCTTTTACAATATGAAGATTATCTACAAAGTGTAAAATTTTTGTTTGCGCTCCACCAGAACAATGAATCATTCCGTGAATCGAGTCTGATTTATATTTTGATAAAATCGCTTTAATAATTGGTGCATAAGTTCTTGTTGGAGAAAGCACTAATTTACCAGCATCAATTGGTGAATTTTCAACTTCATCAGTAAGCTTTACATTTCCTGAATACACTAAATCAGAAGGCACAGCAGCATCAAAACTCTCTGGATATTTTTCAGCTAAATAATTATTGAAAACATCATGACGAGCGGAAGTTAATCCGTTACTTCCCATTCCTCCATTATATTCCTTTTCATAAGAAGCTTGACCGAAAGAAGCCAACCCTACAATTACATCTCCAGCTTGAATATTAGCATTATCGATTACATCTTCGCGCTTCATACGAGCAGTTACCGTAGAATCTACAATAATTGTACGTACTAAATCTCCAACATCGGCAGTTTCACCACCAGTTGAATGAATTGTTACACCAAATTCTTTCAACTCTGCTATTAACTCTTCCGTTCCATTTATAATTGCCGATAAAACTTCACCTGGAATTAAATTCTTGTTTCTTCCGATAGTAGAAGATAACATAATATTATCTGTTGCTCCGACACATAACAAATCATCAATATTCATGATTAACGCATCTTGAGCAATACCTTTCCATACAGAAACATCTCCAGTTTCTTTCCAATACATATATGCTAAAGATGATTTTGTTCCAGCACCATCTGCATGCATAATTAAACAATGTTCATCATCATTCGTTAAATAATCTGGTACGATTTTACAAAATGCTTTAGGAAACAAACCTTTATCGATATTCTTAATCGCATTGTGTACATCTTCTTTAGATGCAGAAACACCTCTTTGTGCGTATCTCTTAGAAACTTCTTGACTCATTATTTTGTGTTGTTGTTGAGCACAAAATTACTTTAAAAGGTAAGACTACCAAAGTAATTTACTGTTATTTACTTCTTCGTTCATATATTACTGTATCCCTCCAAACTCCATTCTGCTCAGCAATTCTTTCTCTAAAACCAACTTTTCTAAATCCAAATTTCTCGTGAAGACGAACACTTCCTATGTTTTCAGGAAACATACTTGAATATAAAGTCCAAATTCCGTTTACCTCAGAAGATTGGATCAAATTATTCATTAATAAGGAACCAATACCTTTCCCTATTACAGATGGTTTAATGTAAACACTTACCTCGGCCACACCTCTGTATTCAAATCTGGCAGAAACTGGAGTCAACGCATACCAACCTAAAACTTCTTCTTTACTAATGAACACAAACCGACTATGTTTGTGACAATTAGAATTCCACGTTTCCCAATCTGGAACCTGAGTTCGAAAAGTAGCATTTCCTGTTTGAATTCCCTCTTCGTAAATTTTAGTGACTTGTTTCCAATGCTCTTCTGTAAAAGGTAGGATCTTCAAAACATCTTATTTAGTAAATAATAACTCTCTATATTTTGTTAATGGCCATAAGTTATCATCTACTAATAATTCTAATTTATCTACATGATAACGAATATCTTCTAAATATGGCTTCACCTTATTACAATACGCTTCTGCATTCTTTTGACCAGATAACTTATTTGCTTTTTTGCGTTGATCAGTCATATCTTCAATCATAGAATTAATCTCTACAATATGATTCGATATTCTCTTAATTAAATCTATTTGTTCCGAAGCATATTTTTGATAATCATTACCAAAGATTTCTTTTAATCCTTTTACATTTTCTATTAATGTATTTTGATATTGAATTACCGTAGGAATTACATGATTTCTAGAAATATCTCCTAAAACCCTACTCTCTATCTGAATTCGTTTCGCGTATTCTTCTAACTCAATTTCATGACGAGCTTCTAGCTCCACACGATTCATCACTTTCATTTCTTCAAAAACAGCAATATTTTTATCACTAATCTTTGCTTTTAAAGCTTCTGGTGTGGTTCTGTGATTACTCAATCCTCTTTTCTTTGCTTCCTTTTCCCAAGAATCACCATAACCATCACCTTCGAATCGAATATCTTTTGAAGCTTTAATATATTCACGTAATACATTAAATACTGCTTCATCTTTTTTCAATCCTTTACCGTCGACCAACTTGTCAACTTCTACTTTAAAATCTTTAAGCTGCTTCGCTATAATCGTATTTAAAACTGTCATTGGTCCAGCACAATTCGACCAAGAACCAACAGCTCTTAATTCAAACTTATTCCCTGTAAACGCAAATGGCGATGTTCTATTTCTATCTGTATTATCCAATAAAATTTCTGGAATTTTACCAATAATATTGAGTTTTAGATCAGTTTTTTCCTTTGGTGAAAGTTTTCCTTTGGTTACATTCTCTAATTCATCTAAAACCTGTGAAAGTTGAGATCCAATAAAAACAGATATAATTGCTGGCGGAGCTTCATTTGCACCTAATCGATGATCGTTTCCTGCGCTAGCTATAGAAGCTCGAATCAATTCTTCATATTCATAAACCGCTTTAATTGTATTTACAAAAAAGGTTAAAAATTGAAGGTTTTTCATTGGAGTTTTTCCAGGACTCAATAAATTGACTCCAGTATTTGTACTTAAACTCCAATTGTTATGTTTTCCAGATCCATTAATTCCTTTGAAAGGCTTTTCATGAAACAAAACTTTAAAATTATGCTTTTGAGAAACCTTTTTCATCAAATCCATTAATAATGAATTATGATCAACAGCTAAGTTCGCTTCCTCAAAAATTGGTGCAACCTCAAACTGATTCGGCGCAACTTCATTATGTCTTGTTTTTACAGGAATTCCAAGTAACATACATTCTTGCTCTAAATCTCGCATAAAGTTTAAAATACGAGTTGGAATTGAACCAAAATAATGATCATCTAATTGTTGCCCTTTTGCTGAAGCATGACCTAACAAAGTTCTTCCTGTCATCATAATATCAGGACGAGAAGCGGCTAAAGCTTTATCAATTAAAAAATATTCTTGCTCCCAACCTAGAGTAGCTGAGACTTTGGTTACATTTTTATCAAAATATTTGCAAACTGCAGTTGCAGCATCATCAACGGCTTGTAACGCTCTTAATAATGGAGTTTTATTATCTAAAGCTTCACCTGTATACGCTACAAAAACTGTTGGAATACATAATGTAGTATCATAAATAAAAGCAGGTGAAGTAGGATCCCAAGCGGTATAACCACGAGCTTCAAAAGTGTTTCGAATTCCTCCATGAGGAAAAGAAGAAGCATCAGGTTCTTGTTGTACTAATTTTCCTCCATCAAATAATTCCATGGCATTACCTCCTTCAATGGTTTCAAAAAACGCATCATGTTTTTCTGCTGTAGAACCTGTTAATGGCTGAAACCAATGTGTATAATGTGTAGCTCCTTTAGATAAAGCCCAATCTTTCATACTTACAGCAATTTGATCTGCAATCTTCCTGTCTATCTTATGTCCGAACTCTACAGCATCTCTTACACTTCTATAAGCTTCAGCTGTCATATATTGAAGCATCGCTTTTTCATTAAATACATATTTAGCATATAACTGAGATCGACGCTCTTTTTCTTCCACTAACACCGGTACTCTGTTAAGAGTTTCCTGCAATGCATTAAATCTAATTGTAGCCATTATTAATAATTTTAAGCAAAATTACTATTAATACCCTAAAAAAATAGGGGTGAAATTATTTATTTTTAAAATAACTGTTTTTTAACCCTAAAAAATTTGGGGGTGTTTGAAAAAAAATACATTTTTGCATGATAAACTAATTAACGATAAAAAAATCATGGCTAAATCTAAATTAGAATACATTTGGTTAGACGGATATTATCCAACACAAAACATGCGAAGCAAAACTAAAGTTGTTGAAGACTTTAGTGGAAAAATAGAAGACTGTCCTATTTGGTCTTTTGATGGATCATCTACAAAACAAGCTGAAGGAGGAGACTCTGATTGTTTATTAAAGCCTGTAGCTATTTATCCTGATCCAGCTCGTGACAACGGTTATTTAGTAATGACTGAAGTTTTAAATGCTGATGGTACTCCACACGAATCAAATGCAAGAGCTACTATTGATGATGATGATAATGATTTCTGGTTTGGATTTGAGCAAGAGTATTTTATTATGGATACGCACACTCAATTACCTTTAGGTTTCCCTATTGGTGGTTATCCTGGACCTCAAGGAATGTACTACTGTTCTGTAGGAGGTAAAAATACTCATGGTCGTGATTTTGTTGAAGAGCATGCTGATTTATGTATTGCTGCTGGTTTGAACTTTGAAGGAATTAACCAAGAAGTTGCTTCAGGGCAGTGGGAATTCCAATTATTTGCTAAAGGAGCTAAAAAAGCTGGTGATGAAATTTGGGTTGCTCGTTACTTATTAGATAGATTAACTGAGAAATACGGATTCTATATTGAATATCACCCAAAACCAGTAAAAGGAGACTGGAATGGTTCTGGTATGCATGCTAACTTCTCAAACACTTTATTAAGAACTTGTGGAAGCAAAGAAACTTACGAAAAAGTTTGTGAAGCATTTAGACCTGTAACTAAAGAGCATATTGCTGTTTATGGAGAATACAACGACCAACGTTTAACAGGATTACACGAAACAGCTTCAATTAACGATTTTAGCTATGGTGTATCTGATAGAGGAGCTTCTATCCGTATTCCAATTATTACTGTAGAAAAAGGATGGAAAGGATGGTTAGAAGATCGTCGTCCAGCTTCAAATGCTGATCCATACAAAGTAGCAGGAAGAATCGTTCAAACTGTAAAAAGCGCAGATATTAAGTAAAATAATATCATTTGTAGATAAAAAAACTCACATTAATTAATGTGAGTTTTTTGTTTTTTATAAGAAAGCTAAATAAATAAAAACACAATATCCTAAAAACAGTACTGCTCCTTTTAATCTAGTTAACTTAAATCTTTCAGGAATAAACACTAAAGGTAAAATCACAAAAGCAAATGCTAGCATCCAATAAATATCTCTTGTTAAAATTTGTGGTTCTGTAACAGGAATAGTTTTAATCATAGATGTTAAACCTAAAACAGAAGCAATATTAAAAATATTTGACCCTATTAAATTCCCTAAAGATATAGCCTTTTCTCCTTTAACAGCAGCGATTACAGAAGCAGCTAACTCAGGCACACTAGTCCCTATTGCTATCATTGTAATAGAAATCACACCTTCGCTAACTCCGACACGTTCAGCTAAATCTTTTGCACCAGTAACTAACAAATCAGAACCAAAATATAATGCAGCAGCTCCAATTAGTAACCAGATCGCTATTTTACCATAACCAGTATTAGCTAACTTATCATCTACTTCATCTGAATCTGCATCATCTTCTTTTGCTGACTTTATTAGAACTATTAAAAACACAATCAAACCTAAGAATAAAGTTATTCCTTCTGTATTTGTTAACTGATTATCATTTTGAAGAAAGTAAAAGATGGCTAATGAAAAAAGCATCATTACAGGCCAATTTAACCTATAAAAATCTTTACTTACAGCTATAGGACCTATTAAAGCCGTAACTCCCAAAACCAAACCAATATTAGCAATATTAGACCCAATTACATTATTAATAGCAATAGCTGGAGAACCATCTAAAGCCGCTTGTAAACTAACCAATAACTCAGGAGCTGAAGTAGCAAAAGATACTACTGTCATACCTATAACCATTTTTGATATGTTCAATTTAAAAGAAAGTCCAACTGAGGCTTTCACTAGAAAGTCACCTCCAAAAACTAACAGCACCAAACCAATAAGAACATATACAATACTCATACAATTGAAAATTTTATTGCGAATATAGGTAATTATACGTTGTTTGAATTTCAATTTTTGACAACAAAAAACTTAAAAATTTAATTCTGAAAAAATCATTAATTTTTTTATCAAAAAGATAAAATTAATTTTTTCACTTCTTAAAAAGACCATTTTTCCTTTGCTTTTAAAACACGAACAAAAAAAGGCCTTTGTTTTATTACACATAAAAACATAAAACAAAAATTAAGTTAACATTTAAAACAATAATAAAGATTAATAAGTTTTAGTTTAAAACTTTTTTGACTTTTTTGACTTCATATATAAATCCAATTAAATTAAATCTATTTCAAAAATTTGGTAATGATATTTCGTTCGCCATATATTCATCAAACAATTTCGAAATTGATCTAATTACTAACTAAAAAACAACTTAAAAAATGATAACTATCATATTAAAATTAACAGAAGCTATTGTTGAACTTATATCAACTTTAATTCAAATTATATTTTAACAACAACTATTTAAAACATTAAACTAACTATGCTAACATTTTTCGGAATTTTATTAATCCTACTAGGATTTGCATCTATTGTAATAAAACCTTTCTTTAAAAAAGTAAAAGACTTAGAATGGTTAACAACACAAAAAAGCATTACCGTAATTATTGTAGGTGTATTACTAAGTATAACTTCTGGAATATTCTTTTACGCTGAACCTGGAACTGCTTATGCTGTTCAATATCCTTGGGGCGGACAAAAAGCAGTATTTCAACAAGGTTTAAAAACTAAAATGTGGGGAAGATTAATCCCTATACAATTTGAAATCCCAGTAAAATATGTGATACCAAATAAAAAAGGACAATTAGGAGATCAAAGTCAGTATGCCTATGTAGACAAATCACGTCAATGGGAATTTAACGACGCAGTAAAAGGGAAAATTGCTACATCAATTGTCATAAGTATCGATATTTCAGATGAAAAACAGTTTTTATCTGTCGCTGATAGAAACAAAACGGAAAAAAATTTAATACGATCTAGAATTATACCTAATATCGATCAATCTATAAAAAACACTTGTAAACTTATGGCTGCACAAGATTATATTTCAGGACAGGCTGCAGATTTCGACAGATATTTTCAAGATCAATTAGAAAATGGAATGTATGTTTTAGAAGAATATACTGAAAACCAAAAACCAGAGATTATTGGTGACAGTACTGTAACTAGAACTATTCCTAATAAAGAATCTCGTCAAAAAAGATTCAGAATTAAAATGCAAAATGGTGAACCTGTAAGAGTAAAAGGAAATTCATTAAAATCATACGGTTTAACTGTAGTACAAGCTGTAGTTACTGAAATTGATTGGGAAGAGACTTTTGACAACAGATTACAATTACAAAAAGAAGAAGTTGCACAAACACAATTAGAAAAACAACAAGCAGAAAGAGAATTTTACCGTGCACAAAAAGAAAAAGCAAAAGGAGAAGCAGAAAAAGCAAAAGAAAGAGCTAGACTAGAAAAAGCGCAGATACAACAAACTATTGCTGCAGAAACAGAAGCAAAAGTTGCTGAATTTAATTTAACAAAAGAAAAGAAACAATATGAAGTTGAGCAATACAAAGCTAAAAGTAAAAAACTAGCTGCCGATGCTCAAGCCTATGAAAATCAAAGATTGGTAACTGCAGGTTTAACCCCTCAAGAAAAAGCAGAATGGGAGTACAAGACTGCAGTGGGAGTTGCTCAACAATTGAAAGATTTGAAACTCCCAACTACCTACATAGAAGGAAGTACAGGAAACAAAAACAGTGGGAATTTGCTACAATCATTAATCGGAGCTGAGTTAGCTAAGAAAATGATAGAAAAGAAAAAGTGAAAACGAAAAAGTGAAAACGAAAAAGTGAAAACGAAAAAGTGAAAACGAAAAAGTGAAAACGAAAAAGTGAAAACGAAAAAGTGAAAACGAAAAAGTGAAAACGAAAAAGTGAAAACGAAAAAGTGAAAACGAAAAAGTGAAAACGAAAAAGTGAAAACGAAAAAGTGAAAACGAAAAAGTGAAAACGAAAAAGTGAAAACGAAAAAGTGAAAACGAAAAAGTGAAAACGAAAAAGTGAAAACGAAAAAGTGAAAACGAAAAAGTGAAAACGAAAAAGTGAAAACGAAAAAGTGAAAACGAAAAAGTGAAAACGAAAAAGTGAAAACGAAAAAGTGAAAACGAAAAAGTGAAAACGAAAAAGTGAAAACGAAAAAGTGAAAACGAAAAAGTGAAAACGAAAAAGTGAAAACGAAAAAGTGAAAACGAAAAAGTGAAAAGTGATGAGCCAAGCCTCATCACTTTTCCATACTTTTTCATTATATTTGATTATAAAGCTTATATAATGAAAAAGCATTTATTTAAGGCTTTAGCCAAGATCAACAAAACCATACTTCTGTCTTTTACCAAAAGACAATTGGATATTTCAAAAGCATCGAAACTTCAATTAATAATTATTGGATGGAGAGCTTATATCACGAAAAATGCATTAGATTAATTTTTAAAAAATTTTGATTATGAGTGATTATATTAAACTTTTTTCAGGAACATCAATAATAGTAAATAGACTAGCGCAAATTCTAAATGAACTAGGTATTACTTCCATTGTTAAAGACAATCATGAATCTGGCAGATTAGCCGGTTTTGGAACCTTAGGACAATCTGTTGACTTATTAATTAATGAGTCGGATTATGAAAAAGCAAGTGAAGCTTTAGAAGATTTTAAAAAAGAATTTTCTAAATAATTTTAAGATTCCAAAAAAACTTATATATTTGCATCCGCAAAAACGGCCTCGTAGCATAACTGAATAGTGCACTTGATTACGGCTCAAGAGGTTGCAGGTTTGAATCCTGCCGAGGTCACAAAATCCTTTAGAAATTACTCTAAAGGATTTTTTTATTTAACACATTACCATGCTTTTTCCACTCACCCTAAGTTAACTTTAATCCATATTAAAAGTCAAGTAAAAGAAGCTTTTAACTAATTAAACAGTTTTAAAAGTAATATCTATTATAAAAGTTATAACTTTGTGGCTTGTTAAGCTAATTAAACGTATTAAGAACGAATTTCATAATACATGCACATAGCTAAAGTTTAAATTTAATACTAGAATAAAATAGTTATTTTATCGTTGTAATATTTTATAAATCTCATAGTAAAAGCCCCAATATAAAGTAATGAGTCCTAAAAACCGTATAAAACCTAATGGTTTTAAGTATCTTATAGCTACACTTGTAATTCTGCTAGTTGTTTATTCTTTTAAACTGAATAGTGATTACAAAAAACTAGAAGACGCCTTTTCTGAACAGAAAATTGAACTTCAGGCTGAATTAGACGAAATTATTGATGATTACAAAAACATTAATGTAAAAAATAAAGATCTATCACAGCGACTTGTAAAAGAAATCAATAAAATAATCACTCTAAGAGATTCGATAAAAAACTTAAAAAAATCGAATTACAATCTTATTGTTAAATATTCTAGAAAAATTGTAAAATTAGAAAGAGAAAACAGAAGGTTATTTATTCAAGTAGATTCTCTGAACAAACAGAATTACGAGTTATTACAAGAGAATATTGTGGTTAAAAACCAACTTGAAGAAAAAAACGCTTCTCAAAAAACGCTTAGCAGAAAAAATCAAACACTTATTAAAGAGCGTAAAGCATTAAAAGCAAAGGTTGATGTTGCTGGTATCATCAAGGTAAACAACATTAATGCTTATGCTATGAAAGAAAGAAGTAGTGGTAAGTTAACGACTACATCAAGATCTAGAAGAACAGATGCTTTTAAAATAAAATTTGACTTAGAACCAAATCCAGTTACTACTCCTGGGAAAAAAGAAATTTTAATTCAGATTTTAGATGAAGACAAAAATGTTATAGCCGCAAAAGGTGATAAAAAAATAAAATCAGGTGAAACTATTGTGTTTAGCGACAATATTTTTGCCGATTATGATAACAATCAATTAGGAGTTGTTTCATTAATTTTAGTAAACAGAGGCGATATTACCAAAGGAATCCATACCATAAATACGTACGTAGATGGTATCTTCACAGGAAAAACTCAAGTAAAATTAAGATAACATTCAAACAAAATATAATACCTTAAAAGTGAAGAACAATAAATTCTTCACTTTTTTATTTATTAAGTATTAATAATTCAAACCATATTTTATTTTTGCAATATGGCAAAACAAGAAGATCAATTTAAAAAGGTTATTTCTCACGCTAAAGAATACGGATATATTTTTCAATCATCTGAAATTTATGACGGATTAAGCGCTGTATATGATTATGCTCAAAATGGAGTAGAATTAAAGAAGAATATTAGAGAATATTGGTGGAAGGCAATGGTTCAAATGAATGAAAATATAGTAGGAATAGATGCCTCTATATTGATGCACCCAACCACTTGGAAAGCATCTGGCCACGTAGATGCTTTTAATGATCCTTTAATTGATAATAAAGACTCTAAAAAAAGATATAGAGCAGATGTTTTAGTAGAAGATTATTGTGCTAAAATTGAAGCTAAAATTGATAAAGAAGTTAAAAAAGCTGCTAAAAGATTTGGTGAAAGTTTTGACAAAGAACAATTTTTAGCAACAAACGGACGTGTTTTAGGATATCAAGAAAAGATTAATTCGATTCTTTCTCGTTTGGCAAAGTCTTTAGAAAATGAAGATTTAGCAGATGTTAAAACTTTAATTGAAGAATTAGAGATTGCAGATCCTTTAACTGGCTCAAAAAACTGGACAGATGTTAAGCAATTTAACTTAATGTTCGGAACTCAATTAGGAGCTTCCGCAGATAGTTCTATGCAAGTTTATTTACGACCAGAAACTGCACAAGGTATATTTGTAAACTTCTTAAATGTTCAAAAAACTGGTAGAATGAAAATTCCTTTTGGAATTGCTCAAACTGGTAAAGCTTTCAGAAATGAAATCGTTGCTCGTCAATTTATTTTTAGAATGCGCGAATTTGAACAAATGGAAATGCAATTCTTTATTAAACCAGGCACACAAAAAGAATGGTATAAACACTGGAAAGAGACGCGTTTAAAATGGCATTTATCTCTTGGAATGGGTGAAGACAATTACCGTTTCCATGATCATGAAAAATTAGCTCATTACGCTGATGCTGCTGCAGATATTGAATTTAAATTCCCATTCGGGTTTAAAGAATTAGAAGGAATTCACTCACGTACAGATTTTGATTTAAATCAACATGAAGAATTCTCTGGTAAAAAATTACAATATTTCGACCACGAAGAAAATAAAAGCTATGTACCATATGTATTAGAAACCTCTATTGGTTTAGATCGTATGTTTTTAGCTGTTTTCTCAAACTCTTTACAGGAAGAAGAACTAGAGAACGGAACTTCAAGAGTAGTATTAAAATTACCTGCGGTTTTAGCCCCAACTAAAGCTGCTATCCTTCCTTTAGTTAAAAAGGATGGATTACCTGAAATCGCTCGTAAAATTATTAATGATCTAAAGTGGGATTTTAATGTTGCTTATGATGAAAAGGATGCAGTAGGTAGAAGATATAGAAGGCAAGATGCTGCAGGAACACCATTTTGTATTACTGTTGATCACGATACCTTAGAAGATAATACTGTTACCATTCGTCACAGAGACACAATGGAACAAAAAAGAGTGAAAATAGACGATTTAAGAAGTATTATTGCTCAAGAGGTTGACATGAAGACTTGGTTAATGAAAATGTAAAAAATACACTCTAAAAACAATATAAAGCCTACTAAATTAATCTTAGTAGGTTTTTTATTTTTGTATCATAAAAACATAATCAAAAATGAAAAAAATCATTCCTATACTTTTCATCATCTTTTTATTATGGATGATTATTGGAGCTTATCTTCTAAATACAAATCATGAAAAAGCACAAATAGTTATGGGGCTTGGTGTGATGTATATGTCTTTTATATTAATGCCTACTTTTATTTACGATAGATACAAAGATGGTAAATACAAGAAATATATAATTGACAATAAGAAAAATGACGACACAAAAAAAGGCTGAGAAAAATTCTCAACCTTTTTTACATTATGATATTTTTTATTTACTCTACCTAAGTGAAGGAGAATAATTTGTAGGATAATCATCTGCTTTTGCTAAACCATCTACAGCATTTGCAAAATTACTTCCATATTTTTCATCTATAGCTTCAAGGAATTTATTAGCCATTAAAGCATAACCTCTAGCTGTTAAATGTACTCCATCTAAACTAACTAAACCACCAGTTACTAAATCTGTAGTAAGGATATATCTATCAAATTTAAGCCCACTCGTAGCTCCTTCTTGTAAAACTTGATTAAAATCAACAAAAGCTAAATCATTAGCATCTGCTAAAGCTTTAATTGTTGAATTATAAGCATCTGTTGCTTTTCTAATCTCCTCTTGCTCTTGAGGCGTTAATACCCATCTATCTGCTAAAGGTAAGGTAACTCCATGTGCAGAAAACTGACCTGCTAAAGCCACTGGCAATTGTCCCATACTATCAGCTATTAACTGTGCAGCTGCATCTTGGTTTACTGTTCCGATAATAGCACTACTTGGCAACACAAATAAATCACTAGATGTTGCAGATCTCGCCTTACCGTATTGTTTTCCTAACAATTGAGCTACTAAAGGAGCAGCAGCTGCAGGTAAGTTTAAAGATTGAACAAAAGGAACAAATGTAGGGCTTGCCGCTAAAGTACTTGTTATTGCCATAGATAAATCTGTAGCATCCTCATCGTAAACAACAACAGCATTTGGTCCATCAGGAGAAAAAACAATTGATCTCTCTGGTTGACCAGCACCTGCATAAATTTGGTTTATTGCACCGTATACATTATTTAATAATGGTATTTGTGCTGCTAATTGAGCTCCTGCATCTGTATTTGCTGTAGGATCTAAAGGATTGAAAGGCACAGTAGTGAAATGCGCTAATGTTGTAATATAAGGTAAATTACCAACTACTCCTTTAGCTCCATTAGATGTTAAAGCAGTAACCATGTTGTTCATTACGTTCGCAAACACATTTGTATCAGTTATATCTGTTCTTCCATAAGTAGAAGGATCAATATTTCCTTCTTGACTTACTCCGGTTCCTCCTGCTAAAGCATAACCTAAAACATCATTTCCTCCAATTTCTGAAAGAGAGAAAAAAGTAGGCTGTCTTGTAACCGCATCACCTAAAACAGTAGCTGTAGCTCCTGATGAAAATCTTGCAAAATATGGATTAGCTAAATTTAAAGGAACTGCACTTAAATTTCCATAACCTGGTGCTACAAAGTGAAAACTTTTAGCTCCCGGAATTCCATAGTTCCCAACACTACCTGTTACCGGCACAGTAACATCAGTTGAAGGAGTAGCTCCAAAAACTCCTAAGGAAGTTGGTCCTGTACCATTAAAAAATAATCTTGGTCCTTGAATTTGAGTTCCTCCAAATAACAAACCTCCTACGTTATCATTCATTAAAGGTTGTGAAAAATTACCTCCACCACCTAAAGCAAATTTTTGAGCTAAAATATTCGGAAAAGAATTTTCTTGCGCTGCAATAAATAGTGCATTATCTGTAAAACCAGCTGTAAAAGAAGCACCAACAGCTATATAGTTAGAAAAATCTAATCCATTTACATTTAACGGAGCTAATTCAGGTTCTGGTTGAAGAATAGGTTCAAGGTCATTATTTACATCACATGCAGTTAACCCTAATAAAACAAGAGCTAACCAACTATATTTAAATTTCATTCTGTTCATTTTTTAGTTATTAATTGTCCATGAGATAAAGTACTGAGATCCAATCGCTCCAACACCAGGTGCACTTAAGTACTCTTTTCCTGTTAAGTTCGCTCCTCCAACTTTGATTATTGATTTGATTGAAGGAATTCTATAGTTAATTTGAGCATCTAATACTGTACGAGAATCGATTACAGCATCATGGAAAGTAGACTCCCATAAATACTCATCTTGCCATCTCGCATTAATATTAAATCCGAAGTTCTCAAATAAATTATTATGTCCAAATTGTAATTTGATTTTGTGTTCAGGTGTATTAAAACCAGCTTCAAAATCAGGGTCAGTAGACTGGTCAAAATCAAACTTAGATAATGTATAGTTTAAACCTACGTTAAAACCATTAAATATTTTAGTATTCAATCCAATAGTAGCACCGTAAGAACTAATATCTGAATCTGTATTAGTATAAGTGTTAAATACAGCTGTATCTCCATTCGCTAAAGAAGCAATTGCCAATGGCACTGGAGCACCTCCTGGTCCAATTGGAGCTGTATCAGATAAATTTACATTTCCATATAAAGGAGCTACTACATTTTCATTTGCAATAAAATCTTCATATTCGTTATAATACACACTTAAATCTACACTTAATTTATTATCCCCTGTTGGAATAGCAGAACGATAACCTACTTCAAAAGCAGTTACTTTTTCTGGTTTTACTAAACCAACATCTGCAACTACTAAATCAGAAACATTTCCTGTTTGAGCAAATACTTGAGCAGAAGTAGCTGAGAATGCGTTCTCATATCCTGCTCTACCAGTAATAGCTATACTTGGTAATCCTGTTATTGCCGTACCGTTACCACTTAAATCAATTTGCGGAGTAACATAACGATCTAAATTATCTGGAGCAGAACCTACTAAGAAAGCTCTACCAACATCTAAACCAATGTATTGATCTTGAGTAGTTGGATTTCTAAATCCTGTTTGAAAAGATGCTCTAAAGTTGTGATTCTTACTTTCTCCAGCAGCATAAGCTACAGAAATTCTTGGAGAGAAATTCCCATCGAAGTTTTGAGCTTTATCGTATCTGATAGATCCTGTTAACTTTAATCTATCATCCATCAATTTCTTTTGAATTTGTGTATAAACACCATATTCATCGTAAGTAATAGGTCCATCAAAATCAGTATAAATAGTACCTTGAGAGTTTAATAAATATTCTCTGTAAGAACCTCCTACTTGAACTTCAGCAAAATCGATGTACTCTTTTAAGTTAAGATTTGCATCTACATGACGAATCTGAGATTCATCTTGAAACTTTGAACCAGTTGCTAAGTCTGGATCAGCAATAACTTGTTGGAATAATCTATTGAATTCAGGTGTTCCGGCATCTGGTCTAACTCCAGATCCATCATTACGTGCAATTCTTGTTGTTCCATTATTGATATATCCATCAGCATAATCTCTTGCGATTTGATGATTTGAAGCTTGAACTCTTGGATCTGCTCCTAGGTAAGCTGCTGCATAATCTTGGAACCATGCTCTATCACCTTTCCATGCTCTGTTTAAATTTATAGCTGTAAATCTAGTATCGTAAGAATCTCCAGCATCTTCAGAAGTTAAATATCCTCTAACGAAGAAATACTTACCTCTAAATTCTAATTTATGTTGCTCCATAAAGAAGTTCTTAATGTAGTAACGGTTTGCACCTTGGTAAATCGTATTACCTCTACCATATTTAGAGTTCCATATAATTTCTAAACGGTCATTTCCTAAAGGTCTGTAATGTAAAGATGCTCCAAACTTCATACTTCTAGCATCATAATCCATTAATTCACTTTCGTTATAACCAGTTCTACTTACTTCACCAATTGCACCACCTAAATTGGTAGACACTTCATCACCATAAACATTTAAACCATCATAGTTTGGATCAGACTCTCTGTTTCCGAAAGTATAGTCTCCATTTAAAGTATTACGATCATCAGTTGCGAACCATTCCGTACCTTTTAAATATGAAAAAGTTGCTTTAGCAGCAAAATAGTCACTAAAAGTGTGAGCCATTCTCATACTAACATCATAAAACTCATTATCTCCAGCTGCTTGCTGACTTGTAAAACCTGTTTTTGCGACAAAACTAACACCAGCATCATCAAACGGACTTTTACTAGTCATAAACATAATACCGTTAAAAGCATTTGCACCATATAATGCAGACGATGCTCCAGGAAGTAATTCTACACTCTTTACATCTAGCTCTGATAACCCTAATAAGTTACCTAAAGCAAAGTTTAATGCAGGTGATGAATTATCCATTCCATCCACTAATTGCATAAAACGTGTATTTGCAAATGTTGCAAAACCTCTGGTATTAACAGACTTAAAGGTTAAACTATTTGTATTAATGTCTACACCTTTTAGGTTTTCTAAACCATCATAGAAAGAAGGCGAAGAAGTATTTTTAATTGCTCTAGAATCAAATCGCTCCACTGTTACTGGAGATTCCATAATTCTTTCAGGAGTTCTCGAAGCCGAAACAACTACTTCATCTAAAGCTGTAGCGTTCTCCTTTAAAGCAACAGTAACTACTTGATTGTTTTTTGTGATTTCTACTTTTTGAGTTTGATATCCTAAAGAAGAGATCTCAAGAGTAAATGGTGGTTTGTCATTTACTACTAATGTAAACTTCCCATCAAAATCAGTAGTGGTACCTACTGCTTTTCTAGAAATTTTAATATCTGCTCCTGGTAGAGGACCACCAAGAGATGCATCATTTACCGTACCAGTAATGGTGGTTTGTGCAATCATTAATGAGCTGCTCAATAACAGAAAGGCAGCTAATAATAATTTTTTCATCATAATGTAAATAATTTGTTAACTATATCGCAAAATACAATTTTTTTTCATTCCTAAAATATTTTGACACTTTTTATTATTATTTAATCAATAACTAAGCGTTTTTTTTAATATTATCACATTTTACGAACTCATGTGTTTTCTTGTATTTTTTACTTGTAAATTTGCATAAACTATACTATAGCATTTGGAAACAGTTTACTCTATTTCAGATTTCACTCCAACTCAAGAAACTTATGTAACTATTGGTACTTTTGATGGAGTTCATATTGGACATCAAAAGATAATAAAAAAACTAGTAGATGAGGCTAAGAACAACGGTAAAAAATCTGTATTACTTACGTTTTTTCCACACCCTAGAATGGTACTTCAGAAAGAAGCTTCTGTTAAATTGATAAATACAATTGAAGAACGTACTGAATTACTTGAAAAAATTGGATTGGATTATTTAATTATTCATCCCTTTAGTAAAGAGTTTTCTAGATTAACAGCTCTTGATTTTGTTCGTGATATTTTAGTGAATCAACTAAAAATTTCAAAATTAATCATTGGTTATGATCATCACTTTGGAAAAAACAGAGAGGGAAATATTGAGCAATTAACTGAATTTTCTCATATCTATAATTTTAAAGTTGAAGAGATTCCTGCTCAAGATATAGATAGTGTAGCTGTAAGTTCTACAAAAATTAGAAATGCTCTAAAAAATGGAAATCTAAAAACAGCAAACAATTATTTAGGATACAATTTTATTTTAGCTGGAAAAGTTGTTACTGGCAATAACTTAGGAAACAAAATAGGTTTTCCTACTGCTAACATCACCATAAAAGAAGACTACAAATTAATTCCTAAGGCTGGGGTCTATCTTGTAAAATCTGAAATTAAAGATAATTGTTTTTACGGGATGATGAATATTGGTAATAGACCAACTATAGATGGTACACATCAAACTATAGAAGTTAATTTCTTTGATTTTTCAGAAAACCTATATGATAAAACAATTACAACAGAATTAATATACTTTATCAGAGAAGAACAAAAGTTTAATTCAATAGAAGCCTTGACGAAACAATTAGAACTTGACAAAAAGTTTTGTTTAAATTACATTGATAATAATCTATAAGTATAGATTGTTTAAGTCTAGTGCTTCGTGTATCTTTGTCGCCTAAAAAATTCAACTTATGTTACAAGTTCAGTTTATTCGAGACAACAAAGATGTTGTATTAGAAGGTCTAGCAAAAAGGAATTTTGCTAACGCAGAAGCTATTATTAATAATGTTTTACAACTTGACGAAACTAGAAGATCTACTCAAGTTTCTTTAGATAATGTATTAGCTGATTCTAATAAACTGTCCAAAGAAATAGGTATGCTCTTTAAATCTGGTGAAGTTCAGAAAGCAAATCTTTTAAAAGAAAAAACTAGTCAGTTAAAAGAAAATGGAAAAGAGCTTACAGAGCAATTAAACGATGTAACAACGAAACTTCAAGACGTATTATATCAAATTCCTAATGTTCCTCACGCTTCAGTTGTTGCTGGAACTTCGGAAGAAGATAACGAAGAAGTTTATAAAGAAGGAACTATTCCTGATTTAGGAGAAAAAGCACTTCCTCACTGGGAACTTGCTAAGAAATACGATATTATAGATTTTGATTTGGGCGCAAAAATTTCTGGTGCTGGTTTTCCTGTCTATAAAGGAAAAGGTGCTCGTTTACAACGTGCTTTAATTAATTATTTTTTAGATAAAAACACAAGCGCAGGTTATAACGAAGTTCAAGTCCCTCATTTAGTGAATGAAGCTTCTGGATTTGGAACAGGTCAATTACCTGATAAAGAAGGTCAAATGTACCATGTGACTGCTGATGATTTATATTTAATTCCTACTGCCGAAGTTCCTATCACAAATTTATACAGAGGATCTTTAGTTAAAGAAGCAGATTTACCTATCACATTAACAGGTTACACTCCTTGTTTCCGTAGAGAAGCAGGTAGTTATGGTGCACATGTACGTGGTTTAAATCGTTTACACCAATTTGATAAAGTTGAAATTGTTAGAGTTGAAAAGCCAGAAAATTCTTACGAAGCTTTAAATGGAATGGTTGAACACATAAAAGGAATTTTAAGAGAATTAAAATTACCATATCGAATTTTAAGATTATGTGGTGGAGATACTGGATTTACAGCTGCTTTAACTTTTGATTTTGAATTGTATTCTACAGCTCAAGAAAGGTGGTTAGAAATCAGTTCAGCTTCTAACTTTGAAACGTTTCAAGCAAATCGCTTAAAATTACGTTATAAAAATAATGAAGGTAAAAATCAATTAGCGCATACTCTTAATGGAAGTTCTCTTGCTTTACCAAGAGTATTGGCAGCTATTTTAGAAAATTATCAAACTGCTGAAGGAATAAAAATACCAGAAGTATTGGTACCTTATTGCGGGTTTGAAATGATAGATTAATATGAAATAACAGTAATCAGTGCGCGCCGCTGGTTACTGTGTTTATATATTAATTCGAAACAACAATGGTCATTAATTTTTTATATCTGTTTACTTCTAATAAAGCCTCAAAATATTGAGATATTTGTCCGTTCTTCATGAATTCTTTTGCTTTATTATTGGCTAAATCGTATTGCTTAGTTAAATTTTTCATCTTGGTAAATTGTTTAGTTATACACAAAGAATAAGACAAACTTCGTGCCAAAACATTACAAAGTTTCTATAAAAAACCTTTTTTTTAATGTATTTTTAACAATATTGTTGCTTATTTTTGATTGATGAAGATTCGTATATTTTTACTTATTACACTGGTTAGCAACATATTTATTCATGCTCAATCTAATAATTTTGCATTAGCTGAAAATTATTTTAGAAATAATGAATTTGAAAAAGCTACTCAGATTTATAAAGAGCTAGTTAACAAAAGTCCTTACAATACTACTTATTTAAAGCGGTTAATTTCTTGCTATCAAGAAACCGATCAGTTTAAAATAGCAACAGACTTATTAAATACTAAGATAAAACAGCGACCATCACTCACTTTTTTAAATGTAATTATTGGTTATAATTATGAGCGTCAGCAACAAACTGATTTAGCTGAAAAATTTTATAAAAAAGCTATTAAATCTATTTCAAAAAAATCAGGTTATGGTGGTACAATTGCTAACTTATTCAAAGGGTACAATAAATTAGATTTAGCTATAGAAGCATACAAAAAAGCTTCTGAAAGTAATAAGAATCTCCATTACGAATTTCAAATAGCGCAAATTCACGGAGAAAAAGGAGATTTCGCTTTAATGTTCGATGAATACATTAATTTTTTAGATCACAACGAAAACTACCTCAACACAATTAAAAGTTTTACAGCTAAATATATTACAGACGATAGTGAGAATGAAAATAATATTCTTTTCAAAAAAACATTACTTCGTAAATCTGCAAGTAATCCAAAAAATATTTGGAATGACTTACTAAGCTGGTTATTCATAACTCAAAAAGAGTACGGAAAAGCTTTAATTCAAAACAAAGCTTTATATCAGAGAGATAATGATAAATTGATTAAAATTTATGATTTAGGAGAAATTGCTTTTGAGAACAAAGATTATGAAACTGCAAAAAAATGTTTTGATTTCACCATAGAAAAATCAAATTATGCAGAAGATAAGTTCAGTGCAATTTTAATGAATTTAAAAATTGCAATAGCTACAAATGCGGAAAATATAGAAACCGAATTTCAAAATGTTTTCAAAGAGTTTGGTGTAAATCGAAATACATTTTCGATCCAAGTTGCTTATGCAGATTATCTAACGTTTGAAAAAAACGAACCAGAGGAAGCAAAAAAAGTACTTGAAAAAGCGTTGAGTTTTTCTGAAAATAGATATCAAAAAGCAAATGTAAAATTAAAATTAGCAGATGTGCTGGTGTATCAAAACACGTTCAACAAAGCTTTAATTTATTTTTCGCAAGTACAATCTCAATTTAAAAATCATGAATTAGGACAAAAAGCACGTTATAAAGTTGCACAAACCTCATATTTTAAAGGTGATTTTAAATGGGCAAAAGCACAACTTAAAGTTTTAAAAGGATCAACTAGTCAACTAATAGCTAACGATGCGGCAGATTTATTTTTAATTATATCTGATAATCAACCTAAAGATAGTTTACCTAGTGGTTTAGCGTCTTATGCAAAAGCAGATTTATTAGCATATCAAAATAAGAATGATGAAGCCATGAATTTGTTAGATGGTGTTATATCAGAATTTAAAGGTCAACCAATAGAAGATGAAGCTTTATTTAAAAAAGCAGAATTATTCACCAAAAAGAAAAAGTTTGATGAAGCTATTTTAGCATATGCAAAAATATTAGAAATCGATCAAAAAGGAATTTTAGCTGATGATGTGTACTATAATGTTGCAGAACTTTACAATAATGAGCTAAATAATCCTGAAAAAGCAAAAGAATATTACCAAAAAATAATTTTTGATTATCCGTCAAGCATTTATTTAGTAGATGCTAGAAAGAAATTTAGAAAATTAAGAGGTGATACTATATAACTGAAAATTTATTTATGTACATATATAACGTTACAATCAATATTGATGAAAGTGTTCACAAAGAATGGTTACACTGGATACAATCACATATCCCAGAAGTATTAGCTACTGGAAGATTCACTAGTGCTAAAATGACGCAAGTTTTAGTAGAAGAAGAAATGGGTGGAATCACATATTCTATTCAATATACAGCACCAACAAGAGAAGACTTAGACAACTATTACAAATATGATGCTGAAAAATTACGTTCTGACGGAATGAAAAAATTCGCAGATAAAATGCTAGCTTTCAGAACAGAATTGAAAGTAATTAAGGAGTTTTTCCCGAAAGTAGCTAGTAATTAAAATGCGCTACAGATTTATTTACATATTATTCATTTTTAATTTCTTTTTCTCTTTTTCTCAAAAAAAGAACTTTTACATAAGCGGACAAGCTAAAATAATTATAGGAAATGATACCTTACCATGTAATGAGTTATCTCTAAAACTGAAAAACAAGCACACTTATGCTTACACCGATAGTCTTGGTTATTTTGAATTTAAAAATTTAAAAAAAGGCAAATATGTTCTTGAAATGATCTATAATACTGCTTCAAAGAATAAGTTTGAAGTGAATATAGTCGATAAATCAATCAAAAATTTTGATATTGTATTTAATTCTAATTGTGAATTTACCAGTATTACTGCTGAGAAAGATATTCAAGAAAACAACATTAGACTATTAATTACTGGAGGAATTGCTCCAATTTATCATAGAGATCAACATTTGGCAGAGAAAAAATATAGTTTTAAATATTATGATTTTGGATGTGTTATAGAAGATTTTAAATGTATAGATCAATACAACAAAACAATTTTTGAGTACTTCGACAAGAAATATAGTGAAAAGTGGAGAAAGGAAGTAAGAGATGATATATATGGTTTAAAAAATTAGTTTCTTTATGAGAAAGATACTTTTATACTTTATTACCCTTATTACCATCTCCTTTTCTTGCTCTAATTCAAAAAAGAAAAAACAACAAATTGTTATAACAAAAGACACTATAACTCTTATTAAATCGTATAAAGACACTATTCCTAAAGAATTTATAGCTGTACATTTTGATTTTCCTGTAAGTAAACCCAATGCTAAAGGATATTATAATGCTCAGAAGTTTCAAAAGAACTATCATTTAGGTGATGATTGGAATGCTGTAACCGGTGGAAACACAGATTTAGGTGATCCTATTTATACTATTGCAAATGGTTTTGTAAAAGAGAGTAAAGACTATGCTGGTGGATGGGGAAATGTTATTCGTATTTTACATTTTCTACCAAATAATAAAATTGTAGAGTCACTATATGCACATTGCGATACCTTACTAGTAAAGAAACACCAATGGGTTAAAAGAGGTACAAAAATTGGAACCATCGGAACTGCTAATGGAACATATTATGCACATTTGCATTTCGAAATAAGAGAAGATATTAGCTTACCTTTGGGGCCAGGATATTCTCAAGACACAAAAGGATATCTTGACCCAACAGAGTTTATTAAAAATCACAGAATTATAGAAGATGAGCGTTAGAGCAAAAAAACACCTAGGACAGCACTTTTTAACTGATGAAAATATCGCTAATAAAATTGCAGATTCTTTAACTGAAACTGGTTACGACCAAGTATTAGAAATTGGACCTGGAATGGGTGTACTTACCAAACACATACTTCGTAAGAGAAAATTTAAAGTTACTGTCATGGAACTGGATAGTGAATCTGTAAAATATTTACATGAAGTTTTTCCAGTAGAACATATAAAACTCGATACCTCTAAAGAGAATTTTAATATAATTGAAGGTGATTTTTTAAAGCAAGACCTGAATACCATTTTCCAAGGAAAAGAAATTGCGATAATAGGTAACTTTCCTTACAATATTTCATCACAAATCGTTTTTAAAGCAATAGAAAACAGACATATTGTTCCTGAGTTTTCTGGAATGTTTCAAAAAGAAGTTGCACAACGTATTGCAGAAAAAAAAGGAAGTAAAGCCTATGGAATTTTATCAGTATTAGCACAAGCTTTTTATGATGTTGAATACTTATTTACTGTTCCTCCTACCGTTTTTAATCCACCACCAAGGGTAAACTCAGGAGTAATACGTATGATTCGAAAAAAGGATTATACATTACCTGTAGATGAAAAACTTTTTTTCCGTGTTGTAAAGACAGCTTTCAACCAAAGAAGAAAAATGTTACGTAGTAGTTTAAAATCCATGAATCTTTCGGTTACCTTAAAAGAAGACCCTATATTTGCCATGCGTCCCGAACAATTATCGGTACAAGAGTTTATAGAATTGACGGATAAAATTGCAAGTCATGGCGATAGAAATAACGAAAGAACTTCTTGATAACGTTTCCAACTTAATTGCAAATCAAAAAGATACTGCACTTTTAAATCTTTTTACTGATGTACACCATGCTGATATCGCTGAAGTTTTAGATGAATTAACTTTTGATGATGCCGTATACATTATTCGTTTATTAGATAGCGAAACTACATCCGAAGTTTTAATGGATGTAGATGATGATGTTCGTGAAAAAGTTTTAGAACAATTATCTGCAAAAGAAATTGCAGAAGAAATTGACGAACTAGATACCGATGACGCTGCAGACGTAATTGCTGAACTTCCTGAAGAAAGAAAGGAAGCTGTAATGCAACAAATTGAAGATGAAGAACATGCTAAAGAAATTGTTGAACTTCTTCGCTTCGATGAAAATTCTGCGGGTGGACTCATGGCAAAAGAGCTTGTTAAAGTAAATGAAAACTGGTCTGTTTTAGGCTGTGTAACCAAAATGCGAGAACAGGCTGCAGAAGTTACCAGAGTACATTCAATTTATGTGGTAGATGATAGCGGAAAACTTAAAGGTCGTTTGTCATTAAAAGATGTATTAATGGCTTCTACCAAATCAAAAATTGCCGACATTTATATTCCTCGAGTTGACTTTGTAAATGTTCATGATACTGCCGAAGATGTAGCAAATAAAATGCGTAAATACGATTTAGAAGCTATTCCTGTTGTTGATGAATTAGGAACACTTGTCGGTAGAATTACCATAGATGATATTGTTGATGTAATTAAAGAAGAAGCAGATAAAGATTATCAATTAGCTGCCGGTATTACACAAGATGTTGAAGCCGATGATACCATTTTAGAATTAACAAGAGCTCGTTTACCTTGGTTATTCTTAGGATTATTGGGTGGAATAGGAGCTTTTTTAATCATGAAAAATTTCGAACATACATTTAAAGAGAATGCAGTGTTATTTTTCTTCACTCCATTAATTGCTGCGATGGCTGGAAATGTAGGAGTTCAATCTTCAGCAATTATTGTTCAAGGTTTAGCAAACGACGATGTTAAAGGAAGCGTGAATAAACGATTGATAAAAGAGATGTTGTTAGCTACACTAAACGGAATAGCTTTAGCCATAGTTTTATTCTTGTTTGTTTATTTTTCTGATGCTGATAACGATTTAAGAATCTCTCTTGCCGTATCTGTATCGTTAGTAGCTGTAATTATTGTAGCTGGACTTATCGGTACATTTATTCCTTTATTCTTAGATAAAAGAGGAATTGATCCTGCGATAGCAACTGGACCGTTTATCACCACTAGTAATGATATTTTTGGAATCTTAATTTACTTTACGATTGCTAAAATAATTTTAGGATATTAATATTCTATGATTAGAGTTGATGATCAATTAATTACTCCAAAAGTACGAGAAGCTTTGTTCAATAACTCTGAACAAATTACCTTTCAAAAAAATGAAATAATTGTAGCATCTGGTAAAATTTGCAATCATCTATTTATCATAGAAAAAGGAATGTTACGTAGTTTTTACTACAACAAAAAAGGAAACGATATAACCAATTGGTTTTCTAGCGAACAAATGATTATTACTGAAGCCTACAGTTTCTTTAAACGCAAACCCAGCAATATTAGCATTGAAGCCATCGAAGAAACAACTGTAAAAGCTATTTCTCATGATAAACTAGAAACTGTTCTCAACAATTCAAAAGATGTAGAGCGTTTTATGCGTCTTTTGGTTACGGAAATCATGATGGCTTTAGGGAAAAAAGTAATTTACCTTCAAAATAAAAGTGCTAAAGAGCGTTACGACGATTTATTAAAAACACATCCCGATATTTTTCAGCGCGCAAAATTAGGTCATATTGCTGGTTACTTAGGTGTCGCACAACAAAGCCTCAGTAGAATTCGATCAAAGTCTGAATAACCTATTCCTTTTTTAACATAGGTGAAAAGATAAGCCAATTCAAATCCTTATTTTTAGAGTATTCATTTCAAATTCAACCTATTGTGAATCGAAAAAACATACTCATTACTGGAGCTAGTTCTGGTTTAGGAAAAGGCATGGCCATAGAATTTGCCAAGCAAGGCTGTAACTTAGCTTTATGCGCAAGAAGAACAGAAAAACTAGAAAATTTAAAAGAAGAACTCCTAAAGATAAACAGTAGCATCAACGTTTTTATCAAAGCTTTAGATGTTACTCAACAAAAAGATGTTTTTTCTGTTTTTAAAGGTTTCCATAATGATTTTCAAACAATCAACGGGAAATTAGATCGCGTGATTGTTAATGCCGGAATGGGTAAAGGAGCTTCTATAGGGAAAGGATTTGCTAATCAAAATTTGCAAACTGCTGTGACTAATTTTTGCGGCGCTTTACATCAAATGGAAGCTGCTATGGAAATCTTTAGAGCACAAAATTCTGGACATTTAGTGGTCATTTCATCTATGTCTGCTTTCAGAGGTTACCCAAGAGCAATGACTGTTTATGCAGCAACAAAAGCTGGTGTAAAAAGTTTAGCGGAAGGAATTCGAGCAGATGTACTCAAAAAACCCATCAAAGTATCTACTATTTGTCCTGGTTACATTCAGTCAGAAATGACAGATTCTATCGGAAAACCACCTCCGTTTATGATTTCTTTAGATAAAGGTTCAAAACTTTTAGTAAAAGCCATAAATAAAGAAAAAGCAAATGCTTTTGTTCCATTTTGGCCATGGTATTTTATCAAACAAGCTATGCCATTTTTCACTTTAAAAATGTTGAGAAAATTCTAATCTATAACTCATGAATTTTAATCCATCACAAAAATCAAAAGACTATTTAGATCGTCTTAAAAAGTTTATGGATAAACATATTTATCCATTTGAACGAGAACTTATAACCTATCATAAAGAACACAATATTTCTGGAAATTGGAAAGAATGGACAGAACACCCAAAATTAGACACTTTAAAAGAACTTGCTAAACAAGAAGGGCTATGGAATCTTTTCTTGCCTGACAATTCATTAGGACAAGGATTAAGCGTTCTTGAATACGCGCCTCTTGCTGAAGAAATGGGACGTGTATATAATGCTGCTGAAATTTTTAATTGTAACGCTCCAGACACAGGAAATATGGAGGTTTTATATCACTTCGGAAATGAACAGCAAAAAGAAGAATGGTTACAACCTTTATTGGACGGAAAAATAAAATCTGTTTTCTGTATGACTGAACCTGATGTTGCTTCTTCCGACGCTACTAATATTGAAACTTCTATAGTTGAAGATGGAGATGAGATTGTGGTGAACGGTAAAAAATGGTGGTCTACAGGATTAGGACATCCGAAAGCAAAACTGGCCATAGTACTAGGAAAAACAGATACTACACAAGAAAAACACAAACAACACAGTATGGTTTTGGTTCCTTTGGATACTCCTGGAGTGGAAATACAAAGAATGCAAAATACATTTGGGGCTTACGACGCTCCTGCTGGTCATGGAGAAATCCATTTCAATAATGTCCGAATTCCGAAAAAGAATTTAATTTTAGATTTTGGTGCTGGTTTTGCTATTGCACAAGGAAGATTAGGTCCAGGTAGAATACACCATTGTATGCGTTGTATTGGAGCTGCTGAACGCGCTTTACAATTGGCGATTATTCGAAGTGGAACTCGACAAGCTTTTGGAAAACCTTTGGCTAAATTAGGCGGAAACTCTGAACGTTTTGCACAAGCTAGAGTTGCTATAGATCAAGCACGATTATTAACATATTATGCGGCTTGGAAAATTGATGAACAAGGTGTAAAAAATAGTATGACTGAAATTTCTGCGATAAAAGTTGTTGCTCCGAAAGTATTACAAGAAGTCACAGATATGGCAATGCAAATTCATGGAGGTGCTGGATTGTCTGACGATTTTCCTTTGACTAATTTTTTCATTCAAGCACGTGCTTTACGTTTAGCTGATGGACCAGATGAAGTGCATTTACGAATGATTTCTAGACTTGAATTTAAAAAATACTTAGGCTAATGTCGAACATTGTTAAAGATCTTGAAAAACAACAACGCTCAGGTGAAGAATTAAATTTAGATGCTTTATTGCCTTGGATAAAAAATCATATTCCAAATATTAATTCTAATCCGATTATTACACAATTTTCTGGTGGAGCATCGAATTGGACGTATCGCTTAAAATTTGACGAACAAGATATTATTTTACGTAGAGCTCCTTTAGGGAAAAAAGCAGCTGGAGCGCACGATATGCCAAGAGAGTTTTATCTTCAACAAAAATTAAAACCGCATTATCCTTATGTCCCAAAAATGATCGCCGTTTGTGAAGATGAATCTGTTTTAGGTTCAACTTTTTATCTGATGGAACGATTGGAAGGAATTATTCTTAGAAAAAATCCTCCAAGAGGAATTGATTGGGATGAAGAAACGGTTCGTAAAATTTGTTATTCTTTCTGGGATAAAATGATTCATTTACATCAAGTAGATTATAAGAAAGAAGGATTACAAGATTTAGGTAAAGGTGAAGGTTATATTGAACGTCAAATTCTTGGATGGAATAAACGTTATGCAAATGCAAAAACATGGAATGTTCCTGCCGGGAAAAAAGTAATGAAATGGCTAGAAGCAAACATTCCTAAAGAAGAAAATCTATGTATTATTCATAACGATTTTCGATTAGATAATGTGGTTATCGATCCTAGTAATCCGGAAAATATTTTAGGTGTTTTAGATTGGGAATTGGCTGCCATTGGAGATCCTTTGATGGATTTAGGAAACAGCTTGGCGTATTGGGTTGAAGAAAAAGATGACTTTTTTGTAAAATCTATTCGAAGACAACCAAGTAATATTCCTGGCATGTTAACTAGAGAAAAAATTATAAACTATTATTGTGAAAAAACAGGAAGGACAATTGATGATTTCCGTTTTTACAGAGTTTATGGTTTATTCCGATTAGCCGGAATTGTGCAACAGATTTACTACAGATATTCAAAAGGATATACCAAAAACAAAGCTTTTAAAAATTTCTGGTTGATTTCTATCTATTTGATTAAAACCTGCGAAAACATTATTAAACGTAAAAATAACTGTTAACTAACAATTACTTTTAAGTATGTATATGTAATAGTAAATCTACGTCAACCTGAACTTGATTCGGGTTCTCATCATAAATTGTTGTTTAATAACACAATGAGATTCCGAAATAAATTCGGAATGACGAAAAATCATCATTAAACCTAGAACTGAAACTTAAAAAATAACTACAAACTATTATCATTATGAATCTAAAAAAATTGAATGCTTTATATTCGAATAAAACTGCTTTTGTTACAGGAGCAGGATCTGGATTGGGTACTGCTTTTGCAAAATTATTGGCTAAGAATAATTGGACACTTCATTTAAGTGACATTAATGAAGAGGCTTTAGAAAATGTAGTTCAGAATTTAAACACAAACGAGAAGGTATTTCAATATTCTTTAGATGTAAGCGATAAAAATCAGTTTGAAAATGTGGTTAATAAAGTTTACGAAAACAGTGAAACAGTAGATGTTGTGATTAATAATGCTGGAATTGGTGATGGTTTATTATTTAAAGATTATCCTATCGAAAAATGGGAAAAGATGATCGAAGTAAACTTAATGGGAACCTATTACGGTTGTCATTTCTTTGTGCCTAAATTATTAAAACAGAAAAAAGGTGTGTTACTAAATGTTGGTAGTTCAGCTGGATTTATGAACGCACCAGGAATGTCGGCTTATAGTGTTTCTAAAGCTGCTGTATTTTCACTTTCTGAATCTTTATATCATGAATTAAAACTGAATAACATTCATGTGAGTGTATTAACTCCAACTTTCTTTAAAACAAACATTATGGAAAATGCTAGTTCTAAAATGTTTAAAGGATTTGCAGAAAAACAGATGAAACATTCTACTACTAATGCAGATGAAGTTGCCGCAATCGCTCTTAAAAAAGCTTCTGAAGGAAAGTTTCAAATTATCTATCCTAAAGATGCTAAAACTAAGTTTTTCTATAAAAAATGGTTGCCAAAATTAGTTGAGAAGCAATATCAAAAAATGATGTCTAGATTGTCTCATCGCTAATTACTTTTTCTTAGTGATTTCTACGCTATTGATTAACCTATCAAGTTCTTCCTTAGAAATAAAGCTTTTTAGCATCATAACCGCTCCAAAAACGATTAATAAAACGCCCATTCCTTTTTTTACTTTGTAAATTACTAAAGGTGTTAATTTAGAGCGTAGTTGTTTCGCTAACAGTATTTTTATTAAATCTAGAGCAAAATATCCAATAACTACTTTAACAAAATACCAGAAAATTAAATTAGAATCCATTCCTAAAAGCGGACCAACAATTACCATAATAGTTAACCAACCTGCTAAAACACCAATATTGATAAAGTTTAAGAAATAACCATTTAGAAAAAGCTTGAAATAGTTGTTACTTTTTGGAACATCAACTTCAGATTCATCGACTTCCTTTTTGTTTTTCTTGTCTAGAAATGTGATAAATCCGTAGACTACTAAAATCAATCCACCAATTAAAAACAATCGTGGATCGTCTTTAATTTTCTCAAGTAAACTTCTACTTCCGAAATAAGCAATTAGAATAAATGTTATATCTCCTAATATCACGCCTATATCAAAAGCAATAGCAGCTCTAAATCCTTTTAATGCACTTGTCTTTAGCAACATAAAAAAAACTGGCCCGATCATTAAAGCCATAAAAGCTCCTACCGCATATGCATTACTGTAATCTAAAGACTCCATTTATAGCAATTTTTGATTTATTTTAAACATCATCAAAATCTACAGTGATTGTTGGTGTTGTTGGATGAGCTTGGCAAGTTAATATAAAACCTTCTTCTAATTCTTCATCTGTTAAAATTTGGTTTTTTACCATCACGGCTTTTCCTTCGGTAACTTTTGCGATACAACTACTACAAACTCCACCTTGACAAGAATATGGTGCGTCTATTTTTTTACGTAATGCTTCTGCAAGAATATCTGAATCTTGCGGCATTGTAAATGTTGTTTTTTCATCATCTAAAACAACTGTAATTTCAGTTTCACCTTCTTTTACTTGGCTAGCTGCTGCTTCGTCGATTGATGTTGTAAATAACTCAAACAATACATTCTCTTTAGCAAAACCATTTTCAACAAGCGTTTCTGAAGCAATGTTAATCATTTCTTCAGGTCCACATAAGAAAGCTTTATCAAAAGATAGATCCTTATAAATATTCTTCATAAAATAATTTACGTGAGCCTTATCAATTCTACCAAAAACAGCACTTTCTACATTTTCTCTACTGAATACATAACTTAAATTAAATCGCTCTGCATATTGTGTTTGTAATTCAGCAAGTTCTTTATAAAAAATAGTATCTGTGATAGTTTTATTTCCATATACTAAAGTAAATGTTGAAGAAGTATTAGATTCTAAAACAGACTTTACCATCGATAATACAGGAGTAATTCCACTACCCGCAGCAAAACCAATATAATTTTTATCATTTTCTGGTTCTAAAACAAACTTTCCTTCTGGTTTAGAAACCTCTAAAAGATCTCCAGCGTTTAATTTTTCATTTACAAAAACAGAAAAAGTTCCATTTTCTACAGCTTTTACCGCAACCTTAACTTCACCACTTTTAGGTGATGAACATAAAGAATAAGCTCTTCTTACTTCTTCCCCATTAATTGTTGTTTTTAATGTGATATACTGACCAGCAATAAAATTAAAATCATTAGTTAATTCAGAAGGAATATCGAAAACTAAAGAAACCGCAGATGAAGTTTCTCGTATAACATCTTTTATCTTGATTGGGTAAAATTGACTCATCTCTAAAAAAAATTTGAATACAAAAATACTAAAGAAAAGAGGAATCAAACGTATAAATCAACTTCAAAAACATACCTAAGATTTTTATGTATAAGAATTTTATGTATATTTGTATACCTAAGTTTTTTAGGTATAAGATAAAAATTCTTAAAAATGGGAAATCAAAAATTGTATAAAGGTTCTTTACAAACCATCATTTTAAAGCTTTTAGCTGAACAAGACAAAATGTATGGTTATGAAATTACTCAGAAAGTAAAGGAGCTTACGAAAGGAGAACTACAGATAACAGAAGGAGCTTTGTATCCTGCATTACATAAACTCGAAGCTGAAGGTTTGTTAGATGTAGAAGTCGCTAAAGTGGGAAATCGCCTGAGAAAGTATTATAAATTGACTGAAACAGGAACAACAGAAACTGTAAATCGGCTACAGCAAATGCAAGAATTTTTAAATACAATGCAGCATTTGGTGAATCCAAAATTAGGTTTAGAATAACTATGAAATCAGATGAAAAACATATTGAAAGAATAAATGATTTTTTAGAGGCAATTGGTGTCGAGTCTCTTGATATTCGACTAGAAATGGTTGATCATATAGCTTCTGAAATTGAAAATAGTGTTGATGATATAAATGCTTTTTTTAAAGATGATGGTTTTCAAACACCTTTTTTAAAATATATGTTAAGTCGAAAGGATGGCATTCTAAAAAGATATAACAATCAAGTAAAACAATTGAATTGGTATTACTTAAAAAAGTTGTGCAAAGAGCTATTTAGTTTATTACTGAAACCTAAGTTTTCATTTACAATCACTCTTTTGATTTTAGTGTTAGTCAATTTTGGATCTGTATACTTTAAAGAATTATCTATTCTATTTTTTACAACAGTAATTGTATTATATGTTTACACTGCTATTAAAATTCAGTTTTTTCTGAAACGTTTTAAAGAATTACGATTTATTAAGTTTTACTCTAGAATAATTTCTCTTTTTTCATTGTTAATTCTAATTTTCCCAAGTTATATAGACGTTTACATTGAAGGAAATTATTCTGAGTTCATAATGTATCAGTCTCTATTTACTTTAATAATTACTGCTTTAATACATTTCAATTTTCACAGGAAAAGTGAAATAATTAAAAACAAGTATAACTTTTTAATTCAATAGCTATGGAAATTACGAATGAACAAGTTACTTACATCGATAATCTACTTGAGGAAAACGGAATTAAATATTGGGATGTTAGAATTGAATTATTAGATCATGTAGTTTCTGAATTAGAAAACACACCTGATAATATAGATTTTAAAACTGCTCTTTGGGATGTTTTTAAAAAGTTAGGTTGGAAAGAAAATTTTAATGGTAGTTCATTTGAAGATGTTATTAAGCAATATCATAATTCCACTTCAAAGAAAATTAGGAGGAATTTCTCAGGTTTTAGGAAAAAAACTTTGTCCAACCCTTTAGTAATTGGTGCTTTTTTCTTTGTGTTGTTTTTACTTTATGAAATAGCTCATTACAAATCAATACTAAAATACAGTATGATACTTATTATGGTAGCATACTTGATTCCTTTAGGATATTTTCTTTCTAGAAAAGCATATTATAAATCGTTACAATTAAGTCATGTTGGATCATTAGCTTTTTTCGGATTATCTATATTGAATGTTTTTATTCATATTCCTAAAGTGTTTTTTGATTTCAATGTTTTCGATTACCCTGTAGTAGTTGCTTTAATTTTTAGTTCCACACTTTTCTACTCTTACATTGGGTTTAAGTTTTTCTTTAAAGAATTTACCAAAACTAATAACATTTATAAAAAATTGAAAACGCTATGAAATTAACAGACTTACAAATACAAGAAATTGATGTTCTTTTGAAGAAAGGAGGAATAAAATACTGGGATTTAAGAATAGAAATGGTAGATCATATTGTTTCTGATATCGAACATAATGCTACTACAAATGACTTTCAATTAGAATTTGAAACTTCATTAAAAAAAGCTGGTTGGTATAAGAAGCTAAATTCGATTCACACAAACGGTTGGAAAAAAACGAATGATATCTACAGAAAAAAATACTTTAAAGGGATGCTTCAGTTTTTCACTAAACCTATTAATCCGATCTTATTTTCTGTAGCTTTTTGTTGCTATTTTTATTTATCAAAACAATTATCTTACAGCACATTCTCTAAGATTAATTTTGCTTTATTTTTAGTGCCAATTATTATGTTTTTTATTTATTCCATCATCATATGGAGAAAAAAACTTGGTAATTCTGTCAACGTTAGTTACGGAATATTTTATTTTGGTTTAGCCTTTGTAATGTTACAACCTGTGACTAATTTCATGGAGGATTTATCAACAGATAGTCAAACTCTTATTTGGCTTGTTCTTCTTCCTTTATATAGCATAGCTTCTTATTCAGGATACAAACTATGCAAAGAATCCGTAGAAAAAATCGAAAAATTTAAAAAATTGCTAGCCTAATGAAATTAACAGATACACAAATACAAGACTTATATACATTTACAAGAAAACATTATGTTGAATATTATGATGTTCAAACCGAATTGGTAGATCATTTAGCGAATGATATCGAAGCAATTTGGGAAGAAAAACCTGAGTTGTCTTTCGAAAAAGCTAGAGATATTTCTTTCAAAAAATTTGGTATTTATGGTTTTATGGATGTAGTTGAAGAAAAGCAACGTCAACTTTCAAAAAGATATTTAAAAATCATTTTACGTTTTGTGAAAGAGTGGTTTAAACTACCTAAAATTATTCTAACTGCCTGTCTAGTTTGGTTATTTTATGAAGTTCAGAGCTTCAATCATGCATTTTACATTTACGCTACAATTTACTTTTGTATTATCTCTTTTGAATTTATTAAAATGTTTCAATCAAGAAAAAAAATTACTCGTAAACAAAAGACTACAGGAAAAAAATGGATGCTAGAAAACATTATTTTAGCTCAAGGTGTGGGAAACTTAGCGCTAATTTTATTTTATATGGTTGACTTCTCTTTACCAAATAATCATAATTTTTTAGAATTAAGCCAAACCAACAGAGTTTTTTGTGCTAGTATTTTAGTTCTTACTATTATAATTGCTCATGTTACAGTTCATGTTATTCCTAACAAAGCTGAAGAATTACTAGAAGAACAATATCCAGAATATAAGTTAGTATAGTTTACTTTTTACCATCAACAATAATTACAATCTCGCCTTTGGCAGGTTTCTCTGTATAATATGATAACACTTCTTTTACAGTTCCTCGTTTGGTTTCTTCGAACATTTTTGTCAATTCTCTAGAAACTGATATTAAACGTTCTTCTCCGAAATATTCAGAAAAGTTCGTTAATGTTTTTAACAACTTATGTGGACTTTCATAGAAAATTATGGTTCGAGTTTCTTCTGCAAGAAACTTCAATCGTGTTTGGCGACCTTTTTTTACGGGTAAAAAACCTTCAAATACAAACTTATCATTCGGTAATCCAGAATTTACTAAAGCGGGAACAAAAGCTGTAGCTCCTGGCAAGCACTCCACTTCGATATTATTTTGAATACAAGCGCGAGTTAATAAAAAACCTGGATCTGAAATAGCTGGAGTTCCAGCATCTGAAATTAAGGCAAATATTTCTCCTGCCTGAATTCGCTTTACGATATGCTCAACTGTTTTATGCTCATTATGCATATGATGCGATTGCATTGGCGTATTTATATCGAAATGCTTTAATAATTTTCCACTTGTTCTTGTGTCTTCAGCTAAAATATAATCAACTTCTTTTAGCACTTTTAAGGCTCTAAAAGTAATATCTTCTAAATTTCCGATAGGCGTTGGTACCAAATACAATTTACTCATACTGCAAAGTTAGTAAAAGTGTTAGTTTGAAATCGTTCTAATGAATCAAAAAAAATAAAACACTCAACTTCTTAGTTACAACTTATCACTAACTTTGTCTCATGTCTGAAAAGCTATTAAATACTATTATCATTCCTTCAGATCTTAGAAAATTAGACACAAAGGAATTGCCTCAAGTAGCTCAAGAGCTTCGTGAATTTATTATTGATATTGTAGCTACCAAAGAAGGTCATTTAGGTGCTAGTTTAGGTGTTATTGAACTTACCATAGCGTTGCATTATGTATTTAATACTCCTGAAGATTTATTGGTTTGGGATGTTGGACATCAAGCATACGGACATAAAATTTTAACGGGTAGAAAAGATAATTTTCATACCAATCGCCAACTTCACGGGATTTCTGGATTTCCAAAACGTAGCGAAAGTGAATACGATACATTTGGAGTTGGACATTCTTCAACATCAATTTCTGCAGCTTTAGGAATGGCAATTGCTTCGCAACTAAAAGGTGAACATAAACATCATATCGCTGTTATTGGAGATGCATCGATAGCTAGTGGAATGGCCTTTGAAGCTTTAAATCACGCTGGAGTAACTAATGCTAATCTTTTAGTTATTTTAAATGATAATGCCATAGGAATTGATCCTGCTGTAGGAGCTTTAAAAGAGTATTTAACTCGAGTTAAGTCTGAAAGAAGTGATGTTGAACAAGATAATATTTTTGAAGCTCTAAACTTTGATTATTCTGGTCCAATTGACGGTCATAATTTGGAGGAAATTATTCGTGAATTACAACGTTTAAAACATATTTCTGGACCTAAGTTTTTACATGTTATTACAACAAAAGGGAAAGGATTACGTCAGGCAGAAGAAGATCAGGTGAAATATCATGCTCCTGGAAAGTTTGATAAAGTTTCTGGAGATTTACTTCCGAAGCCTAAGAGTATTCAACCACCAAAATATCAAGATGTTTTTGGAAAAACTATTGTAGAACTTGCAGAACAAAACGATAAAATAGTTGGAATTACTCCAGCAATGTTAACTGGGAGTTCTTTAAAATTTATGTTAGATAAGTTTCCAAATAGAACTTTCGATGTTGGAATAGCAGAACAACATGCTGTTACTTTAGCTGCTGGAATGGCCGCCGAAGGTATTATTCCTTATTGTAATGTCTATTCCACGTTTTTGCAACGAGCTTACGATCAAATTATCCACGATGTAGCTTTGCAAAATCTACCTGTGATTTTTTGTTTAGATCGTGCTGGATTAGTCGGTGAAGATGGAGCAACACATCATGGTGTTTTTGATCTTGCTTATTTACGTTGTATTCCAAACCTAACTATTTTCGCTCCACGGAATGAAATTGAATTAAGAAACATCTTATATACAGTTCAGTTAGGTATAAAAAATCCTATAGCGATTCGTTACCCAAGAGGTAGAGGAGTTACTATCGATTGGCAATTACCTTTTGATACAATAGAAATAGGAAAAGGAGCTTGTTTACAAAAAGGAAACGAAATAGCTATACTTTCTATTGGTTCTATAGCTAAAAATGTCTCAGAAGCTTTAAAATCATCAAAAGAGAAGGGTCAAGTTGCACATTATGATTTACGTTTTGTAAAACCACTTGATCAGGAGCTCTTACATCGCATCTTTAAAAAGTTTGATAAAATAATTACAATTGAAGACGGAACTATAAAAGGTGGATTCGGTTCTGCCATTTTAGAGTTTGCAACTGAACATCATTATAAAAATCAAATTAAAGTTTTAGGAATACCAGATCAGTTTATACATCATGGTACAGTAGCAGAGTTACATCAAACTTGTGGAATTGATGCTAAATCTATTTCATCGGAAATTAAGAGTATACTATAAAAAAAGCGAATCCCAATGGATTCGCCTTTATTTTTTTCTTATATGAATTTAATTAAGATTCACAGAGACAACTCCATTTCCTCTATTTCCGGAAAAACCTGCAACTTCAATTACATAACTACCTGGCTGTAGTGAGCCAACAATTCTCGATAATGCGCCTTGACCTCCATCATCATCTGAATTTAATTGTACTCCATTTGAATCATACAATCTTAAAAAGGTATCATAATTTGCTACTATTGTTTCAATAGTATAAGTAGCGTTTGTATTGATATTAAAACTAATTCTGTTTACACCATTTGTCGAAGAAGTTGTGTCATATTCGTAATTTCTATTGAATGGTGTATTTATAGTTCCTAAATTTTCACTCTCATTAATGATATTTACAGGATTAACATTAATATTAACTGATTCTGAAATTCGACTAAAAGACTGATTTCTTATCTCTAGGAAATATTTCTGAGAATTTCTAATAATTCCAGTAAAGTTAGATCCAAAACTACTATTTAAAAAATTTCTATTTTCATCAAATAAAGTCATTGAAACTGATGCATTTGTTGTAAAAGTATATCTTGCTGTCCCAACAGCCTCAAATTCAAAAACAATAACGTTATCTGGTTCTGAATTTAATACTTCAAGACTTTCTGTTCCAGAAAATGGAGAAGAAAGTACACCTAAGTTTACATCCGTTTCTGTTGCATTTCTAAAATTTAATGAAAATGTACCTGATTGTACGTTTCTAAAATCTTCTTGAATTTCAAGATAATAATCTCCTGGTTCTAAAGATTCAACATTCAACTTAGTACCACCTGAATTAATAAATTGATTATTATCCTTTCTTGTAAGAATAAAAGATTTGTTATTAGTAAAATCAGTAATAGATATACCTGTAGCAGTTTCTAATGTGAAATTATAACCTATCTTTCTGTCGGTTTCGTTGTCTGAAAATTCGTAGTCCTGTGATTCGTTATATGGTAAACTTATTGTACCTAAGTCCACATCTGTTGCTCTAAAATTAAAAGCTCTAGTTATTTCTTTTGTACCTCCAGATCTATCATTAGCTACTATTTTAATTATAAATTCATCTTCTATTAGATCTCTAAAGTTATAATTTACACTAATACTACCGTTACTATTGAAATTATTAGAACCAATGATGTAATCCTCTACTAATGGATCATCATTGATAAAAACATCATAAGAAAGAATGTCATTATCTGCATCAGTAGCAGGAGACCATTCTAATGTAATAAAATCATAGTTAAATAAATTAAAGTCAATTTGTACAAAGTCAAAATCACCTGGAGCTCTATTGATAAAAACATAACGTTTAACCTCAGTTTCCTCTGAAACATTGCTTTCACTATCAAAAGCTGTTATACTAATTGATAATTCTAAACCTGTACCTCTAGCTATAACTTCTTTTAATTGTCTATTACTTAAAGGTAAAAATTCAGTAACATCCAACTCTAAAGAAGTATTACTAGTTTTGTTTTCAATTAAAGTTCCATTGACAATTACAGTATATGTAACATCGTCTCCGTTTGGATCCTCTGATGCCTCCCAAGAAATTTTAACTCTAGTTTCTGATATAACTTCAGCTTCTATTCCAGAAACACTAGAAGGTGGTACATTTAACTCTTCATCATTACTACATGATAAAAGAATTGATAAAATAAAAAGTTGTAGGAAAAATATAATTTTTCTCATAGCGATATATTTAAGTTTAATAAATTTTCTTTTTTCAGTTGCAAAAATAAACAAAAAAAGAGGAAAGTAAACATACTTTCCTCTTTCTTTATATATATTTTTTTTCTTAGTTATTCAATGCTTCTGCCCCACCAACGATCTCTAAGATCTCATTAGTAATTGCAGCCTGACGTGCTTTGTTATATGTTAATAATAAATCGTCACGTAATTCCTTAGCATTATCTGTTGCTTTGTGCATTGCAGTCATACGAGCACCGTGTTCGGCAGCAAATGAATCACGAATTGCTTTATATAACTGAGTTTTTAATGACTTAGGAATTAATTCTAAAACTATCTCTTCTTTAGAAGGTTCGAAAATATAGTCTGAACTAACATTGTTTTCTCCTTCAACAGGTTTAATAGGTAAAAATTGCTCTACCATTGCAATTTGCGTAGCAGCATTTTTAAATTGATTGTAGATAATTTCGATTCTATCGTAAGTACCTGCAACGTATAAATCCATTAATTGTTGAGCAACTTCAGCAGCATTATCAAAAGTTAAATCATCGAAAATACTATTGTTATTTTCAACAACATTATACTCTTTTGATAAAATGTCGTTTCCTTTTTTACCGATAGTTAAAAGGTCAACTTCTACTCCGTTGTATGTTTCATTAATTGTACTAACAGTTTTTTTGATGATAGAAGAGTTAAATCCTCCACATAAACCTCTGTTAGAAGTAACAGCAACTAATAAAACTTTGTTTACTTCTCTTTGTTCAGAATAAGCTCCTCCTGTATTTCCTTCTAAAGTAGCACTTAAACTTTGTAAAAGTTCAGTTAATTTAGAAGAATAAGGGCGCATTGCTGTAATAGCATCTTGTGCCTTTTTCAACTTTGCAGCAGATACCATTTTCATGGCAGATGTAATCTGCATTGTTGATTTAATCGAAGTAATTCTGTTACGTATTTCTTTTAAGTTTGCCATCTATATGAACTTAAAATTGTTTGAATTTCCTCATTGATTTCTCAATGAGGAAATGTGTTTTAATTATGCTGAATATTTAGCAGAAATCTCTTTAGCTGCTTGTGTTAATACATCAGTAGCCTCATCAGTTAATTTCCCTGATTTTAATGTATCTAATGTATCTCTATGCTTTGCATTTAAGAACTCGATATAATTTGCTTCAAATTCTTTTACTTTATTTACAGGAACATCTTTTAATAAGTTCTTAGAACCTGCGTAAATAATAGCGATCTGATCTTCTACTGTAAATGGATCTCCTTGATTTTGCTTTAAAATCTCAACGTTACGTTGACCTTTAGAAATTAC
This sequence comes from Tenacibaculum jejuense, assembly GCF_900198195.1. Taxonomy (NCBI): domain Bacteria; kingdom Pseudomonadati; phylum Bacteroidota; class Flavobacteriia; order Flavobacteriales; family Flavobacteriaceae; genus Tenacibaculum; species Tenacibaculum jejuense. The sequence continues at coordinate 201,789 of NZ_LT899436.1, read as the reverse complement.
ATTCATTGTAGCTGCATCTAAATCAGAACCAAACTTAGCAAATGCTTCTAATTCACGGTACTGAGCTTGATCTAACTTTAATGTACCAGATACTTTCTTCATTGACTTAATCTGAGCAGAACCTCCTACACGAGATACAGAAATACCTACGTTAATCGCTGGACGAACACCCGAGTTGAATAAATCAGACTCTAAGAAAATCTGACCATCAGTAATCGAAATTACATTTGTTGGAATATATGCAGAAACATCTCCCGCTTGAGTTTCGATAATTGGTAATGCAGTTAAAGAACCACCACCTTTTACTTTACTCTTTAATGACTCTGGTAAGTCGTTCATTTGAGCTGCAATTGAATCGTCATTAATAACTTTTGCTGCACGCTCTAATAATCTAGAGTGTAAGTAGAATACATCTCCAGGATACGCCTCACGTCCTGGCGGACGACGTAATAATAAAGATACCTCACGATACGCAACTGCTTGCTTAGATAAATCATCATAAATGATTAATGCTGGACGACCAGTATCACGGAAATACTCACCGATAGCAGCTCCTGCGAAAGGTGCATATACCTGCATTGGAGCAGGATCTGAAGCGTTAGCAGCAACAATAGTTGTATACGCTAAAGCTCCTTTTTCTTCTAACATGTTAGCGATAGCAGCTACTGTAGAACCTTTTTGACCTACTGCAACGTAGATACAATATACTGGCTCACCTGCATCGTAAAATTCTTTTTGATTTAAGATAGTATCAATAGCAACTGTTGATTTACCAGTTTGACGGTCACCAATGATTAACTCACGTTGTCCACGTCCAATTGGAATCATTGCATCTACAGACTTAATACCTGTTTGTAATGGTTCCGTTACTGGTTGACGATAGATTACCCCTGGTGCTTTACGCTCTAAAGGCATTTCGAAAGTTTCTCCTTCGATTGGTCCTTTACCGTCGATTGGGTTACCTAAAGTATCTACAACTCTACCTACAACTCCTTCTCCAACTTTTAAAGAAGCAATTCTTTCAGTACGTTTTACTGTAGAACCTTCACTTACTCCAGTAGATGCTCCTAATAATACAACACCAACGTTATCTTCTTCTAAGTTTAATACGATTCCTTCTAAACCGTTACCAAATTCAACTAATTCACCATATTGTACGTTAGATAAACCGTAAACACGTGCGATACCATCACCTACTTGTAATACAGTTCCTACTTCGTTTAACGTAGCTTTTGATTCAAAATTTGTTAATTGTTCCTTTAAAATTGCTGATACTTCAGCTGGTTTAATTGCTGCCATCTTATATCTTTTGATGTATAATTAAATTTTTGGAATATAATGACTATTGTCAAATTCTCTTCTTAATTCGTTTAATTGGTTAGAGATACTTGCATCGTACTGCACATCTCCTACACGTAAAATAAATCCTCCTAAAATATCTGGATTTATTACGTTTTCAATTGTTGCACTGTTTCCAGTAATTTCAACAATCTTTTTTTGGATCTTAGCCTCTAATTCTGAACTTAAAGCAACTGCTGTAGTAACTGTAGCAACCTGCATGTTCTTGTAGTAATCGAAAATGATAGTGTATTGCTTAGCAACACTTTCTAACATTGACATTCTTTTATTTTCAGCTAATAAGCTAAATAATCCTTTTCCGATACTATTTACTTTATCTCCAAATAAAGCGTCTAACACTTTCTTTTTATCAGAAGCTTTAATAACTGGACTTTTAAGCATAGCATCTAAATCGTCACTTTCAGCAACAGTAGCAGCGATAAGTTTCATGTTATCGTTTACTTCTGCATCATTACCTTGCTCTTTAGCTAGGTTTAATATCGCTTTTGCGTAACGTAATGCTGGTCTTGACTGTTTCATTATGCTTGATTAGTTTAAAGTAACGTCTTCTAACATTCCTTCTACAAGCTTTAATTGATCGTCTTGAGAAGCTAATTCTTTCTTTACAACTGTTTCAGCGATACCAATTGAAAGCTCTGCTACTTTTTTCTTTAATTCTGCAATTGCAGCTTGTTGATCTTGCTTGATTGTTGCTTTTGCATTTTCAATCATTTTAGAAGCTTCTTCTCCTGCTTCTTCTTTAGCATCAGCAATAATTTTATCTTTGATCTCGCGAGCTTCCTTCATCATTGCATCACGTTCTGCTCTCGCTTCTTTTAATAATTTTTCATTATCAGCCTGTAAGTTTTGCATTTCCTTACGAGCATTCTCAGCTTGATCTAAAGCACTCTGAATACCTTCTTCTCTTTCGTCAAGAGAATTTAAAATTGGTTTCCAAGCAAACTTAGCTAATAAAACTAATAATACGATAAGGATTATCGCTTGCATGAAAAATAACCCTGGCGAAAAATCATTTAATAACTGATCCATTATATTTAATTTATTCTTTTAAAAATCTTTTTTGTTTAATTTGAAAACATTTCCTGTAACCAACCGTTACAGGAAAATGTTTTGTTTTTGTTTCTTTTGGAATTATTTTCCTAAGATTAAAGCACCGAATGCTAATCCTTCTAATAATGCTCCGATGATGATCATCGCAGTTTGGATTTTACCAGCAGCCTCAGGTTGACGAGCAATTCCTTCCATTGCTTTTCCACCGATTTGACCTAATCCGATTCCTCCACCGATTACGATTAATCCTGCTCCTATTAAATTAAGAGTTCCTGTCATGATACTTGATTTATATAATTAAACAAATTCTTATTCTATATTAATGATGTGCATGATCGTGTTCATGCTCTTCTACTGCCATTCCGATGAATAGGGCAGATAACATGGTAAAGATAAACGCTTGTAAAAACGCTACTAATACCTCAATTACCATAATAAATGTTGCTAAAACAAAAGACATTCCTGTTGAAGCTATAGGTCCAAAATCCTTCTTTAAAACAATCATTAAAGCGATTAAACTCATTACTACGAAGTGTCCTGCTGTAATGTTTGCAAATAAACGAACTAATAACGAGAATGGCTTAATTAAAACAAACCCTACTAATTCAATTACTGCTAATATTGGTCTTAATACTACTGGTACACCTGGCATCCATAGTGTGTGAGCCCAGAAATCTTTAGAACCATTAGTTAAATATATTATCGCAGTAAATAATGCTAAACACATTGTAACTGCAATTTGACCTGTAACGTTAAATCCTATTGGAGTTAATCCTAATAAATTTAATATCCAGATAAAGAAGAATACCGTTAATAAATACGGCATAAACTTCTTGTATTTTTTCTCACCAATATTTGGTCTAGCGATTTCATCTCTTACGTATAATACTAAAGGCTCAAGAACACGACCAACTCCTGTTGGAATAGCTCCTTTTTTGTATCCTTTAGCTAAAGAACCAAACCCTAAGAACATTAGTAATCCAGCGAATAACATTCCGAAAACACTTTTAGTGATTGAGAAATCCAACACTTTGTGTGCGTTTGTTGCGTGGTGTGCTTCATCTAGTTTTACATGCTCAGCATCTGCATCTAACTCATATATTTTACTATGAATTTTAGCAAACTTAACACCACCTCTTTCTACAACCACATGACCATCGTCATTGTGATGAAAAGCAGAAGACATGAAAGTTTTTAAACCTTTGCTCGTCCAAACAATTACTGGCAATGGAAAACCAACATGTTTTCTTTCACCTGCATCATTTGTATACGAATACAATGTAAAATCGTGTGAATCGGCTAAGTGGTGTTTGATATAGCCTTTAATAGATTCAGGAGTATTAATCTGTCCTCCTTTGCTTGGAGTTTCTCCTCCTCCAGCGAATACGTTAAATGAAGTAAATACTAATGCTAGTATTGCTACAAACTTGATAGATTTTTTTGCTATCATCATACCTTACTAAATGTAGAATTATGGTCTCTAAATTTCGGTGCAAAGGTACACATTTAATTAAAACTACAAACTCTTTTTTAGATATACTTTAATATCGTTCCTAAAACGTTATAGTTTAATTGAATTGCTTATTATTTAAGAGTTTAGAAATTGCAACGGCTTCTGTAATTAAAAACAGAAATAGTGGTACAACTAAAGATACTCGTTCTGGTCTTGATAGATTTTCTTTACTAAAGACAGATGCGTTAAAAATCAACACAAATAAACCTATTTTAATAAATATAGAAGCTAAATAGGCATAGCCTGCTTGATTGGGAAGTATATCTGCAATAAACTCAACAATTGCATATACTACAAGTGCTGCTAGGACATGAAACACATACACATTTAACAATGAAAAAGAAATCGTCATTTCTTTTACTAAATAAGTATTTGTGAAATAACTTAATATAAAAAGAAATACTAGCACTGCTGTAAATAAAAGAATACGCTTAATCATTATATTTAGAAAATTAATTACTGTGTGTATTGTTGAATATATCCAATGTAAACGGCTGCTAAAGTACAAATTTTAGTGTTTAAGTATTTAGATTCAGATCATTTATTATAGAAGCATCTATTTTAGGAATTGTTAAACTAATACGTTGTTTTTCTTTTTTCTCAGTTGTAGAAAGGTTAATGTGATAAAATTTATAAAAACAGCGAGAAATTAATCAATATTTTCATCAGATGACAAAACCGGGGAAAACTCGAATAAAATCTCTTATTTTTTTTAATTTAGGCGGAAACTTAAAACAACCTATTTTAATCAAAAAAAGTTAACAGAAATGAAAACTAGAGAAGCACATAGAGATGATTACACCATTTCAACTGACAAAAGTAAATTGAATATTTTAAGCATTCACCAATTTCTTGCAAACGAAACTGATTGGGCTAATGGAATTCCTTTCGATACTTTAAAAATATCAATTGAAAACTCTTTGAATTTTGGACTCTATCATAAAGACAAGCAAATTGGATACGCAAGAATAATATCCGATTTTTCAACTATAGCTTATTTAGGAGATGTTTATATTCTAGATGAATATAGAGGAAAAGGATTAAGTAAATGGTTAATAAATGAAATAATGGAGCATCCTAATTTACAAGGATTAAGACGTTGGATTTTATTGACAAACACAGCCGAATGGCTTTATAAAAAGTTTGGGTTTACTGAAGTACCTCATCCTGAATTTTACATGGAAAAACATAACCCTAATGTTTACAAGAAAATAGCATCTGTTTAATTATTCAGTGAAAAATAATTATTAATCTAAACAAACACTAACTAAACTAAGTAAAGTGTATATTTCTTTATCGAAATTATTAGTGATATTTCAAAAATTGATAAGATTACGGTACAATAAACAGGAATATGTTAATCATTGTTCTTAGAAAGATTAATAACCTGTTTTATTACTGAATACATAGCTATGAAAACAGCAGCTAAAGTGCAAATTTTAGTATATAAATCGCTTGAATTAGGGTACTTGCCATCTAGCCATTTACCTAATAAACTTCCAAGGTAAATAGTAATTCCCATTTGAATGGCTATTCCACTAAAACGTGCGTATTGTTTAAGCTGACTTTTGTTTGTCTTTTTGGGCATTAGTTTCTTTACCTCCTAGTTCTTTAATTGCTCCTTTCATATTGCATGTCGCATTGAATGCAGCTCCAGGTTCAGTAGAAATTTGCCCTACGTTTACATTACCAGTAATATTTGCAGTAGACTTGGCTGTTAAGGTGTTTGACACGTTAAACTCTCCAGAAAATCTTCCTTCAACGTCTGCATTGTTACACTCTACAGTACCGTTAATAAAACCTTCTTGACCTATAATTACTCTACCGTTAGTTTTTAATGTACCTTCTAAAGTTCCATCGATTCTAAAATCTCCTTCAGAGACAAAATCTCCTGTAATTTTAGTTCCTCTTCCGATTACATTTCTACTTGTAGATTTTCTTTCAACGGTATTGTCTTTTTTGTTTTTATTACTGAACATAAGGGAATTATTTTAAAAGTTGTATTATTTCATTGGCTTTCTGACCTTCAATTTGATTCGCATACTTAAATGCGACGAATTCAAGCGCTTTTTTGTATTCTTCTTTACTTTTGTATCTACCTATACATAAAGCACGAAGTAAAGCAAATTTAGCAATTAATTCTGAATTCTCAATTTCCGAACCTAAATTATCTATTTGATTTACAGCTTCTTCATTCATATTAAACTTATACATGCTGTAAATATTCTTATATTTTTTATCTATTTCACTTACTTCATCGTCTGTACTCAACTTAGTATTTGGCTCTCTGATAATCTGGGCAAACTTTGAATCTGCATATTTTGTTAGTATCAGATTTTTCTTTTCTTCAGACTTTTCTTTCTCTGAAATCCTTTCATACAATTGGTATAAATGATAATTAATAGGAAGTTTTAGTTCTGGTTTTTCATTTACAGTAAGCAAATATTCAAACTTTTCTATAGCCAAATCTGGGTTTTTAAATTGCTCCTTGTAAATCAATCCTAATTGATATAGGGCTTCGTTTCTATCTTTAGCTAAAGCTTTAATTTCTTCTTTATTTGTAGGTATAGTTTTTACATAAGTAGCTACTTCGTACCTACTATTGTCTTGCTTTTTTGTTTCTTCATTTTCTTCTGATTCTTCTGAAGGAGCAGTTTTATCAGACCATCGCCAATTATCTTCTAAAGGTCTATCTCCCCAAACTTTTGTAAAAGATACCTTACCAAATCCTTTAGATTGTGAATTATAAAAATACCATTTCCCTTTGTTTCCTCCGAAGGAACTTCCACTAGCTAGTTGATTTCCAAAATTCTGTGAGTTTGCTAAACGTTGACGTTTTTTCTCTTCGTCTTCTTTTAACTTTTCAATATACTGTTCAAAAAAAGCGGTTTGTTCCTCTGAACTCATCTTCGTCAATTTCAGAATACTATCGTTAGTTTTTACTACCTCTTCAAAAGACCTTAATTTATTTAATCCTTTTTGCTTTCGCTTTATTCTTCGAATTCTTTTTTCATTTTCAAACTCTTCTGAAGTAGCCTGTAAAACACTATCATAAAAAGAACCAGCCAGTAAATATTCTTGTTTATCGAAATAAATATTTCCCAGACGCTCGTAAGCATATGTCTTTTGATAATTATTATTCTTTTTTGCTTCTAAAGATTTTATATAGTAATCTGTTGCTGTTTCGATACTATCTCTTTTCTCTTCTAAAACACCAAGATGATAATACAATTCATTATGATATTTTCTATTGTCAGAATTTCTAATCAGTTTTTTAAATTTCCCTATTAAACCTAAATTAGATGAATCTTTTTCTAAGTTTTTTACCAGTTCAATATAAGCATGAATTCTATACTTTCTAGGCGTTTTTTTATTTCCTGCTAATAATTTAAAAATTGTTCTTGAAGAGTCTTTACGATTAAGCTCACTGTATATCTGACCTAAAACAAATTTATTTCTGTACGATTGTTCATTGTTTGCTAAACCTACAGATTTTTTTAAATTATCTATAACTTTCTGAATAGTATCTGTCTTTTCATAAGCCATAGCTAAAGCTGTGTGAGCAGATTGAAGTTGAACTCCAGATAAATCTTCTTCATTTTTATCTAAATCAACTAATAACTTTAGTGTTTCTATAGCTAATTTTTCATTCTCTAATCTAACATTTGCCTTAGCTCGCCAAACCTTAGTATCGTAAATTAAATCTGCTTTTGGGTAATTTGCAATAATGTAATTAAAAGCCTCAATGGCTGGAATAAAACGTTGTGTGTAGTATCTAGATTTTCCTAATAACAAATAAGCATCATCTATTTGTCGGTTTTTTTCATAACCCCCAATATTCATTGAGTGTTTTTGTATCGCTTTTACGGCTTTCTCTTCTGCTCTATCGAAAGGAGTTGCAGGTTTGTTCTTTTGGTCTTCTTTATTATCAAAACCATTACCAGGTGTTCCTAATCTTAATTCACCAATGTTTCTTTCATCAAATTTTATAGGCTCTAAAGGCAAGCGCTTCCAAAAATTATCAGTGTAATTATCTTCAATATTTTTAATTCCTTTCTCAAATGCCTGCTCTCCATTGAACAGCACGTTATACTTTGTATTTAATACATGGAAATTTCTATTAATAACTGTATCTTTCTTGGTGCTACAAGAATAGATTACAATTGCACAGATAATTAACGTAAGTACTTTGTATAATTTTTTCATAAAAAAGAGCTCTACTTGTACAACAACGAAATTTCAGGTGTTATCGTACAGGTGAGCGTAAAAATAGAAATAAAAACCTAATTTTCTAGGGAAGAAGAAAAATAGCTTTCTAATTCTTTTAAACTTAGTGCTGTTGTGGTGATATCTTTCACTAAATTTCCTTTTTCTAAGACGACAATTCTGTCACAAACTTCTGTTACATGACTTAAATCGTGACTAGAAATTAACACTGTAGTTTCTTTATCTTCTTTTAGTTTTTTTATGATGTTTTTTAATCTAATTTGTGTTGTCGGATCTAAATTTGCAAAAGGTTCATCTAAAATGACAACTTTCGGATTCCCCATTAAAGCAGCTACAATTCCTGCTTTTTTCTGATTTCCCTTGCTTAAATCTCTTAAAAACTTCTTTTTTCCTAAAATTTCTCCATTAAAAAACTCTTCAAATTGTTGCAAAAAACTGTAAACATCTGCTTTGTTCATTCCACGCAGTTCGCCAATAAATTCAAAATATTCGTTTGGTGTTAAATATCCAATTAAAAAGCTTTCATCAATAAAAGAACCTGTAAATGTTTTCCAGTCTTCACTTTTATTAACTACAACATTACTACTTGTAATTGATCCTGTTGTTGGTCGAATTAGATCTAACAGCAAGTTAAATAAAGTTGTTTTTCCTGCTCCATTATTTCCTACCAAACCAAAAGATTCACCAGTTGGAATATCTAAAGATTGTACATTTAAAACTTCTATTGATCCGTATTTTTTTGAAATATTTTTTACTTGTATCATAATCAATTTATTTTTTTTGGTTGAAACCGTGAATTGTTGCGTATTTGTCTTTAATGTATTTTTTTTCGATGAAATTCATGATGCTATTTTTCAAAAGAATTCCTAATAAACCGAAACTAGCGATGGCAATTATACCTGCATTAAAACCTAAGAAACTACTAAAAGCCAAATATAAAACCATGGGAAAACCTGTTAAAGGGATAATAATTAAAAACTGAGTTGCACTTGTTCCTTGAGTATTTCCAAAGCCGCTGGCATCTAAATCTATTCGCTTTCTGTTAAAAGAACCCGACCATAATAAAAACAGAGAATTAAAACCAACATTAAAAATTGCTCCTGCGGAAATCATTAAGAACTTATCTAAACCTAAATACAAATATGGAATACTTAATACATACAAAACAAAAGTTACAGAAGACATTATTAACCACTTACTTTCTAAAAATTTTCGGTAACTGATGTTTTGGGTCATAATCATTCTGTAATATTCACTGTCCCAAGCCGGAATAAATTGTCCGTAATTAATAGCAAAACCTCCAGTAACGAATAGTGCTGCAAAAATTAACATGGCTGGATTATCTGCATAAGCTTCTTGAGTAAAAAAGATTAATCCGTAAAACAAGAAAATAAAAGACATTAAGAATACTGTTTTCGTTCTTTTATTTCTCCAAATCAATCGCATTTCGTTTTTCATGAAAGGTGCTAAATCTCCAAACCTATCTACAAATGATAAATCACTTGTATTAGCTTCTTTAGTTTTAGTTTGAATAGCGTCATCTAAATACAATTGACCTTTCAACTTTTTATAATTGATCACATAAAAAGTAATCAATAAAAATAATGGCACTAAAACAAAAAGCCAATTAGTGTATAAACTATTGAAAATTGCAACGCTTACCCCAGTAAAATCATAAATTCCAAATTGTTGTAAAGCGATAATACTTCCTAAGAATGCTACTAAAACACCAAAAGCAATATTACTTTTGTTGGTGATAAAATTCAAGTAATTTGCTGCGAAAACAAGGGTTGTAATTCCAGTTAACCAGCTTAATACATTATTTGTGGGATAGCCTTCCTTTATAAGAACAAAAGAAAATGGAATAAAGAAAAATAAACTAAAGAAGTTGAAAAATGATAGTCCAGATTTTATAAGTGTGTAGTTAATTAATTTACTTTTTTTGATGTCAAGTATCAACAAGGGTTTGATATTCAATACAGGTAATTTCTGCATTAAATATCTAAAGATTAAATCTCCAATAACATAAAACAATAAAAAACCGTTAACAAATTCAAATGGGTCTTTATCTGGAAAAATGTCTTTGATTAAATAAAATCCTCCCAATCCAATACCCAAAAAAGAAAGTATAATCCATAAAGCAAAAAGTGCCATAATAATATTCACAACAACTCCTTTTTGCCAAAACATAGAACGGAAAAATTGTTTCATTTCGAAACTTATAAAACGTGTAAACATAGCGATTCAATTAGTTAGGTTTTACATAAGTAGTTAAAAGTTCTATTTCGTTACATGAAAAAAGCACCTAAATGGTGCTTTTCAATATTTCTTTTAAAACCATTGGCAAATAATACCTCCCATTAAACCTAGTGTAACAACCCAATATCCTACATTAATTGCTATATATACAAATGTTTTTCGCTCAAAAATAGCTTGAATTGCTAAAATCGGTAAGGCTATAAAAAAACCTAAAATACTTCCATGTAATAATCCGTGTTTAAAAGTTCGAAATCTAGTTCCGTAAGTTTCCATTAACGAAGTATATGTGTTATAAGCATCACCACTTTGATTAATAAAATCTGGTTCTCCAGCTAAAGTTGAATAAATTCCCATTTGATGAATTACTATAGGAATTAAACCTAAAGCTATAATAAAACTTAATACATAAGAAATTCCAAAAATAGCAGCCATGTTACCACCTTTAAGGTTTTCCTCAGTAAAACGCATTTCTTTCATCCAAGCATTTTTAAATAATGGTCCGTACCAAATAAAACCTGTAAATAGAGGCACAAGTGCTGCTAAAGCACAAATTAAAAAATTGATTTTCATTGTTTTGTAAGTTTTAATGTTTCTCTAATTAAAAGTAAAAAATTATTATAACTTTGTAGATATCAACCAATAATCCTCAAAAAAGTGAAAAAGATAATTGCAATCTTATGCGTTTCTACAATATTTTCTTGTAGCAAAGACAACGGTATTGTTCTTAATGATAATAAAGACGATCAACCGCAAATTACCACTCCATGTAAACCCGATTTTTTAAACATTCAGTCAAATTCAACAATAGAAGTTAATTGTCTGTTAGATTTACAAGGAGAAACCATAATATTACCTTCTAATGTAAACTTTGAGTATAAAGGAGGAAGTATTATTAATGGTGCGTTAAAGTTTTCTGGTGGAAATATTTCAGGAGAACTTTTAAATCATAAACTTACAGTTGAAGGTAATGTAAAACTAAAAAGCAACACATTCTTCTTTGAAAAAGAAAAATGGGATTTAACTGAAGGTCAAACAACTTCAGAAATTGCTTTACAGAACACAGCTAAACTTGAAAATTTATTTTTTTTAATAAAAAATCTAGGTGCTGATACTTTTAAAATTGATGAGTTAGATGCCTTCTTTGAAGTTACCAAAGTAACTAGTACAACTACTAATCAAAATTGGTATCCTTCATTAGAAGCAGTAAACCTTCCTTCAGACTTTAACTTAATAATGTCTGATAATACACATTTAAGAATTTTTCCTGCTGATCGTTATAACAGAAAATCGGGTGCAATTTTAGCTGTAAGAGATGCTGAAAACATTACTATTTCTGGGGGAAACTTTTATGGAGATAGAGATGAACGTGTATTTTCTCCTGATGATACGGGTATAGAAGGAAGCCATTTAATTCATATACATTCTGGGAGAAATATTGTTGTAGATGGAGGAAACTTTCAAGATGGTTCTTCAGGAACTTTTGCTATATATTCTTTTGGCTTTGCCTTTAATCCAGATTATAACCCAACTACAAATGTTACTATTAAAAATTGTACAATTAAAAATTCTAGAAGAATGGCAATTGCTTTAGTTGATGGTAGAAATGTAACTATAGAAAACAATACTTTTATTAATACTGGACAACCTTCTGCTAATACAGATGGAGGAGAGGTTGGTTATGCTATAAATATCGAACCAGAGCGTTTTAGAGACAGTAATGGAGAATTGAAAGAACGACAACGCGTATTTGATGTTTTAATAAAAAACAACACTGAAAGTGGAAGTAGAGGCGGTTTTTTAACATTAACCATTGGACAAGACATTACCGTAGAAGAAAACAATATTGGAACCAGAGTTGTAAGTTCTTTTACTTCTGGAATTCGTATTCGAAAAAATAAATTTAAGGCTTTAGGAGAAGCTACTGATAGTTGGGCAATGTTTATTGCTGGATCTGGTGAAACTGTTTTTGATAATGAAATTTTTGAAAATACTATTGAAGGTTATAGTTCAGGAATAATTGTAGGAACTAAAGATGCTTCTATCCATAATAATACGATACTAAATTGCGGAGCAGGAATACAAATTAGCAAAGTTGAAAATATTACTATCAACAACAATAATATCGATGTTTCTAAAAACGGAATTCAAGCTACAAATACGTATGCTAACAATATAACTTTGAAGGAAAACAAAGTGAAAACTTCAGGAAATTATAGTGTTTATTTTGCTCAAATGAATAATAAACCTGAAGACCAAAGTAAAACAGTACTTTTTGAGAAAAACACGTTTTATAATGATAAATCACTTATTTTCTCAAATGCTTATGGAGTTACGTTCATCAATAATATAGTAAATGGCGGAATTACATTAAATAATGCTACGAATTGTGAAGTTTTAGAAAATGAAATTATCCCAATAGAAAAACACGGAATTAGTTTAAGCAATTCACTTAACAATATTAAAATAGCAAACAATCAAATTACAAAGCCAACAGGAACAACAAGTAATTACGAGTGTATAAAAAACAACTCAACAACTATTACCAACGTCACACAAAACAATAACAGTTGTAATTAAAATAAAACAGCCACCTGAATTAGGTGGCTGTTTTATTTTATATGAGTCGAGTTTATTTAATTTTTAAGGATTTTGCAATTGCTTCTAACTCGAAAAGAAAATCTCTTTTATTTACAGACGGAGCATAAGTGAATCCTTCAAAAACTACTAATCGATTATTCTTTTTATCTACGATTGTATAATTTAAAAATGGACCAGCCATAAAATCGTTTTTCACTTCCCATTTACCACGTGTTTCATAAGCTTTCTTACCATCTAAAGTAGTTTCGTATGTAAATGGAGTATAAGCCTGTTCTGTAATCATATACATTCCTTCTCTGCTTCCTGGAATAAATATTTCTCCTATACTATCTCTAACCGATGTAATATTATCAGCAACTTTAGTTTCATCTCCAAGTGGTAAAGAATAAATTAATAAATTATTAGAACCGTCTCCTCTAGCTATTCCACTCATTAAATGATGGCGCATCCATAAAAAATTATTTAACGTATCTTGAACTAGTTTATAACGTTCTGGTATAATAATATCTATACCTAAATTTTCAACAGTTTTAAATTTAGATGCATCTATACGTTCTTTTCTAAAAATACTTTGCGTAAACTTTATATCCTCATCTTTAAATAACTGTATAATTTCTTTCCCTCTAGTTTTAATAAGGTTTGTTAAATCTAATTCATCTCCGTAAGTAGCCTTGATAACAATTTGAGGTCTTGCATCTTTATCTCTTTCAATTGAAATACCAGTAGAATCTGCTTTTTGAAATAATAAAATAGCCTTATTATTTTTTATAAACTTACTGAATCCTGAATGATCAATTTGGTTTACTGAAAGTAATGTTTCTGGTTGTGGTAACCCCACTTGATGCTCACCAAAAACAGTTCTAATTTCATCACCTGGTTTTCCATGCCAATCGGCACTTTTCATAACTACCAAAATCTCATTCGTATTCCCAGTAGATCTTGGTAAAATTATATCAGCTTTACTACTTCTCTTACAACTAAAGAGCGCTAGAGAAGCAACAAATAATATTAATATTTTATTCATAATAGTTAGTTTTTTTAGACCTTTTATTTGATTAATCAAAAAGCGTACCTTTTACATTCTTCTCGGATAAATATACAAACGTTGCCCTGCTCTTAAATTTGAATTTCTCATATTATTCCAACGTTTTATATCTTTAACTCGAACTCCAAATTTAATTGCAATTTTACCTAAATAGTCTCCAGACCTTACTTTGTAACGAATTCTTTTATCCATTTCAAAGTATTTTGGTAAAGGTTTTTCTCTCAATGAATCTTCAGCAGCAGCTAATGCATAAATTTCTTTTTCTTTCTCTAAGAAATCAATTGTTTTGTTTCTAGGTAAACGTATTGAGAATTTCTTCTTTTTTACAAAAGGTATAATATCGATTTTATACTGTGGGTTTAAAAAAGAAAGCATTTCAGTATTTATATCTATCTTCTCTGCTATTTGATCAAAAGAAACAGTTCTTTTTACCTGAATTGTATCTGTTTGAAAGTTAAATATTTTTGGACTTTCTGGATACAAACCTAACTCATCTGCATATTTAAAAATATACATTGTAGCATAAAACGCAGGAACATAACCAGCTGTTTCTCTCGGTAAAAACGGACGAATATTCCAGTAATTTCTATATCCTCCAGATCTTTTGATAGCTTTCAATACATTTCCTGGACCAGAATTATAAGCCGCCAAAGCTAAATCCCAATCATTAAAAAGTCCGTGTAAAAAAGTAAGATATTTACATGCTGCAATGGTAGATTTAACAGGATCTTGACGTTCATCAACATAAGAGTTTACAGCAAGTTTATACTGCTTTCCTGTTCCGTACATAAATTGCCATAATCCGGTAGCGCCAACTCTTGATTTAATTTGTGGTCTTAACGAAGATTCTACGATCGCTAGATATTTCATTTCTAATGGAATATCATATTGATCTAAATATCTTTCAAACATTGGAAAAAAGTATTTTGCTCTAGACATTAGTGCAGGATAATACTTCTTTCGGTATTTTAAATAGTTATTAATAACACGCTCTAAAGCAGGATTAAAAGCTAAGTTAAATGGAGTTTCTTGATTAATTAATGCTAATCGTTCTTTTAGTAATTCTGGGGTAACAACAGGTGTTACATTAGTTACTAAATCTTTGTCATTGATAATGTAAGGAACACTATCGAAAAGTGGAGAATACAATTTTGCTTCCACTAATAAGCTATCTATTCGCTTTAAATCGTCGTTTGTATAACGTTCCTTTACAATCAATTTCTTTTGTGGAATTGAATCTGATGCTGAGTTTGGAATAGAATCCTTGCGGATTATAGTTTTAGTAATTAAATCAATCTCTTTAATAGAATCAACAGGTTGATTTTGAGCAAAAAGATTAGCAATACTAAATAGGCTTAAGACAAAGAACTTTTTCATTAAAATGTATACGTGACTAAAATTGAAATTCGACAGCAACTGGACAATGATCAGAATGTTTTGCTTCTGGTAAAATATAGGCTCTAGAAATCTTTTCTTTTAAGGGTTCTGTTACCATGCAATAATCTAATCGCCAACCTTTATTATTAGCTCTTGCATTCGCTCTATAACTCCACCAAGAGTATTCTTGACGTTCTGGATTTAAATAACGGAAACTGTCGATAAATCCACTATCAATAAACTTGCTTAACCATTCTCTTTCTTCTGGAAGAAAACCTGAAACACCTTTCATTTTTGGATTATGAATATCTATCGCTTCATGACAAATATTATAGTCTCCACAGATTACCAAATTTGGAATTGTTTTTCTTAATTCTGAAGCATATTCTAGGATTTCATCCATGTAGTTGAATTTAAATTCCAATCGATCACTATTGGTTCCTGATGGTAAATACATACTCATAATAGATACTTCGTCGTAATCTACACGAATATTTCTTCCTTCAAAATCCATAGATTCTATGCCTGTGCCATAAGCTACATGATTAGGTTCTTTTTTACAAAAAACAGCAACACCAGAATATCCTTTTTTATCTGCAGAAAACCAGTATTGATACGGATAACCCGCAGCTTCAAAATCTTCAGCATTTAATTGTTCTTTCTGTGCTTTTGTTTCTTGAATACAAATTACATCTGGATTAGCAGCTTGCAACCACTCTAAAAAACCTTTTTTTAAAGCAGCACGAATTCCGTTTACGTTATATGAAATTACTTTCATTCTGTTTTTTATTAGAATCTAATTTTAAAACAAAGCAATCTTACTATTATAAGATTGCTTCTAATTGTATTTTTTATTTATTTAAATATCCATTTCTGGAACGTCTCCATTCACAACTAAAGTTCCTTGAGTTGCAGCTTGAATTTCCTCTACAGAAACTCCAGGAGCTCTTTCTACCAAATGGAAAGTATGATCTTTAATTTCTAAGACTGCTAGGTTTGTAACAATTTTTGTTACACAACCAACACCAGTTAAGGGTAAAGAGCATTTTTTTAATAGCTTAGATTCACCTCTTTTATTCGTGTGCATCATAGCTACAATAATATTTTCAGCAGAAGCAACTAAATCCATTGCTCCTCCCATTCCTTTTACCATTTTTCCTGGAATTTTCCAGTTTGCAATATCTCCATTTTCGGCTACTTCCATAGCTCCTAAAATGGTTAAATCAACGTGTTTTCCTCTAATCATAGAAAAACTTGTTGCAGAATCAAAGAAACTTGCACCTGGTAAAGTAGTTATTGTTTGTTTTCCGGCATTAATAATATCTGCATCTTCTTCTCCTTCAAACGGGAACGGTCCCATTCCTAAAACACCGTTTTCACTTTGAAATTCAACTTCTATATCGTCACGCACAAAATTGGCTACTAAAGTTGGAATTCCAATTCCTAAATTTACATAGTATCCGTTTTTAACTTCTTTTGCTATTCGTTTTGCTATTCCGTTTTTATCTAAAGCCATGATTAGTTTCTTTGTCTTACTGTGCGTTGTTCGATTCTCTTCTCATATTTTTCTCCTTGAAAAATACGTTGTACAAAAATTCCAGGAATGTGAATTTGATTTGGATCTAACTCACCAACTGGAACTAACTCTTCTACTTCGGCGACAGTAATATTTGCCGCTCCACACATATTAGGGTTGAAATTTCTTGATGTACCTTTGAAAATTAAATTTCCAGCAGCATCTCCTTTCCAAGCCTTTACAAAACCAAAATCTGCTTTAAATGCAGGTTCTAAAACATACATTTTTCCGTCGAACTCTCTAGTTTCTTTACCTTCTGCTACTTCTGTTCCGTAGCCTGCAGGAGTATAAAACGCAGGAAAACCAGCTTGAGCTGCTCTACATTTCTCTGCTAAAGTTCCTTGAGGTGTTAACTCTACTTCTAATTCTCCAGAAAGCATTTGACGTTCGAATTCATCATTTTCTCCTACATAAGAAGAAATCATTTTTTTTATTTGACGATTCTGTAATAATAATCCTAAACCGAAATCATCTACTCCGGCATTGTTAGAAATACAGGTTAAATTATTTACTCCTAATTTTACTAATTCAGTAATCGCATTCTCAGGAATTCCGCATAATCCAAAACCTCCAAGCATTAAAGTCATTCCACTTGAAACGCCTTCCAATGCTTCTTGGACATTATTTACTTTTTTGTTAATCATTTATAATTCAGTTGTTTGTTTTGTTTGTATCGTTTATGCTTTAGAAATCATCTGCATTTTGAACTTTTTCAGCATCTTTCTTTTCATCTTTCTTTTCTTCATGCTTTTTACAATCTACGTTAATAGAAAGATCACTTGGCTCCTCAAAATCAGCTTTACTAATTTTAAGCGATTTATCTGCATAACATTTACGCATAAAAATAGCCCAAGTAGGTAACGACATTGATGCTCCTCCTCCTTTGTCTAAACCTACAAAATGTATAGAACGATCTTCACCACCTGTCCAAACACCAGTTGTTAAATTTGGAACAGTTCCCATAAACCAACCATCTGATTGATTTTGAGTTGTTCCCGTTTTTCCAGCTATAGCATTATTGAATTCATATGGATAACCTGTAATAAATTTTGGTCTAGTATATTTACTTCGTAATCTTGCTCCAGAACCAAATTTAGTAACACCCTCCATTAAGTTTAATGCTACGTAAGCAGATTCTTCACTTAGAACTTCTTTTGTTTTTGGCACAAAAGTTTCTAGTACTGTACCATTTTTATCTTCTATTTGTGTAATGAATATTGGTGTTACGCGCATTCCTTTATTTGCAAATGTTGAATATGCGCTTGTCATCTCTAACAACGTTAAATCTATAGCTCCTAAAGCAATAGAAGGATTTGCTTGAAATTCTGTAGATATACCTGCCGACTTCGCTAAACGTGCTACGTTTATTGGAGAAACTTCATCAATTAAACGAGCGGTAATTACATTTACCGATTTAGCTAATGCTTGTTGTAATGTTAATTCACCTCCATACTTATTCCCAGCATTCTTTGGTGTCCAATCGTCATCCATTCCATATTTTTCTTTAGGAATTGTATATGGCGTATTTGGCAATTTATCACAAGGTGATCTTTTTAATTGGTTAATTGCTGTTGCATACACAAAAGGTTTGAAAGTAGAACCAACCTGACGCTTTTGCTGGTCTACAGCTTCATATTTAAAGTGCTTATTATTAATTCCACCAACCCAAGCTTTAATATGACCTGTTTGTGGTTCTATAGAAACTAAACCAGAACGTAAAAAGTATTTATAATAACGAATAGAATCGTAAGGTGTCATTACTGTATCTCTATCTCCTTTCCAAGAGAAAACAGTCATATCTGTTTTGGTGTTGAATGCTTTTTCAATTTCTTTATCAGATTTTCCAGCAGCTTTCATTCTTTTGTAACGATCGGAATTTGTTTTTGCTCTGTTGATAATCTTTCTTATATCATCTCGTTCTATGTCATAAAATGGTGCATTCTTATTCTTTTTATGCTCTGCGAAAAAATATTTTTGAAGATTCGACATATGCTCTGTCATAGCTTCTTCGGCATATTGCTGCATACGAGAATCTATAGTAACATAAACTTTTAATCCATCTTTATATATATCATACAACTCACCATCAGCTTTTGGATTTTTCTTTGCCCAATCTTTTAAAAACTTTTTTAAATGCTCTCTAAAATATGTTGCTAAACCATCACTATGGCTCTCTGGAGTAAATTTAATCTTTAAAGGTAGCTTTTGTAAAGAATCTTTCTCTTGCTGTGTTATAAATCCATTTTTTAGCATTTGAGCAAACACGACATTTCTTCGGTTTAGAGATTTCTTCTTTGAAATCTTTCTATTTGGATTGAATTGTCGAGGATTTTTCAACATAGCAACAATAATTGCTGACTCTTGTAAATCTAAATCTTTAGGCTCTTTACCAAAATAAATGCGCGCAGCAGAACGAATACCTACAGCATTGAAAATAAAATCTTGAGTATTTAAATACATCGTAATGATTTCTTTTTTTGTGTACTGTCGTTCCAGACGAACTGCAATCACCCATTCTTTTACCTTCTGAATTATTCTCTTTATTTTATTTGAAGAAGCTCTTTTAGTAAATAAATTTTTAGCTAACTGTTGGGTAATTGTACTAGCTCCTCCACCTTTACCTAATTTGGCAATAGCTCTTGCTAAACCTCTAAAATCAATACCAGAATGTTCGTAAAAACGTTCATCTTCTGTAGCTACTAGAGCTTTCACTAAATTATCTGGTAAATCTTTATATTTTATTGGAGTTCTATTCGCTTTTAAATAATATTTTCCAATTGTTTTTCCATCAGAAGAAATGATTTCTGTAGCTAGATCGTTCTGCGGATTTTCTAATTGTTCAAAAGTTGGTAATTTACCTAAAACTCCCCAAGAGGCGAATAAAAACACCAAGCATATTGATAAAATACCTCCTAGTAATAATCCCCAAAACCACTTTATATAGGATCTAAAGCTTATAGTCTTTTTTTCACTCATAATTTATTCAATTTTTTCAATTCTAAATCCTACATCAGTAATTCCTTCAAGTTCTTGTACACCTAATACTTCTCCATTTTTTCTCATGGCTTGAAAAACTTCTAATTGATAGTCTCCTACTGCAGGAAATAATATTTGTTCTTTATAAAACAGTTTATTTTCTTTTATTTCGGAAAAACCAGTTCCTAAAAAATTCCCTTTTTTATCAGTCATATTGTACTCTAAAGTATCTGTTAGAAAATGACCATCAGGAAATTTTAACTTTGTAATTAGAAACAGATTGCTAAACTCGTAATCGTTATTATTTCTAATATTGATAAATAAATTCTTATTTGCTAAAGTATCTTTTACTGTAAATTGAAAAGTTACTGGAGTGTTAATTTCCCATTTTCCTTTGTTTACAGTTCTATAATTATCGAAAATCCCTTTGGAATCACAAGAGGTCAAAACCAGTAGTATTAATAGCTTGTATACTATATTTTTACTGTTTATTAGTCTTTGCATTTTTGTTTCCGTTATTGTTTCTTCTTTTATTATTTCTTCGTTGATTCGAATTCTGTTTGTTGTTGTTATTGTTCTTTGGAGTATTCTGATTATCCGGTTTTCTGTTTGGATTTCTTTTTTTGTTTTGCTGTGTTTTTTGATTCGAATTTTTCTCTTGATTATTTGCCTGTTTCGTATTCTTTGGCCTAGGCTTCTGTTTTTGTCCTTGCTTTGGCGCTTGTTTTTTAGAATTGTTATTTGGCGATTTTTGGTTTGAATTCGAATTGTTCTTTTGGTTCTGATTCCTCCTTCTTCGCTTATTACGACGTGGTTTTTTAGGAGTATCGAATCGAGTTAAACTATCTTGACCCACAACATTTTCAAAGCTAACCTCCACTTCCTCTTCTATCTCAGAAGCATAGTCTTCTAACGGAGAACCTAATTCATTACCTTCATTCAATTCAATAATTTCAGTAACTTGATCTAGAGATAGCTTGAACCATTTCATCTTTTCTTCTTTGTATGTGTACCAAAGCAGCTTTTTAAAGATGTCCATTTTCACAAAAATCGCTTCTCCTTTCTCCGTTTTTAAAACTACATCTTGTTTCGGAAAAGATTCTAGTGCATCTAAATAAGAATCTAATTCAAAATTTAAACAGCATTTTAATTTTCCACATTGACCAGCTAATTTTAAAGGATTTAAAGATAATTGCTGATATCTCGCGGCAGCGGTATTTACCTTTCTAAAATCTGTCAACCAAGTAGAACAACATAATTCTCTACCACAAGAACCAACTCCACCTAAACGTGCAGCTTCTTGTCGCATTCCAACTTGCTTCATTTCAACTCGAATAGAAAATGCACTAGCTAAATCTCGAATTAATTGACGAAAATCTACACGATCATCTGCAGTGTAATAAAAAGTCGCTTTATTTCCATCTCCTTGAAATTCAACATCAGATAATTTCATTTTTAAACCAAGTTTACTAATGATTTCTCTTCCTTTTCGTTGAGTTTCCAATTCTCTGTCTCGTGCGTTTTGCCAAACATCTATATCTTTTTGAGTGGCCTTACGATAGATCTTTTTTACGTCTTCACTATCTTGTTCTACCTTACGTTTTTTCATTTGCACTTTTACAAGTTCACCTGCAAGTGAGACGATACCTATGTCGTGACCTGGTGAACCTTCTACAGCAACCACATCTCCCATAGAAATTCTCATCTTAGGATTACTCTTGTAAAAATGTTTTCTTCCGTTTTTAAAACGTACTTCGTATATATTAAATGGAGCTTCACCTGTTGGTAAAGTCATGTTTGATAACCAATCAAAAACAGCTAATTTATTTCCACTTCCGCATGTTCCCGTACCGCAATTTCCGTTACTCTTACATCCTTTAGGAACGCCATTCTTGTTAGTTGAGCAACTGCTACAACCCATAATTTATGTATTTGTGTAATAATCTCTTAAATCTGATGTTCACATCAGCATCAAGAAATTAATTATATTTATTTGATTTTTAATTAGATAAAAAATATACTTTTTTTTCTTATCGATTTGTAAATATAGTCATTCTAAAAGAATGTGAAAATCCGTTTGCTCAATGAAACAGCTAGTTCCCTAAAAATGATTTACAAATAGCAACTACCTTCTGTAAATCACTTGGCGCTTTAGCTTCTAACCAAGGATGTTTAGCTCCAAAAACATGATTTGCATTTTCTATAATATGAAACGCTGCTGATGGATTCCAACTAAGTAAATCTTCGGCTTCTGAAATGGCTATTGATGTATCTGCATTACCATGGATAATACAAAATGGAATTTTTAAATTCTTTACTGCTCGTTTAATAGTTAATCGGTCTTCATTAGCAATAAAATCTTCATAAAACTGATAAAAATGTGGCATTTGCTGACCTGTTCTTCCATTTAAAATATACTTAACACCATCATTTTTCCAAGATTCTAATTCACCTGTAGTGGCTGTTCTTCGCTTATAATCTGAAACTCCTGCTAAAGAAATTACTTTTTTCACTCTAGGATCTTCTTCAGCTTTAATACAAACAATTCCTCCAGCTCTACTATGGCCTAAAAGCGCTATAGCATTTTCATTTATTTCATTTTTAAACTTTTCTTCTTGAGAACACCAATCAATTACTTTGTTTAAATCGTCTAACTCTTTTGAATAATTATTATTTCCAAAAGCTTCTAAATCTCCGAACTCTAAAGGGTTTTCTGTAGTCGTTCCATTATGAGAAAAATTAAACTTCATAAAAAACAAACCAGCTTCTGCGAAGGCTTCTCCCATTAAATCCCAAGCTCCCCAATCTTTAAAACCTTTGTAACCATGACAAAAAATTATCACATCTTTTTTTTGATGATTAGACTTGTAGAATACATCAAGTAAAATTGGCTTTTCAAATGTGCTTGATATTTTGATGTTTTTAATTTTTTTCATGGATAGATTTTTTCATAATATCCACAAAATACAAAAGCTCATCTAAAAAAGATGAGCTTCTGCTTATTTTTAATTAAAGAATAATTCTTAAACTACCCCTTGTGCTAACATTGCGTCTGCAACTTTAACAAAACCTGCTATGTTTGCTCCTTTTACGTAGTCCACATAACCAGACTCGTCAGTTCCATACTCAACACAAGCTTTGTGGATATTCTCCATAATATCTTTAAGTCTTTCATCGACCTCTTCACGGGACCAACTTAAACGTAATGAATTCTGACTCATTTCTAAACCTGAAGTTGCAACTCCACCAGCATTAGATGCCTTACCTGGCGCGAATAATACTTTTTCTTTGTGGAATACAGCAATTGCTTCTGGAGTAGAAGGCATGTTAGCTCCTTCACTAACACAAACACATCCATTATCTACTAAAGTTTGAGCTTCTTCACCATTTAACTCATTTTGAGTTGCACATGGTAAAGCAACATCACACTTTACTCCCCAAGGACGCTCTCCTTTAAAGAACTTAGCAGACGGGTATTTCTCTACATATTCGTGAATTCTTCCTCTTTTTACATTCTTTAACTCCATTACGAAAGCCAATTTCTCAGCATCGATTCCATCTTCATCATAAATATAACCAGAAGAATCTGATAATGTAACCACTTTAGCGCCTAATTCAGTAGCTTTTTCACAAGCGTACTGTGCTACATTTCCAGAACCAGAAACCGTTACTATTTTTCCTTCAAAAGAATCTCCTTTAGTTTTTAACATGCTATCAGCAAAGTATACGTTTCCGTAACCTGTTGCTTCTGGTCTAATTAAAGATCCACCCCAAGTAGCTCCTTTACCTGTTAAAACTCCGGTAAATTCGTTTCTTAATTTTTTATACATACCGAACATAAATCCGATTTCTCTTCCTCCAACTCCAATATCTCCAGCAGGAACATCAGTATTAGGGCCAATATGTCTAAATAATTCACTCATAAAGGCGTGACAGAAACGCATAATTTCATTGTCTGACTTTCCTTTCGGATCAAAATCAGATCCACCTTTTCCACCACCCATTGGTAAGGTCGTTAATGAGTTTTTAAATACTTGTTCGAAAGCTAAAAACTTTAAAATACTAGCGTTTACAGTTGGATGAAAACGTAACCCTCCTTTGTAAGGCCCAATAGCAGAATTCATTTGAACTCTGTATCCTCTATTTACCTGAATCTCACCATCATCATCTACCCAGTTTACTCTAAAAGAAATTAATCTTTCAGGTTCAACCATTCTTAATAATATATTTTTTCCGTGGTAAATATCATGCTTAACAATATATGGTATAACAGTTTCTGCTACTTCTTGTACAGCTTGCAAAAATTCTGGTTCATGACCGTTACGTTGTCTAACCAGATCCATAAAGGCCTTTATTTTAGATTCCATAATTTAACTATTCTAAAAATGTTTTTTTTATAAAAATAATGTACAAATATAACTAATTAACTAATTTGATGGTCTAAAAAAGACCTTTTTTTGCTGATACGAAAACGTTGTAGTCGTTGATATAATTTACCAGCCTATTTCAGTAAAAAATATTAAATTTGCCACCTAATTTGACGGATTATGTTAGAAAAGATTACAGGGTTAATTGATGAAGTTAAAAATTTTGAAACTTCTTCTCCTGAAGAAATTGAAAATTTCAGAATTAAATACCTTGGTAGCAAGGGTATTTTAAAGGATTTATTTGCTGAATTTAAAAATGTTCCTAACGAACAAAAAAAAGAATTCGGACAAACAATTAATCTTTTAAAGAAATCTGCTGAGGAAAAAGTAAACACTTTAAAAGAAGCATTAGAAAGTGCAATTGAAGATAAAGGTGTTTATGGAGATTTAACTCGACCATCTGAACCTATTGAATTGGGTTCGAGACATCCTATATCTATTGTTAAAAATCGAATTATTGAAGTTTTTAACAGAATAGGGTTTACTGTATCTGAAGGTCCGGAAATAGAAGATGACTGGCACAACTTTACAGCTTTAAATCTTCCTGAATATCATCCAGCAAGAGATATGCAGGATACTTTCTTTATTGAAAAAAATCCTGACACATTGTTACGTACACATACTTCTTCTGTACAAGTGCGTTACATGGAAAAAAACGAGCCACCAATCCGAACAATTTCTCCAGGTAGGGTTTTTAGAAACGAAGATATTTCCGCAAGAGCACATTGTATTTTCCATCAAGTAGAAGGTTTATACATTGATACCGATGTTTCTTTTGCTGATTTAAAGCAGACTTTATTATACTTTACTAAGGAAATGTTTGGTAAATCTAAAATCAGATTACGTCCGTCGTATTTCCCATTTACCGAGCCAAGTGCTGAAGTAGATATTTACTGGGGATTAGAAACTGAAACTGATTACAGAATCACAAAAGGTACAGGTTGGTTAGAAATTATGGGATGTGGCATGGTTGATCCAAACGTACTTAAAAACTGTAATATTGATCCTACAAAATATTCTGGGTATGCATTTGGAATGGGTATAGAACGTATTGCGATGCTTTTATATCAAATTCCAGATATTAGAATGTTTTACGAAAATGATGTTCGTTTCTTAGAACAATTTAAATCGGTGATTTAACTTTAGAAACATATTTATAAATAAGAGTTGTGAAATTTCAATGATTTTAATTGAGTTTTACAACTTTTTAATTTTTAAGAATTAATACATGAAAAAAGATATTGTAATTCCTGAGGTTACTGGGATTGAAATGGCTGTGGTTTTAGAGCATAATGAGACACATAACACAGATGATTGGTATGTTTATCTTATTAATAAAAAAGAAGTGGCTTTAGACATGATTATGATCGTTTCTCAAGGTTTTTCTGAAACAAAAACTACTACAGTTTTTAGAAAGAAAATACATCAGCTTGGTGCAAATTCCTTTGCTAAAATAGAAATGATACACCCTGATGTGTTTGGTTTATCTAACAGATTTCAAGTTTCATTTTTTGAAGGAAATCAAATTCAAGAAAAAACTTTTGTATTCCAAGCTAATACAATAAAGGAAGGAGCTTTACGTATGGTTCCATCATTAAATAAAAGAGGAATCGTAATAAAATAAAAAATCCTTTTGCAATTGGGGATGCAAAAGGATTAATTTAATCAACCAAATAAATTTAAAAAACCTTCATTTATTTTTTTATAATGAAAAAAACAAAACTATAAGGAATACTTTCATGTATATCACTTATTTACACTTCAAATATAGTTTGGTTTTCTAGAAAAAAATGATCTTATTCGACCTATGGATTTTTATCTGTAGACAAGCTGTTTAATTTCTTCGACGAATGAAATAAAACTCTAAAAGTTAACTCATTAATCTACATCTATAAAAAAAGAAACCCTTTTACATTTGGGGCTTGCAAAAGGGTTGAGTTAGGTTTTAAAAGTAAACCTTATAACTTAAAAATGAAAAAACAAAACTTAAATTGGGATTATTAAATTTTCGTTATTTCTTGAACTATTAACACTTCAAAAGTATAAAGCTTTAAGGGATAATTATTTCATCATTCGATATCTAGTATTTTAACTTTAGATTAACGGTAATTTTTTATCGATGAATTGTTTTTATCGTTTTAAAAACACTTTAAATAGATTCATATGTCTCAACAGTTATATCTGCAGTAACATCTCCTGTGTGTTTAGTGGATAACGGTTCAAAAAGTAAAATATGTACTTCTTCTTTTGCAACAGGCTTATGTAAAACACCTTTGGGTACAACATAAAACTCTCCTTCATTTACAGTTACAGAACTATCTTCTAAATCAATTTGTAATTGTCCTTTAATCACCATAAAAAGCTCGTCTTCATTATCATGCTTGTGAAAAACAAATTCTCCTTTTATTTTAGCTAGCAGGACTTGTTGACCGTTGAGTTCAGCTATTTTTTTTGGAGACCATTGATCTGTAAATAGACTAAACTTGTCTTTAATATTAATTACTTTTGACATAATTCTTATGCTTTTAGTTACTGTTTAAGTTAACTACATTTTCTGTTTCAATTTTTGAAAGTTCTTTTAACTTTCCTTCTTCATATAACTTTGGTAACTCTGACAAAGGAGTTCCTACTTCGGCTTTATAATTTATATAATCCTGAAAAATAATTCCTCCAATATTTCTTTTATTGTAACTACTTCTAAAACGTACACCTCCATTATTTACTTTGTAGTTGTAAGCTAAATAATCAATCGTATGGGTTTTAGAATTTACCCAGTAATAAAACTGATCTTCAAAATCTTTCCCTCCACCTTCTTGATTAAAGGTAACTTGTACAATTTTATATGTTTCGTTTTTAATTGTTACTTCTCTTTTAAATTCTTTATTAACCGCAGCGTCATTCAATTTATAAGGAAGTGTGGCAAAGTATATTACTGAATTTAAAGCTTCAGAATATCTTAATTTATCTCTCTCATTAAGTTCTACAGATTCTCCATTAATTGTTCTAGTAATACTTCCATTATCTAAAATATCTTCTACAATTTTATCCTCTACTTTTCTTTTTACTGTATAGATGTAAGAATTCTCTGAGTTCTTAAATGAATATTCATTTTTTCGAAAAATAAAGCTATAATATGCGTTATCATACAAGTTTCCTCCGTGAGCTTTTATAGCTTCATTAATTATTTTATCTCCTTCAGAAACTGCAATTTCTACTTCTTTCTTTATCTCTTCTTTCTTTTCTTCTGTTTTTAATTGGCATGAAATCGCAAATAATGATGTCATTAAAATTATTCCGCCTAAAAAAGTTTTTTTCATTGTTTAGTTTGTTTTTATCAATACTAGTCTATTTTTTTGGAGTAACTTACAAGTAAATCAAATAATTTTATTAGTACAACTTCAAAAATGGATATAAGCCTAAAATACTGAAGGGTTACTTTAATTAAAGTAACCCTTCAGTATTTTATTTGTATGTAATTAATTTATTCTATCTAAGATTTATGATTGATTTACCCACCTTTCTTTTACCGATGTATACGTTTACTGTATAATCTCCTTCGTTCATAGAAGCTCGGTCTACAGAAACTAAAGAAACCACACTAATTTTTTCTCTATCATAATCTATACTAATAAGGTCATTATATGATATTTCGTTTTTAGAACCACTTTTTTCAGAAGGGACAGTGTTATTGTGATCATCTAAAATTTGAACAAAGATTTCGCGATTTCCAATATTTGCTAATTCATTAGGTAAAATGTCAAACTTAATTCTAAATGCATCTGTTTTCTTGTAGCGATTGGTTGTTGTGTATTTACCATTACTTTTTTCTTTTAGAGCTTCAACAAGAACAGAACTAATTTCTATTGTCCCTGCAATATTTACTTTACGTTTTAAAGCTAGCTCTTCTCTTTTCAACTTTTTGTTTTCTGCAACTAAAGAACTGAATGATTTTTCTTCGGCTTGAAGATCTTTTTTTACTTGTGTATTTTCACTACGTAATTTTGTGTTTTGCTTTTGTAATGATTCTACTTTTAAAAACAACTTTCTATTTTCACGTTCAAGTTTTGTAATTTTTAATGAATACTTAAACAGTAAGTCATAATTTACTTTTTCAAGTTGTTCTACAGAGTCTTTTAAAGCTATGATTTTATTCATACCATTAACCACTCTTTTTGTTAACCACTTCTTTTTAGAAGTAATTTCTTTGTAGTCTGCTACAATTTTATTGAGTTCGTTTTGGAGTAGTTTTTTCTCTTTGAAAAATTCGTCTTCTAACTCATTTTTGTTCTCATGAGTATTAAAAGAATAGATAACTAATAAAATTAAAAGAATTGCTGGTGAAAAATTCAATACTTTTTTCACCGAAGAGTTGTTTAAAACTTTCATTGCAAGGGGGATAAAAATTTAACATCGTAAAAATAAAAATGACTTAGAGTTTTCTCTTTTTCGTTCGATTAATGGTTGTTTTAAATCGTTGAATATAGAAAGAAAGTCGACAAATTGTAATTGAGCCTACAATTAAAATACCTTTTCAATATACAAAAAAATCTTTAATTATAGTACTTTCGCTGAAAACAACTTTTATGAATATGCAAGATTTAGTTGCAGAATTTTCTTCTTGGGTTTGGGGTTTTCCTTTATTAATACTCCTTATTGGTGGTGGTTTAATTTTATTTATTTATTCTGGTTTAGTTCCTTTCCGATATTTAGGTCATGCTGTAAATATTCTAAGAGGAAAATACGACAAACATAATTCTCCAGGAGATCTTTCACATTACGAAGCTTTATCTTCTGCCATTGCTGCAACTGTTGGTATGGGAAATATTAGTGGAGTTGCTATTGCAATTGCTACTGGTGGACCTGGTGCTATTTTTTGGATGTGGGTAAGTGCTTTTGTAGGAATGGCAACAAAGTTTTTTACTTGTAGTTTATCTATAATGTACCGTGGAAAAGATGAAGATGGAAATGTAAAAGGCGGACCAATGTATGTAATTACAGAAGGTTTAGGAAAAAAATGGAAGCCTTTAGCGCTGTTTTTTGCTTCAGCAGGATTAATTGGTACACTACCTGCATTTCAGGCCAATCAGTTAACACAAACTTTAATTGATGTTTTTGAAGTAAATGAAAGCAATATTCAAACTTCTAAATTATTATTGGGGATTACTATCGGAATTATTACTGCTTTGGTAATTTTTGGAGGAATTAAAAGAATTGGAAAAATTGCAGGTAAGTTAGTTCCTGTGATGGTAGCTATTTATTTAATTACTGTGCTTTCTATTTTAATTTTAAAAATTGAAAATATTCCTAGTATGTTTTCTTTAATCTTTACGGATGCTTTTTCAGGAAATGCAGTTATGGGTGGAACATTAGGTGCTCTGATTATTACTGGTGTGAAAAGAGCTGCTTTTTCTAATGAAGCTGGTTTAGGAACAGCGCCAATGATGCACGGAACGGCAAAGACTAATGAACCAATTCGTGAAGGTTTGGTAGCTATGTTAGGACCAGCTATAGACACATTACTTGTTTGTACGCTTACAGCTTTAGCTATACTGGCTTCTGGTATTTGGAAAGGCTTTAAGGGAAATGGAATATCATTAACATTAACTGCTTTTGATTCTGTTTTACCTTATGGAATTGGTAGTATTATATTAACTATTTGTGTTTTAATTTTCGCTTTTTCAACTTTATTTACATACTCTTTCTACGGATATTCTTGTTTATGTTTTTTAACCAATACAAAAATTGGGAAGTATTACAATTACATTTACATAGCTGCTATAGTAATTGCTGCAAACGTAAAATTAGATTTCGTAATTAATTTAATTGATAGTGGCTATGCTTTAATGGCAATACCAACCGTACTTTCTACCTTAATATTAGCTCCTAAAGTAAAAAGAGCTGCAAACGATTATTTTACGAGATTAAAAGCTGAAAAAAGTTCGTAGTTATTTTCTTAAATAAAATTTTACACTCTTATAAAGCATAATTCCGCTAAGTATAAAAATAAGAGCTCCCCACATCCAATAAGTTCCAAATGTATTGGCTGCAATATTTTGTGTGTCGGAGGTCATTGTTTGTCCGTTACGTTCAAATTCCTTTGTAAATAAATAATTAAACTGAAGATAAGTACTTAAAATACATTGTAACCCTAAGAACAAAACAGTAATTGTTTCAATCTTTTTATTTTTTAAAAACATAATAACAATTAACGCTATAGTAATAGCTCCTAAAACAACAATTCCCCAGTACGATCGAATCCATATAATTAAAGATAGAATCATGACTCCTGTCAGAATTCGTAACATAATTGCAGCATGTTTTTGTGATCTAGCCGACATAATTAGAATACTTCCTGAAATAGCAGGACCGAACAACCCACCCGTTGCTGTAAGCGCACTACAAAGATAAATAGGTAAAAATCGATTCGTTACTGAAGAATAAGCTACACCTCCACCATTCTGATAGATTTCTAAATAATGAAATTTGCCTCCAGTTAAAAGAGCGGTTAATCCATGTCCCATTTCATGAAACCATGTTCCTAAAAGCCTAAAAGGATATTGTATTTGAACAAAATATGGTAACTGTAACAATAGAAATATGGCAACTGCTACAATTAAAATCGTATAATCTAACTTTTTTGAAATCACTTTCTACATTTACAATTATTCAGAAAACAGTTCTGAAACTCTCTTTTGCATTTCCATTGCTAAAAAAGAATCTCTTCCTCCACGTTTCTCTAGCTCAGCAATTACATTTAAATAACTTTGCTCATCTAAGCTTTGACTTAATTTAAACACCGTATCTAAACAATCCACTTTAATTTCAAATCCTGTAATGTATGGCATCCATTTATTGGTGTAACTATCTGATAAATTATCATAAATTGTTGGTGAATTCTCATTTCCATTTTCATGAAGCAATGTAAATGTTTTCATTAAAGACACTAACTTTTCTCCTTCAAAAAAAGAAACTTTTCCTTCTGCATGAACACTCATATAATTCCAAGTTGAACCTTTGTTTGGACTCACACACCAAGAAGCGCTAACGTATCCATTAGGTCCAGTAAAAACCGATAATACATTTGGATTTTCTTGAAACGCTTTACAATGATCTGTTTCTTTCATCATATGCCCTACGATGTACAAATCATCATTTCGCTTTTCTACAATTACAGGAATTTGAGTGGCAACTGGTTTCCCTTTTTCATTCACACCTGTAATTTGAACGAAAGGATATTCTTTGATAAAATCTAGAATTTCTTGTTCATTCTTAGCTTTATAACTCGATACGTTATACATGATTCTTAAATTTTCATTAGAATTTATCTATAAAACTAAAAAAATCGTTCTTTTAGCACAAGAACGATCTTCTTTATTTGATTTTTAAATAACTATTTAGCTTTTCTTTGTTAATGTTTCATTCTCAAAACTCAATCCTTCAAAACCAGTATTCATAAAGTTTCTGATATTTTGATGACCAGTTCCATTAGGTTCATTAACAACTTCAGCATAATATTGTCCGAAACAAGCTAAGGTTTCCTCTTGTGTAAGTCCTTCTTGAATTGCAAATGAAAATACTTTACATGAACCCTGATTTTGAGAAACTTCATTTTCTAAAACTCCATTTTTAAATGCTGAAGGAGTAAAGTTATAATTGTCTTCAATTACCGCTATTGTTTCTGAAAAATCTATTGTAGTAGGTTCGTTTTGTAATTTATGTTTGAATTCTTGTAGTGTCATTTCTCCGATGTTTTAGAAATACAAAAAAATAGATAATTCAACTTAAAAACTAAACTATAGTAATTTTTTACAAACTAACAATTATAGTTAAATTTGCGCATCAAAGACACTTCTTTAACTTTTAGTTTAAGGAAATGAAATTTCATACTCTTCTCCTACTTCTTCATCATTTTCATCTACTTCACTCCATTCAAATTGATGTGTGATATTTTTTTCTCTAAGCTTTTTTGTAAAGTTATTAATGAATTCATTTGCTTCTAATAAAGTTCCTTTCAACTCAACTTGAAATAAAACACCTTTTTCAAAATAATTATGACTATAAATTTCTAAAAAGTCATCTTCATATTTTATTTCCCTTTCTATATCTATAGCAAATCGATCTCTTATCTTTTTTCTTTGGTAGAAATGATATTAAAATTTCTTTAATAAAATCAAGGTTAGTTTCTAAATAACCATTATATATGTATGTTTTTTTCATATAATTAATCTATTCGGAAGAAACTTCAAACTGTTCTCCAAGATCATTCCCTTTTCCGTCTCCATATCCATATTCAAAATTGAAATACCCAATATTATTTTCTCTTAATTTACCTACAATTGTAGAAACAAAATTATGAGCATAAGATAAATCTTGCTTTAATTCACAATCAAAAATTATTGTTTCATTTTCATCTTCTTCCTCATTACCATGAATATAAAAATACATCTCTTCATCTTTATAATTAATTTCATAACCAAAATCTTTAAGTTTTAATTCTAATTTTGAATTATTAATTTCCTCAATCTCATTTAAAATGCTATACAACTTTTTATTTGTTACCTCAATACTTCCGTTTATATATATGTTATTCATTAACTTCTTTATCTTTTAGCTTAAGGAAATGAAATTTCATACTCTTCTCCTACTTCTTCATCATTTTCACCTACTCCACTCCATTCAAATTGATGTGTGATATTTTTTTCTCTAAGCTTTTTTGTAAAGTTATTAATGAATTCATTTGCTTCTACAAACGAACCTAACAATTCAATATCAATTAAAAAACCATTATTTCCATCTTCATGGATATATATATCTAATTTTTCATCTTTATAATTAATTTCTTTTTCAATATCTGCAGCGTATCTCTCTTTAACTTTTGATGAAATTAGCATTTCTCTCATCAAGGAAATTAAAGGTTGGTACTCTATTTTAATATAACCTACATAAGTGAATCTCTTTTTCATTCTTCTATTTTCTCCATTATATTCTGACCTAAAATATATTCTAAGTTTTCAGTTTTCACATCTATTGCTACAGTATAGATATTCGTTGTATATGGATTTCCTTCAATATTTTCTAATGAATAATGTGTTAGGTGTAAATCCTTACTTTCGTTAGGATTAGTAGTAGGAGCATTTTGTCTAATTCCTGAATAACTTATTCGTGATTCATCTATGCTATTAAGTCTTTTTTCAAGGTGTTTTTTTACTTTTTTTATGATATCTTGTTCATTCATATTTTGAATTGTTATTCAATAGTAAATTTCTCTTTAAGATATTTAAAAAGCTCTTTTGAAGAAGTGAAATCTTTGTTTACAGCTGATTGCCCCACTAAATAAGAAAGTAAAATTTGATTTTGTGTTATTCTTATTTGAAAAGCTGACCCAAATTTAAAATTTGTATTAGAACCATGTATTCCTGCTATAATCCATTTTTCATTATCATTTTTACGTACAAAAGATTTATATCCTTGTTCTTCTAGTTTATTATGTATTGTGTTTAAACTGATGGACATTGTTTTATTAAATATAAAATTGATATTTACATAAGGAATAAGCTTAAGCTTTTTATCATTTTAAAGACCTTTAATCTTTTTATTGAATTGGATATTTTTCTTGAATAAAAGCAATTAGATTTTCAATACTTTCAAAATCACTATAAACAAGTATTTGTCCATTAAAGTACATATGCTTAATAATCTTATTCGGAATTGTTATTTGAGATATAGTACCTAAAATAGGTTCACCATGCTCATTATCTATTACACAGAATAAAATTCCATCTGCTTCTTGCAAATATGGAGAATATCCTATTTTTTTATTTCTTGTAAATCATAAGCATCTTTCAAATATTCAGCAGAATCATTATTAAATACTGCGTCTTCTAATGAGTCTAAATCATATAACTCCCAGATTTGAGTCATCAAATTTCTTTTTAATTTATTCATTAAAAATAATTCTTTGATTGATGAAATTTTATTTTTGGTTTCATCTTTCAGAGATAAAGTGATCTGTTGTGTTGAAATAATGCTTACTTTCTAGGAGTAAAATAATCTTCAATATCCATAAAACGAGTAACATCCGTTTGTACGTAAAGCATCTCTAAAGTTTCTAAGTCAGAAATAACAGTCTGTTTTTTACCAAATTTAGGTTCACTCATACTTGTAATTAAAACTGTTTTCTTTGTTGTTCCATCTTTTAAAAGACGATTTTCATATAGATAAGAAAATATACTTCTTTTTGGAATATTATTTTCATCTAACTTTTCTTTGACTCTTTTTGTAATTTCTAATTCTTTAGCTTCTATTTCTTGTTTCTTCTTTGGAGACCATTTTTTTCTGTTTTCCATCATTTGATGCACTTCATCTTCTATCTCTTTTATTTTACTTTTATAATCCATAATATTATTTTTAATGTAACGTTTTGATTTTTAGACAATTACCTTGTTCTAGAATTAAATTCATTCACTTATGATAAAAGAATTACAGAAGAATTAAAAGAAACTTAATGAATCTTAAAATTATTATGACTTTTTGTTGATTCTAATTCTTACAGGTACTTTATGGTTTTCATGAATATAGTCTCTTATTTCTTGCTGTTCATTTTCTGATACATCATTTGACCATCCAATATGATCTCCATGGAATGAAAAAACCTTTTTTATATCAGGACAATATTCAAAAAAGTTTTTAAATTTTTCTTGTAGTTTTTTATGTTCTGATATGTCATATTTTTCTGGTAACTCTAAATTTAGAAATACTTTTTTATGCCATAATAATATTTTTCCATTAAGTACATAAACATTTCGCTCTCCTTGTTTTTCATAAACGTTATTCAAAGATTTTTTTGGTTTTCTAGTTTTATCAAATTCAATTAATTCATTAATAATTACTCTTATTTCTGGTTTCATCTTTTACTTATTTTTAATAATTTAAATATATAAAATCAAGTAAATCATTAATTTCTTCATGATCTACATTTATTTTGACAGCTTTTTGGAATGCCCTTTCGTGAAAAAACGCACGTTTTTCTAATTGATATACGTCTCCTTTAAATCCACTTAGGTTATCTAAAGTGTGGGTTCCTTCGTGTACAATTTCACTCATAAATTCATCTACAGGTTTAGAGGCTCTAAAATAATTTTCATCCCCAATATTAAAGGCTGCTGTAGCTTTAGCTTCGTCAAGAGTGTCTCCAAAATCCATTAAAATTTGTTCAAAATCTGTGTCTTCTAATATCTTAATAACCATTTCTCCATCATCAATCAATTTTGCTATTCTATTAGCTTGTTCGGTAAACCCTTGTAAATTTTTAACTATTTCTTTTTTCGTCAGATTAGCTATGCTTTTTCCTTTCCATTTTTTTACAAATTGTTTGAACTGTTCTGTTTTCTTTGAGTTAACTTGTAAATCTAAATCATCAAAGATTTCTTCAATTTCCTTTTTGTTAAATAATTTTAAATCGTCAATAGCTTTTTTACCATAACGTTTAATATATTGAAGCCCTTTTTTTGAAAAATTAATAAACCCAGCGACTCCATTTACTAATTGAAAAATACCTGTCAACAAAGATACAATTTGTATAGCATCATGAGCCAAGTTGTAATAAAGTCGTTCAACGTTCCCTTCTTGGATAGCTCTTCTATATTCTTGAGTAGCACCTTCAATGATCGCTTGAAAGATACCTTCTTCAAATAATTTTTTAAGTCCGTTTATAAATGCTTCTTTCTCTTTTTCACTCCCCAATATTTTAGTGAAAAGAGATAGCATTTCAGGTATTGCTTTGGCTTCATCTATAATTCCATTAATAAAACCACAAACCTTGGCGTTAAATAAAGTGTCTCTTTCAATAAGAGGGAGATAGTTTTCCAACTTTGGATTCCAGTGATGTTCCTTGAATTTATAACTTTCAATTTTTTCTACAGCAAAGTTGGCTGCTTGCAAAGCAAGAAATAAAGCAGGGTTTGTATTAAATATTTCAGTATTTAACTCACTACTTTCTTTTCTCTCTAAAATCCATAACTGTATTAATGCATCTCCAAGACCTCTGTTAGTAGCTCTATCAATAATTCTTTTACTGTAAATATTAGTATTTAATTCAGCTTTAATTTCATTAATGATTAGTCGTTCAATAGAGTCTTGCGTTATCTCTTTTTCTTTTAGATCTCTAGCAATATTGGTTCCTAATTGAACTTTTATAAAAGAACTGCTTTTATGTACTAACCAAATATAAATTTCATTGGGTTTAGGAGCTATTTTAACTCCTTCATTAATTGTAGTGTCTGTTTTTAATTGTACATCTCTCTGAGATCTTTCAATAAAAACATATGGTTTGTATTTACCAGCTATGGTAAAATCTTCCATAAAAAAAACTACTTTTTTCGAAAAAAGAACATTGAATTCAGCTAGCTCAGTTGCCTCACTTTCAACTTCCAAAGTATTAAGAACATAACGCATCATATTATCATGCACTAACTCTTTATTAAAAAAACTTTGAAACTTTTTTTTATCCGTTTGGTAGATTTTGTTTTCTAATGAATCTGTAGATACTATTGACTTACTATTTTCCAAAGATTTCTTTAAATAGTTTTTAAATCGTTTTCCAAATTTAAAGGACACATCAATAGTTTCGTTTTCATCTACTTCAACAAATGTTAACACTTCATTTTCAGAAACCTGTATTCGGTCTTTTCTTTCTTGTGCTAATACTCCTTTTGGATATGTGTAATTAATTAGGCTGATTAAATATTCATGGTCATCAAAAGTGAATAATTTTCTTTCTGCCTTTTTTAATCCATTAAATAACTCAGCACCGTCATACATCCACATTCCTTTTCCTTTATAATATTTTTTAATGTATGGTAAAAATTTATCAGCAAAATCAATACTCTTGTAAGTGTTCCGATCAATATTAAAAACTTCATGCGGTCGTGCATGAAATTTTAGATCATCAAAAGAACCTTCTTGGAATGGACTCTCGGGTTGTTCTATTTTTTTTATTCCTGAGATTTGCGCAAAGCTCTTTTTATTGAACTCGTGAAGTTCATCAAGTGTTTTAAATGATAGCATAGCGATTATTTTTATTTTCAACAAATGTAGCAACAATTCAAACATAAAACAAATAAAACTGTAATATGATTAAGCATAAGGGTCAAGAAATATTTTTAGACCTCACAGGTTTTTGAAATCTGACTTATAGGTAAAAATAAGCTTGCGTTAGGGATTGAAATGGCATCCTTTTGATTACCATTTCTGAATGACAGAAATGGTAATCAAAAGATATAGTGGAAAGCCCGACCCACAGGGAAACGCCAAAAAAATATTTACATATTTTTCTTTAATAGGCAGATTACTTCACTACTACTTCGAAAAACTCAGGAATCGTTTATAATATCTCAAAATATTACATTTTATAACTTTTAAACTTTAGAACTTTTAAACTCAAAACTATTATACCTAAATTTGCGCATCTAAAATTATCAAAAATGTATAGATCGCATTCTTGCGGTGAATTAAGAGCATCGCATATTAATACTGAAGTTACCCTTGCTGGATGGGTTCAAAAATCAAGAGATAAAGGTTTTATGATCTGGGTTGATTTACGAGATCGTTATGGAATCACACAATTGATTTTTGATGAAGAGAGAACTTCAAAAGATCTTATTGAAAAAGCAAAAACCTTAGGTAGAGAGTTCGTTATTCAAGTAAAAGGAACGGTAATCGAAAGAGCTTCTAAAAACCCTAACTTAGAAACTGGAGACATCGAAGTTTTAGTTTCTGACTTAACAATTTTAAACGATGCAAAATTACCTCCATTTACGATTGAAGATGAAACTGACGGTGGAGAAGATATTCGTATGAAATATCGTTATTTAGATATTCGTCGTAATCCTGTTAAAAACAGTTTATTATTCCGTCATAAAGTATCGATGGAAGTACGTAAATATTTATCTGACAAAGGGTTTATTGATGTGGAAACTCCATATTTAATTAAATCTACACCAGAAGGAGCGCGTGATTTCTTAGTGCCTTCTCGTATGAACGCTGGTCAGTTTTACGCTTTACCACAATCGCCACAAACATTCAAGCAATTGTTAATGGTTGGTGGAATTGATAAATATTTCCAAATCGTAAAGTGTTTTAGAGATGAAGATTTACGTGCCGATCGTCAACCTGAATTTACGCAAATAGACTGCGAAATGTCGTTTGTAGAGCAAGAAGATATTTTAGAGATTTTCGAAGGAATGACACGTCATTTATTAAAAGAGATTAACGGAGTTGAAGTTGATAAATTCCCAAGAATGTCTTTTGATGACGCTATGCGTTTATACGGAAATGATAAACCAGATATTCGTTTCGGAATGCAATTCGGTGAATTAAACGAAGTTGCACAACATAAAGATTTTAAAGTATTTAATAGTGCAGAGTTAGTAGTAGGAATTGCTGTTCCTGGTGCTGCTTCTTACACTCGTAAAGAAATAGATAAATTAATCGACTGGGTAAAGCGTCCGCAAGTTGGAGCTTTAGGAATGGTATATGTGAAATGTAACGAAGACGGAAGTTTTAAATCTTCAGTAGATAAATTCTACAATCAGGAAGATTTAGCAAAATGGGCAGAAGTTACTGGAGCAAAACCTGGAGATTTAATTTGTGTTTTATCTGGAAACACGAATAAAGTACGTGCACAATTAAGTGCATTACGTATGGAATTAGCTGAGCGTTTAGGTTTACGTAAACCAGATGAATTTGCTCCGTTATGGGTTGTTGATTTCCCTTTATTAGAGTTAGATGAGGAAACTGGACATTATCATGCAATGCACCATCCATTTACTTCTCCAAAACCAGGTCAGATCGAATTATTAGATACAGATCCAGGAGCTGTAAAAGCAAATGCTTATGATTTAGTTTTAAACGGAAACGAAATCGGAGGTGGATCTATTCGTATTCACGATAAAGAAACACAAGCAATTATGTTCAAGCATTTAGGATTTACCGAAGAAGAAGCGAAAGCTCAGTTCGGTTTCTTAATGGACGCTTTTGAATATGGTGCACCACCTCATGGAGGTTTAGCTTTTGGTTTAGATCGTTTGGTTGCTATTTTAGGCGGACAAGAAACTATTCGTGATTTTATTGCGTTCCCTAAAAACAATTCTGGTAGAGACGTTATGATTGATGCACCTGCAACAATTGATAATGGACAATTACAAGAATTGAGTATTCAATTAGATATTCAGGAGGAAGCTTAGGTATAGAAACTAGACTGTTTCGCTGTAAGAATCAAAAGAAAAGACTTTTAATTTTCGTTTTTAAAGCTTTAAAAATGAAAAAAGAATTCTATAAATAAAATCCCGCCTGGTGCGGGATTTTTTATTAATTTCCCTCTCTTAAAGCCAAATACATGTTTAAATATCTTACTGCTTTTCTATTTTTCCTTTTTTCAGTTTCAATTACTTCTCAAAATATTACAGGTAAAGAATTACTAGAAAAAACTATTCAATATCATGATCCAGAAGGAAACTGGAAAACTTTTAAAGGTAAATTAAACATTACCATGACTACACCTAATAGTTCAAAAAGAGATAGTGAAATTGAAATTGATTTACCTAATGAATTTTTTTCTGTAGAAGCAAAACGAGGCGAAAACACAACAAAATATACTCTTGATAAAGGAATTTGCACAATGTCTTTTAACGGCAATGAAAATCCTTCAGCAGCTGTAAAAAAAGAACACAAATTGAGTTGTGATAGAGCTCATTTATTTAAAAACTATTACACCTATTTGTATGGCTTGCCTATGAAGCTAAAAGATAACGGTACTATTATAGATAATAACGTTGAAAAAAGAACTTTTAAAGGAAAAGAATATTTGGTTTTAAAAGCCACTTACGATGCGAACGTAGGAAAAGATACTTGGTATTTTTATTTCAATCCGAAAACTTATGCAATGGAAGTATATCAGTTTTTCAAAGCAACTAAAGATAGCGGTGAATATATTTTACTTTCTGATGAAACAACTATAAACGGAATAAAAATGCCAAAAGTTAGAGCTTGGTATTACAATAAAAACGACGGCTATTTGGGTACAGATACATTAACTGAGTAAAAAAATTACAATGCTTAATAGTTAGCGTTTTAAAAATTTTCGTGTTATTTTTCTCTTATCTAAAGTAGTGATTAGAGCAGTAAAAAATCCTGTTGGTAGAACACCTACTGAAACTGTTTTTTCATTGGAATCTAAATTAGAATCCATTACTTTTTTTCCTTGGATATTATAGATTTCAATACGCTTTAAATTCAGATCTCCTTGTATTTCTAAAGTTTCTGAAACCGGACTAAATATTTGAATATTCTCTTCGTAAGAAAACTCATTAATACTTAAAGAACTACAATCACTTATAAGTTGTGTTTGAGCTGGAATCAAATCAAAATTCCTTTGTGCAAATGAAACGTCATCTACACAAATAAAATTTAAATTAGGATTTCCTTTATCAGCAAATATTCCTGAAGTTATAGAAGATCCTCCTCCAATACTATAGGAAACTGAACATCCTTGGTTTTTGGCTAAAGCTTGATTATTGCCGTTTTTAATTATGATATACTCTAAAAAAGAACAATCTTTAGCACTCAAACTACATAACCGTGGATTATTAGAGAAATCTAAACTAGTAAATTTAGTATCACTAACATTAATCGATTTTAAATTTGGTAGCAGTGAAAAATCTAAACTTGAAATTTTAGTATCTCTAAAACTCAGAAATTCTAACATAGAATTACTAGAAATTTCTAATGAATTTATTTTTGTAAAGTTGATTTCTAAATTTAATAAACTCAAATTATTCGAAACATCAATACTACTTAAATCGGTTCTTGAAACATTTAAAAGCTCTAATTTATTTAAGTTTGATACATCTATTTTACTTATTGATGTATTTGATATAGCTAAAGAAATTAAATCTTTGTTTGTAGATAAATTTAGTTCTGTAATGTCTGTAAAAGTTAAATCTAACAATTTAAGTTTAGTCTGGTTAGTTAAGCTAATACTTGTTATTGGGTTATTAAATAAATTTAACCTTTCAAGATTTTTAAACTCTTCTAATCCTGTAACGTCAGAAATTCTTTTTGCTGAAGCTATAATGTTTTTTGTAGCTAGAGCTTCAGAAATTTGAATTTCACTGTCATTGTTTGTATCAATTGATGGTGATTGTTGTAGTAATGCACTTTTAAAATTTGCATCAGGGAAATCGATGATTTGACTAAAGCCAATCTTTAAAGACAATATTGTAATTGTTAGTAGCAATCTATTTTTCATAATTTTCTTCAACTTTTTTTATTAGAGAATAACAAAAGTCGTTAAAATTATTTTTAAGTTCCTACTGATTAACAAATTATTTATTTTGTAACGTTAAGTGTTTATAGAAAAAAATTAAAACACATTCAATTTACTTGCTCATCTCAAATTTTATCGCCATTAAATGTTTAACATTTACACGTTCACCATCTAACTCTCCTGGAGTAAATTTAGGTAAGGATTTTATTAATCTAGAAGCTTCTTCTTCAAACAATTTACCTCCAATTGGTCCTAAAGTTACTATGTTTTTAACGCCTCCATTAGCATCAATTACAAAGCTACTCCATACAATTCCTTCAATATTTTTATCTTTTAAAGAAGCTGGATAAACCAAATTATCGTTAATATAGCTTTTAAGTGTTTCTTTTAAACCTCCTCTGTTCTTTTTATCAGCTAGTAACAAAACAGGCTCTTTAGTTGCTTCTCCAAGATATATTTCTTTTGTTATAACCTCTTTTGCAGGTTCCTTCATACTTTTCTTTAACGTTCTTATACTTTTTCTTAAGTTGGCATAATAGCTATTATTTCTAACTCTTAAATATCTATTTCTTTTTGGTAAAACAACTTCCTTCTTTTCTTCTACATGACATTTACTAATTGCATTTAATTCCATTAAAAGATCGTCTCCAGAAGAAGGGCTAGTACAAAGATCTTCTTGTGCGAATAATGTTAAACTTGATAAAATGCTAAAACTTAAAATTAATATTCTTTTTAAAATCATAATAAAGGTATTTAATAGTGGTTGTAAATTTTATTCTTGTTGATTTGTAACAACACTACAAATAACCTTCAATATCAATTCTTATTAAAAAAAACATAGATGAGAGGGAAAAATTAACGTTGAAAGGGAAAAAAATCAGTTGAAATTTCAGAGAAACCCTTTATTTATAGTATTTTAGGAATTTCATATTTTGTACTTACCGTTTATACTTCTATTTTACCACTCATCATATTTTTAACTAAAAAACAAGATTACATACCTAGTTTAGCTAAAAAAACTTTAATTATGATACGTTTACTTATACTACTTCTCTTATACTTTTTATCTGGTTTATTTTCTGTTTTTGCTCAGTCTGAAAAAAGACCACAAGATCCTGTAGCTCCATTTCCATATGAAGTAAATGATGTAACTTTTAAAAGTGGTAAAGCAGATTTTAAATTAGCCGGAACTTTAACCTTGCCTAAAGACAAAAAAAATCCACCTGTTGCTATTTTAATATCTGGATCGGGTCCACAAAATAGAAATAGTGAAATAAAACAGTTTAATCATCGCCCTTTTTTAGTATTATCGGATTATCTAACTAAAAATGGAATTGCTGTGTTACGTTTTGATGATCGCGGAATTGCCAAATCTGAAGGAAAATTCAAAGGAGCTACTAGTCATGATTTTGCTGATGATGTTTTAGGAGCGATTGCTTTTTTAAAAACCAAAGGAAATTTAATTGACACAAAAAAAATTGGCTTAATAGGACACAGTGAAGGTTCATTAATAGCTGCGATTACAGCTTCTCAAAGTAACGATTTAGCATTTGTTGTTTCGTTAGCTGGACCAGGAGTAGATGGGGTTGAAGTTCTATTAACACAATCTAGAAAAACTATGGAACTTAGAAATGTTCCTGCCGAATTCATTGATAAAAATGAAAAGTTGGCTGGTAAGATGTACGAAATTGCTCAACAAGGAAAAGATTCTTTAACTATTGCTACTAAAATTCATTCATTTTTAGCGGAACAAAAAAAATCAGATCCTAACAGTCCATTATTAATGCAGTTAACAAAACCAGTAATTGATGCTCAAATAAAAGCAATTAACTCAAAATGGATGTTGAACTTTCTTAGAACAGATCCTAAGGCATATCTTTCAAAAATTACTTGTCCGTTTTTAGCATTAAATGGTTCAAAAGATGTACAAGTACTTTCTCAATTAAATTTAAACGGAATAAAGACTGCTCTTAAACAAGCAAAAAATAAAGATGCAGAGTTTATTGAGTTAGATGGATTTAATCATCTATTTCAAAAAGCAAAAACAGGCAGCATTCAAGAATATGCAACCATTGAAGAAACATTTTCTGAAGATGCATTGGTCGTGATAAAAGACTGGATTTTAAAACGTTTTTAATCGCAGATTGATAACCAAGAATAATTCTTCAATACTTGTATCGAGGTAGTTCATTTCTGCTAAGAATAGTATCTTTACTTTAAGCGCTAATATTTTATGCATAAAAAATCGCAGCAATTCCTATTCTGGACTTTACAAATTGTAGGTTGGGGAATTCCATCTTTATTAAACGGATATGGTAAATATCTTA
This sequence comes from Tenacibaculum jejuense, assembly GCF_900198195.1. Taxonomy (NCBI): domain Bacteria; kingdom Pseudomonadati; phylum Bacteroidota; class Flavobacteriia; order Flavobacteriales; family Flavobacteriaceae; genus Tenacibaculum; species Tenacibaculum jejuense. The sequence goes on along the minus strand of NZ_LT899436.1, from coordinate 157,732 downwards.
GCAATTCTGATAGATTGACAAAGAAATATATTATCATTGAAACTTTACTGTTTTTTATTTTAGGTGTTTTTTGGAGCACTATATTTAGAAACTATATAAAGAGTTTTTTACAATCCTTAAATACCTTAAAAAAAGAGTCTAGGAAAGTTATTATTGCCTATTTCACAACTTCTACAAGTTATGCTGTATCATTAATCGGTTTATCATACGTCGCTTATAATTTAGTTCATCAAAAAGGTTTAGATGCTAAAAATCATATTATGACAGTATCTACGTTCCTTAATATTTTCTTATTTATTCTTTTTTGGGCACTCTTTTACATCAGTATTAAAACTATTGTAAATTCTGAAAAGAGACGTGTTGAGTATTTAAAACTGCAAAGTTCTTTAAAAGACTCACAATTAAATACCTTAAAAGGACAAATTAATCCTCATTTTATGTTTAATAGTTTAAACAATATTCGCGGATTGATGTTAGAAGATGTAGAAAAAGCTAGAGATATGATTACTAGATTATCAGAATTGCTTAGGTATTCTCTTTCTAAGAGTAGTGATAGTACGATTAAAGTTAAAGATGAGTTAGAAATGGTACATAACTATATCGAACTCTCTTACATTCAGTTTGAAGATCGATTAACTTATATAGAAAATCTAGATCAAGACTTACTCAATCAAGAAATTCCTCCAATGATTATTCAAATGCTTATTGAAAATGCAATTAAACATGGAATTTCTCAGCAAAAAAAAGGAGGTGTTGTTCAACTTGATATTTCTGAAGAAGATAAAAATCTTTGTATTAAAGTAGCTAATACGGGTCAGATTGAAAAGGGAAAATCATCTACGAAAATCGGATTGAAAAATATTAGTGATCGTCTTCAGATTTTATATGGAAATAATGCTAGTTTCAATTTGAATGAGACGGAAGACCAAGTAATTGCTCACATAAAACTCCCATTATGAAAACTACTTTAAAAGCTATTATTGTTGAAGATTCTAGATTAGCAAGAAAAGAATTACAACTTTTATTAAAAGAGCATCAACTCATTGAAGTAATTGGCGAGGCAGAAAATGTTGATAATGCTTTTGAAATGATTAATACAACTTTTCCTGATATTCTATTTCTAGATATTAACATGCCAGAAAAAGATGGATTTGAATTATTGGAAATGTTAGATGAAATTCCAAAAGTAATTTTCACCACAGCCTACGATGAATACGCAATAAAATCTTTTGAATACAACGCATTCGATTATTTATTGAAACCAATTAATAAAGATCGATTACAAAAAGCTATAGATCGAATTGAAATAGAGGAAAACGTAGAGAAAAACCCTCAAAAACAGTTTACTCCAACGAGCCAAGTTTTCTTAAAAGACGGTGAAGATTGTTGGATGGTCGCCATACAAGACATAACACTTTTTGAAATTGTTGGAAATTACACTCGCGTATATTTCAAAGACAAAAAACCTTTGATTTACAAATCATTAAATAAAATAGAAAATAGATTACCTACAAACGCCTTTTTTAGAGTAAACAGACAACAGATTGTAAATTTAAATCATATTAAAAATGTAACTCCTTGGTTTAATGGAAAATTAAAATTCACTATGATAAACGCTACAGAAGTAGAAGTTTCTAGGCGACAATCTGTAAAGTTTAAACAAGATTTAGAACTCTAATTTTCTGAAAAATCATAAAATTAACCCGAAACATCAATCAATTAAAGATGAATAACTTAAATGATATTTTTGAACAAAAACAGCTGGGTAGTTTTCGTTGTACTTTTTAATCCATTCAGGATAATAATATTTAGCATCTAAAGTATCTCCTTTCCAAGTAAATTTAGCAAAAGGTTTTCCTTTTTCTGGAACATGTTGTAACCCGAAATCATCTCCTAGACCACTTTTAAATTTACAATCCATATCTTGAGACCATATGAGTTCTACTTCAGTATCAGAAATAACTTTTACTGGATACGTATAATGACATTGTCCATGTAAACGCAATACAATTCCTTTTTTAGAAATACCCATTAAATACCAATCACTAAACATAGAATAATAATCGGAATTAATTAAAAATCCACTAAATACATATCCTAACCTTTTTGTATTTGTTTCTTTATTTAGAAATTCTGTTTTATACCAATAGCCTTCAATAGGATATTCGCCTTCTTTATCTTTATATTTCATTTCTATATCGGTCTTTTCAAGAATGGTTATCTCATTACCATAATCAAATTTACCAATTACATCACCATAAGAAGCTGGCTGATCACGAATAAGTAAACCATTTTCAGCAAAAACTTTATAAGTATTACTTGGAGCAATTTTAGGTTTGTATATGTATTTCTTTCCATTCCAAACAAGAATTTCATCACAATCAATTACCAAATCATTAACTCCGTTCGTTTTAGAGGCTAAAACACCAACTCTTTTAGCACTTCTTTTCGGAATTTGTATTCTTTGAGGGTTACCTCTGTACAAACGCATATCAAAATCATCAAATCCTTTGGTAATTTTATTATAGGTTAAAATCAATTGATCGCCATAACCATCATTATCAAAATCAAAATCGATATATTCTCTAGCCTCAACTACTGATGAATCATCGATAAGCTCTTGACAGCTGACCTCTTTGATTGCTTCTCTTTTACTCACTTGATCTACAGAAACTCTTTTCCATTGATAATCTTCAAGCACAAAAGTTTCCTCTTTATCATTACAAGAAAGTTGTTCTGTATTACTATAAATACTAGTTGCATGCGTTTCTATAGTAAAATGAAATTTTCCTTCTTTCAGTTCCATTTCTATTCCGTTCCATGCTTTTCCTACTGCTTCTGTTCTTTGAAATTTCTCACCATCATAGGTAATTATAAAATAAGAACTCCCTTCATGACTCAAATAACTGTATTCCCCTTTATTATGACAACCTTTTCTGTCTTCTAATAAAATATCTAAAGCTCCATCGTTGTTAAAATCATCCTGTAATTGAATGTATAAGTAAAGGTTCTCATCATAATCAACAATCACTTGTTCTTTACCATCTACACTCGCTAGTAATTGTTTACTACAATGATCTTCTCCTTCATTCAATTGATAAGAAATAGTAACGTTTTTCTGTGTTAAAGTCTCTTCCTTATTCATTTTACAAGACATAAACATCAGAATAAAAGCAAAAAGAATAGTGTACTTAAAAAAATCCATTGATTGTATACTTTAAATAAAGTATAATGATAGTAAAAAACACCAAGAATTAATGTTACGATTAAAGTATCGCTCGAACTGAATTAATATTCGTATTGAAAATTTGTGACTTTTACATTTTTTTGTTGTCTAACAAGTAGGTTCATAGTTGTTCGGGGGGACACTATTGAAAAAAATTAGTCTTAACTGTATTGTTAAGACTTTTTTTGTGAATTATTTATTTAATTTTCCTCTAGCACTTTTATTACTTTATCTGGAAAATCTGTAAAACATCCATCAATATTAGCTTCGAAAAGCAACGTATTTACATGTTCTTCAAATGAAGAAAAATCACCTAATTGATCTGCTCTAAACGTATATGCATGAACTTTTAAACCTAATTTATGAGCATCTTCAACTAAAGAAGTAAATTGCCACTTATCATCAACCTTTTTATCAATTATTTGCTTATACCAAGGTCCTATTCCGTCTGCATAAGTTGCAAAATGTTGTAGATTCTTCGTTTCTTCAGGAAATTCTATCAGTTGAATTAAGAATAAATCAGATTTTAAATCTTTACGAATACGCTCTAACTCTTTAGCATCAAAGCACTGAAAAATGCATTTATCAGCTTTTGTTTTGTAACCGTATTCTGAAAGAATTTCTAAGGTTATTTTTACAATATCTTTTCCATTTTCGTGATGAAATGCTGGGTCTTTTATTTCTGGATAAATTCCAATATGATTGCCTGTACTTTGATTTAAACCTTGAATTAACTCAATTTCTTGTTGAAATGAATGCAATCTAAAATTTCCTTTTCCTTTGGGAAAGCGATTTGGGTAAAATTGTTTTCCTGTTTTATGATCGAATCGCTCATATACTTTTAATTGTTGAATTTCCTCAAAAGTGAAATCAATTACATAATAACGTTCATCTTTTCTTTTTCTATCCGGAAATACTTCAGCAACATTGGTTACTTCATCTAAATGAATATCATGAATCACCACAGGAACATTGTCTTTACTTAATACCAAATCTTGTTCTATATAATCTGGATGCATTGCATAAGCCATAGCTTTGGCTTCCATTGTATGTTCTGGTACATATCCTGACGCTCCACGATGAGCTACAACAATTTTTTTCTCCATAGTTTTTGAAATTTGTTTTTCACTGGTTTTACATGAACATAAGATTAAAAATATTAGCGATAAACTAAAAAGTTTCATAAATCTAAGTATTTGACTTTTAAAATATAGACTGTTCGGTTTCTGTTGTGAAGGCTTCTAAAAATTTCATTCCTCGGTATGAATTCCCTTTTTCATTCAGTTTCGGACTCCAAACTGTTATACAATATTTATCAGGATAAATCGCAACAATTCCTCCACCTACACCACTTTTTCCAGGTAAACCAACTCGAAAAGAAAACTCTCCAGATTCATCGTAAAAACCACAAGTTTGCATAATTGCATTCACTCTTTTAGTCTTACTTAAACTTAATACTTTGCTTCCTTTTGATGTCGTAAAATTTGGATTAGCCAAAAACATAAATACTTTTGATAATTCTTGACAACTCATTTCGATTGCACAGATATGAAAATAAAAGTCCAATACTTCTTCAGGTTCATTTTCAATATTTCCAAAAGATTTAATAAAGTTACACAAAGCTTTGTTTCTGTATCCAACAGAAGCTTCAGATTTTGCAACTGCTTCAGAGTATCTAATTTCACTCGAACTGCATAATTCTCTAACTGCTACTAAAAAATCTTCTTTAGGATTTTCATAATAGCTCACCAACATATCACAAATAACCATAGCGCCACTATTCATAAAAGGATTTCTAGGAATTCCTGCGTCAGATTCTAATTGAACAAGAGAATTAAAAGGCGTTCCCGAAGGTTCAACATCAACACGATCCCAAATTTTATCTCCAAAGATTTGATACGCGATACTTAGCGACAAAACTTTTGAAATACTTTGAATGGAGAATTTTGTTTGCCAATTTCCTACACCATATTCTTCATTTTTTGTAGATAAAAAACAAACACCAAAGTTTTTTGCATCTACCTTAGCTAATTCTGGTATATATGTAGCTATTGCGCCTTTATTTTCTTCTGAAGCTATGGTTATATATAAATTTTCTAAAACTTGTTTATAATCGATTGTTTTTTCTTCTAAACTCATCTGGCTCTTTTTAAAACTTTTTGGTAAGCCAATGTAAAACAATTTATTTGAGTTCTAATTCATGAGAGGAATACTTTTTAACTAAAAAACGACTACTTTAAAAGTAGTCGTTTTTTAAAATATAATGCGTTTTTAATTAATACGCTCTTTTATTATTTCCTTCGTAGAAATTAATAAATGCCTCATTAACTACTCTATGACCTCCAGGCGTTGGGTAATCTCCTGTGAAGTACCAATCTCCTTTATGATCTGGACAAGAATTATGTAAACCTTCTACAGTTTGGTAAATGATTTCTACATCTGCATTTACTTCTTCAGTTTTTAACATTTCAGCAATTTTAGCTGAAATTTGCTCATGTGTAAATGGAGCGTAAATTTCTTTTACAAAGTTTACTATGTCTTTATCTTCATTTAATCTTTGAGCTTTACATTTTTCGTAAACTTCACCAACAACATGATATTGATCTGTTTCTTTTAATAATTCTAAAGCGGCTTTAAAAGCAATGAAGTCTCCTATTTTAGCCATATCGATACCATAACAATCTGGGTAACGAATTTGTGGTGCAGAAGAAACAACAACAATCTTCTTAGGTGATAAACGATCTAAAATTCTAATAATACTTTTCTTTAGTGTTGTTCCTCTAACAATACTATCGTCTATAATTACTAAATTATCTGTAGGTTTAACTACACCATATGTTACATCGTAAACATGAGCTACTAAATCGTCTCGACTGTTATCATCTGCAATAAACGTTCTTAATTTAGCATCTTTGATTGCTATTTTTTCAAAACGTGGTCTTTCCGATAAAATTTCAGTTACCCTTTGAGCAGAAAGCTTTCCACCTCCTGCTAAAATTTCAGCTGTTTTTTGTTGATTTAATACATCTTCAGCAGCTTCCATCATTCCGTAAAAAGAAGTTTCTGCTGTATTTGGAATGTAAGTAAAAACAGAGTTTGAAATATCGTCATTAATAGACTTTAAAACTTCAGGAAACACAAACTTTCCTAAATTTTTTCTTTCTTGATAAATATCTGCATCACTACCTCTAGAAAAGTAAATACGTTCGAAAGAACAAGATAACTTCTCACGCTTTTTCATTACTTTTTCTACTGTAGTTTTTCCATTTTTCTTAATGATTAAAGCTTTACCTCTTGGTAATTCCTTTACTTCATCGATAGGAACATTAAATGTAGTTTGAATTACTGGTCTTTCTGAAGCCACCACTACAACTTCTTCGTCTTCATACCAAAATGCTGGTCGAATTCCTGAAGGATCTCGTAATACAAAAGCATCTCCATGACCTAATAAACCTGCCATTGCATAACCACCATCCCAATTTCTAGAAGAACGCTTTAAAATTCTCTGAATATCTAAATGTTCTTCAATAAAAGGAGAAGCTTCTCTTTTATTAAAACCAGCTGCTTTTGCTTTTTTGTATGTATCTGCAACTTGATCTTCTAAAAAATGTCCGATCTTTTCCATTACAGTTACGGTGTCTGTAGCTTCTTTAGGATGTTGACCTAAAGTAATTAACTCTTTCATTAACTCTTTAGAGTTTGTCATGTTAAAGTTTCCTGCTACAATTAGATTTTTATGTTTCCAATTACTCTGACGTAAAAACGGATGTACATTTTCAATACTATTTCCACCAAAAGTACCGTAACGAACGTGTCCTAAGAAAAGATTTCCGATATATGGCATGTTCTCTTCTTGCCAAGCTACATCATCTAATTTATCTTCATTTTTCTCAAAAATATCATTGATTCTATTGTTGATTTGACCAAAAATATCTTGAATTGGTTGATTTTTATTGGAACGAATTCTACTAATATATCTCGTTCCTGGTTCAACATTGTATTTAATACTAGCTAAACCAGCACCATCTTGTCCACGATTATGTTGCTTTTCCATTAACAAGTATAACTTGTTTAAACCGTAAAAAGCTGTACCGTATTTTTCTTTATAAAATTGAAGCGGTTTCTTTAACCTAACTAATGCGATACCACATTCGTGCTTTAAAAAATCACTCATTATTCTTCTTTAAGTTGTGTTGTGTGTTTGAAACAAAAATCCGCGCAAAAAAGCGCGGATTTTCTATACTAATTCTATATTAAATTGTGTCAGTTTCTTAAAAGCTTCTAAACGATTTTGAACTTCATCTTTGGATAATTCTTCCATACGTTGTGTTCCAAATTTTTCAACACAGAAAGACGCCAAATTAGATCCATAAATAATCGCGTTCTTCATGTTTTCGAAAGAGTAATTTCCTGTTTTAGATAAATATCCACAGAAACCTCCTGCAAAAGTATCTCCTGCTCCAGTTGGATCGTAAACTTCAGCTAATGGTAAAGCTGGTGCAAAGAACATATTATCATCATTAAATAATAAAGCTCCGTGCTCTCCTTTTTTAATCACCACATATTTTGGTCCCATTTCGTGAATTTTCTTAGCAGCATTTACTAAAGAATATTCTCCACTTAACTGACGAGCCTCTTCATCGTTAATTGTAATTACATCAATTCTCTTTAACACTTCATGTAAATCACTTAATGCAATGTCCATCCAGAAATTCATTGTATCTAAAACAACTAATTTCGGACGCTCATTCATTTGATCTAAAACTGAAGCTTGTGTTAATGGATGCAAATTCCCTAACATTACCACTTCAGCATCTTTAAATGCATCAGGTACAACTGGTGTAAAAGTTTCTAAAACATTTAGTTCTGTAACTAAAGTATCTCTAGAGTTCATATCATTGTGATATCTTCCACTCCAAAAGAAAGTTTTACCATCTTTTACAATCTCGATACCAGTAGTATCAATTCCTTTGTTCTGCATCATATCTAAATATGATTGAGGAAAATCTCCTCCTACTACAGATACTACTCCTGTTTCTACTCCAAATTGTGAAGCTGCTAAACCAACAAAAGTTCCCGAACCTCCTAATATTTTGTCAGTTTTACCAAAAGGTGTCTCTATTGCATCAAAGGCAACAGTTCCAACCGCTAATAGTTTACCCATTTATTAATTTTTATCAGTAATTTTGCACAATAACTGCACAAAACAATTTGTAAAGTGCAAAAATAGTTCTAAAAAATGACTATCAAAGAAATACAAGAAGAAATTATTGATGAGTTTTCAATGTTTGAAGACTGGATGGAGCGATACGAGTATATTATTGAATTAGGTAAATCATTACCTCTTATAGCAGAAGACTATAAATTAGATGAAAATTTAATCAAAGGATGTCAATCGAAAGTTTGGATGCATTCTGCAATTAATGGTGATAAAATTACCTACACAGCTGATAGTGATGCTATTCTTACAAAAGGAATTGTTGCGTTATTATTACGTGTATATTCCGACCAAACTCCAAAAGCAATACTTGAAGCTGACACAAAGTTTATTGATAAAATTGGATTAAAAGAACATTTAAGTCCGACTAGAGCAAACGGACTAGTATCTATGGTAAAGCAAATTAAAATGTATGCTATTGCTCAGCAAGCAAAAATTTAATAATGAAAAAGTATTTTTTGTTGCTCATTGTATTAATACATATATCATGTAATGATTCTGAACAATCTGAGCAAATAGAATTAAGCAAAGTGCCTTTAAAATCAATTAATATTGATTACTACCAAGGTCGTGAATATTCAAAATATGAAAAAAATTATAGCTATGATGAGGACAATAGGTTAATAAGGACTGATATTATTAGTGATGAAGAACTAGTTGAATATTATATTTTTTCTTATGAAAATGATAAAATAGTTCTTATAGAATATTTTAAACGAAATCAATTATTTGAAAAAATTGAATTAAGCTATACTGTTGAAAACATAACAAAAATTAAAAACTCAACTTATTTATCTAGTGGAATTGTAACTTTTGAAAAAGAAATCATTTACAATTCTAATAATAAAGTAGTACAGGTATTTTCTACTTCAGGAAGCCCTAATTATTCTGAAATAAATGAATTTATTACAGATAATACTGTAAAAATTAATCAAACTGGAGAATATATATCTGGTTATAAAATAGTAAAATACGACAATTTGAATAACCCATACTCAAGAATACCATACTTTAAACCTATTTTTAAACTAAATAAAAGTGTTGCTGAAGGTGTTTCTAATGGATTCTTTGAAAGACTTGGTATTGGACGGCCTAATACAAACAACGTAATAGAGCAACAAAAATTTAAGGATAATGGAGAACTGTCTTTTGTTGATACAATTGAAAACAGTTATGATGGAAATGGATATTTAGTAAAATCTTCCTTCAAAGCTGGATTAGGAGGACATACTTACATTACCGAATATTTTTATAAAGAACTTTAATATTATGACAGACGAACAATTAGAAGATTTAGGAGATAAAATCGTTAGAGTTTTAAAAACTATTTACGATCCCGAAATACCAGTAGATATATACGAACTAGGGTTAATTTATGATGTTTTTGTATCTGAAGAAAATGATGCAAAAATTTTAATGACATTAACTTCACCTAACTGTCCTGTTGCAGAAACGTTACCTATTGAAGTAGAAGACAAAGTTAAAACGTTAAAAGAAATTAACGATTGTGAAGTTGAAATCACTTTTGATCCTACTTGGACAAGAGAAATGATGAGTGAAGAAGCTAAATTAGAATTAGGAATGTTATAAAATGGCAGACGAAATAGTAAATAGAGTAGCCAACAGTAAATTAGTAACTTTTGATCTTGAAGATTATTATGTTGAAGGAAAGCGTGTGCTTTTTGATATTTCTGATTGGTTATTTGAAGGTTTATTACTTAAAGAAAAAGATTTTAGGGAACATGTGAAAAATCACGATTGGTCTCAGTATGATGGAACTTATGTTGCTTTGTATTGTGCTACTGATGCTATTATTCCTTCTTGGGCTTATCTTTTAGTTTCGACAGAATTAAATCAATTCGCAAAAAAAGTAGTTATTGGAAATTTAGAACTATTAGAGACTGTTCTTTTTTCAGAAATCATAAATACGTTACCGTTAGATATATTTCAAGATAAACCTGTAATTATTAAAGGTTGTAGTAACAAACCAATTCCTGAAAGTGCATATCCTCTATTAATTTCAAAAATTCAACCTGTGGCAAAATCCATCATGTATGGAGAAGCTTGTTCAACTGTGCCTTTATTTAGAAAAAAGTAATACTTCAATATATAAAAGAGAATTTAACTATCCTGATTATTGAAAGCAGTATAATAACTTAAGGTTTTGAAATAACAATTAAAACCAAAAAAATAGAGCGTTCTTCGATCGAAGAACGCTCTATTTTAATATCGGCTAAAAGATTAACCTAAAGTCACTACTGTTTCACAAAGTTCTAAATCTTCATGAGTAGGACGATATTTTTTATAAGGATCAAATTGTTTGCATTTGCGATTCATAGTAGGTTCACCTCCTCCAGTTACTAATACTTGTTGTTCTTTTTCTAAAACTTTCACATTTTTTAAATTAAAAATACTTTTCATTATCATTATTTTTTTAGTTAACAGTAACTAAAATAAAGTAAAAAATTAATAGAAAAGCTTTTTTGTGAACTTTTAACACTTTTAAGAATATTTAATTAAAAAACACATATGCATTACTTTTCAGTTCTAGTTGAATACGAGAAATGAAGAAACAAAACTAGAATTAAGAATAGTATAATGTAAATAATTAAAAGTAGATTTATAAGTTTTTCTTTTTTGAACTAACAGGGTCTGTTTTTGCAGAAACTATAAATACCTTATCTTTAGGCACTTTTTTAGGATAAATCTTTAATTATTAATGATTTTAGTAATAAGTGAGTTCCTAAAATATATACCTTCTATTAATTTCAAAAATTCAATCTGTAGTTAAATCCATCACCTATGGTGAGATCTACAGTTCCACTATTTTGAAAAGAAATGAATATTATTGTTTTTATATGAGAAAAGTATTATTGTTTTTTTGTCTTAGTGTAAGTTTTTTTGTTTTCTCTCAAGAACAAGAAAAGAAAAAGGATAGTATTCCAAAAGATTGGAAGTTTAATACAAAAATTACTTTTCTTCTAAACCAATCTACTTTTTCTAATTGGACAGCTGGTGGAGCAAATACGGTTGCAGGTAATATAAATATCGTTCAAGATTTAAATTATAAAAAAGATAATTGGAACTGGGATAACAAAATTACTACCAATTATGGTTTAAGTTATGTAGACGACAAAGGAACTCGTAAAACTGATGATCGATTAGAGTATAATATGTTATTGGGTTACAAATCTAAAAACTATTGGTACTTTTCTTTTCTTAGTAACCTAAGAACTCAATTTACTAGAGGTTTTGATTACACAAAAGACCCTAAAGTTGTAATTTCTGATCCGTTTTCACCTGCTTACTTAAGTTTTGGACCAGGAATGTTATGGAAGAAATCTGAAACTAAATATGTAAATATTACGCCATCTGCTTCTCGTTTTACTTTTGTATCTGATAAGTTTTCTGGTCGTTTTGGTGTTGATGAAGGTAAAAACTCTAGTTTTAGTTTAGGTTTTAATCTTTCTTCCTACTACAAATTTAATTTGGCAAAAAATATTTCTATGGAAAACATTTTTGCACTTTATTCCGATTATTTAGATCAACCTGAAAATATTGATATCGACTATCAAATCAACCTGTTAATGAAAATTAACAAGTATTTATCTACCAATTTGGGCTTCCATACTATTATTGATGATAATGCTTCAACTAGAGTTCAATTCAAGCAATTATTTGGACTAGGATTAAATTATGTTATATAATTAAGTGACTTTTTAGATATATATTTGTCTTAAGTCTATTAGAGACGAATATCATAAAATCAAAATAATTAAAAAACATGAAAAAATTAGTTATAGCTGTAGCTTTATTAATAAGTAATTTTTCATTTTCTCAAACTGTTGAAGAATTAAAAGCTGAAAAGTCTAAGAAAGCTGCCGAAGTTGCAAAATTGCAAGGAGAGGTAGATGCATTACAAGCGAAAATTGATGCTTTCCCTGGTTGGAAGTTTAGTACATTTGGAACAATCGGAGCCAATTTCTCTGGGTTTAACGATTGGTTTTCTAATGCTGTACCAAACTCATCTGCAGGTAACATCGGAATTACAGTAAACGGAACTGCAAATTTAGATCGTGAAAAGTATTTCTGGAGAAACTCAGGAAACTTGAATTTAGGTTGGGTAAAAATTGATGATAAAGACGACCCAAATGATGATACTAATTTCCGTGGAACTACAGATGTGTTCACAATTACATCTTTATTTGGTTATAAATTAACTAAAACCTTAGCCGTATCTACTTTAGGAGAATATAGAACTTCTTTTATTGAAAACTTTAATGACCCTGGGTATTTAGATGTAGGAGTTGGTGCTACTTGGACTCCTTTAAAAGAATTAGTAGTTGTTGTTCACCCGATTAACTACAACTTTGTATTTAGCAGTTCTGGTACATCATTCGATTCTTCTTTAGGTGCTAAAATTGTTGCAGATTATAATAGAACAATTGGAAAACTTAAATTTAGATCTAACTTTTCTACATTTCAGAGTTATAAATCTTCTGATTTATCAAACTGGACTTGGATAAACTCTTTAGGGTTTAATATTTGGAAAGGAATTGGTGTAGGATTAGAATCTGGTTTAAGAAACAACAGACAAGAAACGTTTAATTCACCATTAACTAGCTTTGCTAGCTTAGAAAGTACTCCAACTAGACTTCAATCATACTGGTTATTAGGTTTAAGTTATGCTTTCTAACACGAAAATTTAACAAAATATACGCCCCAAGATTTCATATCCTTGGGGTTTTTTTATTTTTACAAAAAATTTAAAAATGGGACTACTTTTTTTCTACGGAACAATATCAATACTTTTTTCTTTTTTATGCTCAATTCTTGAGGCAGTATTATTGAGTGTAACACCAACTTTTGTTAACTTAAAAAAGAATGAAGGTAAATCTTTTGCTAATGGATTAGAGAAACTTAAAAAAGATGTAGATAAACCTTTAATTGCTATTTTGACTTTAAATACAATAGCACACACAGTTGGTGCAATTTTAGTAGGTTCTCAGGCAGAAACTGTATTTAAAGGAGAAGAATCTTCGGGAATTTTCAGTGGAGTATTTATTGTTTCTGCAATTATGACTATTCTAATTTTAGTCGCTTCAGAAATTATACCTAAAACTATTGGTGCTACATACTGGAAATCTTTAGCTGGAGTTACAACAACTACACTTAACATATTAATTACAGTTTTAAAATACACAGGAATTATTTGGGTATTACAGCTTTTTACTAAAATGTTTGGTAAGGGCGGACATGGTGCTAGTGTTTTAAGTAGAGAAGATTTTTCTGCCATGACTGAAATTGCAGAAAAAGAAGGAGTATTTCAAGAAAATGAAAGTAAAGTAATTAAAAATATGCTGAGCTTTAAAGAGGTAGCTGCCAAGCATATTATGACTCCCAGAACAGTATTAAAAACCGCAGATGCGTCTCAAACTATAAAATCTTTTTTTGATGAGAATGCTAACTTGCGTTTTTCACGCATTCCTTTGTATTCTGATAGTAGTGATAATATAGTTGGGTATTTTTTAAAAGATCAGCTCTTAGAAGCGATAATAAGAGGTAAAGGGGAAGAGAAATTAGAAACAATTAAGAGAAATATTATTATTACGAAAAGAGATCTACCAATTCCTCAACTTTTTGAAAACTTAATTGAACAAAGAGAACACATAGCTTTAGTTGTTGATGAGTATGGTTCTGTTAGTGGTTTAGTGACTCAAGAAGATGTAATAGAAACATTATTAGGTTTAGAAATTATGGATGAAAGTGATAATGTAGCTAATCTTCAAAATTTAGCGAGAAAAAGCTGGGAACAAAGAGCAAAAAGATTAGGAATTATAGAATAACATTATAATTTATCTTACCATATAGAAACACGATTATTAAAAAATAATCGTGTTTTTTTTATCTACATATATCGTAAATACAGTAATATTCAAAACAAAAAGATTACTATTGAATGTAAGTTAGATTGAAATTCTTTAAGAATTTTATATCGTAACTAATCTTTTCAGTACTCATAATAATCTCTTACGATACGATTTTCTATCAAAAATTATTCGAACTCATAATTTTGATAAACTTAAATTATCTTATCGAACTTACTTTATTTAATAAAGAGCTTTATAAATTAATTTAAGACTACTTTATAGTTTTAATCATACTTTTATTAGTAATGTATTTACAACCTCTTACATCTTTTGTAAAAGAAAAAAGTCTGTGCAAAATGCACAGACTTTATATATATGAACTAAAAAGTTATTTTTAATCGTTAATTGTCCAAGAGAAATAGTATAAACTACCAATATTTCCTGTTCCTGGAGCTACTTGGAATTCTTTTCCTAATAAGTTAGTTCCTCCAATTTTGAATTTAGATTTGATAGATGGAATTCTATAGTTTAATTGCGCATCTAATACTGTTCTTGAGTCTACATATCCTTTAACGAATGGAGACACCCATCTGTATTTATCTAACCATCTAGCATTAACATTGAAACCAAAATTCTTGAATAAATTATTGTTTCCAAATTGAGCTTTTACAGTATGCTTTGGTGTGTTAAAATTCGGCTCAAAGAATCCGTTATCTTTATCATCAAAAGTAAAATCTATATAACTATAGTTTAATCCTAAATCGAAACCTTCAAAAATCTTAGTTGATAAAGCAATACTAGCTCCATAAGAATTTACTCTAGATTTACTGTTAGTTACAATATTAAATTCTTGAACTAATAATTCTCCTGATGGTCCTAAATTTGTAAATGCATATTGAGCAAAAGCATCCCAAACTAAAACTCCATCAACTATATTACCTGCTTGGATCAACGGATCAGCTAATTCTTCTGGTGTTAATTGTCTGTTTCCAAAAGGATAAACCTGACCTAACTTTGGAGTTACAATATCTTGGAAGAATACGAAATCGTTGTGAAAACTATAGAAACCATTAATATCAACATTAATGTTATTCGTATCTGTAATTCCGAACATACTTCTATATCCTAATTCGATTGTTTGTACTTCTTCAGGCTTAATTTCCTCATACTCTGATTTTACATAAGTAAAGTCTGTAAATACAGTTTCAGTAAGTAATGAGTTATTGATAATATCATCTCCAGAAATTACACCGTCGATAACAGTAGGAACTCCTAATACATTTAATGTAATATCTTGACCAATTGCAACTCTATCTAAGTTTGCTTTTGATGTACCAACATTAATTTTCCTTCCTGGTTGATTGAATAAGTACTGTTCTTGAATTGTTGGGTTTCTAAAACCTGTTTGAAAAGATGCTCTAATGATGTGATTCTTATCTTCACCTAGTGCATAATTTACCGCAAAACGTGGAGAATAATTTCCGTCAAAATTCTGAGATTTATCATAACGAAGAGAAGCTGTTAACTTTAATCTGTTATCTAATAATTTCTTTTGAATTTGAGAATATACACCATATTCACTTACTGTAATAGGTTGTGTTCCATCATTAAAAATAGTTCCTTTAGAATCAGGATTGTATTGTCTAAATGATCCTCCAACTTGTACATCAGCCCAATCGTTAATTAAACTTGTGAAGTTGTAATTACCATCGATGTGTGCATATGAACTTCTATCATATATTCTACTTCCTCCCTGTGTGATTAGAGTAGATGTAATATTTTCAAATTCTGTGTTAAAACCAGGACTTCCAGGCTGCAAAGTAAAACTATCAGCATACTCTCTCGCAGCTTGTAAAATATCAGGATCGGCCGTAAGATTATTAAAATCTACACCATTGTCATTTAATCCAATTAAGTAATCAACACCCCAACTTCCTAAAGTATTACCAGCTGATGATCTTGCAGTAAGTAAAGCTCCAGTAATATCTAAATTATAAGATCTTCCTGCATCATTTCTGGTATAATATGTTCTTACATAAAAGTTATCTCCTTTTACTTCAAACTTAGATTGACCAATGTAGTAGTTTCTTTGAGAGAATCTAGAAGAGTTTCCTTGTAATAAATTATCACCCATTGCTAATCTTGTAGCTAAAATTAACTCTAAAGACTCGTCTTTAAAAGGTCTGTAGTGAAATGAAGTTGAAAACTTTAAGTTTTTAGATTTATCATCTACTAATAAATCACGTTCTGCAAAACCAGTTCTTCTGATTCTAGCATCTTGTGGTAAGTTTACATTGAAAAATCTACGTCCTATATCTTGAACACTAATACTGTTGTTAAATTCATCTCCATAAATGTTAACACCATCGTAATCTAATGGTCTGAAATCACCAATTACATTTACAATCTCATTAGAATCAATTAATTTACTATTCTCGTCATTAGCTAACCATTCTGTAGCTTCAAAATATGAGAAATTAACCTTAGCAGCGAAAGCATCACTAAACTTGTATGCTAACCTAGCAGATAAATCATAAAAAAGATTGTCTCCTGCTAAATCTTGACTAGTATAACCTGTTTTAAATACTGTACTAATTCCTGTAAAATCAAAAGGATTTTTAGTGTTCATTAACATGATACCGTTGTAGGCATTCGCTCCATATAATGCAGAAGATGCACCTGGTAAAACTTCAACGTTATTAATATCTAATTCATTAACTCCTGAAAGGTTTCCTGCACTAAAGTTTAATGCTGGTGCGGCAGTATCCATTCCATCTACCATTTGTACAAATCTAGAATTACTGAAATCAGCAAAACCTCTTGTGTTGATAGATTTAAAACCATAACTACCTTCTCTAGATTGAACTCCTTTTAAGTTAGCTAAACCATCATAAAAAGAATTTGATGAAGTTCTTCTAATATCTGTTAAACCAAATCTCTCGATAGTTACTGGAGATTCAATAATTCTTTCCGGAACTCTCGATGCAGAAATTACAACTTGATCTAATAATAAGTTCTCTTTTAAGATTACATTAATCTTTTGACCTTCTCTTTCAATATCTACATATTCAGTTTGGTGACCAAATGCAGAAATTTCAATGGTTTGTGGTAATGCACCTTTAATAGCAATTTCGAAATTACCATTAATATCAGATACTGCAGAGTTTGATCCACTTGTTATCTTAGCATTGTAAAATGGTTCTAAATATTCATTATAGACCACACCTTTAATTTTCAATACTTGCGCAAACATTGGTATAGCGCATAGCATGAAAACAATCATTACTAATTGTCTCTTAAACATTTTAAATTATATTAAGGATTGGGAATTTATTCTTCTAAAGAAAAGTTTATTGGGAAACCGTACTTTACAGCTACACGCTTTCCATCTTTTCTTGCTGGAGTAAATTTTGGTAATTTAGTTACTACTCGTTTTGCTTCTTCATTTAAGATTTCAGCATTTTCTGGCCCTAGAGTTTTGATGTTTTTTACTTCTCCATTCTTGTCGATAATAAAACGCACCCATACTTCGCCTTCAACAGTGTTTCTTACTGCTTCTGCTGGATATCTAAAATGTTTCTGAATATGTAACATCATTTCAGAATTGAAACAATCAATCATTTCGCCTTTTTTAGTTAAACTACAATTGGTAAATGCAGGTATTTTATCAACTGTATTGAAACGATCTGCCTTTCTAACTTCTTCTTCAGATAAACTGTTAGTTAAAGCGGCTATATTACTTGAAGCTGATTTCTTTTTTAATGAAAGTTTACTTGATATTCCAGAGTTATTTGAAACTGTAGAAACCCCAGAAGAATTTAGAGTACTTGCTCCAGAAACTGCAAGTTTTTTTCTAGATTCTCTCTTCTTTAAAAATCTTCTTTTAGATGCAGATACACGAACTGTAATCTGTCTACTTCTCTTGTCTTTCTTGTTCTTAGCTGGTTTGATAGAACATTTTGTAATACTATTTAAATCTTCAATAGTATTTTCCTCAGGCGTGTCACATGTGTCCTGGGCGAAACTATTTAGGGATAACAATAATACTACAAGTAAATAAACTTTTTTCATACTTTTAACATTTACTATTTTACTTCGTAGTAGCTGAATTGGTTCTTTCAGGGCGCAAAAGTACATTTATTTTTAATAAAAAACAAAATATTCAATTATTTTAATGTAGATAACAAAAAAAAAGAGAGGTAGTTACCTCTCTTTTTATGATTATTTCAACGTTTCTTTTAGTTATTAATAACCCAAGAAATATAATATTGTGAACCTATAGTTCCTGTACCAGGAACACTTACGTAGTCTTTTCCTCCTAAATTTGTTCCACCAACTTTAAAAATAGATTTTAATGCTGGAATTCCATAGTTTATTTGCGCATCTAAGACTGTTCTTTCTTCTACAATAGCATCAATGAAAAACGACTCATATAAGAAAGCATCTTGCCAACGAGCATTGATGTTAAATCCAAAGTTTTTGAATAAACGACTATGACCGAATTGAACTTTTACTTTGTGCTTAGGTGTATTAAATGATTCTTTAAACTCTGGATCTTTACCATCAGACTTAAAATCAGCAAAAGCATAACTTGCACCAAGATCAAATCCATTAAATACTTTTGTATTAAAACCAGCAGAAAAACCATAAGTATCTATTTCTGAATCTGTGTTAGTTCTAATTACATATCTTAAAATATCTTGATTCCTAATCGCGTCTATTCCATTAGCTGGAGCACCCGCAGGAACATCTGTAGAATTAACTGTTCCATAAAAAGGAACAAAAACATCTCTTGTAGTAATGAAATCTGTATGTAAGTTATAAAAACCTACAATATCAAATTCAAAAAGATTATCAGCCAAATTTACAGCACCACGATACCCTAATTCGAACGAACGTACAATCTCTGGCGTAACAAAATTTAACTCCGCTTTTTCTAAATCTGAATCATTTCCTGTTTGCGCAAATCTTTCAATAGAACTAGCAGTGTAAGAATTACTGAAGGCATCTTCTCCTGATAAAGTCGTAGTGAAGTTTGTGAAGGCTCTTGAAGTTACTTCTGTAACTTCTCTACCCAAATTTTCCTCTACAGAACCTAAGAATACTCTATCTGCTCCTAACTGTAAACCTATATACTGATCTTGTGTTGTTGGGTTTCTAAATCCTGTCTGGAATGCAAATCTGAAGTTATGATCTCTTTTTTCACCTGCAGCATACGAAACTGAGAAACGCGGTGAAAAATTACCATCGAAGTTATCAGACTTATCGTAACGAACAGTACCTGTTAACTTTAAACGGTCATCTAAAAGTTTTTTCTGAAGTTGAGTATATATACCAAATTGTCTGTAGGCAATTTCTCCATTATCATCAGTGTATATTTCCCCACCTGAATCTAAAAAGTACTTTCTATAACTACCTCCAACTTGAATATTGGCAAAATCTACTTTATCTGCAAAGTTATAGTTTGCGTCTACATTCAAAAATCCTGAATTATCTACTAATTTTGCTCCACCTTCACTAACAGGAGTATTTGTAATATCTGTTACTGCTGCCCTGAACGCATCTGTTCCTGGTTGTAATCTATTTGCTTCAACTCTAGATCTTGCCTCTAAAGCTGCTTGTTCGATAGGTAAAGCGTTAGGATTTAAAGGACTGATCAACTGAAAAAATTCTGAAGCAAACTGACCATAATAATTTTGATTATTTAACCATCTATCATTTAAAGCGATACCAGCTAATCTTGAATCCCAAGTTTGACCTGCATTATTTCTAGACAAATAACCTCTAACAAAATAGTTATCTCCTTTAACCTCTAATTTATACTGTTTAATAAATGCACCTTTCTGAATATATCTGTTACTAGCGTGAAGATAATTGTCTAGTAAATTAAACTTTGATGATAAAATTATTTCTGTATCATCTTTCCATGGTCTGAAATATAATCCAGCATCAAATAATAATGATTTTGCGTCTGTATCACCTAATAATAATTCAGATTCAGCATAACCTCTCCTTGCAATATTAATACCTTCAAAGGCACCTAAAAGAGCAGGATCTGTAACACCAGCAATTCTAGCGATTCTTGTTAATGGTAAACTTATCTCGTCTCCATAAACATTTACTCCATCATAATCTAAACCATTAACATCTGGTGTACCTTCTATAATGTCACCTCCTTGTCCAGTAGAATTTCTTTTGTCATTTGCTAACCATTCTTCTCCTGCACTATATGTAAAGTTAGCTTTTGCAGCAAATGTATCTGAAAATTTATGCGCTAAACGAATACCAACATCGTAAAACTGAGATTGACCTCTGTCTTCTTGTGTTGTAACACCTGTTTTAAAATATGTACTTACTCCAGCATCATCGAATGGGTTTTTACTTGTCATTAATAAGATACCGTTAAAGGCATTTGCCCCATATAATGCAGAAGCTGCACCAGGAAGGATCTCGACATTTTTAACATCCAATTCATTTAATCCAAAAGTATTACCGAAAGAGTAATCTAAGATCGGCACCGTAGTTTCAGCACCATCTACCAACTGTATAAAACGAACATTAAGTGTGTTTGCAAAACCTCTGTTAGAATTTATAGTTTTTACATTATAACTATCTGCTAATACATCAATTCCTTTTAAATTTCCTAAGCTTTCGTAAAAATTTACTGAAGGCGTGTTTTTTATTTCGTTTGCTCCAATTCTTTCAATCGTTACAGGCGATTCTATAACTCGTTCAGGAGTTCTCGATGCAGAAACTACTACTTGATCTAATCCCAATGTTTCTTTTAGAATAACATTTAAATCATCGTCTGCACTCGTTACTTGAATGTTTTCGGTTTGATAACCTACTAAAGATACTGTAATTGTTACGGGGAACTTTTTTACTTTAATTACAAATTCACCATCAAAATTAGAACTTGTTGTTTTGCCTTCACTTGTTTTTACAGTTGCTCCGGGAAAAGGTTCTAAGTATTCATCGAACACTAAACCTTTAACTTCTGTCTGTGCAAACAAAAAATAACTGCTTGATATAAAAAGCAGCATAAGTAATTTTTTGACCATTGCTTATAAATTTTGATTAATTGAATTTTACTGAGAAGAAAGTTACTAAATTATTAGTTATCTTCTAAAGAAAAGTTGATTGGAAAACCATATTTTACAGATATTGGCTTTCCTGCTTTTGTTGCTGGTTTAAATTTAGGTAAGTTAGAAACTACTCTAATAGCTTCGTCTTTAAGAATTTTACCTCCTTTTGGACCTAAAGCTTTAATATTGGTAACGTTACCATCTTTATCTATAATGAAACGCACCCAAACTTCTCCTTGTAGTTTATCAATCATTGCTTGATTAGGATAACTAAAGTGCTCTTGTATATGACCAATCATTTCATTGTTGAAACAATCTAATTGATCTCCGCCATATTCTCCAGAACAATCTGGGAAAGCAGGAATATTGTCTACACTACTAAACTTTTGAGCACTACGAATCTCTTCTTTAGATAAAGTATTTGTTAAGGCTGCTAAATTTGTTTTTAGCTTTAGTGTTTTGGTAATATCTGAAGAATGATTTACCGCAGAAACACCAGTACTGTTTAAGCTATTTGCTTCTGTTGCTGCTTGTTTCTTTCTTTTCTTTAAAAATCTTCTTTTTGGGGCAGATACACGAACAGAGATTTGTCTAGACTTTTTGTCTTTTCCTTTTTTCGAAGGTTTAACTGTACATTTTGTTATACTATTTAAATCTTCTATAGGACTCTCTGGTGTATCACATGTTTCATTACTACCTTGGGATAAGGCACTTAAAGAAAACATGAAAAATGCTATATATATGTATTTTCTCATAAGTTGGGGAGTTAAAACTTTTAAACAAAGTTTAATAAGTTTACTAAATTTACGCTATGTTCCACTTGCAAAAGTAAAAAAAATATCTTATCAGTACACCTGAAATTGATTTTTTATACATTTTTTGCTATTTATAATACATATTCAACAATTTTAATACCGAAAAATGAATTTAATACAAGAAATTGTTATATGGGAATATTTTTGAGTGAATGGCTACAACTTCATCATAAACCACATTTTTGAAATTCTCTATATTTTCTTTTTCCGTGGCGGATATAAAACAAGCTTTCTTCTCTAAATCATTCATCCAAGTTCTTTTCCAATCTTCGATAGTATAATGCTCCTTTCCTTTAATGGTAACTAAATCGTCTTCATCAATTGTTTCATGTGTATAAGCATCAATCTTATTGAAAACCATTATTGTTGGCTTATTTGCGCTATCAATTTCATCTAAAATCTTATTTACTGAAGCAATATGCTCCTCAAAATTTGGATGAGAAATATCAACAACATGAATTAATAAGTCTGCTTCTCTTACTTCATCTAAAGTAGATTTAAACGATTCTACTAATTGTGTTGGTAACTTTCTAATAAAACCAACAGTATCTGTAAGTAAAAAAGGAACGTTTTTAACCACTACTTTTCTAACAGTTGTATCTAAAGTCGCAAAAAGTTTATTTTCTGCAAAAACATCACTTTTACTTATTACGTTCATTAATGTGGATTTACCAACATTCGTATATCCAACTAAAGCAACACGAACCATTCTACCTCTGTTCTTTCTCTGAACAGCCATTTGTTTATCTATAGTTTGTAGCTTTTTCTTTAGCAACGTAATTTTATCTCTAATAATACGACGGTCTGTTTCTATTTCTGTTTCCCCAGGTCCTCTCATACCTATACCTCCTTTTTGTTTATCGAGGTGAGTCCACATTCGCGTTAACCTTGGCAGTAAATATTCATATTGTGCTAATTCTACTTGAGTTTTTGCAGAACTAGTTTGTGCTCGACTTGCGAAAATATCGAGAATAAGGTTTGTTCTATCTAAGATTTTACAATCTAGAACCTTTTCTATATTTCTTAATTGTGCAGGCGATAATTCGTCATCAAAAACAGCAGTACCAACTCCGTTCGATTCAATGAATGCTTTTACATCATCTAGTTTACCAGATCCTAAAAAAGTTTTAGGGTTAGGTTTGTCTAATTTTTGTAAAAAACGTTTTACAGGAACACCTCCTGCAGTGTGAGTTAAAAACTCTAATTCATCAAGATATTCATTTGCTTTGTCTTCATCTTGATGCTGAGTTATTACTCCTATTAAAACAACTTTCTCAGATATTGCTTCTCTCGTTTCTATCATAGAGAGCAAAAGTACAAATTGTAAAAATTATTTCTTTGTGCATTTGTAAATAAATGCAGGTGGAATATTTAAAGCTTCAAATTTTAGACGCACATTTTCTTTACCAAATAATTTTTTTAATTTTTTGTAGTAGTCTAATGTATATTGAAACTGCACATAAGTACCATTAGAATTTAGCGACTTATACGATTCGTTTAATATATTCTGCGAAATTTCTTTTGGTATAATAGATAATGGCAAACTAGAAATAATACTATCCACATTTTTAAAACCCTGCTTTTGAATTTCAGCTATTAAAAATTCTGCAGACGTATTTAAAACTGTCAATTGTGGATGTTCTATTTTTAATAATTCCTGATAAAACATTTCATTAATCTCGAAACATATTAAATGATTATTGGGTTGAAGTTTATCTAAAATATGTTTTGTAATAACTCCGTTTCCAGATCCTAGCTCAACTATTAAATTTATATTATTAAAATTTATTCCTTTAAGCATTTTTTCAGCAAGAAATCTAGAACTCGGCGTTATAGTTCCTGATGTTTTTGCAGTTAAAACAGCTTCTTTAAAGAAATTAAGTTTCTTTCCCAAGTAAGTATTATTTTTTTAAATTTATCAAAAAATTGCTAAGCAAATATGCGCTTTTTAAAGGATTTATTGGATATTTTTTATCCTAATTTATGTATAAATTGTGAAAACCATCTGTTTTCAAATGAAATTATCTTATGTAGTAACTGTAAAAACGACTTACCTATTGTTGATGATAATGACATTTTTACAACCAATATTCTTAAAAGTTTAGAGGTCAAAAAATTCTCTTCTTTGCTTTATTATGAAAGGAATACGAGTACACAAAGATTAATACATCATCTTAAATATAAAAAAAGAGAAGATGTTGGTGTTTTTTTAGGAGAATGGTTTTCACATAAAATAAGAAAACACAATTTATTTAAAAATATTGACTATGTGATTCCTGTTCCATTGCATAAAAAAAAGTTTAAAAAAAGAGGATATAATCAAGTCTCTGCTTTTGCAAAATGTATTGCTAAACAATTGAATGTATCTTATGATGAAAGTCTACTAGTAAGAGTTTCTGACAATTCGACTCAAACAAAAAAATCAAGATACGACCGCTACAATGAGAGTTCTACTAAGTTCACTTTACTAGATACTCGTTTTTACGAAGACAAACACATTCTCCTTGTTGATGACGTTATTACCACTGGAGCTACTTTAGAATCGTGTGTTAAGGCTTTATTAAAAACAAAAAACATTTCTATTAGCATCGCTACTATGGCATATACATTAAAAGTCTAAGGCTTTTTTTTACTACTTTTGAATACGTTTAAATATACCTTTGTGAAGCATTATAATCTTATACTTTTTCTTTTAAGCTTTAGTTTAATCTTTACCAGTTGTGCAAGAAAAGGAAGGCCTGATGGCGGACCTAAAGATGAAGATGCACCGATATTAATTTCTGCAGAACCGGCGTACGAATCCTTGAATTTCAATGATGATAACATTCGTATTTATTTTGATGAGTACATCGTTTTAAAAGACTTAAATAAACAATTAATTATTTCTCCTCCTTTTAAAAATGAACCTTTAATAACTCCACAAGGAACACCTAGTAAGTATATAAACATTAAAATTTTAGATACTTTAAAAGAGAACACTACCTACACATTTAATTTTGGAAATTCAATTCAGGATAATAATGAAAATAATCCTCTTGAAAACTTTAAATATATCTTTTCGACAGGAAATTTTATTGACTCTTTAGCTATTGAAGGATCTGTAAAGGATATAAAAATACAAGAAGCCAAGAAAAATTACAGTGTTTTATTATATAAAATTGATTCTACTTACAACGATTCTATTGTTTACAAGAGAAAACCAGATTATGTTACAAGAACATATGATTCTATAAATTATAAATTTACCAATCTTGCTGAAGGCAAATATTTTTTAATGGCTATAGATGAATCTGTTTCTGATTATAAATTTAACTCCAGAACAGACAAAATAGGTTTTTTAAAGGACACATTATACCTACCTAAAGACAGCATAATAAAATCACCTATTGTACTTTTTAAAGAAGTTCAACCATATATTTTTAAACGAGGAAAGGAAGTAAGCAAAGGAAAGATTCAGTTTGGATACACTGGTAATCAAAAAAACATGACTGTAAAGCTATTATCAAAAGTTCCTGAAGATTTTATGTTCAAAACTGAATTTGAAAAAGATAAAGACACTCTAAATTATTGGTATTTCTCTGAAAAAAAGCTAGATTCTTTAAATTTTATAATTTCAGAAGATACATCGATAGATACAGCCACCGTTTTCTTAAGAAAAAAGAAATTAGATTCTCTTTCCATTTCGCCTAATATCAAAAGTACTTTACACATAGGAGATACCCTCATGTTAATGACTAATAATCCTATTCGAAATTTTGACAGTTCAAAATTTTCATTGGTGAATACTGGCGATACTACTGAAGTTGCTCATACATTAAAAATGACTTCAAACAACAAATTGAGTGTTCTTTTTAAGCAAAAGATGAAGACACCGTACAAATTTACAGCACTTCCTAATGCCATAGAGGATATATTTAAAGTAAAATCTAAAGATACTCTTACTTATACATTTTCTACTCGAGAAACTGAAGATTACGGAAGTATCATTTTAAATGTAAATAAAGAAGTAGAGTCTCCGGTTATTATTGAATTGCTAAAAAACAATGAAGTTTACAAAAAACAGATTTTAAAAACTTCAGGCAAAGTAGAATTCAATTCTTTAATACCTGAATCATATAGTATTAGAGCCATCATTGATAAAAACAACAATGGTATTTGGGATACTGGAAATTATTTAGAAAAAAAATTACCAGAACGTATTCTATATTATCCTGACGAACTTCCTGAATTAAGAGCAAATTGGATTTCTAACTTAAACTTTACTATAAAATAAAAAAGAGACTTAAAAGTCTCTTTTTTTTGTTTGTTATATAATATGCTTCAATATTTACTATTCTTTATAGAGAAAAATCTAAATATAATTCATAAGACACGGCTACTGGTTTTCCATTTTTTACCGCAGGCTTTACTCTAGATAATTTAGATATCAATTGTTTGCTATACTTTGTTAAAATATTCTTTTCATTGTTTTCATTTGTAGCTTCAATAGCCTCAACTTTACCTTCTTTATTGATGATAAAATTAATGGTTACTTTACCCACGATTTCATCTTCTATAGCTTCTTCTGGATATTCAAAGTTTTCTTGTATAAAACTTCCTATAGAAACGTTAAAGCATCTTAAGTTATCGCTTGAATTCGTACAGTTTTCAAATACTGGTAATTTATCTACATTTTGGAAAGTGAAAACTTCTTTTGAGTCTGAAATATCAACATTGACTGATAATTCAGCATTTTTTTCTTTTGAAATTCCTTTGGAAGTGATTGAATTGAGTGTTTTAGCTAACTCTTTTCTTCGTTTTCTTAAAAAACGTCTTTTTTGAGCATTAAAACCTAAAACTATTCGCCTAGCAGATTGATTTTTATCAAACTTATTCTCTACTTTACATTTATTTATATAATTGAGATCTTCAATTAAAATCGTTTTTTGCTTTTCACAAGTTTTATTCGACTGAGATGTTACTATTTGCGCATACAACAAACATAAAAGTAACCAACGTAAATCTTTCATTTTAGGGGGGATTTATACTTGGTAATTAATAATATTGGGATTACTAAATTACATAAATTATGTTAAAAAACAAAAATAACTATATTATTTCTATTTTTTTAACGCAATTAAGTAGCTATAATTATAAAATTTACAATAAACAGAAATTAACAAATAGAATTAGTTCTACTTGTTAACCTTTGCCCAAGTATCTCTTAAACCTACAGTTTTATTGAAAACTAAACGTTCTTTGGTACTATCATCATCAACATTAAAATATCCTAAACGTTGAAATTGAAATCTTTCTCCAACTTTAGAATTAACTAAACTTGGTTCAACAAAAGCATTAATCACTTTTAAAGAATCAGGATTTAAAAACTCCATAAAATCTTTGTCTTTATGACTATCTGGAGCTTCATCAGAAAATAATCTATCATATACCCTAACTTCCGCAGAAATTGCATGCTTTTTAGATACCCAGTGTAATGTTCCTTTTACCTTACGTTTACTTTCTTCAGTACCACTTCCAGATTTACTTAAAGGATCATATGTACAATGTATTTCAGTAATATTTCCTTCGTCGTCTTTCACACAGCTCTCTCCTTTTATGATATAGGCGTTTTTTAAACGAACTTCTTTACCTAAAGTTAGTCTAAAGTACTTTCTATTTGCTTCTTCTTTAAAATCCTCTCTTTCTATATATAATTCACGAGAAAAAGGAACTTCTCTAGAACCCGCATCTAATTCTGGATTGTTCTCTGCAATTAGAATTTCTTCTTTATCTTCTGGATAATTAGTAATGACCAATTTCACTGGATTTAGAACCGCCATAACTCTATTTGCATTTTTATTTAAATCCTCTCTGATTTTGAATTCTAATAATGCAACATCGATTATATTTTCTCTTTTTGAAACCCCAACTGTTTCAATAAAGTTTCTGATTGAAGCTGGAGTATAACCTCTTCTACGTAAACCTGAAATTGTTGGCATTCTTGGATCATCCCAACCAGAAACAACTCCTTCTTCAACTAGCTTAAGTAATTTACGCTTACTCATAATCGTATAACTTAAGTTTAATCTAGAAAACTCTCGTTGTTTTGGAACTAAAGGAAAATCGTTTTTACTGTACTCATAAACATGATCTCTAAACCAGTTGTATAAATCACGATGTGGCTTGAATTCTAAAGAACATAAAGAGTGAGAAATTTGCTCTAAATAATCACTTTCACCGTGTGTCCAGTCGTACATAGGATAAATCACCCAATCGTTTCCAGTTCTGTGGTGAGATTTCTTTAAAATTCTATACATCAATGGATCTCTTAATAACATATTAGGAGACGCCATATCTATTTTTGCACGAAGTACATGTTCACCTTCTTCGAACTCACCATTTTTCATCTTAGTGAAAAGCTCTAAGTTCTCTTCTACAGTTCTATCTCTATACGGACTAGCTACACCAGGTTCTGTTGGTGTTCCTTTTTGCTCAGCCATTTCTTCAGAAGTTTGACTATCTACATAAGCTTTTCCGTCTTTAATTAACTGAACTGCCCAATCGTATAATTGTTGAAAATAATCTGAAGAATAACATTCATTTTCCCATTGATATCCTAACCAAGAAACATCTTTCTTAATTGCATCTACATACTCTTGCTCTTCTTTAGCTGGATTGGTATCGTCGAAACGTAAATTTACAGGAGCATTATATTTTTCTCCTAAACCAAAACTTATTCCTATAGCTTTTGTATGCCCAATATGAAGATATCCGTTAGGTTCTGGTGGAAATCGAAAACGTAAGTTTTCTTTTTTCATTCCATTAGTTAAATCCTCTTCTATGATTTGTTCAATAAAATTGAGTGATTTTTTTTCTTCTGACATTTTCAATACGATTAAAGAGCAAAAGTAATTATTTATAAAGAAAAAAAGCGGCAAAAACTTTTCGTTTTTACCGCCTAATATTTTAAAAATGATAATATCTCTACTCTAGAGTAAATGTATTATTTAACGGATTAACATCTGCCATAAAACCATCTTTGTTTATATCTATACTTTTTACTAGTTTAGCAGCCTCAAAAGTATATGTTGGATATGCCCAACCCCAATCTTTTAATAAAGTTGCAGAAGTAGGCTTATTTCCTCTCATCATTTCTAATGGAATATTGAAAGATTCTTTTGTTCCATCTGTATATTCAACTTCTACATCTAAAGGCATTGGCATTGCTCCAATTCTTTCTAAAGTGATCTCTTTACCTTTTACAGTTTTAACTCCATAATCAATAAAGTGAGTGGTTTGACTCCATTCATTTAAATACCAATCTAAATGAATTCCGGAAACTTTTTCTGCTACACGTTTAAAATCGTTTGGTGTTGGATGCCTGAATGAAAAGTCTTTAAAGTATTGCTTTAATGTTTTAGCCACATTTTCTGAACCAATTACATACTCTAATTGACTTAAGAAAATACTACCTTTACTATAACTTCCGATACCATAAGCTCTGTTAGTTTCATATCTGTCAGCATTTGTAGATAAAGGTTTCTCCATACCCGATTTTACTAAGAAATTATAACCTCTGTAAGAACCACTATTTGGATTTACAGCTCCTCTTCCTGTAATTTTATCCATGGCTTTATTAGATATGTAGGTTGTAAAACCTTCATCTACCCAAGGATGTTTAATTTCGTTTGTAGCTAATAAAAATTGAAACCAAGAATGCGCTAACTCATGTGCTGTAACACCCAGTAAACTTCCCCAAGGTCTTTGTCCTGTGATTAACGTACATTGTGCATATTCCATACCTCCGTCTCCTCCTTGGATTACAGAATATTGTTTGTATGGATATTGACCAATATTTTCACTGAAATATTTCATTAACTCAGCTGTTTTTGGCTGTAATTTTTTCCAATTTTCAATGTATTTAGACTCTAATGTTTTCTTGTACAAGAAATGTAAATCTATTCCATTTTCCATTTTATAAATATCATGTTGGTACTCTGGATCAGCAGCCCAAGTAAAATCATGAATATCTTTTCCTGAAAACTTCCAAGTTAATTTTTTTCCTTTTGGAAGTTTTAATGGTTTGCTTTTATCTTCATAACCATGCCCAACTTCTTGAGGGTTTAATAGATCTCCTGTTCCTCCAACTACATAATTTTTATCAATGTGTAATGTAACATCAAAATTTCCCCAAACTCCGTGAAACTCTCTTGCGATATAAGGAGGTGTATGCCAACCCTCAAAATCATATTCCGCCATTTTAGGGTACCACTGTGTCATTGATAAAGCCACTCCTTCTTTATTATTTCTTCCAGATCTACGAATTTGTAGAGGAACTTGAGTAACAAATTCCATTTCAAAAGTAGCCTTCTGACCAGATTTAATAGGACGATGTAATGTTACTTCTAAAATTGTACCTACAATTTCGTAAGAAACTTTTTTACCATCTTGAAGTAATGAATTCACTTTTACAAATCCAACTTCATTTGGTTTTAATTTTGCAATTCTACTTACGGTTTTTACATCTTCAGAAGTTCCTATTTTTTCAACCATTCTTCCATCTGGATCTTCAATAGTATGCAAACGTGCATCCATTTGTGAGTTTGGCTGAAAAGCATTGAAGTATAAATGATAAAACACCTTATTTAGTTCGTCTGGTGAATTATTGGTGTATACAAGTTTTTGCTTTCCTTTATATTGATAGGTTTTTACGTCCATATCAATATCCATAGTATAATCAGCTTGTTGCTGCCAGTAATGTTTATTCTTAGTTTTATTTTGTGCATGAGTTACGCATACAATAAATCCAAAACATAAAATAGAATAAAGAATTTTTTTCATTATTTGTGATTGTATTAATTAAAAAAAGAGCATTTCAAAATGCTCTTTTTGTTATGTTTATTTTCCTGTTTTAACTAGTCTATCTGCAAGTTTTAACGCATTGTAAGCATTTACAACTCTTCCTGAAACTGATAAGTTTTCGAAAGGAATTAATTCTACTTCTTTACGATATCTTGGTCCTGTTCCTGGTTTGTTTACTTCCATATTAATTTTAGTTCCAGAATTCATGATAATTCTCTTTACCTGACTAGCAGATAATTGCGGATAATATGAACGAATTAAAGCTGCAACTCCTGCTGTAGATGGTGAAGCCATAGAAGTACCACTAATAGACTCGTAAGTACTATTTGGATATGTTGAGTAAATTTCTACTCCTGGTGCAAAAATATCAACATTCTTTTTTCCATAATTTGAAAAAGCAGCTGGTAACTCTTTGTTGTAATTAGCACTCATTGCTCCTACAGTAAGAAAGTTATCAGATATTTCATTAATTAAATCTTGTGAATCATTTGGAAATGTTTTTTCAACGTCAATGTTTTTCCCATCATTTCCTGCAGCATTTACAATTAAAACATCTTTATCTGCTGCATATTTAATCGCGTCATAAACCCACTCTTTATTTGGTGAAAATGCTTTACCAAAACTAGTATTAATTACTTTTGCTCCATTATCTACCGCATAACGAATACCTAAAGCCACATCTTTATCATACTCATCTCCGTCTGAAACAGATCTAACTGCCATAATTTTTACATTAGTAGCAACACCATTCATTCCTTTACCATTATTTCTAGCGGCAGCGATAATACCAGAAACGTGAGAACCATGAGATTCTCCTTCTTCAGAATGTCCTGTATTTCCATTACCATAACCTGGTTTATCATTAATATCGTAAGGGTCATCGCCAACTACTGTACGATAATCATTCTTAAGATTATCACCATTAATTGTTTTTTCTGCTTTTTTGATTTCTTTTTTTAATTCTTTTTGAATCCCAGACATAGTCATTTTATTCGCTTTAACA
Organism: Tenacibaculum jejuense; assembly: GCF_900198195.1. Lineage (NCBI taxonomy): Bacteria > Pseudomonadati > Bacteroidota > Flavobacteriia > Flavobacteriales > Flavobacteriaceae > Tenacibaculum > Tenacibaculum jejuense. The sequence continues at coordinate 125,674 of NZ_LT899436.1, read as the reverse complement.
AAGCCAATAGCAACACCAATTGCCTGTTTTAATTCATCACTAGGATTTTTTATCGCTTCAACTTCTTCAAAAGTATACTCATCTTTTTTGAAGTGATCTTTTAAAGCTTTATCAGCAAATAATATTCCTGATAAATAGTTTTGATAATTAAACTTTAACTCTTTAGCATCTTTAACTTTTTCTGCTTGGTAAGCTTTAACTTCAGCTAAAGTTTCAGGATCTGCAACAGAAGGTTTCATTAAAATACGTTCATATTCTAAATGTTCTGTATAAGAATCACCTAAAAAATTCCATCCATGAATGTCATCTACATATCCATTGTTGTCATCATCTTTACCGTTTCCAGCTATTTCATCTTTGTTAGTCCAAGCTACATCTTTTAAATCTTCATGATTTAAATCTGTTCCACTATCTACAACCCCTACAATAACCTCTACACCTTTCTTTCCTTTTAAGAATTCGTATGCTTTATTAACACTCATTCCTGGAATAGAATCTGTAGCTAAATCTAAATGTTGCCAGTTTTGTTTTTCTGTATTGGTTAATGCTGCTTTTTTTGCAGTGATAGAAACTTCATTATTGATTCCGGCTGGAACTACTATTTTTTTTATGTTAGCCGTTGAAGAACAACTTGCTAAACTTACTAAAACGATTGAAGATAAAATTGGTTTGTATACTCTCATTTTCATTTCTCTCTTAATTAAATATCTCTCTAAATTTGTATGTTTCGTTTAATCGAACTCCTTTTTCAGTATGCTTTACAGTAATAACTTCATTATGAGCATCGTGCTCTAAGAAAAGTAAATATTCGTTATCTGCTGCTTCTGTTAAAAATGCTTCTTTTTCTTTCAGCGTAAGTAAAGGTCTTGTGTCGTAACCCATAACATAAGGTAATGGAATATGACCTACGGTTGGTAATAAATCGGCCATAAAGACAATCGTTTTACCTTTATATTGAATCTTTGGCAACATTTGTTTTTCTGTATGTCCGTCTTTGAATAACACATCAAAACCGACATCATCTTTTGCATTTAGATGAAGAAAATTTAATTGACCACTTTCTTCTATTGGAAGTATGTTTTCTGACAAAAATGAAGCTTTTTCTCTTGGATTTGGATTTACAGCCCAATCCCAATGACGACTGTTGCTCCAAAATTTTGCATTCTTAAATGCTGGTTCAAAACCGGTTTTATCTTTATTCCATTGAATAGCTCCTCCACAGTGATCAAAATGTAAATGTGTTAAAAACACATCTGTAATATCATCTCTATGAAAGCCTAATTCTGCTAGGGATTTATCTAAAGAAAAATCTCCAAACAAATAATAATAGCCATAAAATTTATCTGATTGTTTGTTTCCAATTCCTGTATCGATTAAAGTTAATCTATCGCCATCTTCAATTAAAAGACATCGCATAGACATATCGATCATGTTATTTACATCTGCAGGATTGGTTCTTTGCCATAAAGATTTAGGAACAACACCAAACATTGCTCCACCGTCTAATTTAAAATTTCCGGTTTCTATAGGGTAAATACGCATGGTAACAAAGATGCGAAAAATTAACGAGTTAACTCGTTAATAATATCGTAATACTTCAGTGAAGATAATTTAACTTAGAAAAATTAAACGCCTTCTTTTTCTAGTAAATAACCTATTGTAAAATTTGTTTCCCAATCGAATATAAAATTTCGACATTGAGTTGCATCTGAAATAGCTTTGAAGATGATTAATCCTGATGCTACCTTTCTTCCTTTTTCTTCTTTTATTTTACTGATATTATTCACATTAGGAGAAAGAACAGTGTAACGTTCTTTATCTTTTCTAAATTCTTTTGCTAATTCGAAAGGTATACCTCCTATTAAAAAGCAAAACTTCCTGTTTTCTTGAGGTACTAGGTTTGCAATTTCTTTTACTTCCTCATATACTGTTTCGTCTTCTGTTCCCTTTTGATGATATTTACTTCCGTGAGTTTCTTTACCTACAAGTTTTTCGTTTTGTACAAAGGAAATTTTTGTGTTTCCTGAACCAAGATCAACAACAAAAGCGTTGTTTCTGAATGAATTTGGTAAAATTGCTTTTAAACTATAAATAGCTTCTTCTTTAGGTGAAATTTCTTTTATCGTATGGTTTCTTTTCTTAAGTTCATCTACGATTAATCTTGTAACCTCTTCTTTTAAAGCCCCCGAACTCACCACGAAGTTAATATGCTCTTTCAGCACTCCTAAACTTTCTATTTTTATTAAGAATTTGTTTAGTTTACCATCAATTTCATCTGGAGTTGTCATAGCTTCTGCTATTAAACTTTTTCCGTAAGCAGCTTCTTTTAATTTCCAGTTTTTATTTTTATCTATTTCAACTATAAAATAATTAAACCCTGAAGTACCTAGCTCAACAACACCTTTTAAAATACCTTCTTCCGGTTCCTGTGGTTCGTAATTAAATGCTACTGGTTTTACCTCTTCTTTTTTTTCATTTTTACATGAAAAAGTACAACATAAAAACACAGTTACTAAAAGGTATTTGTATAAATTCATCTTGATGATTATCGTATGGTATTAGTTCTTACAAAAATAAAGAAACATCTTAATTTAAAAACTAAGATGTTTTAATTCACTAATTCCATATTTCATTACTTAACCTAATTTACTGAAATTGGTATTTCTTTTTGAGAGTTATAAAGTTTTACTTCTGTTATATCTGAAGGCATATTTAATCCATTATTCATGATAACATTTTTCACATTTTTAACAACATCACTTTTTATTTCTGATGCACCTCTTTTGTATTCCATAGTTTTAGTCCAAAATAAGACTTTGAGGTTTACAGTACTTGTTCCTAGAGAATCAACTACTACAAAACATTTGTGTTCGGATGTATCTATAACTCCTGGAGTATCTACAACTGATTTTATGATAACTTTTTTTGCTAATTCTACATCATCGTTGTAATCTATTCCAACCGTAAAATCTATACGATAATATCCATCTTCTGTATAATTAAAAACAGGCTTTTTAATGATATCACTGTTGGGTATGTAAACATCTCTTCCATCGAACGTTTTTAATTTAGAATGCCTAAATTCTATCATTTTCACTTTGCCAAAAATATCACCAATTAATACAGTATCGTTTACATCAAAAGGTCTGTTAAATGATAATATTACACCTGATATAAAATTTTCTCCAATATCTTTAAATGCAAAACCTATAATTACTGCTGAAGCACCTGCGGCAGTTATAAAACCTGTTGCAACATAACCAAGGCCAGCTATGTTTAACGCAAAAATTATAGCTAATACTATTAAACCATATTTAACCGTTTTTCCCAAAAAATTGGTTATTAATGGATCTTTTGTTCTTTTAGAAATTGTCGTTTGAAAAATTGAGGAAATCAAATTAGATAGTAAAAAACCTATTATTACTATTAAAATAGCTATTAGTATACCTGGAACATGTGCTAAAAATTCATTCCAATAGGTAATTAAAGCCGACTGTACTTTTTGTAATGTATTATTTAAATTCATGTATGTGTTTTGTTGTTATGAAAAAGTTCAATATTCATTTACAAACACTACACTATACATTTCTTGATTTTCCTCGTACTAGTGAAAAAACAAATAACACTAAAAAAATTAAAAATAAAATCTTTGCAATACTTGTAGCAGTTCCTGCTATACCAGAAAAACCTAAAAATCCAGCAATTATTGCAATTATTATAAAGGTTAATGACCATCGTAACATAAATATATTGTTTTAAAGTTAATACTAATTGTTACGACAAAACTATAATGAACTTGCCAATAACATTGACTCATATAAGATTCATGTTAGCTCAAAAGCCCTAAATTGAAATGAGTTAAGATTAAAATCTAATGAACAAAAAAACACTTTATATCTGTTCTAATTTTGTGGTGTAACAAAAAACTAACAATAAAATGAAACAAGGTAAAGAGGATTTTAAAATCTTTAAAAAAAACACAAAAAACAAAAACAAGAATTATATATTTCAAAATAATAAAGAAACCCGATCTGGATTTTATGTCGTTTTAGGCGTAATTGTTTTAGGTATAAGTATGATCGTTGCTTCGGGTATTTTGATTTAAAATACTACAGCAAGTTATGATGTACAATTTATCTAATACAGCTGATTTAATTTTTTTGAAAGACACTCTACAAGTCAAATTTAAATATCCGAATTTATACAGACCCAAACTGAAAATTGATGGATATAAAGAACAGTCTTTATCAATAATAACAATGGAAGACCCCAATACCGTAACATTGGGTATTTGGGGTATGCTTCCTCAAAATTTTGATGGGAGTTGGAAAAAATTTCAGCGATTAAAAAACACGTTGCATGTAAATAAAAACGATATTTATAAAAATATACTTTTTAAAGAAGCGCTTCTAAAACGAAGATGTTTGATAATAGTTACTGGTTTTTATACGCATTATTTATCAGAAGATGGAATTACAGATTATTTAGTTGAAAAGGAAACATTAAAACCATTTTATTTGGCTGGGATTTATAATGTTTTAGACGACGGTTTTATTACATGTACAGTTATAAACACTGAAGTAAATGAATCTTTAAAATCAGTTAATAACCTCTACGAAGTAATGCCTTTACAAATTCCTAAAATTTTTAAAAGTATTTGGCTAGATAAGAACTCTACTCAAAAGGCAATTGATCATATTATTTCTAAGCCTTACATTACAAAATTTAAGATTCAAAAAATAATTTCATAATGATATTATTATATATCATATATGTACTGGGAGTAATCTGGTCTGTTTTTAATATACTTTTATATGGGAATAGACCTGCGAGATCTATTGGTTGGCTATTAATAGTTATTACAATTCCAATAATCGGTGTTATTTTCTATATAATTTTTGGAATCAACAGAAAGAAATTTAAGTTTTTCACATTAAACTTTAATGCCAAACGAAGACTTTATGATTTAAGACATAAAGGTGAATCTATTGAAAATTTTTCCCACAAATTTAACTCTGAAAAATTTGCTAAACTAGGTCATTTGATGAAAAAATCGAGTGGATTTCCTGCTGTTGAGGGAAATAAAGTCTCAGTTCTAGATACAGGTAAAAATACTTTTGAGGAAATTTTTAAAGAAGTTTCAAATGCTAAAAAGTTTATTCATATTCAATACTATATTATTGAAGAAGGAGAGTTGTTAAGCGAATTAATAAAACGCTGTAAACAAAAGCTTAAAGAAGGAGTTGAAGTCAGAATTTTATATGATGCAATAGGTAGTAATAACTTAAGAGCAAAACAGATTAAAGATTTAAAAAACTGTGGCGCTGAAATCTTTCCTATTTTACCAATTAAACTGAATACTATTTTATCAACTTTAAATTATAGAAATCATAGAAAAATTCTGGTTATAGATGGAACCGTTTGCTTTACTGGTGGTGTTAATATATCAGATAAATATGTTAATGAGAATACTGAGTTAGGTATTTGGGACGATTTTCACTTAAAAATCGAAGGAATAGCAGTAGATCATCTTCATAGAGTTTTTATTAAGGATTTCTACTTTGCTAGTAATAAGGAATTATTAAATGATACCTATTTACCTAACCAAAGTAAAAAAGGAAATTCATTAGTACAAATAGTAGCTGGAGGTCCCGATTTAAAATACTCTTCTATTTTACAACAATATACAATGATGATTCACTGTGCACAAAAAAGTGTATGCATTGAAAATCCTTATTTTATACCTAATAAAATACTTCTAGAAACTATAAAAATGGCTGTTTTGAGAGGTGTGGATGTCAAAATTATGGTACCTGAAAAAAATGACAGTAGAATTGCAAAATACAGTATGTATGCAAATTTTGAAGATTTATTAGAAACAGGTGCCAAAATCTACACGCTAAAAAACAATTTTTCTCATAGTAAGCTTATTGTTATCGATGAAGAAATTGCTTCTATAGGATCAGGTAATTTTGATTATAGAAGTTTTGAACACAATTATGAAATAAACACAATACTGTATGATCAAAAAATTGCAAAAAACTTAAGTGATCATTTTAAAAGTAATATGAGTAAATGCAATGCTTTAAATTATGATACTTACATGAAAAGATCTCTAAAAACAAAACTTTTAGAAGGAGCTGCAAAAATTCTTAGTCCTCTGTTGTAATATTAAGCTACTTTTATATCTGCTTCTTTCTTATTCTTTAAAAATTCACTCGGACTAATATTATATTTTCTTTTAAATATTTTCGAAAAATAACTTCTACTGCTAAAACCAATCGTGTATACTATCTGAGATATATTCAAATCAGTTGTATTCATTAAATCTCTAGCTTTTTCTAACCTGACATGGCGAATATACTCTGTAACAGTTCTAGTATATAAAAGCTTGAATCCTTCTTGTAATTTTGCCTGAGTAAGACCGCTTTCTAAAGCTAATTCTTCAACAGAATAATCTAAAGCAACATTTTTTAAAATTTTTGATCCAGTTTTCCTAACTAAACTCAGTTCTTTTTTAGTTAATGAAGAGTTTGGTTTTTTATTTAAGGCTACATCTTTATTATGCTGTAAAATATGCTCTGATAAAATTTGAAATACAATACCTTCTTTAATAAGCATTCGTATCATTCCTTTCTGCCTCACTTTATCAAACTGTTTAATTAAACTAGCTAACTTTAAATTGTATGTTCCGAAATAAGCAAAAACACTTTCATGCTGTTGATCGTGAAAAACATTATAAAGTCTCTGATTTAAAATCGCTCCATCATTTAATCTTTTTTTCAGAAAAAGTACTCGACTAACCTGAATAAGATGAATATGTATCTTCACATCTTTTTCAAAGTATCCATAATTATACCCTCCATCTTTGCTAGTAATAATTACTGATTGAAATTGCTCTATTTTCCTTTTATTATTTTCTTTTTCGAATCTATGAAAGCAAAATCCTTCAGACGCATATGTAAAATGTATAGGATTATATTCAGAAGTATCCATTACTAATGCAATATTCTCTAAAAAGGTAATATCATACTCCAATACACTAGCTCCCCATTCGAAATTAATAAATGTAATTTTACCTTTTGCAACTTCATTATCTACCTCTAAAACATACTCTCCCCAGCGTTCGATAATTCTTCCACCAATAGCTTCTCTTATTTGCTTTACTGTGCCTTCAGTACTACTAGCTGTAATATTTATTGTTTTCATAGTATAGTTATACAACGTAAAGTTAATAAAAATCAATACATGAAAGTATATGAGCTAATACTTACTTTATATGAGCTAAACCCTTAGAGGCCTTTGCTGTAATTTTGTAGTGTAAGTAATTAAAACATAAGAATGAACAATATTAGAAATATAATTTTAGGAACTTTTTTATTAGTAGCATCTTCATTAACAGCGCAAAAAATAGCTAAAAACACCATTGGTTTAAGGCTAGGTGATAATGATGGCTTCGGAGGAGAAATTTCCTACCAACGTTACTTATCTGAAAATAACAGATTAGAGTTTGATTTAGGTCTCAGAAATTCAAATAATATTGAAGCCTTTAAACTTGTCGGATTGTATCAATGGGTACAACCTATTGATAATAATTTCAATTGGTATGTAGGTGCTGGTGGTGGATTAGGTTCCTTTAGTACACCTAATAGTGATGGAGTTTTTGCACTTATTGCTGGGGATTTAGGTATTGAATATAATTTTAAAATTCCACTATTAATTTCCTTAGATATTAGACCCGAACTTGGATTTAATGACAATTATAGTGACGATTTAGACTTAGACATAGCCTTAGGATTAAGATACCAATTCTAAACTAGCAAATATTAACCTTTAAAAACGAAACATGAACAAAATAATAAAAATCATATTTATCCTAGCAGGAGTTGCATTTCTTGCATATGGAGGATATCAACTTATAAAGCCAGAGTCGTCAGTAGATTTAGGAATTGCTGAATTCGAATCTCAAAATAATAGCAACGCATATGTCGTATTAGGTATTGGTTTATCTATTCTATTATTAGGCTTAATAGTAAACAAAAAAGAAGCTTAGTTCTTTTCAATTGTTTACCTACAGATGTTAAAAAGTAAGCATCTGAAAACAATTTACTTATCACTTAAAAATAAAATATTATGTATAGTTATACACAAGAAGTAGCCAGTCAATTAAACGGATTATTAATGAAGAATTATGATGCTGAAAAAGGATATCAAACCGCAGCAGAAAATGTAAATAGCGATGTATTAACAAGTTTATTTGAAAGAAAAGCTGAAGAACGTAAAAAATTCGGAAATGAATTAAAAAAAGAAATTAGAATGTTTGGGCAAATGCCACAAGACAACGGAAGCAATTTAGGTACAATTCACAGAGCTTGGATGGATACTAAAGCATTTTTCTCTTTAGATAATGACAAATCTATCTTAGAAGAAGCAATACGAGGAGAAAAAGCTGCAATTAATGAATATAATGAAGTTATAGATTCCAAAGAGCACTTACCAGAAACCACTGCTAAAATGCTAAGAAGTCATAGAAATACAATTCTAGATGACACTATTTTAATAAAAAAATTAGAAGAGATCAAATAATACCTATTAGTTGACTTTTAATAAACCCACCTTTTTTTAAAAAACCCGAATTGGTGGGTTTTTTAGTGCTTTAAACTCAACAAAAAGCCAATAGTGAAATTCGAATCCCAATCAAAAACTATAATTCTAGGTTTTGTTGCATCATTAATCGCATTAAAAATATTTACTCCACTTTTAACTTTAGCTCCTTTCTTTTCAATAACGTCTTGATAAGCTTCTATACTTGTATTCAATAAAGTATATCGCTCTTTATCTTTTCGCAATTTCTTCGCTAATTGATACGGAACACCTCCAATGATAAAATATTGTTTTTGCTTTTGTTCTGGTATGTTTCCAGCAATTGCGTTTACTTCCTTATAAACTTTTTTATCATCTAGGTTATTTTGAAAATACTTTGCTCCATACGTTTCTTTACTTATAATTGAACTCCCTTCAACATAAGATATTTTTGTATTTCCTGAACCTATATCAACCACAAATGCTGTATCTTCAAAACTTTTCGGCATTACAGCTTTTAAAGCAAATTGTCCTTCTTCTTCAGCCGTGACCACATTAACATTATAGCCTAAGTCTTTTAGTTCTTTTTTAATAGTTTGAGTAATATTCTTTTTATCTGCTCCAGAACTCACTACAAAATGAATATCTTTAGAATCTACACCAAAATCGATAATCTTTTTTATGTAAGACTTTAGTTTTGAACTCACTTCTTTTGTGTTTGTATGACTTTCTAATATCGAACTATTGCCGTACTCTTTATTTTTAATCTCCCAGTTTTTATCTTCATCAACATTAATTATAAAAGAATTGAAACCAGAAGCTCCTAATTCTACTACAGCTTTAAGTTTTCCATTTTCAGGCTTTACGGGTTGATATCTAAATTGCTCTTTTACAAGATTAGTATCAGTTGATTGATCTAATTCTTTTTGTGGAGTTTTTATTTCTTCCTTTTCTGATTTACATGAAAATAGAAATAATATTAACAGTATAAAAAGTATTGTTTTTTTCATTATTTGTAAAGCTGGAGTGAGTTCAGTAAAAATATTATTCATTTTATTGTAACAGTTTCAATATTGATACAATTTAAAAAAGGAAATAATAAACTCATTTTATGATACTTATACGAAAAATTAAAAATATGTTACTTTATTCTTTCTATAAAAAAAGAAACTCCAGTCAATTTAATTGACTGGAGAAATAATCCCAAATTAATACATAGAATGAATCAACGTTATTCTAAAAACTATTACATTTTTGATTCAACACATATACTACTTTTATTGAGGTTGGATGTTTACCTCTATTAAATTGTAACCTCCTCTTGGATCACCAAACCATGTTACCCCTGGAGAGCTATTAATTGCTCCTTTACCAAATTGTACATCATTTAATGTTGTTACTCTTCTTACTAAATTATCGCTATCAGCTGCTCCTGTATTTGGTCCTGATTGTCTTGGCGCTTGATTAGCTCCGAATCCAACTTCTTCGTCAGCTTCAGTTCCTGCATCAAAAAGATAAGTTTCATCACTTTCAGAAGTACCAGAGAAAGCTGTTCCATTTTCATCGAATAAAGCAACTCCATCGTTGTTGTAACTAATAAACCAATCGTTAGTATCTACTAACATTGTTCCAAATCCTAATTTATAATCTAAACCTTGTGGAACTTCAATTGTAAATGTTAGAGATTCACCCGGTTTTACTGGAGCAGTTTCATTACTCTTAGCTACTGGAAGACCTAAACCTTTTAAATATTCGTAAGCAACTTGGTTATTTCCATCTTCTGCAATCTCTTCTAAACCACTAGATGCTTTTGCTTGCTCTCCTTGAACAAACCAAGGATCTTTAGTTGTACTAAATGCATATAAAACCGCTGGAGAAAATACTGTATACGAAGAAGACAAACGTAATGGAGCTCCTTGAGAACCTGTTGCGTTAAACCATTGGTATAATGGCATTGGATTACCTGCTTCTGCAATTTCTTTTAATCCATATCCTCTATCTGGTTGTCCAACTGTAAATAAAGGTGCGTTTTGTGCATGTAATACAGCTAAACCTGGCGTAAGTACAATTGGTGTACTTCCTGAAGCTCCTACTAAATTAGTTAATGTTAAAGTGAAATATCTTGTTGAACTATCGTATGCTAATTCTGTTCTTAAATAGGGTGTCACATCATTTTTCACCACACGAACTGTGTTATCATCATCTGGACTTCCAGTTGTTCCTCCGTTAGGTTCAGTTGCTATTGTAGCTGGATCTTCTTCTTCTGTTCCCGCATCCCATAAATAAATCTGATTACTAATATCTCCTGTCACAGCACTTCCGCTTGCATCAAAAAGATCTATTCCTGTCATTCTTGGAGCAAAAAACCAATCGTTTGTAGCAGCAGACATTGAAGCGAAACTCAATTTTGTTCCAGGTACTGCTTTAAATTTTACAGAATAACTTCCATTCACATCAGTTACTGGACCTGGGTTTGAAGCTCCTGTTGGTGTATTAAAAACGTGTGTTCCTAAATAATTAATCTTATTTGTAATTGTTACAGTAAATCTTGTTTTTGCAGCTTCAGCAGCATTTCCTCTACCAAAAGTTGGATTTACAGCTTCTTTCCAATCTGAAATCGCATCTCCTTCTCCATCGTAAGCTAAACTATAACTCTCTAATCTTACTTGAGGAACAAATTCACCTGCTGTCCAAATTCCTGCAGCAACTGCCACATTTTCTCTTGCACTACCTGAAGCTCCCCATTGAACAAAGTCTAAAATTGCATCTGGATTCGTAAATGCGTTTGAAGCATAAAAACCTAATCCTGCACTTTCACTTAACTGATCCCAGCTTACTACTAAAAACTCACTTGGATTTAACTGTGCAGATCCACTAACAACCGTAGCGTTCTTTACTTGTAAATACTGACCTGGTCCTAAACATAACCAATAATCACTAACGTCTACAGCTACATCTCCGTTGTTCCATAATTCGATTAATTTATCTTTTCCGTAATTAACTTCATTAATTACAACAGAACGAACATCATCTTGTGGTGGCATAACAATATTTTGTGCTCCAAAAGTTACTTCTGTAGTTTCTGCCCAATTCATAACTCCATTACCTTCTCCATCATAAACGATACTATTGTCTTCGCTTTTTACAACAGGAACAAAATCACCTGCTGTCCAAATTCCTGCAGAAGCAGCAATATTTTCTCTAGCAGAACCAGAATCACCATACTGAACGAAATCTATAATTGCATCTGGATTCGTAAATTCATTTGTTGAGTATAATCCTAATCCACCTTTTTCGTCTGGTAAATTGTAGCTTATTACTAAATATCCATCAGCTGGAATAGTTGTATTTCCTGATTCTGGAGTTAAATCTCCTATTTTTTGATACGCTCCAGGACCTAAACAAAGCCAATATTCACTAATATCTGCGGCTTCAGTTCCTCTATTATAAATTTCTATAAGGTCTTTACTTCCTTGATATTTAATTTCATTAAATACTACATCTTTGTTTGCTGTAGTCGGAGGATTTCCATTATCTGGTTGGCTAACTTCTTCGTCATCGTTACATGACACGACTAACAATAACATTGCTAGTATAAAATAATTAATTGTTTTCATGTTAAATAATACTTTTACTGGTTTACACCACAAAAGTATTTTAAGACACTGGTAGCAAAATCATTAAATAGAGTTAGAGGGAAATAAAATGGGTTAAAAAGGAAAAAAATCCTTTGAAAGGAACTAGAAAACTCAATAAAATGGGCGATTTATAAGTTTAGAAGAAAAAGAAACTTATTAAAAAACAATAACACAACCTATTTCTAGATTGTGTTATCTTAACTCTTAAATCTTGTTAGTCATTAAATAAAAACATTTGTCCCCCAACTTAGCTTTTAGCGACTATAGATTCAATGATGATACAAAGGTATATTAAAGTTATAGATGAAACTTTCAAAAATGTTACATCTAGTATAAATGGGCTAAAAAACCTTAATTCCTGCAATTTTCGAACTATAAGAGGATAATTATGTAACAATTTTAATCATAAAAAAAGTCTCAATATTAATGATATTGAGACTTTTGAGGTGTCGAGCGGATTCGAACCGCTGTAGATGGTGTTGCAGACCACTGCCTAGCCACTCGGCCACGACACCTTTTGTGAGAGTGCAAATTTAAACTTTTTCTTTTTAGTGGCAAGTATTTTTTAACTTTTACGCACTTCTGATAGCATAATTGTTACTTCTCCCACATTTCCGCCTATTGGTGGATTTATTTTTGACACACTAATTTCTGCTTCGTCTACTAAAGGTATTTCATCAAAAATTCGATCTAACATCCTCTGAGCCACCTGTTCTAATAATTTAGAACGTTTATTCATTTCTTCTTTGGCTATTTTATTTAAGTGTACATAATCGATCGTATCACTTAATTCATCCGTTTTTGCAGAAAGTGTTAAATTTCCCTTAACTTCTATATCAACTCTGTATTCTGACCCAATTTTTGCCTCTTCTTCTAAGCATCCGTGGTTTGTGAAGATCTTTATATTGGTTACTTTTATTACTCCCATTTATTTAATTTCAAATGTTTTTGTTGCTTTACCCATTTTTACCTTGTACTTTCCTTTAGGTAAATATGTTTTTCCGTTTTTTACTGTACTTAATACAGCTTCTTTATTTATTTTCTTATAATTTTTTAATCCTGCTTTACTAAAACTTACATCAAATTCAGCTTCATTAAACCCTTTTGAAGTTTTAACTTTAAACGAATTTACAACAACATCTCCACTATAAATTGTAAAAAATGCATCTTTATTCGTGTTTGAAAAATATGGAATTGTTACAGTCGGTGTGTAAGGCTGTAACCATTTACTCCATGAACTACCCCATATTCCACTTTTTCTGATATTATTTATACTAAATATTTTATCATTTATGTCTGAAATCGCTTCAGAATACTCTTGTAATGGTTTAATATTTGCCTTGTATAAACTTCTTCCGTGTGTACCTACTATCAAATGTTTTGCTTTAGGTTGAATTACCAAATCGTGTACAGCAACGTTAGGTAAGTTTTTGCTAAAAATTTCCCAAGATTTTCCTGAATCAAAAGAAATATATAAACCATTATCTGTTCCTAAGTATAATAAGTTCTCGTAGTCTGGATCTTCTTTTATTACATTTACTGGTGATGCTGGGATATTATTTGCAATGCTTTTCCAAGATTTTCCATAGTCATCAGAAACATAAACATAAGTTGTAAAATCATCCCAACGATATCCGTTTAATGTTACATATACTCGCTCTTTTTTATGTTTAGAAGCAATAACTCTACTTACCCATAAATCTTTAGGAAGCGTGCTAGAAATATTCTCCCAACTTCCTCCTCCATTTTTAGTAATTTGGACCAAACCATCATCTGAACCAACGTAAATTAATCCAAATTGAAATGGACTTTCACTAATTGTAGTTAGTGTTCCGTAAGCAACGTTTCCTTTTTTTCCACCTTGAGTTAAATCTCCAGAAATCGTTTCCCAATCGTCTCCTTGATTTAAAGAGCGGTGTAATTTGTTTCCTCCTAGATATAAAATATCTTGATTATGTTTAGATAATAATATTGGTGTTTGCCAATTAAAACGATATGGATTCTCACCTAAAGTATGTTTCGGTTGAATGTATTTTCTGCCTCCGTTTTCTCTATTTAATCGGAAATAATTTCCAAACTGAAATCCTGTGTATACAATATCTGGATTTCGGTCATCTACTTGAACTTGCATTCCGTCTCCACCCATAATTGATTCGTATGGATTTTTTCCTGATTGATGCCAAGCCTTGTTGATTTTAGCGTTATGATTAGCTACCCAAACACCGTTATCTTGTAATCCACCATAAACATTGTACGATTTCTGGTTATCTGCATAAATCGCATAAAACTGTCCAACTGGTGGTGTATTTAATTTTAACCAACTTTCACCATCGTCATAAGAGATATTTAAGCCTCCATCGTTTCCATCAATTAAATGACCTTGAATTTTTGAATTTACCCAAAGTGCTTGATGATCTGAATGTACATTTTCTCTCGTGATCGATACAAATGTTTTTCCTCCATCTTTTGACTTTAAAATTGGAACACCTAAAATATAAATCCCATTTTTATCTTGCGGATCTACTCTAATTTCACCAAAATAATACCCGTATGAAAAATAGATATCATCTAAATATCCTTCATGTGTTTTCTTCCATGATTTCCCACCATTTGTTGTTTTAAAAACTTCAGCTCCAATAACAGGTGTATCAAATAATAAAGAATTTGCATTCTCTAAATACTTCGCTAAATCAATCGGTTTAACAGATCCAGATCGCACCATTTGCTTTACATTGTCTGCTCTATATTTCTCTTGAAATCCGTTTGTCTTTAGATAACTGTTTAATTTTTTATCTGATAACTTTAAGAATTCATCTGTAGACATTTTCTTAAAATCTTCTTTTGCTAAAGCATTCGAATCACTTTTTTGTTTTCCATCCTTCTTTCTTCTAAATTGATTATCATGAAAAGCATACACCGTGTTTTCATCATAAACTGCCAAACCTATTCTTCCTACACCATTTCCATTTGGAAATCCATTGTTTTCAGAAATTTTACTCCAAGTATTACCGCCATCAGTAGACTTATAAATTGCAGAGTTTTTACCATCACCATCAAAATTCCAAGCTTTACGTTCTCTTTCCCAAGAAGCAGCATATAACGTATTAAAATTATTCGGTGCTTGCTGCACATCGATAATTCCTGTATCGTCATTCACAAATAAAGTTCTATTCCAAGTTTTTCCTCCGTCGGTGGTTTTATAAATCCCTCTTTCATTATTTGAAGAATACAAATGACCTAAAACTCCAACAACCACTTCATTTGGATTATTTGGATTAATTAATATTCTACCAATGTGATGTGAATCGTGTAAACCTACGTTTGACCATGTTTTACCTTTATCTGTAGATTTTAAAATTCCAATTCCAGCATAAGAAGAACGCGATGAATTATTTTCTCCCGTTCCTACCCAAATTGTTCCGTTTTTCCAATCCACAGCAATATCACCAATGTTTTGAGTTGGTGCATTATCTAAAACTGGTGTAAATGTATTTCCATTATTATTCGTATACCATAAACCTCCGGAAGCATATCCTACGTAAAATTCAACTGTATTGTCTGGGTTTACGTCTATGTCTACAACTCTACCACTCATTACAGTCGGACCAATATTTTCAAAAGGAATATTCTTTACTAATGAATTTTCAGTCATTATTGCTTTTTGTTGAAGTGCATCTTGAACAATACTAGCTTTTGTCGGATTTTGTTGTGAAAACACTGTCATTCCTACAAACAGGAATACGAAAAGGATTTGTTTCATTTGGTTTGGATTTATAAAGTAGTATCAAAAATAAAAAATACTTTCCATTTTAATTTTGATTAGATTTGTGTAAAAAGCATCTACATGAATATTTTTATTTTATCGGTTGGTCAAAATATATATTCTACAAAACGAATATATGACGAAGCTGTTAAACGTGGACATGATGTTAGTGTGATTAATCACAACAAATGTTCTATAAAACTTAGCGGTGGTAAAAGAGAAATTATTTATGAAGGAGAAAACATTATTGACGAGCCTGATGTAATTATTCCGAGAATTGGCGCCTCTGTAACTCGACATGGAGCTGCTATTGTTAAAGAATTTGAGATGAATGGTATTTACAGTACAGCAAGATCTTTAGGTATACTCAGAGCTCAAAATAAAGTAAGAACTCTTCAAATTATGAACAGAAAAGGAATTCCAATTCCTGATACTGTTTTTTCTGTAAATCCTGAAAACATCAAAGAACAAATAGAATTACTTGGTGGTGCACCAGTAATTATTAAAATGCAAGAAGGAACTCAAGGAATGGGTGTGATGTTAGCAGAAAGTAAAAAATCTGCAAAGTCTATTATTGATACTTTTTACAGAATGAATATGAGTATTTTGCTTCAAGAATTCATTAAAGAAAGTAATAGCGAAGATATTCGTGTATTTGTAGTTGGTGACAAAATTGTTTCTTCTATGAAAAGAAAAGGTTTAGATGATGATTTTAGATCGAATATTCATAGAGGCGGAACAGCTACAAAAGCTGATTTAACAAATCAAGAACGAATTATGGCGATAAAAGCGGCTGGTTACTTAGGTTTACCTATCGCTGGCGTAGATTTAATCCGTTCGAAACGCGGTCCATTATTGATAGAGGTAAATTCAACTCCTGGATTACAAGGAATTGAAGCCTATACAAAAGTTAATGTCGCTGAAGAAATTATAAAATATTTAGAGAAAAAATGTTCGACAAAGAATTCAAGAATGAGGAGATAGTTATTCGTGGAGAACGAATTTCTTTAGGAGAATCAAAGTTGATAAAAATCCCTGTAGATAGATTACCTACAGGAACTTTAATAGAAATTCCGGTATATATTTTTAACGGAAAGAAACCTGGTCCGACTATTTTATTACAAGGTGGATTGCATGGCGACGAGACCAACAGTATCGAATTGGTAAGGCGAATGTTAATTGACAAGTCGTATAAAATTCATAGAGGTTGTGTAATCGTTGTTCCATTATTGAACATATTTGGCTTTTTAGATTTTTCTAGAGAATTACACGGAAAAGATGTAAATAGAAGTTTTCCAGGTTCTACAAAAGGATCTTTAGCAAGTAGATTAGCATATTATCTTATGAAAGAGATTACTAAAAATGTTGATTTTGCTATCGATTATCATACTGGTGGAGCGCAACGTAGTAATTACGCGCAAATTCGATATACACCACAAGACGAAAGAGGAAAAGCTTTAGCTGATATTTTTAATGCTCCATTCAAATTTGGTTCTAAACTTATTCCTAAATCTTTCAGAAATGAATGTTTTAAACACGAAATTCCTGTAATAGTTTATGAAGGTGGCGAATCTTTACGATTGAATGAATTTGCAATTAACCAAGGAATTTATGGAACACTAAGAATTTTACGTCATTTTAATATGATTGATGAAGCTATAGAAATTCCTTTACAAAACGATGCTATAGAAATTATTAAAAAGAGTTGGTTACGTGCTCGAGCAGCTGGTATTTTTAATCCGAAAGTAAAAAATGGAGCATCCGTGAAAAAAGGTGAAATTGTGGGCTTTATTATGGATACATATGGTGAAACAAAATTCTCTGTAAAATCACCTAAAGATGGTTATATCATAGCCAAAAACAACTTTCCTGTTGTAAATCTTGGTGATCCTTTGTTCCATATAGGTTATGTATAAATTTTATATTGATATTTTTTTACTAATTAAAAACACCTGCAATACTTAGTATTTATGATACAGTAACTAAACTGAATAGAAAAAATCAATCTCTTTTATTTGTGTGAACAACTATAACCGTACCTTTACACCTTACTTAGAAATAAAAACTAATTTATTTCTTTATCTATATTTATGACATTTGAATCACTAGGGTTAAAGAAAGAGCTTTTAAAAGCAATTGAAGAAAAAGGATATGTAAACCCATCCCCAATACAAGAAAAAGCAATACCAGTAATTTTAAAAGGTAATGATGTACTAGCATCTGCACAAACAGGAACAGGAAAAACCGCTGGTTTTACATTACCAATATTGCAAATAATAACAGATACTAAAAATCCAAAATTTAGACCAATACGTGCACTAATACTAACTCCTACCAGAGAATTAGCTGCTCAGATTTACGATAATGTTCGAGATTATAGCAAACATCTTAATATTAAGTCGACTGTAATTTTTGGAGGTGTAAAACCTAAAAAACAAATTGCAACGATAAGAAACGGTATAGATGTACTAGTTGCCACACCAGGTAGGTTATTAGATTTACATGACCAAAAAGCATTATCACTAAAAAGAATTGACATTCTGATTCTAGACGAAGCAGATAGAATGTTAGATATGGGCTTTGTTAGAGATATTAAAAAAATTATAGCTCTACTTCCTGAAAAACGCCAAAACTTACTTTTTTCTGCTACTTTTTCTAAAGAAATAAAAGCCTTAGCTAAAGGGATTTTAACAGATCCTGTTCTAGTTGAAGCTGCTCCTGAGAATACAACTGCGGAAATGGTTAAGCAAAAGATATATCGTGTTCCAAAAAGTAGAAAAGCAGCCATGGTGACGCAATTAATTTCTGACGGTAATTGGAATCAAGTACTTATTTTTACACGAACTAAACACGGAGCAAATAGACTAGCTGAAAAACTACAAAAAAGAGATATTTCTTCTGCTGCAATCCATGGAAATAAAAGTCAAAGTGCAAGAGTAAAAGCTTTAAAAGGATTTAAAGAAAATACTGTTCGTGTTTTAGTAGCTACTGATATTGCTGCTCGAGGATTAGATATTCCTTTATTACCTCATGTGATTAACTATGAATTACCTAATATTCCTGAAGATTATGTGCATAGAATTGGTAGAACTGGTAGAGCTGGTGCAAGCGGAGAAGCTATATCTTTAGTTGCTGACGAAGAATTAGAGTATGTTAAAAACATTGAGAAATTATTAAAGCAAAAGCTAAAAATTGTTGAATTAGAAGGTTTTGATCTTACGCCAACCGAACAACCTCAACAGAAGAAAACTTCCAAAGAAAACAACAACAACTCAAAGCCAAGTAAAAAGAATCAAACAAGACGAAATTTTCGATCTAAAAAGAAATCTGAAAATAGTAAGGAAAGTAATTCCAATACTCCTCGAAAAAACAGAAGTAACTTTAAAAGAAAACCGAAAAATAATAACAGAAAAAAATCTTAAAAAACCTGTTTTTAAATTCGTTAATTATTGATCAAATAGTATTTTTAAACCAAAATGTTTAGCATCAGCATAATCAGAAAAATAGAATGAGTTTAAAAATCTATTTAAAAGAAATTATAAACGACGAATCACTTGATATTCATATCAATGAAATCGTAGATGCTTTCGAAGAAAAAACTCTTTCTAAAAACGAACTGTTTGTTAAAGAAGGAGCTATTTGTGATTATTTCTGTTTTATTGAAAGTGGAATTCTTCAACATTACATAACTATTGATGGTGAAGAAAAAACAACATATTTAGCCTTAAAAAATACTTGTACATCAGCTTTAAAAAGTTTTTTACATCAAAAACCTTCACGAAAAAACATCAAAACTTTAAGTGAAGTGAAGTTACAAGTGCTTTCTATTCAGCAATTCAATCAGCTTTTAAAAAACAATAAAGCTTTCTTTTTATTCTATTATAAACTAATTGAAAATCAAATATTTTTAATCGACGATTATAGAATCAATCTTCTGACACTTTCTCCAGAAGATCGTTATCAAAAATTATTAGCTAACGATCCTGAATTACTTAAAAATATTCCCCTACATTATTTAGCTTCCTTTTTAGGAATATCGAAAAGACACATGAGTAGAATTCGTAAAAAAGTAAAATAGCGCCATTTGGCTTTAGCATATCGTTTTTTCTTTGGTTATTTTTGGGAATATTAACGTATAAACACTAAATCTAAATGAAATATCTTCCTATAAATAAAGACCTATTTATAAAGAATAGAAAAAACTTTATGGCTCAAATGAAGCCAAACAGTTTAGCTGTTTTTAATTCTAATGATATTTATCCTGTAAGCGCAGATTCTACTTTACCTTTTGAACAACACAGAGATATTTTCTTTTTAAGTGGTGTAGACCAAGAAGAAAGTATTTTAATTGTTTATCCAGATTGTCCTAAAGAAAGCTTACGAGAAGTTTTATTCTTAAGGGAAACGAACGAACATATTGCTGTTTGGGAAGGTGAAAAGCTCAACAAAGAAAGAGCTTTTGAAACAAGCGGCGTTAAAACTGTTTTTTGGTTACAAGATTTAGAAAAAGTATTAGCCGAAATGATGGCGTATGCAGACACTGTTTATATTAACACCAACGAACACTACAGAGCTAAAATAGAAACTGAAACTCGTGAAGCTCGTTTTACAAAATGGTTATTAGCAAAATATCCAGCACACAGTGTTGCTAAGAGTAATCCTCTTTTACAACGTTTACGTTCTGTAAAAGATCAAATTGAAATCGATTTAATTCAGAAAGCATGTAATATTACTGAAAAAGGTTTCCGTAGAATTTTAGGTTTTGTAAAACCAGGTGTTTGGGAATATGAAATTGAAGCTGAGTTTGCTCATGAATTTTTAAGAAATCGTTCTAAAGGATTTGCTTACACTCCAATTATTGCTAGCGGAAGTAACGCAAATGTATTACACTACATTGAAAACAACCAACAATGTAAAGATGGTGATTTAATTCTTTTTGATGTTGCTGCAGAATATGCAAATTATGCGAGTGATATGAGTAGAACAATTCCTATTTCTGGTCGTTATACAGATCGTCAAAAAGATGTGTACAATGCTGTAAACAGAGTTAAAAATGAAGCTACAAAAATGTTAGTACCTGGAGCAATTTGGGCAGACTACCATGTTGAAGTTGGTAAATTAATGACTTCTGAATTATTAGGTTTAGGATTATTAGACAAAGCTGATGTTCAGAACGAAAATCCAGATTGGCCAGCTTATAAAAAATATTTCATGCATGGAACTTCTCATCATATGGGATTAGATACGCATGATTACGGTTTATTACACGAACCAATCCAAGCAAACATGGTATTTACTGTTGAACCAGGAATTTATCTTCCAGATGAAGGTTTCGGAATTCGTTTAGAAGATGACGTAGTTGTTCAAGAATCTGGAGAACCATTCAACTTAATGCGAAACATTCCAATCGAAGTAGAAGAAATCGAAGATTTAATGAATCAATAAAAAATAGTTGTCAAGTCGAGCGCAGTCGAGACTTTAAAACCCACATGTTACTTTACTAAAAACGTCTCGACTGTGCTCGAAGTGACATTTTCATTTTTTTTCATACTTTTACCAAAATTGCACACTGAAAATCAAATTGCTATATATTCATGTTACAACACGTAAACCTGAAAAATATCTTGTTTTTAGATATTGAAACGGTTCCTCAATATGAACATTGGAATGATGTTCCTGAGGAAACACAAGAATTGTACGGGTTAAAAACTCGTTACCAAAGAAAAGAAGAAATTACTGCTGAACAATTTTACCACAGAGCCGGTATTTGGGCCGAATTTGGTAGAATTATCTGTATTTCTGTCGGCTATTTTATCGAAAAGAATAAAAAATTACAGCTTCGTATTACTTCTTTCAAAAATGAAAGTGAGTATGCATTACTCAAAAACTTTAAAAATCTGCTTGATAATCATTTCAAACAAGAAAAACATATTCTCTGTGCACACAACGGAAAAGAATTTGACTTTCCATACATTGCCAGAAGAATGATTATTAACAATATTAAGCTTCCCAAAAAACTAAATTTAGTGGGTAAAAAACCTTGGGAAGTTCCGCATTTAGATACTTTAGAGTTATGGAAGTTTGGCGATTATAAACATTATACATCTTTAAAACTTTTAACACATATTCTTGGCGTTCCATCACCTAAAGAAGACATTGATGGTTCCGAAGTTTATCAGGTATATTATCAAGAAAATGATTTAAATCGAATTGTTCGTTATTGTGAAAATGACACTGTGGCTGTTGCACAACTCGTGTTACGTTTTTTGAATTTACCTATTTTAGAACATCAAAATATTATTAGTGTATAAATGAAAACTAAAGAACCTATACTTTTAATTTTAGATTTAGATGAAACCTTAATTCATGCTACAGAAAAGAAATTGGCTATTCCACATGATTTTAAATATGCTGATTATTTCGTGTATAAGCGTCCATTTTTAAATGAGTTTTTAGATTTCGTAAATCAACATTTCAAACTAGCTGTTTGGTCTTCTGCAGACGACAAATATGTGAATGATATAGTTGAAACTATTCGCCCTGAAACTATAAACTTCGAGTTTGTTTGGGCAAGAACTCGTTGTACGGTCCGAAGAGATTACGACTTAGATCGATATGTTCGCGAAAAAAGATTAAAGAAAATTAAAAAACAAGGTTTTACTTTAGAACGTGCTTTAATTGTTGATGATTCTCCTGAAAAAACCAAAGACAACTTTGGAAATGCGATTTATATCAATCCATTTGAAGGAAATTTAGCTGATGACGAACTAAAAAAACTAACTGAATTTCTTATAAAAATAAAAAATGTAGAAAATGTAAGAACATTTGAAAAAAGAGGCTGGAGGAATACAATTGACACGCAATAATTGCGCGATATTTTATTCTTTAAAAGTACTTTTTTCTATGTCTTTTCTGAAAATTGTTAAAATACATATTCAATCTTGTTAAATTAAAAACAACCGAGTTGCGTTAAAAAATTTTGTCTTTTATATTTGCTCTATTTCAAATAATCATTTCACTAAAAATTTAATCATGAATAAACTACCAGTTACCGTATTAAGTGGTTTTCTTGGGGCAGGAAAAACAACATTATTAAATCATATTTTACACAATAAAGAAGGATTAAAAGTAGCAGTAATTGTTAACGACATGAGTGAAGTTAACGTTGATGCTCAATTTATTGAAAACGAAAACACACTTTCTAGAACGGAAGAAAAACTCGTTGAAATGTCTAACGGTTGTATCTGTTGTACATTGCGAGAAGATTTAATGGTTGAAGTAGAAAAACTTGCCGCTCAAAAAAAATTCGACTACTTAATTATTGAAAGTACAGGTATTAGTGAGCCAATTCCTGTTGCTCAAACTTTTTCTTTCGAAAGTGAAGATGGCACAATCGATTTAAGCAGATTTAGTTACATCGATACTATGGTAACCGTGGTAGATGCCTTTAACTTTTTGAAAGATTTTTCTAGTTCTGATTATTTAGTAACTAGAGAACTTACTAATATTGACGGTGACGATAGAACTATTGTAAACCTTTTAACTGATCAAATAGAGTTTGCTAATATTATTTTGATCAATAAAACTGATTTAGTTTCAAAAGAAAGTTTAGAGGAACTAAAAGCCATTATTCATAGTTTAAATCCTGAAGCAAAAATCATAACAACTAGTCAATCAAAAGTAGACTTAAACGAGGTTATTAACACCAACTTATTCGATTATGAAAAAGCTGAAGCTTCTGCTGGTTGGATTAAAGAATTAGAAAACGAACATGTTCCTGAAACTGAAGAATACGGAATTGGTTCTTTTGTATTTAGAAGTACAAAACCATTTCATCCACAGCGTTTTCTAGAATATTTAAATTTGAAATTCCCACAAAATGTTATCCGAAGTAAAGGATTGTTTTGGTTGGCTTCAAGAAGAAATCAGGCTTTAATTTGGAGTTCTGCTGGAGGTTCTTGTAAAGCAGATAGTGCTGGCGTTTGGTGGGCAAGTATGCCATTTGCTGAAAGAATTAATTATGCTACTTTTACCGAAAATAGAGTTCAAATAGAAAAAAACTGGGATGCTGATTTTGGAGATAGAAAAACTGAACTTGTTTTTATTGGACAGAAATTACAAAAAGATGAAATGATTGCTGATTTACAAGATTGTTTACTTACAGATCAAGAGATCGAATTATGGAAAAATCAGTTATTTAATCAAGAAGATCAATGGCCAATACAATATCTTCAATAGATTTAAAGCTAAAACATGATTAAAACTGAAAATCTAACTTTTCAATATCAAAAAGAAAATAAATTATTTAGCTTTCCTGATATCAACTTAAAAGCTCAAGAAAACTTATTAATTCTTGGGAAATCTGGTATTGGAAAAACTACATTTTTACATTTGTTAGCAGGTTTATTACAACCAATACAAGGAAATGTAACCGTAGCAGAATCTAACATTAATAAACTATCTAACAACAAACTAGATCAGTTTAGAGGTAAAAACATTGGTCTTGTTTTTCAAAAAAAACATGCTATAACCTCTTTAAGTGTTTTAAAAAACATAAAAGCTCGTCTCTTTTTTAGTAAAACAAAAGTTAAAGACAGTGATATTGATACAATTCTAAATCAATTAGAAATAAAAACATTAAAGCACAGAAAAGTAAATGAGCTTAGTGAAGGTCAATTACAAAGATTAAGTATAGCTATGGCGGTTATTCATAAGCCAAAAATCATTTTAGCAGATGAACCTACATCTAGTTTAGATGATGACAGTTGTAAAATTGTTATCAAATTACTGAAAGAACAAGCAAAACAAGCTCAAGCAAACTTAATTGTAATTACACATGATGAAAGGATAAAACATCATTTTCAAAATCAAATTACGTTATCATGAATGTTTGGAAGATTAGTTTACAAAACATAAAGTCTAAACCTTTATATACATTTTTAAGTGTTTTTACTTTGGCTTTAAGTGTCGCATTACTATTGGGTATTCAACAATTAAAATCATCTTTTGAGCATCAAATAGAAAATAATTTAGCTGGTATAGATTTGGTTGTCGGAGCTAAAGGAAGTCCTTTACAATTGGTTTTAGCTTCTGTATTACATATTGATAATCCTACTGGAAATATATCATACAAGGAAGCCAAAAAAATTGGAAAAAATCCAATGATAAAAACAGCAGTTCCAATTTCTTACGGAGATAATTATAACGGATACAAAATCGTTGGTACAACTGATGAATTTTTTAAATTATATAACGCCGAATTAGAAAAAGGCACTACTACAAAAAAGAGTTTAGAAGTAGTTATTGGCGCTACAATTGCTGAAAAACTAAAACTTT
Organism: Tenacibaculum jejuense; assembly: GCF_900198195.1. Classification (NCBI taxonomy): domain Bacteria; kingdom Pseudomonadati; phylum Bacteroidota; class Flavobacteriia; order Flavobacteriales; family Flavobacteriaceae; genus Tenacibaculum; species Tenacibaculum jejuense. The sequence goes on along the minus strand of NZ_LT899436.1, from coordinate 100,354 downwards.
CAATTGGTGATACTTTCTTAAGTTCACATGGTTTGGTTGAAAATGAAATTGATGTTCACGATGATAAATTTACCGTAGTAGGAATATTAAAACCTACATATCAAGTAATAGATCGATTAATTATAACGAATCTAGAAAGTATTTGGGATGTTCATGATCATGACGATCATGAAGAAGGTGAACATAACGACCATAAAAAACACACCAATTTTGTTGAAATTTCTGCATCCAATAATATAGAAAATCATGATGGTCATCATCATCATAATGAGGAAACACATGCTGATGAAAATCATGAGAAGCATACAAACTTTGTAGAAGTTTCTCATACAGATCACCAAGAAGAAGATCATGACGAACATCATGAAACTGAACACGAAGATCATAAACATGAATCTTCCGAAGAAGATAAAGAGATAACATCTTTATTAATTTCATTTAAAAATCCTGTTGCACTTTTAACAATGCCAAGAAAAATTAATGAGAGTACTAATATGCAGGCAGCTTTACCTAAATATGAACTTGATAAGCTTTATAATTACACAGGAATAGGTTTTAAAACCATTAACTGGATTGCTTATTTAATTTTAATCATTTCTGGGATGATTATTTTTGTAAGTCTTTACAAAATGGTAAAAGAAAGATCATTCGATTTAGCTCTTTTAAGAACTTATGGAGCTAGTAATTTTCAATTAGTTAAAATGATGATCTATGAAGGTTTTTTAGTTGTTATTTCTGCTTTTATTATTGGGGTGCTACTTGTGAAAATAGTCTTAAAATTTGTATTCAATCTCGATCAATCTGGTTATCAAGGTATTTTAAAAACATTATCTTTTGGTGATATTTTCTCAATAGGAATAGTTATTGTTAGTTTTGTACTTGTTGCAATTGGCTTATCTATATATCCTATTGTTACCATGAATGTTTCTAAAATTTTATCAAATGAGAAATAGTATTGTTTTATTTGCCTTTCTTTTTACCAGTATATTTTCATTCAGTCAACAAAAAGTAACTTGGGATGATTTATCAAAAGTGACTTTTACCGAAAAATACTACCCAAAGTATGATGATAACTTTTTACATCCTAAGTTTTCAGAATCTGTTAAAAATCTAGAAGGTAAAGTAATAACAATAACAGGCTACTTCTTAAGTTTAGATCCGAACGCAAAAATTTATATTTTATCTAAAGGTCCAATGTCTTCTTGCTTTTTTTGTGGTGTTGGCGGACCAGAAACAGCTGTAGAATTACAATTCGACACAAAACAGAAATATAAAACAGATACGATTGTAACTGTTACAGGAACATTAAGTTTAAATGATTCTGATGTAGAACATTTTAATTATATACTTAGTGATTGTACTGTTAAAATTGAAGAATAAATTTAATCAACTAAATAATATCAGCATGAAATTATTCTATGCGTTTTGTTTCTTACTCATGTTTACATCATGTAAACAAAATGAGCAACACCTAACAAAAATAACAGCTAAAAATATTGTACTTGATAGTACGATTCAAAATGCAAAGCAAATCAATGATGCTGTTTCTCCTTACAAAGAGAAACTTGTCAAAGAAATGCAACAAATTCTTAGCTATACTCCTAAAGACTTGGTAAAAAACGATGGAGAAATGCAAAGTTCTTTAGGAAATATAATGGCGGATCTTAGCATTGAATTAAGCAAACCTATGTACAAAGAAAAAACAGGAAAAAACATTGATTTTGCCATGTTAAACAATGGTGGAATTCGTTCTATTATTTCTGCTGGAAATATTACAAAAGAAGATGCTTTTAAATTAATGCCTTTTGAAAATGAACTTGTAGCTGTGGAGCTTTCAGGAGACAAGATTACAGCGCTAGTAGAGTATTTTATTGAAAATAAAAAAGCACACCCTTTGTCAAAAAACATAGCTTTAACCATTAAAGGAAATGATTATGATCTGAAAATAAATGGTGAAACATTCGATAAAAATAAAACATACACTGTAGTTACTTCAGATTATTTGCAAAGTGGAGGAGATAAAATGACTTTCTTTAAAAACCCTAAAAGATTAACCAAATTAGGGTATAAATTAAGAACTGCAATAATGGATTATTTTAAAAAGGTAGATACCATTCATGCTACTATTGATAACCGTGTAATTATTAAATAATGAAAAGAAGAAATTTTATTAAACAAGTAGGAGGAGCTTCTGCATTAGCTATGGTTGGCGGATTAACTTTACCTTCATTTACAGAAAAAAAGCAACGTCATATCACAATTTTACACACTAATGACACGCATAGTCATATAGAACCTTTTAAACCAAGTCATAGAAGACATGCTAATAAAGGTGGCGTAGCAAGAAGAGCAACATTAGTAGAACAAGTTCGAAAAGAAAATCCAAACACATTACTCTTAGATGCTGGAGACATTTTTCAAGGAACACCATACTTTAATTACTTTGGAGGTGAACTTGAATTCAAATTAATGAGTATGCTAAAATATGATGTGGCAACTTTGGGTAATCACGATTTCGACAATTCTATTGATGGGTTTTACAAACAATTACCTAATGCAAAATTTGATTTTGTTTGTGCTAATTATGATTTTAAAAATACCGTTTTAGATACTCATGTTAAACCTTATAAAATCATAATTAAAGACGGTATTAAGATTGGAATTTTCGGACTAGGAATTGAGTTAAATGGACTTGTTGATAAGCGTTTATACAAAGAAACATTATATCTAAATCCTACAGAAATTGCTCAAGACATTACCAATGAATTAAAAGAAAAACAAAAATGTGATTTAGTCATATGTTTATCGCATTTGGGTTATTATTACAAAAGAGAACCTAATAAAATATCTGATTTGAACTTAGCTAAAGCTACTAAAAACATAGATTTAATTATTGGTGGACACACACATACGTTTTTACCGAAACCTACAATTGTTAAGAATAGTGATGATAAAAATATGCTTATAAATCAGGTTGGAGCTTATGGTATTAATGTAGGAAGAGTAGATTTTTACTTCGATGAGAATAAAAATAAAACATCAAAAGGAACTACTATTCTGGTGTAAATCATATCGTTTTTTCTTTTAATGCAACACTGTTGCTTTTAGGATGTTTTTTTCTATCTTTGGAAATAATAGTTATAAACTATTTTAAGGTCAAATCATGAAAAAGGCATCTTCTGTATTTTTAATCGTTTTATTTATCATTTCTTGTAATAAAATAAAACCCGAAACAAGAACTATATCAAAAACTGATAAAGACTCTCTGTTGGTTGTTGCTGTTCCTAAAGCGGGTTGTCAAAATTGTCAAAAAGTTATTGAAGGTGGTTTAGTTGATCTTAAAGGTGTAAAACAAACTATATTGAACTTACATACCAAAGAAGTATCAATTGTTTACAATCCTGAAATTACAAATTCTAATACACTAGAAAATACAGTCAAACACTTGGCCCATAAAATACCTTGTAAATAATAATAGAATGAAACGAAAATTATACATCGGCTTTCTTCTTGTTGGGATTCTTTTTACTTTCTCTTCGTTTACACATGCTCTTAAAATAACCTCTTCACTTATCGAGTATAATGCCAATGAGAAAAAATTAAGAGTAGAATGTAAAGTCTTTATCGATGATTTTCTTAGGAGTTTAGGAAAAGTGATTAACGTTAATAATCTTAAAGAAAGAGATATATCTGATATTGAAAATTACTTTAAAGAGTTTTACGTAGTTGAAATAAACGGTAAAAGATTTCCTTTTAATTATGAAAGTTCACAAGTACATAAAGTATTTAATGTATTAACAATAAAATTTTCTAAGACTAATTTCAATGTAAAAAAGGGAGATCAACTAAAGTTAAAAAACACACTTCTTTTTAATGTGTTTGGTTTTGTTCAATCCAATAGAATGGAACTTAGATTTCCTCCTTACTTCAAATCACTTTACTTTGAAACCACGAAAATAGAAGATTCTTACGATCATACTTTCTAATATTTTATTACATGGACAATTTTCTTACTTTTTTTACTAATGGCTGGCATCATATTGTAGATATTAAAGCTTACGATCATTTACTTTTTGTCGTTACATTATGTGCTGCTTTTAAGCTAAAACAATGGAAACAGATACTAATAATTGTAACCGCTTTCACCATAGGTCATAGTTTAACTTTAATTATTAGTTCTTTAGATTATGTGCCAAGTAATCCTGAAATTGTCGAACTACTTATACCAATTACAATCATGTTTACAGCCATGAGTAATGTTATAAATTATAAGAAAGAAGGAAAATTTTCTAATAAAAATATCAAATACGCTATTGCATTAATATTTGGTTTGATACACGGGTTAGCTTTTGCATCTGGATTTAAGATAATGATGTTTAATAGTGATATTATTATTCCTCTTTTTGCTTTTAACCTTGGTATTGAAGTTGGTCAATTATTTATAGTCGCTATTTTTACTATAATTTTATTCTTATACAGTAGAATTTTAAATGGAGAACATTCAAAGTGGAACACTTTTATTTCAGGTGCTGGGTTTGGTATAGCTGCTACAATACTTATTGGAATGCTCACTTAAAAAAATAATTCATAGCATAAATTAAAAACAATAAAATTAACTTTTTGTTGTTTTTCTTTTTTGTAAGGTTTTCCTTTACAAAATTGCTTATAAATTATGATACTATGAAAAACCTAACTGTTATACTTTTGTTTTCTATGTTCTTTTTCAGTTGTCAGAAAAAGACCCCGTCTTTTAATATTAGTGATTATGTACAATTAAAAATTGAAAACTTTGAATACGAAGGAAAAAATCTTCAATTTGTTAATACAGAATTAGTTAAAACTGGTGACAGTATTAGTGCTAAAATTAACAGAACACCTAGAAGATATGAGTATTTACTGACTAACAAAATTTCAATAGATTCTGTCTCAAAAGTATTACCAGACAACACTAAAGCTAATGCAATTTTTGCAGCTCAATTGGAGAATAAAAAATTCAAAAGCTATTTTTATAAAACATTCTACAACAAAAACGAGAAGAAAACTTTCACTAAAAAAGAATTAATGAAAGTTGCTTCTAAATTCTTCTTGTCTGAAAAAAAGGGAAATATTTATAACACTAAAATTTGTGTTGGAATTAATGGTTTAAAAGATATTGAATTACAACACAAAGATTTCACTTTATTAGAAGCTATCGTTTATGAAGCCATTTTCGAACGTTTAATGAATGAAAACATAAAAGAGACTCCTGAGTTTATGAATAGTTTAGAAAAGCATCGTAGCGAAGCTATAAGATCGATAAATGCAACCACCAAAGATTCTCTACTTCATGTAAAAAATTTAGTATTTAATGCTATGGAAAAAGATAAAGCACTAGAAGAACATCTTTTAAATTACATAAAAGACAATCAACATAATTTAGCAATAGTTATTGAATAAATCTTCTCACACAAATTTGTTTGGATAGAAAATTAAATCAAGATTTTTCATGCTCAAATCTTAATCGACCATGATTAAAAATCAACCTTTTATGGCTTTTTAACTCAATTAAACACGTGTTTTTAAGAACTTTAAATATCATTAATAACCAAAACACGTATGGAAACTCAAACGCAAAAAACTGTAGTAGTTCCAATTGGAACACATGAACACGCCCCTGTAGTTGCTAAATTAAAGCAAATTCTTTCTGAAGATGTAAGAATGACCGCTGCTTTAGAAGCTTCTTTACTCGTTGCCTCAACTGAAGCTAAAGAAAAATTAAACTCAGATTTATATCATGCAATAGATAATGTTTTTCAAGGAAATGGATGGCCAACAACTGTTGAAGCTTATTTAGATTATTTAGATTTATATGTTCGTTTAGTTCCTAACGAAAGTAATGATCCAAACTATCCGAATGCTTGGAAAAGTAACGATCAAAAAAATGGATACAATCAGAAAGTATATGATTTATTGTGCCAATCTTATTGGTTAATTGATCAAAAAGTTCCTGGAACAGAATTAACAATGCAAAGCTTTGAAAAATTTGCAAATTGGTTGGTAGATTTTGCACAAGCTTGGGGTAATTTCTTAGATACAGAAGCTTCTTTAACTAAAGAAAGTTTACAATCGTTTAAATACGATACTATGTATAATTTCCCATTATATGCTAAAAACGAAAAAACTTGGAAAACATTCAACGAATTCTTTTATAGAGAGTTTAATGATGCAGATCCAGAAACAGGAATAAGTCCTTTACGTCCAATTACAGCTCCAAACGATAATACTGTAATTACATCACCTGCAGACTGTACTTACAAACAATTTTATCCAATCGATAACAACGGAAATGTTTTAGATGAGAAAGGTGTTGAAACCAAAGTTTCTTTAAAAGGAACTCATACTATTGGAACTGTTGATCAACTTTTAGAATTTAGTAAATATAGTGATGATTTTTATGGAGGAACATTCGTGCATTATTTCTTAAGTCCTTTCGATTATCACCGTTTTCACACACCTGTAAGTGGAGAAATCTTAGAAATTATTCCTGTACAAGGACAGGTATTTTTAAATGTTGAATTACAAGAAAACGGACAATGGGATGCTCCAGATGGTGCAGAAGATGGTTACGAATTTAACCAAGCCAGAGGTATTGTAATTATGGATGCAGGGCCAGAAGTTGGTAAAGTAGCTATTTTACCTATTGGAATGTGTCAAGTTTCTGGTGTAGATATGTACACAGAATTACAGGGGAAAACTGTTGTTAAAGGACAAGAATTTGGAAAATTCAGATTTGGTGGTTCAGATATTATTATGTTATTCCAAAAACCACCAGCAGATATTTATATGTATAAAAACGACCCCGGACATAACCCTATCCATTTTCAATACGGACAAGCTTCTGTATTGTTTAATAAATAATACTTACGTTTTACATGAATTGAAAAGAAGGTCTTTAGACCTTCTTTTTTGTTTTTTGTACTCTCAAAACCTTTTTTGATAGTGTTTTCAAGGGTTTTGTAAGTAACTAAATAAAGATTTCTACTGTCTTTTGCTAAAACAATTCAAACGATAGACATATGAAATCAATAGTTAAAAAATGGATATTAGGTATTTTTTCAATCATCTTACTCGTCGATTTTGGTTTATACTTTCACTTTCAATCAGAAATAAATCATGTTTTAGGTGCACACACTGAAATTGTAGACACTTCACAATTCAAAACTATTTCAGGAAAATTAGCTATAACAAATGTGAATATTCTCAGTACTAATTCAGAAGTTATGATTCCTAATCAAACGGTTTTAGTAGAAGACAAAAAAATCATTGCTATTCATTCAGATAGCATTCCTGTAGCTAACGAGTTTCATAAAATTAATGGAGACAACAAATACTTAATTCCTGGATTAATTGATTCTCATGTGCATTTAAAGAAAAGTAAAAACGACTTACTACTTTATATCGCCAATGGGATTACTCATTTGGGAGAAATGACAGGAATGAAAGAGCATTTTGAATATCAAAAAGAAATTGATAACGGAGCTATCGGACCAAATATTTATATCGCTTCACCCAAACTTAGTAGCCAAAAAGGCATGAAAGCTAACTTTAGAAGTTGGATGGAAAGACGTCATCAAAATTATACCACTCCCAAAGCAGCAAGAAAAGCGGTTCATTATTATAAAAACAAAGGTTATAAAGCCATTAAGTTAAGCTCCGATCTTAATAAAACGAATTATTATGCAGTTATAGATGAAGCTAAAAAAATAAACATTCCTGTTATTGGACATTTACCTATTCCTATTACTCTTGAGGAACTTTATACTTCTGGTCAATCACAATTATCACATGTAGAATCCATTACCTATGCTTCTATGTTAAGCTACGGACGAATTACTTCTAAAAATGCAGATGATTTTCTTAAACATTTAGAAGGAAAAGCAGATCATATTGCTGTAAAATTACAAGAGAATAATATTACAATATCCACTACAGTTTCTACAAATAAAAGTGTGGCTAAACAAGCTTTTCATTTAGCAGATTACCTTAAAACTATTGCTTTAGAATATCAAAATCCGGGTTGGGTTGAAGGTTCATCTATTTCGAAAGGATGGCTTCCTGGAAACAATTCATATGAATACTCTGGTGATCTTACAGAAAAACAAAAAACTGAAGTTAGCGCCTATCTAAAAACGTTTGCAAAAGCTCTAGATATCGTTACAAAAGCATTAGTACGAAATAATGTAATAATTACAGCCGGTACAGATGCAAATGGAGCAGCTGGAGCTGTTCCTGGTTTTTCATTACACGAAGAACTGCTTACACTTAGTGAAATTGGTTTAACAAATGCAGAAATATTAAAAGCTACAACTTCCGCAACGGCTGACTGGATGAATGAAACTACTGGAAAAATTGAAGTTAATTATCGCGCAGATTTAGTACTTCTAAATAAAAATCCGCTAGAAAATATAAGAAATTCACAAAGTATAGAAGCTGTAATTACCAATGGAAAATATCTAAATCGATTGGCATTAAACAACATTTTAAAAGCTGTGAAAAACGCTAACAATAGAAGTAGAAAAATAAAAATTGACAAGTATTTAAAATAGACATATGAGAACTAAAAAAATTATCAAAAGAACACTTTTAAGCATTCTTTTACTACTAATCGTATTTTTCGTTTATTTAGTAGTTCCAAGAGTTAGTAATCCAAATCCAAAATATCAAACAAGATTAACTTATGGAAAACCTCTTCCTCAAGAAATTCGAAATGTATTAACACCTAAAACAAAACCTTCAAGAACACGCTCTATAGTTATTCTGAAAAATGAAAAGATTATTTACGAATATGGTCATACAGATAAAATCATGAATACAGCATCTATTCGAAAATCCATTTTAGGCTTATTATATGGAATTGCAGTTGACAAAGGTTTGATTGATATTCATAAAACATTAAATGAGCTTAAAATCGATGAAATTGTCCCTCTAACAAAGCAAGAAAAAACAGCTACAATACAAGATCTTTTAATGTTTAAATCTGGTATATTTTTACCTTCACAAGGAGAACATGATTCACAAATAACAGATAGACCCAAAAGAGAAAGTCATGCTCCTGGAACTTATTTTTTCTCCAATAATTTCGATGCAAATGCTTTAGGAACCATTTTTACACAAGAAACCAAAATGTCTATTGGAAGTTTTATGGAAAAATATTTAGCAAAACCTATAGGTTTACAAGATTTTTCTGAAAACAATGTGATTGTTGGCGCTCCTTGGTTTTTACCCAAAAAACCATCAAAACATAAACAATATTATCTGTTTTTAAGCACAAGAGATTTAGCTAGAATTGGTGCAATGGTTGCTAATGAAGGTGTTTGGAACGGGAAACAAATTGTATCTGAAACATGGATTAGAAAAAGTATAACCTCACACAGTAACTTAAAAGAAAACCATATTAATTATGGTCGTTATGATGGATTTGGATATCAATGGTGGATTGATTCTAATACAGAAACAGTATGGTCTGATGGTTATGGAGAACGTTTCTTAATGATAAACCCAAAACAAAACTTAGTACTTACCGAACAAAATTTTACAGGTAATTCATTGTTATCAACTGGACTTTGGTTAAAAAACAGAAATATGGACTCTGGTATAAAAAACTTAATAAAAGCTCACGAAATGATTGTACAACAAAAGTAAAGTGCATGCATTTTCTAAAAAAATGAAATAATTTATTCTACGCAAAAAGAATGCGCAATAAACCTGTAATCTTGTACTGTAATTAAAAATCATCGATGATGAATACGATAAAAGATTTACATAAAACACTAATACAGAGAAAACGTCCAGAAGATGTAGCTCAAATGATTCAAGAGCTTTTAGGAGATCAATTATCTCCTGAAGAGAAAATCATTTTAAAAAAAGCATCTAAAGGTTCTCTTAAAAATGTATTCTTTGGTTATACATCTATGATGCAAGAATTTGCCACTGCTATTGGAGCAGAAAAACAAATTAAAAAAGCAATTGAAATTTTTGACTTAAATATCAAAAGAAAAATAGATTACAACGATATCGATCAAATTGAACTATTTATTAAAGACATATCTCCTTTGATTAATAAAGAATTTGGTGCAAATAATTTTCTTGGCGATCGTTTAAATAAACATCAGAGAAAAGAAAAAGGGCTAGATATAAGTAAAAGACGGTATAATAAAAAATGGAGACTTTTAAAGCGTTTAGAAAAGAAGTTACTTGCTTATAGCAAAGAGATTAAAAAAATTGAATTTCAAAAGATTGGTAAACACGGTTTATCACATACATTAAGTTTTGAAGAATTCAAAAAAGACATCAATACAGCATGTTTTATTGCTTACTATAATACACGTTGCAATTTACGTAGTGTATTTACAAATACTAGTCAAGAAAGATCATTCGATGAAATATCGAACATGCTATTAAACCGTTGTAAAGAAATTGATTCAGAAACTAATGTTTTCAACAGATTTAAAAAACAAGTAATAAGTAAAACTAAGAATCAAACTAATTGGTGGGCAATTTCTCATATCTATACAAGTAAAGAAGTTTTACAACATCTTTCAGACAAAGAAAAAGGAAAATTATTAGGTAAATGGACTTCTATTCTTCAAGAAATTGCTGAGTTTTTAGAAAAGATTTGGATAAAAAGTGATATAAATCGTGAAACTATGATTGTTAGTAGAGGAAACGACTCTACTACATGGAACAATACAGCTAATGCATGGAATAAAGCCAGAGACAATTGGATGAATATTATTTACGCCTTAGGAATGGATGATATTTTAAATGAAGTTTGCTTCGGAAAAGTACTACGTTTAATGGCTGCAGATGTTGCTGCGTGGCATTTTAGTTCCGGAGGAAATCTAGATCCAAACACAGAAGTTTGGAACAAAATTCCTTTACCTTGGGAAGTATTTCAAGGAAAAGAAAAATGTAATAAAGAATTAGTTGTTAAGTATTGTAAAAAAGCAGGATTAGATCCTAATAAATCTGGTTGGATTGCACCGAAAACACACAAAATTGTTAAGTTTAAACCTACTCCAGAATTAGTTCATGGTGTTGTCGTTTCTAATCCATATTTGGCAACAATGCTTAAAAAGCAAAAATATTTCTCAGGTAAAAAAGTACATTTTTTATCAAGATAAAAAATAAGGTAGGTTAGTTCAGTGGTAGAACGTTCGGCTCTCACCCGAATGGACGCAGGTTCAAGCCCTGCACCTATCTTTTCTGATATAGCTCAGTGGTAGAGCACCCGGCTCTTGGACCGGGTGGACGCAGGTTCGAGCCCTGCTATCAGATCTAATTAAAACCAATAAATACGAGATGTTTATTGGTTTTTTAGCTTCTTCTATTTTCACTGAAAACAGGGGGAAATATCTCAGCTTTAAAAAAGATCTTTGTTTGTTAAAATGTGATGAAAAATGATAATACAAGCAAACATTTTAAATACAGATTATAACAGAGATTGGATACATTTTATACAATGGTATCAAAATCTATTATTTAGTATACAAGAAGATACTATTTTAGATATTTGGGATACTAACTTCAAAAAAATAGCCTCAATAGAACTAGGTGGGCGATTTTACGAACCTAATTTTCAATTTGTAGATCAAAAATTAGTATTAATAGCCAAAAGAGGAAGTAGAATCGCAATTATAGATTTTGAGAATCTTGAAAATCCAACTGTAGTACTACAAAAAACAGAAAATGGATTTATAAAAGGAGCTTGTATTGCTCAACATAAATTATACACTCAAATATCAGAGACGCATAAAGATAAAATTCATTTCAATTTTCGAGTCTCAGATATTCCAACTTTAGAAAATCCAAATCCAGAAATTAACTATGTAATTCCTGTAACCGAAGACGATGTTTACAATGGTGCATTCTACAATCAGATTGTAAAAGACACAATATACTGGATTAATCAAAATTCAATTTTTGTTATGGATATTACAAATCCGGATGATCCACAAAAAATAGCAGCTAAAAAGATTGTAGATAATGGTATTGGATATCCTGTATTACTTACCGATAACCGAATGCTAGTTTTAGAAATTGGAGGCGATGCTTGGATTGCTGTAAATCATTTTGACATTTCTAATAACAATATCAAAAAAATATCAAAAGGAATATTAAAAAACCACTGTATTAGAGGTTGGGAATTAATAGACCAAACACTTTACATTATTCATTTAGATTTCAAAAGAATCAATAAAGAAAGGAAATACAAAACGTATATCAGTAGTATTGATGTAAGCGGAAATCCAACCATAAATTACACCAAGGAATTACCAATTATAGAAGTATATGGTGAAGATAGTTCAACTATTTATGGTTGCTATCGTACTGGTGAGAGTTTAATTCTAATTCAAGGGAATGGAGAAATCCATGAAGTTTCAATAAAAAATTAAGAGAGCATATGAAAGAACAATTAACAACAGCAATTATTAATGGTGATGTAAACTTTTTACAAGACTACTTTACTCAAGGAGGTAAACTCGATAAATTAAGACTAACAGCTCCTAATGGTTATGGAGTAAGCCCTGTTGAATTAGTAGCTACGTCTCACATTCATCATCAAGGTAATGCTCAAATAGTTTCTTTAATTGTTAAAAATTCTTCAGAAGATGTATTAGCTGAATCATTTATTCGCTTTTCTAGTGAAGATGATAATACAGCAGAAGTTAAAAGTCTTTTAGAAGCTGGAGTTCCAGTAGATATTATGCATCAAAATCGAACTGCACTTCAAAGAGCTACAGGAAATAGAAATTTAAAAATGGTACATCTATTACTTACTTATGGAGCAGATCCAAATAAAGAAGGTGAATACGGAACTGCTTTAAAAGAAGCTAAAAGTATTCGTTATGAACCTGCTTATCTTGGCATGATGGAATCTTTTTTAGAAGGGAATCCAAAATCTCCTTTCGACTTTGTAAATACAGACGCTATAAAATCACAACTTACAGATTGGTTAACTGCTATCCATAATTTTGGAAAATCCAATAAAGACCAAAAGTTTTATATCATAGCTATTGATGGAGGCAGACTATCTGCGAACTCTGAAGAAGCGTTTGAAGCTACTCTAAAAAAATATAGAGAAGATTTCACTGATTCCTATCGCGAGGAAAATGAAGTACAGAGATTAAAATTTAGTGCTGGTGATTTTTCATACCATAACATACATGAAATGAAAGAAACTACTCTTGACACTAATAATTTAGATTACTCATTCTTAGAACCTTTGCCTAATGACGCAAGAACTAAAAAAGAGTTACTTACCGAAGGACTGCTTTTAAATAAAGAATTATTTAAGAAAGAGTTGAATACTACAGACGATTTTAAAGTTCAAATATTTAATCATACTTATTAAAACAAACACAAAGACTATGAATACAAGCGAATTAATAGATAGATCTTTATTTTATTCCCTAAGAAAACAATGGGAAAAAGCATTAGATTTTGCAAAGCAAGCATTAGCTAAAGATCCAAAAAGTTTCTTGGCACATAAAAGATTAAGCTTATGTCTTTGGTATACTGATAAAAAAGAAGAAGCTATAGCTAGTATGCACAAATCGCTAGAGTTTTATCCAGAGTTTGCCAGCGCACATTATAATCTCGCTTGTTTTTATGCACAGCAAGAAGACAAGGATAAAATGTTGCATCACTTAAATCAAGCCATCGCTTTAGAAGAGTATACAGATTATCATCAAATGGCTAAAGATGATGGAGATTTTCGTGAATATAGAAAAGATGATGATTTTTTAGCTATTGTAAATGCTAATAACGAGAAAGAAAATCTTTTGATTGCTACTTTATCTGGAGAAGACTACGAAGCTATTTCCAATCTATTACTAAAAATAGAACGTGAAATTCCTGTAACAATAATAGAATGGGAAGATTATTACGGTGATGATGAGACAACGCTTCCTTATTTATTAGCATCCAAATGGGATAAAATTAGCCAAGAGGCTTTGTTGCATGTATTTAAAATCGTCACTCAAAACTTAGATGCTGAATATTTTACAGGACTTATACCTTTATGTCACGCAATAAAGAATCAAATTCCTGCCGACTACAATCACTTTATTATTGAAGCATGGAAAAATAAGTATAGCGATATGGATGCTAAACATCTAAGTAGTTTAGATAGAAATTTTTTAACCTTAATTGCTGAGCTTCCTGTAGAAATAATTGCGGATGTTATAGTATGGGCGTTGAATTCCCATGGAAAAGATGCTTTAGAAGATTATGAAGAACTTTGTGCCATCGCACTACAAGATTTACCTGAAAATCATGAGGTTCACGATACTCTAATCAATAGTATTGACACTCTAATGCATGACAATCAATATCAAGATGAAAACATAAGCGATAAAAAACAACGACTTGTTTTAAGTATAGCTCCTCCTCCATTAAAATATCCTGAAGGTATTGAGGATTTTAGAGATCAATTTCAATTTCAATTTAAACAAGACCATCCATATCACATCATTAATGGAGCAGCTGGATTAGCAAGACACTACGATTTTATTCATTTAGTAAAACCTAGATTAGCTGAAATAGCAAATCTTGCTAACTTAAATATATTGTCTCTTGAATTAAGGTTAGAGGCTATTTCCGAAGTTTTAGCCAAAATAGGAAGCAAAGAAGAGATTGCTTTATTGTCTCCTTGTTTACAAGATAAATCGTATCAACTTTTAAAAACTGTTGGTCAACTTTTTCATGAACATGAAATCGTAGCAGAAGAAGCTTCTGAAGCAGTCGATTATTTGATTGCAAGTACTCAAATTGAAGATATAGATGCCTACGAACTTCATGATATTATTGTTGCTTTGCGTTGGTTTAAAGACGAACGTATTACAGATATACTTTTAAACTTTTTAGATTACGAAAGAGAGCTTGTAGCAAGAGAGGCTTTAAAAGGTTTAGGAACACAAAAAGCAGAAAAGGCTATTCCTAAAATTATCAATCAGTTTAAAAGTGGGTATCCGCAGTGCGTTTCTGCTGCTGCACAAGCATTGAATGACATAGGAGGAATTGCACATTTAGAACTAGAAAAAAGAAGCAACTTTGATATCGTTTTGGCTAGAGCACAAAAAAGTCCGCGTTGGGCAACTAGAGCACTCTCCTACTTCCGTGTAGATGGAATGGATATTGATTTGGTAGCGCTTCTAAAAACAAACAAAGAAAATGAAGCTTACGCACACATTACCCAAGCGATTGCTAAACGAGGAACCCAAACTATATTTCCTGACTTACTTGCTATTGGTTTAGATACGTTTACTTCTAGAGATATTGGAGGAAGAAATTTCGTTTTAATGTTTAATACTATCATCAGAAATACATCGGATAATATTAATGAAGAAGTCATAAATCAATGTAAAGAAGTACTTGTAAATACAGATACAGAAGATATTACGGCATTCATAAACATTCTTGAAAGAGATCGAGATTATGCTCGTTTAAAATATCCTAATGAAGAGGAACAAACGATTATTGATGCCTTTACAAAACAATATGCTGAGACTTTAGAAAATAGTGATTTAATCAACGTTTTATTTACCGCTAAATATTATTCTTAATGAACTATTACGTACTATTCGCCGATTTAAGGGTTAAAGGATTAGCTACGGTTATGTCTGTTCCTAAAGGAATTGAGATAATGAATACCATGACTGGAGAAGAACAACCTAATTACAGTAAAAAAGAAATTCAACTAGAATTGTCTTTAGGTAGCGGTAGTTTTCGTGGTCACATGATGGGAGGAATTCTTCCATTATTCAGGGATGAACTATTAGATGCGTTTGATGAATTTGGGGTAGAAAATTATCAGTATCAACCCACAAAAATGTTAGATCCAGCAACGAATCAAATAGAATACGGCTATCATTTAACAAATATTATTGGATTAAAAGCTTGTGTTGAGGGGTATAATTGGAATGCAAAACCATGGGATAGACCTGCAAGAATTGAATATTTCCAAATTGACTCAACTAAAACAGATAATCTAGCTATATTCAGATTAAAAGAACAACCTAATTTAATCATTATCAATCAAAAATTAAGAGATTTTCTAATTGAAAAAGAAATGGTTGCAATACGAATGATTCCTACTGAAGAATTTAATTCCTTAATGTAAAAATACCATGAAGCATGATGAAACGACTGTTTATACCTTTAATTTTTATTTTTAGTCTCTCAAACTTTGCTCAAAAAAATAAAATGACTTTGAATAAAGATCAACTTATTATTCAAGCGAATACAATTTTGGCTACTAAATATCCAAACTTTCGTTTCAATGCTTCATTGTATGAAATTTCTGCATGGAGAAATTCTCTAAAGGTGGTTGTTTACTATAAACGAATCATCAAATTTGTTCCTCTTGGTAACAAAGAACAAGACTTAACATATGACTTTGAAGTAAATCTAACTTCTAAAAGTGTTGCTCCTTTTGACTTTTTTGGTGCAGAAAAATTATATCATCCAAACACAGAAGATCAAAAGAAAATTGATTTTGTGGTAAAAGCTTTCAATTTACCACACTCTGGATTTGACACTAAAATTGTAGAAAAACCAACTATGTATGCTATTTATTTAGATAATGAAGTAGCTTTTGGTCAATATTACATTGATAAAACTACTGGTAAAGAGTGTTTAGCATCTATTGAAGGAAGCTATGCACCAATACCAAATGATATAGAATTACTAGATAAAGATCCTTTAATTGAAATCAAAGAATAACAGTCTTTTTATAACTTAGAAACACTTTAAATTAGCTTTTATATTTTGTAATTTAGCTTAGCAATACTTCTAAATAAAAATTAAGTCTTAGATGAAAAGTAGTAGGCTAAAAAAAATATCTTCTTGGTATAAGAAGTTTAAAATTAGTAAATCACCTCAAATGAATTTAGTTTGGGGATTCTTTTTATACACTATTATTGGTTTTATTTTACTGTCTATCCCTATATTTCATAAAGAAGATATTCATATACTTGACCATCTTTTTATTTCAACTTCTGCAATTTCTACCACTGGTTTGGTAACTATAAATGTTTTTGAATCATATAATTTCTTTGGTCAGTTTATTATTATGGGACTAATACAAATTGGTGGTATTGGTTATATGACTCTTACAACGTATTACTTAATTTTTACGACAAAAAAAATAACACATTGGCATAGCAAAATAATTGGTACAGAATTTACATTACCTAAAACAATAAAAATTAAAGACTTTATTAAAAGTGTTATTGTATTTACATTTATAATGGAAATTATAGGTGCTATTCTTTTTTATTTTGCTTTTACAGCTAATGGTATGGGGAACTTAAAAGCCTTTTGGTTTTCTATTTTTCATAGCATCTCAACATTTTGTACAGCAGGATTTGCTTTATTTTCTAATGGTTTTGAAGGATTTCAAAACAATACTTTCATTAATATAATTGTGGCTATACTTGCAATAGCAGGTTCTTTAGGTTTTATTGTTATTACAGATGTTTGGTATCGTATTAAAGGAAAATCAAAAGAAATTTCATTTACTACTAAAGTTATTTTGTATGGCTTTATATTACTTCTTTTAGGTGGTACTACACTTATTTATTTTACAGAATCTTCTTCTACACTCGGATCAGAAAGTAGTTTTATGACAGCTTTCTTTCAAACCATGTCTGCAATGACTACAGTAGGATTTAATACCATACCTCTAAATAACTTATCCTTACCAATTCTATTATTAATCACTTTCTTAATGTATATAGGTGCTTCTCCTTCCGGAACAGCAGGAGGTATGAAAATCACAACATTAACTGCTATGATATCCATTCTAAAAAGTAGATTAGTAGGACAACAAAAAATTACATTTTTAAAAAGAATAATTCCTTTTGAACGAATTTATGTCGCAACCTCAACATTTATGTTATATACAAGCTTAATATTTTTGTTTTCCTTCTTACTTTCTTACACTGAAAATTTTCCTTTTGAAAGAATTTTATTTGAAGTAGCCTCAGCATTGGGTACAGTTGGTTTAAGTACAGGTATTACTGGAGATTTATCAAGTATTGGGAAAATATGTATCATCATTTTAATGTTTATTGGGCGTGTAGGTGTTTTAACTTTTGGATTTGCTTTATTACAGCAAAAAAACCAAGATATACAACATACAATAAAAGATGATTTAGCTGTTTAACACACTATCATTCTGATGGTAATTATTAAATTGATTATTTTTAACAAAAAACTAATGAAATAGACTTACTATCTTCTTAGATTTCATGTCTAATTGCTACTTAAAATCACAACATGACAAACATAAAACACGTCCGATTACTACTTCTAATTTTAAGAATTATTGCCGCAGGTGTAGCTATAGAGTTTAGTCAAAAAGAAATAACTTTCATTGGAGATAAAAAGTAAAACCTTTGTTTTTTACTAAAACATACTTTTTTCTTACCAAATTTTTACTGTATTCTCATCTTAACTTTGTATGGTAATTTAAAATAAAGGCTTACCTCAACAATTTTAAAATAAACGCTGTGAGTCTTTGGATACTTCAAAATATCCTAAAAACAAATTTAATAGTAAGAAAAAATGATAAATAACAATGCACTCGCACAAGCTCGTGCGCTCACTTTACCTTCACGTGAAGCTATGCTAAAACGTGATGCATCTGTTTCAGAATTTTGGAATAACAACAGGAAGTTACTTGAAGATGCTTGGGTAGCATGGGAAATCGAAAATAAAGATAATCTATTAGTCCCTGACGAAACATTACTTGACCCTAAATTAAGAAAAGCAATTAATGATGCTTGGAAAAACCCAGAAAAGGAAAATGCAGTTGCCGATTTATGGGAAGAAATTATTCCTGGAGTTTATACCGTTCAGTTTTTTGATGTTGAGCGTTTAGCAGAATTTCGTAATTATTTAGAAGCAGTTGTGAATTCACAAATTCCTGCGCGTCCTCCATACGGAATTCAATTAAATCGTTATGGAATTATGCTTGATCAGCGTTCAGAAGGTCATCTTGCTGCTGCTAATTTTCAAGCGTTTTATAATGAGATTATGGATCGTTATATGCGTCCGATTGCTCGTTTGTTATTAGGAACTTATGGATATGACAACCAAACATTTGGTTTTTCAATTCAATATAATCCTGATAAGGATAAAGATTTACATCCGCATACTGATGCTTCTGCTGCAACATTAAATATCAATATTAATTTACCAGAGGAAAAATTCACAGGTTCACAAGTAGATTTTCATGATAAATCTACAGGAAAAGTTGTACGTACAGTTTTCGAACCTGGTAAAGCCATAATTCATCGTGGTAATGTTCCACATGCTACACATCCAATCACAAGCGGACAACGTAATAATTTAGTGGTATGGTTGTATGGCGATCGTATGCAAATTCCAAGAGGAAATGCAAGTAGCTACGGTAATTTTGGAAATTCAGTATCAACTGATAATACACCAGAAAACATAACTGCTCAACAACGTTGGAGTTTACCAGAAACACCAAAAGATTCTTTTGCTCCTTTTTAAATAGAAAATTTAATACTACAAAAGCGGGTTAATTATTTAAAATTAATTGATACTCTTAAAAATCAAATACTTTTAATCCGCTTACTTTTACTGATTATTCTAATTAATACACAAATACAATAAAATTACATCAAAAAATACCCATTTTTAAGTATTGACTGTTATTCACAGCTATAATAGTTTTACATATTAAAACTTAATGATATGAGAAATCTATTGTACTTTATTTTAATTTGTTTAACTCTTTCTGCCTGTTCAAAAGACGACGACGGATCAGTAACTTTTAATTTCACTTATACTTTTAGTCCAAATTCAGCAGACGATTCAGAATCTATTTCTGCTGTTTTAGTTTACGATAAAGATGGAAATGATATTGGTGGATCTGAATTAGCTCTTCTCACAGGAATAAAATCTGGTGAAACTAAAAGTGTAGATGTAACAGTTGATCGCGGTGGAATTTTACAATTCTCTGGAGCAACAAAAGATGGTTTTAAGAGAGTTTTCACAGATACTGAAGTTACCGACGGTGCCAGTGTAAATTGGAATTCTGCTGAAAATGTTGCTCGTGTAAATTCTGATGCAGGAAGCGATGGTGATAGTGGAGATACAGACAATTGTAGTCCTTGGGTTGAAGAAACTGGAGCTTGTTTATCTGCAACTAGTAGCGGAGGAAATTCATTACCTGGTGTTCGTAAACGTTGGTGTAAAGAAGATTTAGGAAATGGTAGTTTTAAATATACTGTGATTTTTGAACCTATTAACGGAGGAATTGATGAAGGTTTTGCATTTTATCAACGTGTAAGAATTGTAACAGAATGGGAAACATTCGAATTAACTCCTGCTCAGTTTAATAATCAAGGTGGATTTACATCTTCTCACAATTCTAATGTAGATGCAGACTCTTTAACGTTTTTTATTGAGTGTGTACAATAATTTGATCTTTACCTATGAACATAATATTAAGTGTAAAACATTAAGTTTTGCACTTTTTTTATATTCGTTTTTAATATGAGTCGTCCTAAAATAGGTTTACAGTTTAAAAAAATATATTTAAAGTCAATTTAGATTCAGACTCTTTTGTTAATTTCGAAAGGCTAAAAACCGAATTTAAAGGATTAACGAGTTTCGTTATTAAAAAGTCACTCAAACCGATTTGGTACAAAATAAATGTAATTGAACAAGCAATAAATGAATATGTTGGAATTGAATTATTGAATAATGGAAAAAACTTGGTTGGACTTTATTATCAAATATCTAAAAAATGACCGAGATGAACAAAGCGGAGATACAACTTTAGTGGTATTTGACTTGAAATTTGAATGGTGTATTTTTATTTTACATTGAGTAAAGATAATTCGAATTTAATAATAGAACAATATTAAAAAACTGCACATAACAATGGCTATAAGTAATAGCTTTTTCTTGCCTTCAATATAAACTAAGGAAGTATTTAAATAAAATCTAATCGCAATGAATATATACAAATTAACATTCTTATTTTTTATTTCTAATTCATTATTTGCTTGTAAAATAAAAGACAACCTGTCTTACATAGAGTTTACAACCAATTCTACAATACTTGAAGAATTAGTGTTTTATATAAAAACTAAAGAAAAAAGTATATGGGTAGATGCTAATAATAATTTAACAAAAGACGAAAGTGAGGTTATAGAAATTAATGCCCCTGACAAAAGAACTGCAATTAGAGTCAAAGTAAAAGATAGAGTTTTTCGTGTTTATGGAAAAATATTTTTTTTAGCATGTCCTCGTTATATGGAATTGGAAAATTTAGATGTTTCGCATAATACAAATTTATCATATCTATATCTTGATTCACATGACCAATTGCGAAATTTAGATGTCTCGGAAAATACAGAATTAGAGTTTTTATATTGTTCGAGGAATGGTATACAAAATTTAGATGTTTCACATAATTTAAAATTAAAAACATTAATTTGTAGTTCTAATAACCTAGACAGCTTAAATATTTCAGAGAATATGGGTTTAATAAAATTAGAATGCAATAATAACTTTATCGATAATTTAGATGTTTCTAATAATATAAATATGAGACATTTAAATTGTAGTGAGACAGGTATAAGCAGTTTAGATCTAACTAAAAATAAGAATTTAGAGTATTTATATTGTGAAAATATAAATTTAACAAAGTTAGATGTTTCACTACTTAGTAAATTAAGCGTGTTAAGATGTGGAGGAAATAAATTGACTACTTTAGATGTATCAAAAAACACCAAGCTATTTGATTTAGAATGTTATGTAAACAAATTATCAAACTTAGATATTTCAAAAAACACATTAGTAAAACACTTAGATTGTGCATTTAATGAACTGACTTCTTTAGATTTGTCTAATAATAAAAATTTAGAAGAAATAGATTGTTCAAATAATCAATTAACTACTTTAGATGTATCGTTAAATACAAAATTAGAGGTTGAATTAAAATGTGCACATAATCAATTAGAAGAATTAGATCTCTCGCAAAACCCTAAAATTTCAGAATTGGATTGTTCATATAACAACTTAAAAAGCTTGGATGTATCAGTAATGGTAGATTTATTTACATCTAATTTTATTGGAAATAAAAACATGTCTTGTATAAAAATAAATAAAAAACAAAAAAAAGATTTGGAAAATGATGAAAACGACTGGATTAAAAATGATAAAGCATTTTATAGCCTGAATTGTAAATAATATCAAAAATAAATATTGACAGGTAACAAGTTGCTTATACAATTAGTATAATAATATTTATTCAAACTATGAAAAAAGGTTGTTTAATAATTTTTTTTACACTAACTATTCTTATAGTTTCTATTACAGGCTACATTATATTATTTCCTGAGAAACCTGCTTCAGAAAAAACAAAAAAAGAAATTCTTTTAGCTGAATTCAATCAAATCGAAGACACAGAAAAATTAAATAAAAAGATAGAAGTTCTTTTTTTTCTAGAAAAAAACAAACATATTATCCTAGATTCATTAAGGGATGTTCTCAATAGAAAAGAGACTTATTTTAATCTAGATACTTTTAGTAAAAGGGAACCTCGTTTACCAATAAAACTACTTAATGAGTTATCAAAGATTAGTTCTAATGACAGAATCGACTACCAATTAAGAATAACCGAAAATGAAAAATTCTCATTAACAAGTACAATTACGGACTACAAAAACTATCTGTACATAATTCGGGACTTTAGCAGAATAGATTCTTTAAACATTGACGACAAAATAGAGAAGTTGAGTAAAACAATATTAATTAAAGATAATGTTCAATATAAATTAACAATAAAAGATGCTTTTAATGATATTGACCCAAATAATTTTGCTCCCAATTAAACAAATAAAAGCATACAACAACGTGTATAGCTCGTTACTGCGGAATTCATTACAATTTTACTTTCTTTTGGTTACGGCGGAAAATCATAGCTGATTTCCCACAACGAGCCATACACAAGACCGTTGGTTTTAATGTAAAAAACAAACCTTACATTCAATAAACTGATTAAAGTATTGATGAGAAATTTCATTTTAATGAAAAGCAATACTCATTAATTGAAAATTAAATCTATAAATTATAATGAATCCTAAAATAAACCTATATTTCAGAATTTTAATATTAATATTTCCTTTTATTCCACTAATCTTAGCTGTAAATGAAAGAAAGGATTTAGAAAGTTTTGTCCCTCCTATATTTGAATTAACAGCATTGGGTTTATTTATTTTCTCAAATTTATATTTATTAATTGAGTTGTTTATAATGAAATCGAAAACATTAAATATAAAAATAAAGTATAATATTATTTTCATTTTATTGAGTAATATTGTTTTTATATTGATAGTCTATTTATTTGACTTGTGGAAATAAACCTTTTTTTGATATCTATGTAATTTACCCAAAAAATGCTTTCAATGGGATATTAAAATTTCAAATAAAAAGACTAAAATTTTGATTCTAATGAAGAAAGAAAATTATGAGTGATACAAATAGAAATTTCATAAAATTAAATCTTAGTAAATATTTAGTAACTCTCATATTCTTCATTTACTATATTACTTGTGTAGGACAAGAAGTATCCTTGAATAAAATAAAAGAGTTTATACCTAAACATGTATCAGAAACTAGTGTATATAAAGGTAATTTGAATTATGATGAATTTGAAGATATAGTATTACGATTTAAAATAGTAAATGAATCTGAGGAAAGAGAACATTTTCATCTATTACTGGGTCAAAAAAATGGAATGTATAAACTGAGCTCTAAAAATGATTTCTTCACCGAAGATAATGTAGATGGAACATCTTTCTATCGAGTCATAATAAAGAATGGATATTTTTCAATTGAATATACAGGAGGAGGTAACACTTCTGGAAGTTATAAGGCAATTACATTCAAATACTCTAAAGAGAAAGAAAATTGGCTTTTACATAAAGTAGTTTCTGTATTAGTTCATCGTTACTCAGATACAGAACCAATTGAAGATATAAATACACAAAAAGATTTTGGAAAAATTACTTTTAAAGATTATGGAATTGATAGCAATACCAAAGTAGAAATAGACTTTTATTTAACGGATAGAAAAGAGATAATTCTAGCTATTAAAAACAACTTATATGAACCAATTATTATAAATAGTTTTATTTTCGGTATTCCTTCACTTACATTAACAATTAAAGATAAAAATAATAATATAATCGGTATGCCACCTCCACCAATACTTCCTGAAAATTTAAAATTTCACGAAAAAATTATAAAAGGAAGGGGAAATTTAAAAATACCTATTGGAGCAATAAATGAAATAGTAAGCAAAGTACCAGAAGAAGATATAGAAATTCGTGCTACAGGATATTACAAAACTTTAGAAACATACGAATTAAATAAAATTATATCAGAATGGGTAATTATTGAAAAACATAATTTCGTATACAAACACGAAAAAAATAACTAAAACCAGCATCATTTAAAACCAACTTACTGATTGTCATTAAAAAAAAACAGGTTTTCTGTTCAGTTTGTATTTGAACCATGCAACTAAAACATACACAAAACCACCATAAACATTAAAAAACTATCATAAATGAAATATATATTAACTTTTTTATTTCTGTTAATTTCATTTTTTATAACTGCTCAAAGAGAAGTTAATAAAACAGATATTTTAAGGTTTAATAAAGAAATTGATGATGAAATTATTACACTGAAAGATTCTTTAGCTAACTCAAAAAATTATGTATCTCAAATTGATTTAGAGTTTAAACTTGATGTTTATAGAATTGAGAAGTTCGCCAGCAAAAAAATTAATGTTGATAATACAACAATGGGAATGACTAAAGCTATATTTGAATTAGAAAAAGAGTACGATAAATTATTAAATAAATATTATCAAATTCTTTTAAAAAAACTTAAGCCTGAGGATTACGAAAAACTTAAAATGTCTCAAAGAAACTGGATATCATTTAGAGATAGTGAAAGGGCTTTGATAGGAATTGTTTCTCAAGAAAAATATTCTGGAGGAGGAACTATTCAAAAAAATATTAGAGCAAGTCGAATATGTGAAATTACAAGAAAAAGAGTTTATGAAATTAAAGAACATATTGACCAGTTTTCTGAATAAAAAAACGTGATATAACAACGAATATAATAACAATGAACCACTTGATTGAAAACGGAAAAAGAAGAACAATATCAATATCTATTAGTATACTATTAATTTCATTACACACAATATATTTTTATCATTCTGTCAGACCTGAAATTGACTACGATAAATTAATTCAACAATTAATTAGATTAGGTTTAACTATCGGACTTTTAGCTATGGTTTATAAAGGTAAAAATTGGGCTAGAATTATATCAATTATATTGTTTTCCCTAGCAATTCTAGGAGCTATTATTGGATTCTTCTCTATTAACAGTTCTTTGATTAACAAGAGTCCTTTAATTGTAATGATTTTCGTTTACTCAATAGCTATTTATCACTTTACTTTTGCAGAAAGCTTTAAGGAATTTTTTAATTATCAAAATAACTATAAAAAAGACTAAAGTGGCTAAAAAACTATAATAACACGCCAAGCACAAGCAATAAACTCAAAAGATTAGATAAAAATACCATAGAGATTTGTACAACAAAATCAGTTATGTACTTAATCGCTATATCGTATTTGAACAGAATTAAAACACTAAATTTACCTAATTAATAATTTAGATTTTCCTTTGAATACTACTGCTAAATATAGTTTTAATCTACCACCAGAAACTGAAGTAATTCTTAGAAATCGCACAATCACAACATACTACGCTCAATTATACAAAAATGAGCCCAACTTATATAAATGGGCAGGAATGGCGGCTTTTGCTTCTTTTCATATTGGAACAAAATTAAAGTTATGGGACTGGGAAAATACTCCTTTAAAAACCTTCTCTAATGCTTGTAAAAAAAAGAATAGAACGATCGAAGATGACTTCCAAATCATCCGAATCATTAACAATAAAATCTTTACAGAAATTGGATCCATTCATTTGGCATTTAGCCAGCTGGAATTTGATATATTCAAAAATCAACTCATACAAACTAAAAAAAATGAAATTATCATTGAAGCTTTCAACAAGTTAAATGAAGCTAGAACTAGATTAAATGCTGGAGAAACAACAGAAGTTGTTGAGAAATTGATTTGGGAAGCCAATATAGAAATTTTATGGCATGAACAGCTGTTCGTAGTACAACCAATGTTCGACAAGCTTAGTAATACATTTTCAAATTTAATGTCTCTTATTGCAAGTTTTGATTATCATATTAATCACAAAAAAACAAGTTGGAAATTAGCATCAAGGTTTATAATATTTATGTTTACGAAAGGGTTAATTACGCTTTCTAAAAATTACTTTATACCTAACATTACCCATTTCGAACAACGATGGTCATGGATTTCAAAAGATATCTTAGCAAAATGGCAAGCTTTAGAAAGCAATCAGATCGCTATTCAGGAAGAAATAAGCTTTTTAACACAATTAGAAGATAGACAGCTTAAATTATATAAACTTAAAACGTAAATTGATCTTCAAAAATCATACGATATAACAGCCTGTTTAAAACTCGTCTACATTTCATTACACTTCTACTCTAAACTATAGTTGATAACAGTTGTGGAAGTTTGAAATAAATACCAAAAAAAGATGTAATTTTCATACACAAAACCTTAGAGTACATTCTCAAAATATAACAGAAAAAACACAAGAAAGATATTATGGGACTATCAAATGAATTGAATAGTTTTCTTGAGGAATACAAAGAATACGAAACAAACATATTGGAGCCAACAGCTAATGAAATTAACACCTGTTTAAGGAAAATGGAACAACCTGAATTTTGGAGCCATTATATGACTAGCAAGGGAATAGCAACACCATCGCCAATTAGACAAACTATGTTACGTATTAAAAACCCTGACAAGGTTGTTGAAAAAATATTTCGAAAGCCAGAGTTTTTCCCAGATAATTTATCATTTAAAAGTCTTAAAAACATGCACGATACTATTGGAGTTAGAATTATCGTGTATTTTACCTCTCAATTATCTTTAATTGATAAAGAACTTAGGAATTCAAGTTTCTTCGAAATCGATAATGAAACTCCTCCTGAAGCCTTTTTTGAACCAGAAAAACTCGCTAGATTAGGGTTATCACATATTGAAAATAAACATAAAGACAGTGGATATTCATCTATTCATTATATGGTTCGACTAAAGGATAGTAAGATTCCCTTTAATGAGCGTCCTGTGTTTGAAATACAAGTTAGAACACTTGCACAAGAATTATGGAGCGAATTAGAACATGTACTTTCATATAAACCTGAAACAAGACCTCATTTTTCTGCAAAACGCAGATTTCAAATACTAAGCAGAGAGATTTCGGTAGTTGACGAACATTTTAATTTATTGTATGAAGAACTCATACATAATCAAAAAAATAATGCTTACGATGTTTCAGATATTCTAACTTTCGAAAATACTCCAAAAGTTTTATCTGAAGTTGGTATTCAATGTGCACTAACTGATTTGAATCCAATTTTAAAAACACTGTTTAGTAGAGAAATAACAACAATTGAAGAGTTTTTTAAAATTGCAACACCTTTACGGTTAGTTACAATTAGGAATAATTATGTTTCTTTAACGGGGCACGCTCCAACTAGTATCGAAATGGTATCTACACTTTCCATTCTAAAAGATGTAACTTCTAAAGATGCAGAAATTGAACGGATAAAATCTCATATTCATTATTTAGGAACTGTGGAAGATTAAAAACAAGACTGTAGAAAGCATACAAACTAAATATAATCGGTGCTGAAACGATAGTTTACTCGAAACCGTGTTATTTAAATCTTCAACACAAAAAGCAAAGAAAAACACTTGAATTTAAAGATTTCCTACAGAAGAAATAAACAATGTCTTTAGATAAATTATATTTCACAAATAATACCTTTGACTTAAATAAACCTTGAATAAATAATGATTACTAGAAAAATAGTATTTGTAGTTTTTGCCTTAATTTCAAACTATTTGTTTTCTCAAGATAAGAGAGCTAGAGACTACGGAATTGAAATTGGTATTTTAAAACCTGGTAAATTAAACGCTATTACAGATGTTAAAGGAGTTAAAGTTGGACATACCACAATAATAAAAGGAGATCGAATTAGAACAGGAGTTACGGCCATACTTCCTCATTCGGGAAATATATTTCAATTAAAAGTTCCTGCTGCAATTTATTTAGGAAATGGCTTTGGCAAGTTAGCTGGATATAGCCAAGTAAAAGAATTAGGAAATATTGAAACTCCCATCATTTTAACAAATACATTAAGCGTTCCAGAAGCTTCAAATGCTTTAATAACTTACACTTTACAACAAAAAGGAAATGAAGATATACATTCCGTTAATTCAATTGTTGGTGAAACTAATGACGGATGGCTAAATGATATCAGAGGAAGACATGTAAAAGAAAAACACGTTTTAGATGCAATTCAAAATGCAAAAAGTGGAGCAATAAAAGAAGGTAATGTTGGTGCCGGAACTGGAACAGTTTGTTTTCAATACAAAGGAGGCATTGGAACATCTTCTCGAATTATACCTGAAAAGTTTGGAGCCTACACAGTTGGCGTATTGGTACAAACTAATTATGGAGGTGTTCTTCAAATAAATGGAGTTCCTATAGGAAAAGAACTAGATAATTATCCTAGAAATTACAAATATGATGTTGATGGTTCTTGTATGATAGTAGTAATGACAGATGCTCCTCTAAGTTCTAGAAATTTAGAACGACTAGCAAAAAGAGGTATGATGGGACTGGCAAGAACTGGAGGAATTGCATCAAACAGTAGTGGAGATTATGTTATAGCAGTATCTACAGCTAAAGATAATTTTATTCCTCACCATAAAAACTCTCCATTAATAGCAACTAAAGAATTAGAAAATGGAGCTATGACTCCACTATTTTTGGCTGTTATAGAGGCTACTGAAGAAGCTATTATCAACTCTTTATTTGCTGCCAAAACAATGACTGGTAGAAAAAATCATGAAAGGAAATCTATTCCTATAAATGATATAATTAAAATAATGAAAAAATACAACAGAATACATCCAACGAACTAATCATCTTTGTCTTTTGTAAAGAACATAACAGTAACTAAAATGCATTACTTACTTTATGTTCGCTCCAAAAATGTCTACATATTTTCTAACTGATTTTTTATTTACTAACTTTAGTAACTAACAACATTCCTATTAAAATCAAACTATAATCTTCTATAACAGTAGTAGAAAGGATTTTTTAACCTATGAAAATAAACGATTTTAAACTCGAGCGTTACTTTGCCCAACACGAGTTTACGGCAAAGTACTTACTATCTAGCTCTGATTGCGACGGCTATGAATTGAATTATATACTAGAAAATGCTTCTAAAGAAGAACTAAAACTATGGGAAAATTTAAAATTAGGATATACTGAAAGTGAAGGCAATCCACTTTTACGAGAAGCTATACTTCAACATTATAATTTAAATTCTATAGAAAATGTTGTCGTGGCAACACCTGGTGAATTAAATTTCATCAGTATGAATGTTTTATTAAATGCAACAGATCATGCTATTACAGTTTCACCATGTTACCAATCGTTATCAGAAGTGGTGAAATCTATTCATTGTGAACTTTCATTTTGGAAACCTAATTCTGAAGATTGGACTTTCAACACGGAAGATTTAGAACAACTCATTCAGAGAAACACCAAACTGATTATTCTAAATTTCCCGCATAATCCTACAGGAAGTTATTTAACCAAACATCAACTAAACGAAATAGTTGCTATTGCTAGAAAGCACGATATCTATATCTTTTCAGATGAAATGTATCATAAATTGATTCATGAAGATACGGAAGAATTACAACCTATTTGTGATCTTTACGAAAAAGGGATTAGTCTTTGGGGCACATCAAAAACTTTTGGTTTAGCTGGTTTACGAACAGGTTGGCTAGTAAGTCAAGACAAATCTTTCTTACAGAAAGTTGTAGCGTTTAAAGATTACCTAAGTATTTGTAATAGTGCGCCTAGTGAAATTTTATCCATAATGGCTTTAAATAATATCAATGCATTCTTAGAACCAAATCTTAAAAAAATCAATAGTAACATTGCTGTTTTTAGTGAGTTTGTTGATCAGCAAAATGTAATCACAAACTTCGTTCCGCCAAAAGCAGGTTCAACATCTTTTGTTCAGCTTAATATTGATAATTCTGCTTTAGAATTTAGTAATACACTAGTAAAAGAAACTGGAATTATGACTGTTCCTTCGGAAATGTTTGAATACGAAGGTAAATACATAAGAATAGGATTTGGAAGAGCTAATTTCCCTGAAATTATAGCGGTTTTAGATCATTATTTGAAAAAAATTAGAAATGGAAGCAACTGAAATTTTTAAACAAATAGAAAATGTACTTCATAAAGATAATCTGGATGTTATTTTTGCTGTAACTGACACTAGTGTTTCTGATAAGCAAGAAGAAGGAATAGTTCCTTATTTAAACATATATGGATGCTCTATTATGAATGATCATAATTTTGATTTAGCATATAAGAAAGCTATTCAACACGATGATTTAGGATATCTTGTTGAAATATTAAGATATCGTTTCAGAAGTGATTTCCATATAAAATAATAGACAAGTCTACTTTATTATTATTCGGTTATATAATTAAAAATAGATTTCTTCACTTCTCAATTCAGCTAGAAGTGACACATGAATCCAAAACTCAAAAAATAAAATTGTTAAGTAAAAATAACATAGAAAAACTTAAAGCAAAAGGGCTTCATCTCACTTGTAATCATAAAAGATGTTTCATTATTAAAAAACCAGGAATTCTAGGAAATTCAATTCCAAATTATTCTACGATTCCCGCTATAATATTGGATAGTGAGGGTAAAACTAAATCAGAAATTTCATCTGATTGTCCAACTCTAATGCTCTGGTTTTTAAAAAATCAATATCAATTGGTTTGTTCAAATTGGGTTCCAGGTCCAGGACCTGGAGATTTTAGCCTTGATTTTGAAAATGAAGAAGCTGTTGTTGATTTTATTGAGTCTTATTATTTTGGAGACAATACATACTTTAAAGAACTGTTAGAATACGAATTGAATAAAAGATAAATAACGTTAATTGTCAAACCGAACAGAATCAATTATTTTTTCTCCAATACATCCGATAGTACCAACAAAGTATGCGTATCACCAAACGGCATTAATTGATCGATTAATTGTTGTAAATGCAACTGGTTTTTGAGCATTGCTTTTACATGTACGTTCTGATTTCCAGTAATTCTGTGTGCTTTTTTAATTTCTGGAATCGTTGGAATTGCATCTAAAAACGAACGAAGTTTTCCGTGAAATACTTTTACCAAAATAAACACTTCTAAGTCATAACCCAACTGAGAATGATCAATTTCAATCGTGTATTTTTTAATTAAACCTACATCTTCCATTTTTAAAATACGTTCTCTTGCCGCAGATGCAGAAAGATTAATTAAACGGCCTATTTCCGCAAAAGAAAGTCGTGCATCTTTTTCTAAAGCTTTTAAAATTTGCGTATCTATATCATCAATCATAAGTAAATATTTAAAATTACACATCATTCTGAAGTAAATTTACAAAAATACAAACGATTACATTTTCACAACTCTCCTAAAAATTAGAAATTTGTAAAAAAAGAAGATGAGCATTGTAATCTGTTTTAACAATAAAGATCCGAAACCTTGGCAAGAAACTTTACAAACCAAGTTACCAGATACTACTATTGAGATTTATCCGAATGTAACTGATCCAAAAGCTGTTACTTTCGCTTTGTGTTGGAAACCTGAACCAAATATTTTAGCACAATTTCCAAATGTAAAAGTCGTACAATCTGTCGGAGCTTCAGTAGAACACATAATTCAAAGTCAGGATTTAGCTTCAGATTACGTCGTAACAAGAATTGTAGATAATAGATTATCTGAAGATATGTTCGAGTTTATTTTAACAGGTATTTTATCTCATTTAAAACGTTTTGCTGAATATCAGAAAACTCAAAAAGAAAAGCAATGGCAACAAAAACCGTATAAAACAATTCAAAATACTAGCATTGGAATTTTAGGTTTAGGAAAAATCGGAACTCATGTTGCTACAAAATTAGCGCAAATTGGATTTAAAGTAAAAGCTTGGTCGAGATCAGAAAAAACATTAGTAAATGTATCTTGTTTTCATGGAAATGACGGTTTGACTGACGTACTACAAAACACAGATATTTTAATTAATATTCTACCATTAACCTCTGCAACAGAAAATATTTTAAACCTTGAAAATCTTTCACAACTTAACAAAAACGGATATTTAATTAATGTCGGGCGCGGAGAACATTTAGTGGAAAACGATTTACTTAGGTTATTAAATAATCAACATTTATCAGGTGCTTTACTCGATGTTTTTCGAACTGAACCTTTACCAATAGATCACCCATTTTGGGAACACAAGAATATTATCATAACACCACATATTGCTGCTATCACCAATATTGAAACAGCTTCGGATATTGTGGTGTCCAATTATAAAAACTTGTTAAACGAAAAAGAACTTATTAATGTAGTTTCAATACAAAAAGGATATTAATTATGAACAGATTTCATTTTGCATTTAAAGTTAAAGACATTCAAAGTACACATGAATTTTACCATGAAATTTTAAACTGTACTATCGGAAGACAAACTGAACATTGGATTGACTTCGATTTTTTCGGACATCAATTATCTGCTCATATTTCTAATAATATTCCGGAATTGGATTACTGTGGAAAAGTGGATAATATAAAAGTTCCAATTCCTCATTTTGGTTGTATTGTAAAAGATCATGAGTTTGAATTCATTAAAAATGCATTACAATCTCACAATATTGAATTTATTATACCACCACAAACACGTTACAAAGGAACTCGTGGAGAACAAAAAACTATGTTTGTTTTAGATTTTAGTAACAATCCGATCGAATTTAAAAGTTTTAAGAACGAAGAAGAGATATTTTAAACGATTTTAAATTGACTAGAATAGTATAGACAAAAATTATTCGGATACACTAAGTAAACTTTCAGTAAAAAATATATATTTACCGTCCATTGATTCAGCTTTGTACATCACATAGCTAAAACAAAAATTATGAAAAAATTATTGCTATCTGTACTTACATTAGGACTTGTAAGTTGTAAAAAAGAAAACTTAAAAGTTGTTAATATTACCAACTTTCAATCCACAGAAGGATTCGTTGATGTTCCGCTTTCTATTGTTAATCGTGAAGAACTGGACTCTTATTTTGAATATACTGCTCGTGCAATTTTAAACAAAGAAAAGGTAGGAGTTACCATTCGCCTTAAAAAAGACATTCCCCCTGGCTTTGTGAATGGAGAACCAAAAAATATGTTTTTAAAGGAAGGAATTCAATTTATTTCTAGAGGGAAAGAAAGTGACGTCTTACTGCAATTTTTATCTGATAAGTATGACCTTAAAAACACAGATCTTGTTTTAAAGGACACACAAACTTTTACTTGCGCTAATTTAAACCAAGACTCACCAAATTATGTAAACAATAAAAGTAGGTTTAAAATTTTCTTAGAAGGTGAACAAGACTATGCAGAACTATTTGTGAATTTTGATTTCGAAAAAAATAGAATTTATCTTAATGAAAAAGATCACGAGTATCGTGAGCCACTTATCAAATTACTGAAAAAGTAATGTTGCAAATGACAAAACAGATAAAAGACACTTTGATTCTCAACAATATTCTAAAGTTCATTTAAAAAAACTTCTACACTTTTACCCTTCCATTTTCATAGATAATTCGAACCAACGCTCTTCTTTGGTTTCTAAATCTTCTATGATTTGTTGAAGTTCTACAGATTTGTCGTTAATATCTTCTGAAGCTACTTCTCCGTTGGCAAATTGAGCTTCGATTTGCTCTTTTTTCTTTTGTAGTTTTTCAATATCAATCTCTAAAACACCGAACTCACGCTTCTCATTGTAACTCAACTTTCCTTTTTGAGGCGTTTTTTCGCGTTTTACAGCTTCTTTCTTTTCTGTTTTAGGTTCTGGGGTCTTAGAATCTTCATAAGCTCTAAAATCAGAGTAATTTCCAGGGAAATTCTCCACTACTCCATTTCCTCTAAAAACAAATAGAGAATCTACAATTTTATCCATAAAATAACGATCGTGAGAAACTACCATTAAATTTCCAGGATAATCTAACAAGAAGTTTTCTAAAACGTTTAGTGTAACTACATCCAAATCGTTTGTTGGCTCATCGAGAATTAAGAAATTCGGATTCTGAATTAACACTGCACATAAATACAATCGCTTCTGCTCTCCTCCACTTAACTTTTCTACAAAATCGTACTGTTTTTTTCTGTCGAATAAAAATCGTTCTAGTAATTGCGCTGCAGAAATTCTTCTTCCTTTCGTTAACGGAATTTCTTCTCCGAATTCTTTAATCACTTCAATGACCTTCTGCCCTTCTTTAATATTGATTCCTTTTTGGGTGTAATATCCAAACTTTACCGTTTCTCCAACTACAATTTTTCCTCCATCTAATGGTAATTGTTTCGTTAAGATATTTAAGAACGATGATTTTCCTGTTCCATTTTTTCCAATAATTCCAATACGTTCTCCTTTTTTAAACACATACTCAAAACCATCTAGAATTACTTTTTCATCAAAAGATTTTTTTAGCTTATGTAATTCTACAATTTTGCTTCCCAAACGTTCCATATTAATTTCTAACTGAACTTCATGTTCTTTTCTGCGTTGGTGTGCTTTTTGCTTAATTTCGAAGAAATCATCAATTCGAGATTTAGATTTTGTCGTTCTTGCTTTAGGTTGACGACGCATCCAATCTAATTCTTTCTTATATAAACTTTTCGCCTTACTAAGGTTTGTCGCTTCTAAAGCTTTTCGCTCTTCTTTATTCTGAAGATAATATGAATAATTTCCTTTGTATTTGTAAAGCTGTCCGTTATCTAATTCTATAATCTCATTACACACACGTTCTAAGAAATAGCGATCGTGTGTTACCATAAATAAGGTAATTTTTTCTCTAGAAAAGAATGCTTCTAACCATTCAATCATTTCTAAATCTAAATGGTTGGTTGGCTCATCTAAGATTAATAAATCTGGTTTATTAATTAAGATAATTGCTAAAGCTAAACGTTTACGTTGTCCTCCAGAAAGTGAACCTACTTTTTGTTGCAGATTATCTAACTTTAGTTTCGATAAGATTTGCTTATACTGTGTTTCAAAATCCCACGCATTGTGTTGATCCATTAAATCAAATGCTTTTTGATACGCTTCGGCATCATCTGGATTTTGTAACGCTGCTTCATACTGCTGAATAATTGGAAGAATTTTATTTTCTGTAGCGAAAATTGTTTCTTCTATTGTTTGATTTGCATCAAAATTATGTTCTTGAGATAAGTATGCTATATGAATTCCTTTTCTACTGATAACCTGACCTGAATCTGGCGTATCTTTTCCTGCAACAATGTTTAAAATTGATGTTTTACCGCTTCCGTTTTTAGCTACAAAAGCTATTTTCTGATCTTTATTAATTCCAAAAGATAAATCTTCAAACAAAACGCGCTCTCCATAAGCTTTGGAAATATTTTCTACAGTAAGGTAATTCATGAATTTCTAAATAAAAGACAAATGTAATGATTTCAGTAGCGATAAAAACAAAGAGGTCGTTTAAAAAACGACCTCTTTTACTTCAAAAAATAGATAACAATTATCTAATAATAAATCGTTCTTTAGTTCCTGTAAATTTGTTATTTAGATTCAAAATATATACTCCAGGAGTTAATGTATTTGTATTAATGATACGATTACTTAAATTTCCTTTCTTTACTATTTGACCTAGCATATTAATTACTTGGTAATTTACCTTTGATAAATCTGAATTATCAGGAGTTATTATTTCTAGCTTACTTCCTTTAGATACTGGATTTGGAGCTAACTTTAATGTTGTTAATATATTTTCATCTTGATCTCCTAATACATCGATTCTTGCTCCAAACTCTACCACTGTTCTAGATGAAGAGCAAGAAGTTTCATAAATCTTTACATTAGAAAATGTAGAATTGTTTCCAGAACCAGCATCGTTATCATTAATAAACACTAAACGATCCATACTTCCTGTGTATGAATCTCCAACTGGAATTATATATGTAGTTGTTCCGCTAGTATAATTATCAAAGTTAGTTATACCATAATTTTGTGTTCCATGAACTTTAAAATATCTACTTGATGTTAATGAATTATCATCTTCAAAACCTATTCCATGAATCTCTCCTTGTGAAGTACTACTAAAATCAAATTCAATGACAGTATTTGGAGTTACAGTATAATTTAGATCAATATATTTCCAAGTATTGTTTGTTAAAGTTAATGAGTTTCCACTTCCTCCAACAGAAGCATTACCTGCTGAATCTTGGTTAGAAAATGAATTCAGTGTAAAATCATTAAAGTTTAGTGAAGCACATCCAGGATCCGGATTTCCACCACCAGTTCCGGTTGTTAATGTTAAATTATCAATAGCTATGTCACTAGACCAACTCGTTCCTGTAGTTCCTACAAAACGTAGTTTTAATTCTGTCTGATTTAGATATGTGTTTAAGTCTACTGACACGTTATTCCATTGATTACCTTGATTTCCTGTTTGTGTCCATAAGCTAGTCCATGAAGTTCCATCAATAGAAGCTTCTAAAGTTAATGAACCTACACTTGTACCAAACATGTGATTACTAAAAGAGAAATTAGCAGAAGATAATCCACTAAGATCAAAACAAGGACTTTGTAAAATTGCAGAAGCATTAGAACCTATTTGACCTGTACTTCCATTTGTAGACGCTTCTAAAAACATGTAAAAACTTCCATCTGCTCCAGCGCTAGGTCCTGTTCCATTAGAAGGAGTACCGTTTGCATCTCTTACCCAGTTCCCATCATCACCAGTAACTTGTGTCCAGCCGTCGTTAGATTCAAAACTCTCTCCGTACGGAAAAGAATTTATTGTAGAGGAACATGTTACTGGATCTGGACCTCCACCACCAGAGCCAAATTTATCTGATAAAGCTAAACTTCTTCTAGCTCCTCCTGATTCTAAAACAGCTCTCATTCTATTTTTTTGACCTTGTGTAAATAGATTCATACATGCATCATCTGAATAATCCATATAGTTTTCAACCATATCTAAACTACCACAAGTTGTTTTGTTTCCTGGACATCCAGAAGTTGGTGAATCTGAATTTGGTGTATCTGAAACGAAATCATCAACTCCACATCCTCCGTCACCCCAAATATGACGTAAATTTAAAAAGTGACCTACTTCGTGAGTAGTTGTTCTTCCTTTATCAAAAGGCGCTGATAAGAAAAATCCAGAACCTTTATCTGAACTCCCAAAAAATTGAGTACCCATTACAACTCCATCGGTAGATGCATTTCCTCCAGGAAACTGAGCGTAACCAAGTAGTCCTCCTCCTAGGTTACCTACCCACATATTTAAATACTCTGAAGTATTCCATGGATCTTTTCCTCCTCTAGAAGATCTTTTAATATTATCGTTACTGCTCCACGATGTTACTGATGTAGATGTTCTAGTAATTCCATTAGTTGGATTTCCGTTAGGATCTATAGTAGCTAATTTAAATTCTACTTGAATGTCTGCCGCTTGAGACCATTTGTTATTGGCATCTGAATTTGTTCTTCTGAAATCTTCGTTTAATACTTCTATTTGAGACAATACTTGGGCATCACTAATATTTTGTTGTGCTGTATTGTAAACTACATGAACTACTACTGGAATTGTAATGATTTGTCCGTCTACTTTATACAATCCTTTTGAAATTAAATCGAGTTTGTTTTGAGTAAACTTTTCGATATTATTCATTCGTTCTTTCAATTGAGGATCTTGAGATTGCCTATACTCTAGATTTTCCATAGTATGGCAAGTTCTTCCTTGTTGCGCAAATAGTATTCCAGCAACAAAAAGAAACAAAAAAGTAATTTTTTTCATTGTTTTTAAAGGGTTTAATGGTTTAAAAATGTAATCAAGTTTGTGAAGTGATGGAAGTTACTTGATCACAAATGTTTTGTATATCAAAAATAACACTTTTATAAATAAAAAAAACATATAACGTTAATTTATTACGCAAATAACACTAAAAAAGTTAAAAAAAAGAAAAAACAAACAAAAACTAAGCCCAAGTTTATACTTGGGCTTAGTTAACAATATAGGGGATTATTCATGCTTTATTCTTTTACCAAATTGGTAACAAAATGATTTTCGACCATCATTAACCTCTAAAACATAAATGTCTTAATTCAATTTAGATACATTTACTTAATTCTGTTGTATTTGTAATTTCATGTGATATTAAACTTTCAACTCTACTATTTATTGTTTCTAAAATAATTCCACATTGAATTACACACTTACAATCTTTGATAAACTGTTAGTGTCTATTAAATATTCCAATACAACTGACTCAGATTTTTATATGTTCCGTTTTTATTTCAAAAAAAACTTAATTCATTATCGAATTCGAAAACTTATGATGTGTTTTTTAAGAAAAGGGAAACCGAAAATATATTTTCAACCTAAAATAAACAAACAATAACTCTATTATTTAAATATTTTATAACAATTCTTAAAGTATGTTAAGAAATTTCATGAAAAACGAAAGCCTAAGCGTTTGCTTAGGCTTTCTAACAAATAATTAAAAAAGGGGATTATCTCTTAACTATTTTGGTTTGAAATTTTTTCTGTCCATCGTATACCTCTAGAATATAAACTCCAAAATTGAGTTTAGAAACATCGAGTTTAAAGCTATTTAAGTTATTTCGCTGAACAATTTGTCCCATATTATTTACTATGGTGTATGATACCATTTGGTTTCGCTTGTGATCTTGTATTTTGATATCTAAAATATCTGTTGCTGGATTTGGACTAGCTGTAACATTAAACTCTTCTTCATTTCCAAGGATATTAGCATTTGAAATGTCAGCTTCTTTCAAGTTTTGAGCATTATCTAAGTCAACTATATTTAGAGTGTAATCTTCTACTTCTCCTTCAGAAAAGGATTCGCATGCTAAAGCTTTAGTATTATACTTCATAGCTACTCGCATTCTGGTTTTTCCAAGTAGTGCATTAGTTGGAATATCAATAATTCCATATAAATCGCTCTCATCTGATGAAGAACCTTCAAGTACTCTTTCTTCGTCGTCAAAAGAACCATCTTGATTAAAATCGATCCAAACTGTCCAAAATTCAGTATAGCTAAAGTTCAAAAAACCGGAGCTTACAACGATTGGAGTTTGACTCCCTTTTATTACATTAGCTGTTAAAGCTGTATAATCTCCATATCCTTTGTCGTTAGAACTTTCATTGGAAATTTCACCAATTTCAACTTTGTCTATCCATTCATAAGCAACACTTTCTCCTCTAGATTGACAGTATGATATTGCTTCTCCTATTGTAGTTACTGAAATATTAGAGAAATCAGATTCATTACCTGAACAATCTACTGTTCTTACAGATAATTTGTATTCTGTTGCTAAATCAAGATTGGGAATTTCAATACTAGCTGTTGTGATGTAATCAAAAAATTTATCGTCAATAAAAACATCATAACCTTCTACATTAACATCATCTATCGCGTTATCCCAACTCAAAGTAATTGCTGTTTCTTTAATTTCTGAAGCATGTAAATTTTCTGGAGCTGTAGGTTCATGGGTATCATGATCTGCAGCTAGTATTTTTAATGTATAGTCCTCTACTTCACCATATTCAAAAACTTCGCATTCTTTTGGAATACCATCATACTTTACAGCTATTCGCATTCTTGTATCACCTTCTAAGGCGTGATGCGGTATTATAAAACTTCCTTTAACAAAAGGATCAGTAACCATACTCTGAATAAATACTGTTTCACCTTCGTCATCAAAATCATTATCCTGATTGTAATCTACAAAAATTGAATAACCTGTTTCATAATTAATACCTCCAGTCCAAACAGGTGTAAGTTCAAAATTCACAGCATGTGTTTTAAGTACTTTTGTAGACTGAGAAACAAAACTAGAATATCCATTACCTCCATCAGAAGTATTATTGATGTTGCCTAAAGTTACAGTCCCTAAATATAACTCTTGCACATTAGTAGCTTTAGATTCACAATATGGATCTTTAATTAGTGTGTTAAATTTTACACATGAACTGTATAAAGATTCACCAGACTCACTTGTACTTCTTACTTTAACTTCATATTCAGAATCATCAGATAATTCATTTAAAACAATAGAAGTTCCTAATACAGAAGTTTGGTTCCAAGTTTCAGAACCTAAAATTCTATATCTAATATCATAAGAAACACCTTCAATTTCATCCCAAGAAATATGAGCTTCACATGTTTGTACATCAGAAACTACAATTCCTTCAGGCGTTGTAAGATCGTTAACAATCGAGTCAAATTTATTAGATGTAGCTAGCTCATGTCTGAATCCTCCTTCCATTAATATTGCATGCATTCTAGCGCTTTGTCCAGATGTGAAAATACTCATACAAGTATCATCTGAATAATCCATAAAATTCTCAATCATGTCTTCAGATCCACAAGAAACTGTTCCATGTTGGCAGCCATAATTTGGTCCATTAGATTCGGGTGTATCACTAACTAAATCGTCAGTACCACAACCTCTACTATTACCCCAAATGTGGCGTAAATTTAAAAAATGACCTATTTCGTGCGTAGTTGTTCTTCCTTTATCAAAAGGTGCACTTAAATAGAAGTTTGATCCTTTGTCTGAAGATCCAAAATACTTCGGATTAATTACCACGCCATCTGTTGAAGGTTTTCCTCCTGGATATTGCGCGTATCCTAATATTCCATTTCCAATGTTACAAACCCATATGTTTAAATACTCAGCGGTATTCCATGGATCTACTCCACCAGATTTTGAATCTTTCATTTGATCTTGGGCTCCCCAAGATTCTTTTGTTGTTGATTTTCTTGTAATTCCTTTAGTAGAATTACCATTCGGATCGACTGAAGCCAAGCGAAACTGAATCTTAGTGTCAGCAGCCTGCGGCCATTTGTCCGTAACGTAGGGATTCGTTTTTCGAAAATCTTCGTTCAATACATCAATTTGAGATTGAACTTGATCATCACTAATATTTTCTAAGTCGTTACTGTAGATAATATGTACTACAACTGGAATAGTGATAAGCTTTTGTTCCATTCTACTGTGGAGCTTTTCCAATTGCTGTATTCTCATTTGAGTAAAATTCTCAATTCGATCCAAGTTATCTTGAATCGCGGGGGTCTTTGTTTTTCTGTACTCAAAGTTTTCGTCTGAGTGACATTTTCTTCTTTCTTGCGGAAAGCATGTTAAAGAAAGAAGCATCAGCAGTGTTAAGAACGTATTCTTCATGTCCTCTTGTGTTTGGGGGTTACACATCGATTAGCAATCTAATCCTTGAGGAAGGGGGATACCAATAAAGATACTCATAGGTTAGCTAGAGTTTCAATTTAAAGATAGCGATCTTTTTCAATAAATACCACTGAAAACTGAAAAACAGGGGTTTATCCTGTTTTTTTGTTGTACTAAATAAAAAAAAGCTCAAACAAAAGTTTGAGCTTTATGATTGGTTGTAAATAATTGAAGGGTTTATCTTTTAACCAATTTAGTTTTTAATTTTTTAGGTCCGTAAGTAACTTCTAAAATATACATACCTGAATTTAAGCTAGAAATATTAATTCTTCCATTAGTTAAATCACCATTCTGAACAGTTTGACCAATTGTATTAACTATCTTATAAGAACTTAAAGTTCCTTCTTTAGAAGTTAAATTAACCTGTACAAAACTAGTTGCAGGGTTCGGGTATGCAGCCACATTAATAGCTTCTTCATTACCTAACGCATCAGCATCACTAAATGTTGTAAATAAATTAGAACTTGTTGTAGAAGCTGTAATATTTATTGTGTAATCTTCAACTTCACCATCAGCAAAGTTCTCACATGCCGTTTGAGCAGCATTATACTTCATTGATACTCTCATTCTAGTTTGTCCTAAAACAGCGTTTGAAGGTACATCTACAGTAGCAGATAAATTATTTGCACTTGAGGAAGATCCTGAAACTACTTTTTCACTGTCTTCAAATGTTCCGTTTCTGTTGAAATCAATCCATACAGCCCAGAACTCTGTGTATGCCTGACCAGAGAATCCTGCACTTACAATCATACTATTAGAACTTCCTCTTGCTAATGTTCCAACTTGAGAAGTAAAGTCTGAATAACCACTTCCTGCTCCTGTTGCATTTGCAATTCCTCCTAATTCTACGTTATCAATCCATTCGAATTGTGTTCTATTACCACTAGATGCACAATAAGATACTGGTGCTGGTGTATCACTTTGAGTTGTAAATGTTACTGAACCAGCAGCAGATTGATTTCCTGCAGCGTCTCCAGCTCTTACAGAAATTGTGTATGAAGTATCAGCTGTTAATCCTGTTAAGTTTGCTGAAGTTCCTGTAACTGTTCCTAAACTTGTAGAACCTTGGAAAACTTCATAACCTGTAACACCTACATTATCTGTAGAAGCCGACCAGCTTATAGTAGCTGTAGTTTGTGTAACGCTAGGAGCTTGAACGTTAGAAGGAGCTGAAGGTGCTTGTGTATCAGATCCTGCGTCTGTAGCAGTTAATCCTAAGTCATCAATAGCAACATCACTTCTCCATCCATTTCCTGTTCTACCTACTATTCTTAATTTAATTGTTGAACCTAAGTAACTAGCTAAATCTACAGAAACACTATTCCATTGATTTCCTTGGTTACCAGATTGCGTCCAAATATCAGTCCAAGAAGCACCATCGTTTGACGAAGCCTGAACTGTTAAACTTCCTATATCTGTTCCATACATATGGTTTTGGAAAGTAAACTCTGCTGCAGATTTACCTGATAAATCAAAACATCCACTTTCTAAAATTGCAGTAGCATTATTTCCTATTTGACCAGCACTTCCATTAGTAGAAGCTTCTAAGAACATATAGAAAGAACCATCAGCACCAGAACTTGGTCCAGTAGTATTAGATGGAGTTCCTCCGCTGTCTCTTAACCAGTTTCCATCATCTCCTCCAACTTGAGTCCAACCATCATTACTTTCAAAGCTTTCACTATAAGGTAAAGATTGACATGCAGCTGGTGCATTTGTTGTAAATGTAGTTGATGAACTATATGATGAATTTGTTCCATCAGGACATTTGCTACGAACTTGTACTTGATATTGAGTAGCTGAAGATAACCCTGATAAATCTAAAGAAGTTCCTGAAACCGCAGTTGTTGTCCAAGAAGAAGTTCCTGAAACTCTATATCTAACATCGTAAGTTGTCCCTGCAACAGCAGACCAATTTACTGTAGCTCCTGATTGAGAAACTCCATTTACATTTACTCCTGTAGGAGTAGTTGCATTACAAACTGCAGGAGTTCCAGTAACACCTGTTACAATTAAAGAAAAAGCTTGACTACCACCAGTTAAACTTCCTTTGTGTGTTACAGTAATCGTATAAGTTCCTGAAGCGTTTGCTACGTCTACTCTTTCGAATGGATCTACATTATTATCTCTTTTAGCACTAGATGTTGGTCCGGTTAACTCATATGGTAAAAACTCAGAACTTCCTTTAGAAACTCTAATATCTAAATCATTTACTAATACAGGTGTAGTAGAATTCACTGTAGTTACAGCAGTACCTGGTCTATCAGTCCAAGAAATTGAAGCCAATAAAGGACTAGTTCCGTCTGAATCTACAGTAATTGTATATGTTTGACCAGAAGTTAACGTTAATTCTTCAATCTTAGAAGCTGCTCCATTAGCAGTAATTGTTTCAGCAGCTCTTTTAGCATTTAAAAGTCCCCATCCGAAAACAGCATCTGGACCAGAAGCTCCAGCATCATCAGCAGTGTGAAGAGCTAAACCTTTTAAAGTTGCAGCTCTCATAAAATTACCATTAACATTATTATAATGCTGTTGTAATAATATCATTGAACCAGCTACGTTTGGAGAAGCCATAGACGTACCTGTAATAGAATTATAAGCAGTATTACTATTATGGTAAGTAGAATATACTCCTGTACCGTTACCAGTAATATCTGGCTTAATACGGAAATCATCTGTAGGACCTTCACTACTTGAACTATTTATAGATACTGAAATTAAATTTCCACTTGCATCTACATTTGCATCTTGAGCATTTGCCACTACTAAATTGTTCTTTGAAGTTGAGTGACCTGTTAATTTATCCCAACCAGAACCTCCTGTTGGATTTGAATTTGCTGTGTTATCGTTTCCGTCATTACCTGCAGCAACTACCATTAAATAATTTGGTGCATTAAACATAATTTGATCCCAAGCACGAGATTCATCTATGTAACCACCAAAGAAATATTGAGGTAATTGAACTTGACCAGTATTAGGATTTCTTGCTGCAAAACCGTATGAATGGTTAGAAACTAACATTCCATTTGCAGCAGCATTTGTTGCTTCTGATTGATCATTGTCCCAG
This sequence comes from Tenacibaculum jejuense, assembly GCF_900198195.1. Lineage (NCBI taxonomy): Bacteria > Pseudomonadati > Bacteroidota > Flavobacteriia > Flavobacteriales > Flavobacteriaceae > Tenacibaculum > Tenacibaculum jejuense. The sequence goes on along the minus strand of NZ_LT899436.1, from coordinate 55,623 downwards.
AAATATCCAACAGCTTTAGCGTGAGGAGCCATACCTTTTGCATCTGCCTGTACACCAGAAGCAATAATTGTTCCTGTTACGTGAGCTGCATGAAAATTTAAATTTGTACTTCCATCACCGATAGAAAAACGGTTATTTCCTCCTGCTCCATCATATTCTTGGTGAGAAGCTCTAGCAATACCACCATCCCAAACGTGAGCAGTCATACCTTGTCCCATTAGGTTTAAGCCTAAAGAACCTCCATTATTTAAGTGATTTGTTCTAGTAGATCTAGCTGCATCTACATTAAAAGTAGTAAGGTAAACAGGTACATCGTCTACAATTCTTTGTAGTTGTAAAAATCTACCATCTTTAGTTGTGAAAGAAGTTTTCCAACCTTTTTGTTTCGCTATTCTAACAGCTTCCTTTCTTTGAGAGTTTTCTCTTGTTTCAATAGATTTCTCTATTGTTTGAAGTTTAGACAGATCGTACTGGCTTCTAATTTCATTAATTTGCTTTTCGTTTTGTGCATTAGATTGTAATCCAAAAGACAACAATCCAGCGAAAAGCAATAACTTTGGTAAGTAATTGTTTTTCATTTTTTGAAGGGTTATAAAGTATAAGGAATTTGAGTTAAAAAGACTTAACCAAAACCTTAAAATTTTGTTAATAGTGGGCCAAATATAATTTTTTTTTATTTTAATCCAAAAAAAACAAGGTTAATTATTTAAAATAGATAGAGTTATACCCAAAATTTTGACAATACAATATTTTTAAAAGCTTTTTTATGGTAATATTTAAGGATTTTTCAATTTCATTCAAAGGAATTAAAGTAATTAACAATCTTAACTTTAAAATTAAATCTAATTCTATTTTAGGAATTGTTGGTGAAAGTGGAAGTGGAAAATCGTTAACTTCTTTAGCATTAATTGGATTACTACCTAAAACTGCAAAAGTTTCAGGTAAAATTAACTTTTTAGATACTGAATTATTCTCATTATCTGAAAAAGAATTTCAAAAATACCGAGGAAAAGAAATTTCTATGATTTTTCAAGAACCTATGAGTTCTTTAAATCCCACAATAACATGTGGTAAACAAGTTGCAGAGATTTTATCAATACACACAAAATTATCTAAACAAGAAATAAGAGAAGAAGTTACTTCTTTATTCGAAAAAGTAAAATTACCAAGACCAAAACATATTTACGACAGCTTTCCGCATGAAATAAGTGGTGGTCAAAAACAAAGAGTAATGATTGCTATGGCAATTGCATGTAAACCTAAATTACTAATTGCTGATGAACCTACAACCGCTTTAGACGTTACTGTTCAAAAAGAAATTATCTTACTTTTAAAAAACTTACAACTAGAAACTCAAATGAGTATTCTTTTTATTTCACATGACTTGAATTTAGTTTCTGAGATTGCAGATGATGTTCTTGTTATGTATAAAGGAGAGATTGTAGAATATGGAAATACTACTTCAGTATTCAAAAACCCGAAAGAAAATTACACTAAAGCATTAATCAACTCTAAACCCAAAGAAAATGTACGTTTAAAAAAGTTGCCAACGGTAAAAGACTTTATCAACGAAACAGTGGAAAACAGTGTTTTTTCAAAGGAAGAAAGAAAAGTATATCATGAAAAAATTTACAGTACTACTCCTTTTTTAGAAGTTAAAAATCTTAAAAAAGAATTCATTTCAAAATCATTTTTATTTACAAAACCAAATGTTGTTAAAGCTGTAAATGATGTTTCTTTTTCTTTATACCAAGGTGAAACATTAGGTTTAGTAGGAGAATCTGGCTGTGGAAAATCCACTTTAGTTAGAACTATTTTACAATTAGAAAAAGCTACAAATGGTGAGATTTTTTATCAAGGAAAAGATATTACTAAACTCAACACAAAAGAATTAAAACTAATGAGAAAGGATATTCAAATTATCTTTCAAGATCCTTTTTCCTCATTAAATCCAAGAAAAACAGTCGGTGAAGCAATTTTAGAACCAATGACAGTTCATAAAATTCTATCTCATAAAAAAGAAAGAAAAGATTATGTTTTAGAGCTTTTTAAAAATGTTGGTTTAGATGTAACTCATTATGATAGATATCCACATGAATTTTCTGGTGGACAACGTCAAAGAATTGGAATCGCTAGAGCAATTGCCTTACAACCTAAATTATTAATTTGCGACGAATCTGTTTCCGCTTTAGATGTTTCTATTCAAGCTCAAATTTTAAATCTATTAAACGAGTTAAAATTGAAATACAATTTCACTTACATTTTTATATCTCATGACCTTTCGGTAGTAAAATATATGTCTGATCAACTTATTGTTATGAATGCTGGACAAATTGAAGAAATTGGAGATGCAGATGAAATTTACACTAATCCAAAAAAAGAATATACTAAGACGCTAATAAGTGCTATTCCTAAGGGAATTTAACCCTTACATCAAAAAAATTAATATAGTATATTGCGATAGTAAAAAACTAGAAGAATTAAATGAAGATTATTGTTCCTATGGCTGGTGTTGGCTCACGCTTACGCCCTCATACTCTTACCACTCCAAAACCTTTAACTGTTATTGCTGGAAAAACTATTGTACAACGTTTAGTTGAAGATATTAGCAAAGTAATTGATCAACAAATAGAAGAAATCGCTTTTGTTATCGGACCTGCTAAAAAAGGTTTTCCTTCTGATACTAAACAAAAACTAATCGAAATTGCTAATAATTTAGGAGCAAAAGGTTCGGTTTATGTTCAAGAAGAAGCTCTAGGAACTGCTCATGCTATTTATTGCGCTAAGGAATCTTTAAGCGGACCTTGTGTTGTGGCTTATGCTGACACTTTATTTAAAGCTGATTTTACTTTAGATACAAATGCTGATGGAGCTATTTGGGTAAAACAAGTTGAAGATCCAAGTGCTTTTGGTGTTGTAAAATTAGAGAACGGATTCATTACAGATTTTGTTGAAAAACCTAAAGAATTTGTTTCTGATTTAGCAATTATTGGAATCTATTACTTTAAAGACGGAGATAAAGTTAAAGAAGAGATTCAGTATTTGATTGATAATGATTTAAAAGAAAACAATGAATATCAATTAACAAATGTTTTAGAATCTTTAAAGCAACAAGGTGCTAAATTTATACCCGGTAAAGTAGATGCGTGGATGGACTGTGGTAAAAAAGATCCAACTGTTGATACTAACAAACAAGTACTAGGGTTTGAAGCTGCTGATGGAAATAATTTGGTTTCTGATGATGTTGTATTGGAAAATTCAGAAATTATTCAGCCTTGTTACGTAGGAAAAAATGTAGTATTGAAGAATACTAAAATCGGGCCTTATGTTTCTGTAGGTGAAAATAGTATTATTGAAAATGCTACCATAACAAATTCTTTAATTCAAACGAATGTACAAATAAGCAATGCCAGTTTTGATAATGCTATGATTGGTAATTTTGCTAAATTTAATGGAAAATTTACATCAATAAGTATAGGTGATTATACAGAACTTACATAAAAAAAAGATTAGAAAACAAAACAGAATAATATTTCAAATGCTTGAAATACTATTCTGTTTTCTGTTTTTCATTTCTCAAGCAGAAGCACAAGACAATGTAGTGCTTCAAGACTCTATTCCAGAAAATAAATTATTAGATTTTGAAAAGTTATTTTTCGACGCTATTACATCTAAAGCGATAAATAATCATCAAAAAGCAATTGAACAACTAGAAGAGTGTAATACAATTATTCCTAATGAAAAAGCTGTATTATTTGAACTTTCAAAAAACTATTTTCTATTAAAGAAAATTCCTGAAGCTGTAGCATATGCTAATCAGGCTTTAAAAGATGATCCAGAAAATATTTGGATTCAAGAGCATTTAGTAAAAGTACATCGAAAATCTGGGGAGTTTGAAAAGGCTATTGAAATTCAAGAAAAAATAGGAACAAAATTTCCAAAGAAAAAAAGAGAATTACCTTTTCTTTATTTAATGAATAACGAAAGATCAAAAGCTAAAAAGATTTTGAATGAACTTGCAGATGCTAAACTTTTAAATGGTCGCTTACGTAGATTAAAAAGTCAATTAGAAAAAAGAAGTACAAGAAAAACTACAGTAACTGTTTCTAATAAAAATCAAGGGCTACGAACTAAGTTCAACAAAGATAAAAGCTTTAAAAATCTAACCGATTTATTAGAAAAGCTGCAAAAAGAAAACAATAAAGAATTACTATCGTATAGTGAGCAAGGATTAGCATTATTTCCTGCCCAACCTTTAGTATATCTTATGAATGGTATTGCGTTAAATAATACTAAACAATACAAAAAAGCTATAGAAACACTTAAAAATGGTATTGATTTTGTTATTGATGACAGAAAAATGGAAAAAAAGTTCTATGTAGAGTTATTAAAAGCTTATAAAGGAACTGGAGATACCAAAAACATTAACAAATACCAGAAAAAAATTAAGTAATCAATGAAAAAAGTATACTTAATACTTACTACATTAATTATTGCAACTTTAAGTTCTTGTAAATCTACCAAAGAAACGACAAGCACTGCTACGTTAAAAAACTTATCGGCAAGAAGAGTAGTTAAAAAGCATTTAGCTTCAAATTTTGAAGGAAATACTATCGACGCAAAATTAAAGGTTAGATACAAGGATAAAAAAGAAGACATTGGTTTTTCAGTAAAAATGAAAATCAAAAAAGATGAAGTTATTTGGTTAAAGGGAACTAAAATTATTACTGTTTTTAAAGCTAAAATAACTCCAGAAAAAGTAAGTTTTTATTCGCCATACAAGAAAAATTATTTTGAAGGTGATTTTAGTATGCTAAAAGAACTTTTAGGTTTTGATGTTAATTTCGAACAACTTCAAAATATGTTACTAGGTCAAGCCGTTCTAGATATAACTGAGAATAAACAAAAGGTTGATATTGTGAATCGCTCTTATCAACTTTACCCTAAAAAACAACCTTTGTTATTTGATATTTTTTATCAAATACACCCCGATCACTATAAATTAAAAAAACAATATTTAGTTAATCAATTAAAAGAACAGCGATTAGATATTGATTATGCTGATTATATTAAAAAAGATAATTTATTATTTCCTAAAAGAACTATTATTACAGCTAAAGAGAAGAATAAATTTACCAACATTAATATAGAAGTTAGGTCTATTAACTTCAATACTAATTTAGAAATGCCATTCAGAATACCTTCTGGATATAAAGAAATCAAATTATAGTGAAAAAGCTTTTTTACATATCTATTTTAAGTTTTTTATGCATTACTTTTCCATCTCATGCGCAAGGGAGAAAAGAGCTTGAAAAACGCCGTAAAAAGATAAACAAGGACATAAAAAAGATCAATTCATTACTCTTTGAAACCAAAAAAGAAAAAACAAACGCTTTAGACGACTTAAAAGATTTAAGTCAGAAAATTACTGTTCGTGAACAACTTATTGAAACTATTCGATTAGAAACAGAAGAATTGAATAAAGAAATTAAACAAAACGAAAAGAAAATAGCCGTAAACAATACTGAACTTAAAACTTTAAAAGCCGATTATGCTGATATGGTTTTTAAATCATACAAGAGTAAATCGCAGCAAAGTAAAACCATGTTTTTGCTTTCTTCAGAAGATTTTTTACAAGCTTACAAAAGAATAAAATACATTGAGCAATACAAGAGTTTTAGGAAAAAACAAGCTCAAAAAATTATATTTAAAACTAAAGAAATAGAACGCTTAAATGATTCTTTAACTAAAAAAAAGAATCAGAAAAAAGTTTTAATTAATACAGAAACTAACCAGAAAAACAGAATAGAGAGCGAAAAGGAAGAGCAAGAAGAGTTAGTTAGTAAGATTAAAAATCAAGAAAGTAAATACAAGCGACAGCTAAATAAAAAAATCAAAGAAGAGAAAGCCGTTGCTAAAAGAATAGATCGAATAATTAGGGCAGCCATAGCAAAGGCAAATAGAGGAAAAAAAGGAAAAGCAAAAAAAGGAGAGCTTTTATTAACTAAAGCTGAAAAAACTTTAAAAGCAAATTTCGAGCAAAACAAAGGAAAACTCCCTTGGCCAATTAATGGTGTTGTTACTAGAAAATTTGGAAAACAACCCCATCCTACTTTTAAATCTATCACTATTAATGGTACTGGTTTACATATTAGAGGTAAACAAGGAGACGATGCTAAAAGTGTTTTTAATGGTAAAGTTTTAAGTATTACTAAAACCGATAAAGGGACAAAAAGTGTCATGATACAACATGGTGATTACATTACAACGTATTCTAATCTTAGAACAGTTTTTGTAAAAAACGACCAAAAAGTCACTACAGGAACTCCAATTGGTAAAGTATTTACCAATAGAGTTACAGGGAAAACAGAGTTACTCTTTGTACTATCTAAAAACACCCAAAAACTAGATCCTGCAAGGTGGATCAAATAAAACGAATGAATAAAGCATCTAATTTTATTATAGTTACCACAGCAATAATTGCTGTTTTAGTGATTGGAAAAGGAATTTTAATTCCCTTTATTTTTGCTGTTATTTTCTGGTTCTTTACCAGAGAAATCAGAAAACTTATATATAAAATCCCTTTTGCTGAAAAATTTATTCCAAAATGGATTAGCAACATTTTGGTGTTTTCTATAATTATTTTAGCCTTTGGTTTTATTTCAGAAATTGTAACCAACAGTGTAACAGATGTTACAGAATCGTACACAAAATACGAACCTAATATCGAGCGAATTATCACAGATTTAGGTAATTATTTAAATGTGGATATTTTAACATCTATAAAATCGGTTATTGGTGATTTTAATTATGGTTCTGTTTTAGGTGATATTGCAAATGGTGTAAGTGGTTTATTAGGTGATACGTTTATGATTATCATTTATGCTTTATTCTTGTTCCTTGAAGAACGTAGTTTTGTAAAAAAGCTATATATGATACTAAGTAGAGGCGATAATTATAGTAACATACAATCGATGTTAGATAAAATTGAAGATTCTATTTCTAATTATTTACGTTTAAAAACCTATGTAAGCCTTTTAACAGGTGTTTTAAGCTACTTTGTTTTACTTTTTGTTGGTGTAGATAGTGCGCCTTTTTGGGCCTTTCTAATCTTCTTATTAAACTACATTCCAACTGTAGGTTCATTAGTAGGAACACTCTTCCCTGCTATTTTTAGCTTATTACAATTTGGCGAGTTTACTCCGTTTATAATTATAGCCTTAGCTGTTGGAGCTATTCAAGTTGTTGTAGGAAATGTAATTGAACCTCGTTTATTTGGTAAATCTTTAAATTTAAGTCCGTTAGTAACTATTTTAGCCTTATCTGTTTGGGGAAAAATATGGGGAATTACAGGAATGGTATTATCAGTTCCTATTACTGTAATTATGATTATCGTATTCTCTCAGTTTGAAAAAACAAGATCTATAGCAATTATGCTCTCAGAAAATGGTGAAATAGATAAGATTACGAAATCTAATCAAACAAAGCTTTAAGTTCTGTAGCTTCCTTTGGTTGCATTTTTCCTGCTAAAATTAAACTTAATTGCTTTCTACGTAAAGCTCCATCAAAACGCTGTTGTTCTAATTCCGTTTCTGGTTTAATTTTAGGAATTGGTACAGGTTTACCTGTTTCATCTACGGCTACAAACGTATAAATCCCTTCATTTACTTTCGTTTTTTCACCAGATTGACGGTCTTCTATCCAAACATCAACAAAAACCTCCATAGACGATGTAAAAGCTCTAGAAACCTTCGCTTCTAAAGTAACTACACTTCCTACTGGAACGGACTTAGTAAATGCTACGTGATTTACAGAAGCTGTTACAACAATTCTTCTAGAATGACGACGAGCAGCAATACTACACGCTCTATCCATACGAGCTAATAGTTCTCCTCCGAAAAGATTATCTAAATAATTTGTTTCTCCTGGTAATACTAAATCTGTAAGTACTGTTCTTGATTGTTGTGGTGTTTTAGCCTCCATTTCTAAAATTTGCCGCAAAGATAGTTAAACCCTTAGAAAGGATTTAAATTTCGTCAAGAAAATGTAGATTTTACTTTATAAGAATCCAAGCATCTTTAGACGCTTTTTCACGAATTGTTTCAATTGCTTGTTTCGCAACTTCTTTAGAAGGATAACTTGCTACAGAAACCTGAGTAAGTCCCCATTGGTTTTTCCCAATAATTTTAGCATCACTATATCCTTTTTGCTTTAATTCCACTATTTTCTTTTTTGCATTCTTTTCTAACTGAAAAGCTCCTGCGATAATAAAAACAGTTTCTTTATTCTCTTTTGTGATATCTAAATTTATTGTTGGCAATTTATCATCGATAACAAAAGTAGCCTTCTGAATTTTCTCTTCAACTAAATTTTGTTCTGCTACTAAATTAGTGCGATTATTCTTATTCGTAAATTGCTGAATCGCAGCCGCACCAGCTAAAAGTATTGCAGCCGCTGCTGCGTATTTAGTAATTCTAAATGACTTTTTTGTAGTTTGTTCTTCTTCTGTTATTTGCTCCTCGTCAAAAGAAGTTACCGTTGGTAAAGGTATTACCTTTTCCTCTTTTTCAATTACAGGATAACTTACAGATGAGAAACCAAAAGAACTCGTAAGGAAGTTTGTAGTACTTTCTGGTTTAAAAACTAATTGATCTTCTTCATTTAAAACTAAAGTACCTACTTCATTAATTTCTAAAGCTCCAACTTTTAAAGCTGTTTTCCATTCAGTAACAGCTTCAGAAATTTTAGCTACAGCTTCTTCAAATGAAATATTTAAAATCGAAGCTACTTCATTTGCTAACAAACCATCGTTTTGTTGCAACTGAGCATTAAAAGAAATCTTCTTTGTAGGCGGATAAAAAACACCATCAACTAACTGAGTTGTAGTTGTATTTGTAACAAATCCTCCAAAGTTCGGAACGATCACACAATCGTAACGATATAATAATTCCTTTATGTAGCTTCTCATCATCATAAGTACAAAGTTAGCTTTTTTGTTGATTTAAAAAAAGTATATTTGTGTTTAGTAGGCTAGATTTTTTAAAATTTTGGTCTTCTAAATAAAGAAAAAGAAAATGCTAGAAAAAGAACTATTGGCTGTATTGCGTTTACAGTCAACACCAAAAGTTGGTGATATTTTATCAAAAAAATTGATACGCACGCTGGGATCTGCATCGCAAATTTTTAAAGAAAAAAAATCTGCTTTACTTAAAATCGATGGAATAGGAGAGTACATTGTTCAACATCTTCTCAACGAAAAAACACATCTATTGGCCGCCAAAGAACTTGAATATATTCTAAAACAGAATATTTCTTATTCGTATTGTTTCGATGCTGATTATCCTAAAAATCTTCAAAATTGTACAGATGCTCCATTACTATTTTTTTATGACGGAAGATTAAACTGGAAAACTGATCGTATTATTTCTATTGTTGGTACTCGAAATATGACAAACTACGGAAGAGAGTTTTGTAGAAATTTCATCGAAGATATTGCTAAGTATAATCCTTTGATTGTAAGCGGACTTGCTTATGGTGTAGATATTTGCGCACATCAGGCAGCCATTGATTGTGATTTACAAAACATTGCTGTTTTGGCTCACGGACTTAATGAGATTTATCCGAAAAAACACAAACAGTTTTTACCGAAAATCATGAATAATGGTGGAATTATTTCTGAGTTTTGGCATAACGAACAACCCATGCGTGAAAATTTTTTAAAACGGAATAGGATAGTAGCTGGAATGTCTAAAGCAACAATTATTATAGAATCTGCTGAACGGGGAGGAGCTTTAGTTACCGCAGATATTGCTAATTCCTATCATCGTGATGTTTTTGCAGTTCCAGGAAAAGTAACAGATTATTATAGTAAAGGTTGTAACAATTTAATAAAATCGAATCAAGCACATTTGTTAAGTTCCGCTGAAGATTTAGTAAAAATGCTGAATTGGGATGTACAAGAAAAACCTATTGTTAAACAGACAGAATTATTCGTTAACTTAAATGAATTAGAGCAAAAAGTATATGACTATTTATTAAAAAACGGTAAACAACTCTTAGATGTTATTGCATTAGACTGTGAAATTCCGGTATATAAACTATCATCATTATTACTTCAAATGGAATTAAGAGGAATTATAAAACCTTTACCAGGAAAGATGTTTGAAATATAAAAAGTCTCTTTTTCAAGAGACTTTTTTGTTGTTATATACTTGCTTTAATTCGTGCTGTAATTTCTTCTATTGAACCCATTCCGTCAAAAGTTGCTACTTCTAACTTTGTTTTCATGTAAGCGATCGCTGGCTTTGTGGTTTCTTCAAAAATTCGAATTCGTTTTAAATGCGTTTCTGGATCTTTATCGTCTTCTCGATTTGAAGTTTCTGCTCGTTTCTTAGCTCGAAGTAGTAATTCTTCTTTCGGAACTTCAATATCAATTACCTTTTCAATGCTTAATCCTTTTTCTGAAACTAAAGCTAACAGATCATCCATTTGTGGAATTGTTCTTGGGTAACCGTCTAAGATAATTCCTTCTTCAGATCGATTTTCATCTAAAATTTGACTGAATAATGTTTTCATGATTTGGTCTGGAACTAAATCTCCTTTCTTTTCATACTTGGATAATTCTTTACCGATTTCGGTTCCTTGTTCTTTTTCCAATCTACAACGATCACCTGTAGAAATGTGTTTGTAGTTTAAAAGATTCTTTAAAATTTCACACTGTGTTCCTTTTCCAGAATATGGTGGTCCTGTGATGATTAAAATTTTCATCTTTTTAATTTCTATTTCAATTGTTTATCTACAAATGTACTTATAATGTGTTACTCGACCATAAAAGTTATTGGAATTGTATAGCGAACACTTACATTTTTTCCATTGTGTTTTCCTGGAATAAATCGCGGTAGTTTTTCAAACAGTTTTTTGAGTTCTTCTTTTAGTGTAAGATGCGGTGCTCTAGTTTCAATATTAGTTACATTACCTGAACTATCAATTGTAATTTGAGCATACATTCTCTTTTTTCCTTTCGATAAATCTAAGTTTTCAGTAGTTGAAAAATCAAAGTTTTTTGTCACGAATTCATTCATCTTTCGTTCAAAATTCTTTTCCCATGTTTCATTTGCTCTTTTAACAACTCCTTTAAATCTTGGTTGTTTTTCTACAAAACGAAAAGAGTAAAATTCTTGAACCTTCTTTTCTTCAGTTATAAAGTTTCCCTCCACAGACTCAATTTCATCTTCTTCTTTTAAATTTTCAAGTAACTTGGAAACTTCGTCTATTCTTTCAACATAATTTTCTACAATAGGTACACCTCCTGTAGCCAAAACTTCTTCTTCAGCTATGTCTCCCATTATCTCAACAATTACTTCTCCATCTTCTACAATTTCTATTTCTTCAGGTTTAGGTAAACCTCCAACAACAGGTACTTCTTCACTAGTAATGGATTTCGTTTCACAAGAAGTTTTCATCTTAGAATCTTTCGGATTGAAAACTGTTAAAGAATCTATTGTTTTTTCAACTTGAGTAATGCTATCTATCAACATCACTTTTTCTATTTTTTGAGTTTTTTGTTCTGTTTTACAACTAAATAATGTAGTTCCCATCGCAATAAGTAAAGCTAGAAAAAATAGTTTTTGAAAAGATAAATTCGTATTAAAAACAGTATCTGGCAGTTGAATTACTATGGAATCTAATTGCTTTCTGTAGAAATGACCACAAACTCTTTTTCCTTTATTTTCTGTAAGATATGTTTGAATTTCTTTTGTTGTTTTTGTAGTAAAATCAACTACAGTTTTAGAGCAAGAAGCACAAAATCTTCCTTTTTCATTTGGAGTCATTTTTTGCCAGTTTTCATGGCAAGGTTCTGGAATAGTAATCTTGTAGTTTTTCATAGTCTTTTCGCTTTTCGTTTCGGTCGCAAATACTATTCCAAAAAATCTTCATTTAAAATACTTACATTTGAAAAAAACACCCCAATGGAGCATTCAGAAGAAAAATTAATGTCGAAGAAAAAACCTGCTTTTCCTATCAATCATTTTTTAAATGATTACTTGATAGAACACAGTAGAAATATTAAGATTCCAATTTTTTATGAAGATTTACTCCGTTTTCAAGGTTCTGTTGTTGTGTATGATAAGAACGATGAAGATACACTTTGGGTACGTGTTTATTTCTCTGAATTCGACCGACAAGAAATTGATTTGAGTTTAAAGAAAGTCTACAATATTTTACACTCCAACGGAAACGAAGACAATATTCAATATTTAAATATTGATGCAGTTGATTACTGTACTTTTGGAAACTCAAAACCTTTCCGTGTGAAAGTGAGAAACGTTTTAAATGATAATTATACCTATTTCTACGTAAAGAAAACAGATGCTTCACGTGTTTATGGTTTAGAACTAGAACATATTTTATCACCATACAACCTTAACTTTTTGGTGTATAAAGACACTTTGATTGAAGAACATATTGCTGGAATTCCTGGAGATACTTTTATTAAAGAAATTTTACCTAAATGTACTGAACCTCAAAAATCTCAAATTGCCAAAGAGTTTGTAAAATTCAACGAACGTTGTATGATTCGTTTGTTAGGTGATATGCGTTCGTACAATTATGTTATTGTTCCTACTCACGATTTTGATAGTGTAGTATATAAAATTAGAGCAATTGACTTTGATCAACAATGTTTCGAAGGGAAATTTAAAGTCTATTATCCGCAGTTTTTTAAAGAAAATTATCCGATGGTACAGCTGGTAGGGAATAAGCTTCAAGAAAACTCTATTGAGCAATATAAACTGGAAGAAAGATCGATTGTAGCTAAACGTATTTTATCTTCTGAAGATCGTTTAAATGAATTGATTTTCTGTATGAAAAATGATGAAATTTCTAATGATGCAAACATCGAACAGTTAAAAATGCAGATTCATGATTTTACGAAAGATATTTCTTTTAAAAAGAGTAAAAACATGGGGGAAGTTCTTGAAAGTGCTTTAGACTTTGTTAGACGAAATTACGAGGATGTAACTATGCGATAAGTTTTTTATGGGACTAGATAGTGTTGAACTTATTGTTAGTATAGAGAAAACGTTTAAAATTGATATTCCAGATCAGGAATGTGAGCAAATCTACACCGTTCAAGATTTAATAAATGCTGTAACTAAGCGAGTTTTACATCAAAATAATACAAGAAAGGAGCTTCTTTTTACACGCATTCAAAATGCGATTTTAAAAACTACTTCAAGTACTACAACTATTCATTTCAAAACCCCAATAATAGATGTTTTTAAACTTGATCATTTAGCTTTTCAATGGAAAGATTTAGAAAGATCTTTACAACTTACGCTACCAGAATTAGTTCCTTTAGATTTTAACGATAAATTAGATACGCATGTTAAAGTTTTAGGTTTGAAAATTTTCAAACGTAAATCTCCTGTAACAAAAGGTAATATCGAACAATTAATCGACTGGATAATTTCTTTGAATTATCGAAAAATCATTGATCTTACAGAACCAATTTCTGCATATGATATCCAACGAGTCGTTATTGGAATAGTAAGTGATTCTGTTGGTTTACCTGTAAATGAGATTGAACTTCATCATGTTATGACAAGAGATTTAGGTATTGATTAACTTACTTTTTCTTACTTCGAACACTTTCTATAACTACAGTCGCTAAAATTAAACTTCCACCGATTAATGTATTCATATTTGGAATTTCATGTAAGAAAATGAATGCTAGAATAATTCCGAAAATTGGCTGTACACTACTAATAATACTCGTAGTTGATGCTGTGAAAAACTGTAACGAATATACCATTAAACTGTGACCGATTGCTGTAGTTAAAAAAGCAAGTAACAACAAATATGGTAACTGACTTTGTACACCAGAAATATCCATAAAAAATAGTGTAGGGAAGAGGCAAACCGAAATAATTACGGTTTGATAAAACATTAAAACCACACCGTTATACTGACTAACATAACGTTTTAAAATTAAAATTCGAATGGCATAACACAATGCAGAAACTACACCAAAAGCCATACCTTGAACGGTTGTGTTTTCAAAAGTAAAATCTGGTGATAAAATATATAAACCGAGTAAAACTAAAACTCCAAGAACAATGTAAATCGGATTGAACTTCACTTTTAAAAAAACTGGTTCTAAGAAAGCAATAAGAACAGGAAATGTATACAAAGACAACATTCCTACTGCAACATTCGACAATTTTAATGCGTAAAAATAAGTAATCCAATGAATTCCCATAAAAACACCCGAGATAAGAAATGGTGAAAAATGACTTTTAGATTTTAACGATAATGGTTCTTTTTTAATTTGTAAAAACACAAACAAAATTACCATAGCAAAAGCCGCTCTGAAAAAGATAATTACCTCAGAAGGCATGGCAATGTATCGGCCTAAAACTCCTGATGTACTAATAAAAAAAGTAGCTAAAAGTAAGCCTAAAACTTTTTTAAAATGTGAATTATTCATTTATGTAACTTTCTATTTTAATAATTGCAATATCATCTGTAGGAACATAATCAAAGTTTCTTTCTAGAGTCTTAATTTTCGACTTTAATGTCATTGACTTTTCTTCATGTAAGAGAAAACTAATAATTTCATCTTCAGACTTATACGCTTTGCTATTTTTTAAGTTTTTAAAAGCAAAAATTCCATCTGTGGCTAAACTAAGCGTTTTAAAATTAGGAACCGTAATTTTTTGTGTTTGATTATGATACCAATCGAGGAAAGAATCTTTTAAATGATATGCTAAATAATTCGGTTTATCATTACTTTCAAAATCATAATGTTTTTGATTAACAGTAATTAAGCCATCTCCAGCTATTAAAATTTCTGCTGCCTTTGTTTCTGTATTTACAATAGCCAAAATTAGAGTAGAAAGTAGTTCATAGACATCTAAATCTAACAGGTTTTTAATTACTTTTAGTTCATTGAAGAATTGTTTAGAAATGCTGTACAGTTTATCCGATAAATTCGTCTTTTCTTTTGTGATAAAATCTTTGTGAAACTCTTTTTTACTGATATTTCTTAATAGTTTCCCAAATAAAATTGAGGCGAAAACAGATTCATTTCCAGATGAACAACCATCGAAAACAGCCACTAGTTTTTCATGATCTGCTGTATTTTCAATAAGTAAAAAGTCTTCGCAATGATTGGTGTGAAATTCACCTATTTGAAGTATATAATCTATGTGCATTCTCGGCAAAAATAGGGAATGCCTTTTAACTTCTATAATTTTACTTTAAGAATCTTATTTAAGGTTTTTCTTGTTTTTTTACTGTTGATTTTCAGTTTATCATCTAAAATTTTTCCTTTATCAGATAATAATACTACTGTAGGAAATGAAGAAATATTATAGGTTTTCACAAACTTTCCTTTGGATCCATTGAAAAATAAATGTGTGCCTTTTTTATTTGTTTTTTCAACAATACTTTTCCACTTTTCAAAATCTTCTTTTTTATCTACAGAAATATTGACAAAAACAATATTGTAATCGTGATAATCATCTTTAAGCTTATCTAACGTTTTAAAATCTCTAATACAGGTTTCACACCAAGAAGCCCAAATATTCATTAGAATGTAGTTCCCTTTGTATTCAGAAAGCTTTACATTTTCTTCATGTTTTGTTAAAAAATCGAATTTAGATAAGTTTTTTGAAGCTTCAACTAAACGAACCTCATCATACTTTACTCGTGCTTCAGTAATTAATTCTAATGTAGAAGAATTTGATTTTATAAGGCTAAAATAGTCTCTTGTGCGTTGCGGAGTATCTTTACTCATTAATTCGAACAAACTCTCTAAAACGCCTTGTTTTAAAGCATCAGTACGAATTGAAGAGACAATATCTCGCATCATTTTTAAATTCTCGGCATTTTCTAAATCTTTTCGCCATTTTAAAATACTTAACTCTGCATATGAATTGTATTTTTCGAAAAGATGATCGGTATCGAAATGAATATGACTTAATGGTTCTAAAAACCTTTTTGAAGGATAAATACTGTCTTTGAATTGATAGAAAGATTTAGCATCTTCAAATCTCAATAAGTCTAAGGAATAACCAAACTGAAGATTTTTCATTTCTTCATCAACAAAATCTTTATCTAAAGTTCCAGAGAATAAAATCCCATAGAGTCCTTTGTAATATCCATCTATCTTTCTGAGGTATGCGTTTTCATCACCTTCATAAAATTCACGATCGAAATACTTTGGTGTGCTTTCATTTCCATTTAAACGAGATGCTGTTTTTTCAGCTAAAAACTTATTAATTGAAGCTCCTTTTCCAGAAAACTCCATTGAATTTCGAAAATCTTCCGAGTCAAACTTTATGGTAAGTTCGTGTTCTGGTTTTATATACAGAACAACTTGCTCATCTTCCTTTTCTAAATAGTAATATCCTTCATCTAAACTAATCTTTTCTAGTTCGAAATTTAGTTCTTTAAGTGTGATGTTTCGCACTACTTCATTTGTCACTTTTCGGATAGAAAAAGTACTTCCAATAGTATCATTTTCAATATTAAAAAATATCTTTTGTCCAAATAAACTAGTAATACTACATAGTAATAAACAAGTAACTATTTTTTTCATAATCATTACGTTACACCGCTACAAATTAAATCATTTCTCTTTTTCTTAAGCAATAAATATGCCTAAATTATACTTAAAATCTGTGGTTATTTTAAAAGCTTATTTAAAAGCTGTTTTGTTTTTTCTTGAGATGGTTTACTTAAATGACTTTCTACAATTTTTCCTTCAGGTGAAATTAAAATTAAACGTGGAATAGAACTTACACCAAAATCACTCACAAACTCAGAATCGAAAGCATTGTCTGCAAACAACTGAACCCCATTTAATTCCTTTTCGTTTAACATCTTTTTCCAAAGGTCGTATTCTGTCTTTTCATCTACCGAAATTCCTACAAAAACGATGTTTTTATCTTGATATTGTGTTGCTAGCTTTTTTAAATGTGGTACTTCTTTTAAACATGGAGTACACCATGTTGCCCAAATATCAATAAACACATATTTCCCTTTAAAATCTTTTAAGGATACTTTGTTTCCATCTTTATCTTCAAAAGTAAATCCAGGAGCCTTTTTTCCTATTGCAGTAGATTTTACCTTATTGTATTTTTTTCTTGCCTTACTAACAAATTCTTGATTAGGAACATACTTTCTAATCAACTCATAATAAAACTTCGACTTTTCTGGTGTATCTGAAATTCGATATAACGCATCTACAATTACATCTACAAAAATTTGATTGGTTTTAATTTTTCTGAAAGAAGCTTCCATTTCCTTAAAACTCGTCGCTTTTTTTAATTCTTTCTTCCATTTACTAGATGCTAAATTCCTGTAAGATGGATAAATACTATAAAGTGTTGCGTCGTCGTAAAACACATCTTTTAATTCACTAGTAACATCAGAACTTAGTTTTGGTTCAGTTCCTGTTCTGTATTTTACCGCATGCGGATAATAAAAAATATCGTTCAGATAATTATATTTCAAATTTTCCAATTCGTGCTTTTTAAAATCCTCGTCATCTAATTGAGATACCAAACTTTGTAACTCTTTATGAATCGCTCTAACTTTAGATAAAAAGTTCTTTTCCCCACTATTGTAAAAACTTTCTGTGTCTTTCCAACGTTCTTTTAATAGTTTTTTCTTGGCTAGCAGATAGTTATTAACCTTAGCTCCTTTCCCTGAAAAACTGACTGTCTTATTAAAATCTTTTGCATCAAAATTTACTTCTAAATTAAATTCAGGTTTTAAATAGATATAAGTTGAATTACTGTTTTTTATAAGTAAAAAATAACCATCTAATCCTCCAAGATCTCCAGTATTAAACTTGGTTTCTTGAATCGGTATTTTTTTTATCGTTCTTTTATGAATATTTCTTAATGAAAGGGTTACATCTTTTGAAGCATTTTTTGCGTTTCCATAAATCGACTGACCAAATATTGGTGTTGTAAAAATTGTTACGATTAAAATTGCAACTATTTTTCTCATCTTCACTCTTTTATTTTTTGAATTTGACGACAAATGTACATATTCTTTTTTTTCAGGTATTTATAACAAATTTCAAGTACTGCGTTCGACTAAGTTTTTCGCTATACAAGGAATAAAAACAGGTACCTTCAAGTACCTCGGGTACCTGTTTATGTATTATACTTTCTGCAAGGTTTCTAACGCTTTTTTAACCGTGTCAATCTTAATAAATGTGATTAATAATCGTAAACCATTTTTAGTTTGCTTTTCTTTCATCACACAGCTTTTGGAGTTGTGCTTAACGTACATCAACATTTTCGTAAAAGCATCAGTATTGTAGAAATCACTTTGCTGATCAGATACAAAATATCCGATCATACGTTTTTGTTTAAGAATGATTTTCTCTAATCCTAATGATTTTGCTAACCATTTGATACGAACAGAATCTAACAAATCTTGAACTTGAGTTGGATATTCACCAAATCGATCAATTAAATTGGTTTCAAAAACTTGTAACGCTTCTTCCGATTCTAATTCGCCTAATTGTTTGTATAAATTCAAACGTTCTGTGATAGAATTCACGTAATCATCTGGGAATAAAATCTCAAAATCAGTATCGATTTGAACTTCTTTTACATATTCTTTCGGACCAGCATTTTCATCAACAGGATATAAATCTTTAAATTCATTTTCCTTCAGTTCTTCAATCGCTTCCTTCAGAATTTTCTGATAGGTATCGAAACCAATATCGTTAATAAATCCGCTTTGTTCACCTCCTAATAAATCTCCTGCTCCACGAATTTCTAAATCTTTCATGGCAATATTCAATCCGCTTCCTAATTCAGAAAACATTTCTAAAGCCTGAATTCGTTTACGCGCTTCTTCCGTCATCATGTGATACGGTGGCGTAATAAAATAACAGAATGCTTTTTTGTTGGAACGTCCTACACGACCACGCATTTGGTGTAAATCTGACAATCCGAAGTTATTAGCATTATTGATAAAAATCGTGTTGGCATTTGGTACATCCAATCCACTTTCAATAATTGTAGTAGACACTAGAACATCGAACTCTCCGTTCATAAAAGCCAGCATTAATTCCTCTAGCTTTTTCCCTTCCATTTGTCCATGTCCGATTCCAATTTTTGCTGAAGGAACCAAACGTTGTAACATTCCGGCAACTTCTTTAATATTCTCGATTCTATTATGAATAAAGAAAACCTGACCTCCACGTGAAATTTCGTAGGAAATCGCATCACGCATGATATCTTCTGACAAACGAACCACATTCGTTTCTACCGGATGACGGTTTGGTGGTGGTGTTTTTATGACTGATAAATCACGCGCAGCCATTAAACTGAATTGTAACGTACGCGGAATTGGCGTTGCTGTTAAGGTTAATGTATCTACATTTTCCTTAATGGTTTTTAATTTATCTTTTGCAGCAACTCCGAATTTCTGTTCTTCATCAATAATTAATAAACCTAAATCTTTAAACTGTACATTTTTGTTCGTTAATTGATGTGTTCCAATCACAATGTCTACAGATCCATCAGCAACACCTTCTAAAACGCCTTTTTTCTGTTTTGCGGTACGAAAACGGTTTAAGTAATCTATTTGTACAGGAAATTGTTTTAAACGCTCAGAAAACGTCTTAAAATGCTGAAACGCTAAAATTGTAGTAGGAACTAATACGGCAACTTGTTTTCCATTGTCTACAGCTTTAAAAGCGGCACGAATCGCAACTTCTGTTTTTCCGAAACCAACGTCACCACAAACTAAACGATCCATTGGTTGGTCTTTTTCCATATCGGCTTTTACATCTTGCGTTGCAGAAAACTGATCTGGTGTATCTTCATATAAAAAACTCGCTTCTAACTCGTGTTGCATGTGCGTATCTGGACCAAAAGCGTGTCCTTTTTCTAATTTACGCTTTGCATAAAGTTTTATTAGGTTAAAGGCGATTTCTTTAACTCGAGTTTTCGTTTTTTGCTTGATTTTCTTCCACGCATTCGATCCTAGTTTAAAAATCTTTGGTGATTTTCCATCTTTTCCGTTGAATTTAGAAATTTTGTGTAACGAGTGAATACTCACATACAAAATATCGCGATCGCCATAAATTAATTTAATCGCTTCTTGTTTCTTTCCTTCAACATCGATTTTTTGTAATCCTGCGAATTTTCCAACTCCATGATCGATATGTGTTACATAATCGCCTTTTTCTAAATTGGTTAATTCTTTTAGTGTAATCGATTGTTTTTTGGCGTAACCATTTTTCAGTCGGAACTTATGGTAACGTTCAAAAATTTGATGATCGGTATAGCAAACTATTTTCTGATCTTCATCGATAAATCCTTGATAAATAGGAAAAACTACGGTTTCGTAATGTACCTCAACATCGGCATCTTCAAAAATATCTTGGAAACGCTGCGCTTGTTTTTCATTGGCACAGAAAATATAGTTGGTATATCCTTTGGAATGATGAACGTTTAGATCTTCGATTAATAAATCGAACTGTTTATTAAACGATGGTTGTGAACGGACTGAGAATGAAATCTTACCGTCACCCTGAACTTGTTTCAGGGTCTCACCTGAGTGAGCAGCACTTTTATCTGAATGAGATGCTGAAACAAGTTCAGCATGACGCTTATCCAAATAAGCCACAGTAAAATCTTGCAATTGATTTTTAATCAATGTTCCGTCGCAGAACAATTCTGATGGTTTTGAATGTTTGATGTCTTCCGACAGTTTTTCAAATTCTACTTCCGCTTTGCGGAAAAATTTATCGAGATTTCCAGTAAGTAAATCCTGGTTTTTAATCAGCAATACCGTTTTTGGTGAAATATATTTTAAAAAGCTTTCTCGTGATTCTTGTAATGCCTTGTTTTCTACATTTGGCATAATACTCACTTTAGTGAGTTTTTCTTTCGACAGTTGTGTTTCTACATCAAATGTTCGGATACTGTCTACTTCATCTCCAAAAAATTCGATTCGATACGGTTCGTCATTTGAAAATGAAAACACATCTACAATTCCTCCACGCACTGAAAACTCACCAGGTTCGGTAACAAAATCTACACGATTGAAATTGTATTCGAACAAGACTTCATTGATAAAATCGAGAGATAAGTTTTCACCTTGGTTTACCTTGAGTGTGTTTTTTTCTAATTCTTTCTTCGTTACTACTTTTTCGAATAGGGCAGTAGGATAGGTAACAATTATCGCTGGTTTTTTACGTGAATTGATACGGTTCAGCACTTCCGATCGTAACAATACATTGGCGTTGTCAGTTTCTTCGATTTGATACGGACGACGATACGAACCGGGATAAAACAGTACGTTTTTTTCTCCCAATAATTGTTCAAGGTCGTTTAAATAGTATGCCGCTTCTTCTTTATCGTTACAAATAAATAGAAAAGGTTTATCGGCAGTTTTAAAAGTTTCGGATATCACAAAAGACAACGAAGAGCCGACCAAATTCGATAATTGAAAGTGGTTTTTTTCTTGTTGTAAGGCTTGTTGTACCAAAGCTACCTTTGTAGCATTTTGGTAGTAGTTTACAATGGTTTGCTTACTCAACGGTAAAAATTTTGAGCAAAGATACTTTAATTGAGTCTAAAGTAAAAAGTCCTAAGAATAAAGATAAAAGGTTAAATATGTATGCGGGTTGAAAAGTTTAAAACGTCATTCCAAGTTGGTATCTGAGCTTAGTCGAAGATAACAATGAAGGAATCTGTTTATCGATAACTTAGATTGCTTTTTTTATTAATGTTTAGATTTAATTATTGCAAAAAATAATCTACCATCTTACCTATAAATAGGCTTATAATTGTAACAACCATTGCTATAATAAATTGTGTTATAACACCTGTTTTGTTTTTATCATTGATCCTGTTGATTTCGTCTATTGAATTTCTGTCTCCTTTAGTGAGTTCAAACATAGAATGACCAATAAAACTTTTCAATTTACCAAATATTCTATTACTAACTAATTTGGATATAATTGATGATACAAATATTAAAATAATGGATATTGTAAGCATAAATAAGACATCATTGATTTTATTTGAATTCCAATCAACCACTTTAATAATTTGTCTTGAAAGTAAATTATAACTTAAGACGATTATTGAGATTGGTATAATAGCTTCTATAAATAAACCTATGTGTCTGCTATATTTTTCACCAAATCTTATTATTCTATTTTTTTGAATGTTATTTCTTAGTGAAGAATACCAATCTTCAACTATCATTAATAATTCATTAGCAATAATAGCATTAATGAAATCAACTTTACAAACACCATTTGAAGTTATTTCCATAAGCTCTTCATCATTATCACTTGTTAACATTAATTGAAAAATTTCATTAGGCCTTACAGGAGACCCTAATCTTACTTTAAGTGTATGTCTTTGAGGTAAATCGTGTTCAGGTAGTTTAATATTAATATCCCAATTTAACGATATACTTAACGTTTGATCAGAAATACCAAAATTTGTTCTCTCAAACTCTGCCCAGCTATTATAAGTACTGACCTTTTTACTTTTAAAAACTATAGTAATAGTAGTTATTGATGTTTGTAAATCTTCTGTTTTTAATTTTGTTATTATTGAACTATTTAGTTCAATTAAATCTTCATAATTTAACTTTTTATCGTCCTTGAGAAGCCTTATTTGTGAATCAGGTTTAGCATTAAGTAAATAATAAATTGATTTAAAATGATCTAAATCAACAGTCTTAACAAGATTTGTTTTTTGTTCTTGAATATTACTCATAGTGGTTAAATAAAAGTTAAATTTTTACCAAATAAAAAATGTTATAAAAACTGAAAATCTTGAAGTATTCCGTAATTATTAATATTTTAATTTAGGTATCAATAAAAAAAACGAAGGAATAGGAGGATAGTTCTATTTCTTTATCTTTTTTCAGTTGCTAAAGAAAATAAAATTTTTTAGGGTTGTTTACTTGTAGCATAGGGGAAAAACACCCTTTTTTGGTCAGTGATCGGTGATCAGTTAACAATGATCAATATTTTGTTGGTGTTATTTTGTTTTTTATCATTAATAATCAGATTATTAGAATCTAACTATGATGAGAAGCTGAAATGAATTGCTTCGGATTCCCTTCGATTTTCTTCGATATAACTCAGAATACGCTCAGGGAACACTTTCTATAAAAATAACGGTGCCTGAGGCTCTCGAAGGCACGCACAATTTTTATGCAATACTCGAAATATTATCAAAACCATATGAGAAGCTGAAATAAATTCAGCTTGACGAGAGAAATGTTCCACAGTAAACACTTCTATTTCAAACGTTATGAATAGAAAAAAATATTAAGAGAGTTTCATGATCATTTCAAAACACTACAAAATTATCAGCGATACTCGCTGTTAGCTCTGAAATATTACGAAGTTATAAGCGACATTCGCTAGTGATTTCAAAACTCTACGAAGCTATCAACGAACTTCGTTGACACTTATAAAACTCTGCAAAACTATTAGCGAACTTCGTTGATAAAATTGTTTCAAAACAGACGTCATTCCGAACTTGTTTCGGAATCTCATCAAGGAAAGTACAAATGAATTCAACGCTATGAGAAACTGAAAAAATGAAATAGATTGCTTCGGATTCCCTTCGATTTTCTTCGATATAACTCAGAATACGCTCAGGGAACACTCGTAAAAAATAAACATCGGTGCCTGAGGCTCTCGAAGGCACGTTATAATTACTTTTTAACCCGAAAAATCCCGAATAACTCTATGTCTTTTCTGGCTGGAACAGAGTTGTAACTTTTTTCAAAAGATAAGACTTCAAAATATTCAGAGAAATAACTCAAATATTCTTCTTTATCACCGCCAAATGGACGCTTTTCTAAATCTCCAGTTAGTGGAATATCAAACCATAAACCAACTAATTTTCCGTTTGGTTTTAATAACTCGTGCATCTTTTTTGCGTAGGCTTTTCGAGTTTCTGGAAGTGGAGGGAATGAACAAAAAAATGTTTGTTCAATAATTAAATCATATTGACCTTCAATCTCGAAAAAATCGGCTTCTAGAAGTTGGTTTTTAGGGAAATCAGGATTTCGTTCTGCAAATGCTTGTAAAGGTTCGTTGGCAATGTCTAAAACCTCAACATTTGAAAATCCGTTTTTATATAAATATTCTGCTTCATAAGAGTTTCCTGCTCCAGGAATTAGAATCTGTAAATCTTTGTTGGTTAATTGATCGAAATACGTTTGTAATGGGAGGGAAGCTGCGCCTAAATCCCAACCCGTTCTTTCTTCAATATAGCGTTGCGACCAGTAATCTTTTGTTGTACTCAAATTGTATATATTTAACTTAAAAATACAACTTTTTAGTGTTTTCTGTAGCCTACAAATTCTTTTCCTAATATTGGAAAAGGATATAATTTTACTAAGTCTTCTGTTACTTCTTTGATAGGATACGGAACTCTTCTCTTACCTTGAAAATATGATGAAATAAATAAAGTTTGATCTATTCGCTCTATTCTGTACTTTTTACCTTCTTTTATCTTTTGTAATTCTAAGATTTCTTTATCACTTAGTTCTTTATTGAAAATGAATTCTTCTTCACTATTTTCAACTTTTATTTTGTAAACAAAAGACTCTATCTCTTCAATTTTTAGGTGTGTTTTTGTAGGTACTAGCCTATCGAAATTACACTCAAAAGTAACTTCTATATCATTACTTGTGCCTTCAAAATATATTATGATTTGATTTTCATTTACTATTGTAAATTCATGAGCAATTTCATCTTTTGAGTTCAAAAAACATAAATTACCTAATTTAAGTTGTAATTCTGGCTTTTTTAGTGAAAAATCCCTATGAAAAATCACTTTTTCTTCTTCTATTTCAATGAGTTGAAAACCTGGAAAGCCCTTTTTCCCATTATTATGACTAATATCTCTTATCAACCATTTTCCTTGTAAATTCTTATTTTTCATTGTTGCAATATTCAAAAAATAAATGATTATCTGTAATATTAAATAATAACTAACGTCAATCTAAACCTGTTTCAGATTCCCATCATCAACATCTGGTTACTTAAACTATGAGATTCCAAAATAAATTCGGAATGACGTAAAAAAAGCAATATGACTAAAACGGATATTCAAAAAATTTTACAATAACTAAAAAAATACCGACAGTTTTCACCATCGGCATTTTTATATACTTAATTCTTAAATTCGGTAGCTTAATTTCCTAAGATTACGGTGTACACAACTTGGTCTACGTTCCAACCTCTTTCGTTGAAACATCCGTTTTGTGCATCTGCTTGAATAAAAGCTATTTTTAATGGCTCAACTTGACGCTCGATTTCTGCAATATGCGCATCAAATTGGAACTGATATCTATCTAAATTAATATCTGAATCACCATCGATGTAGTAAGAATAATCGAAAGTAAATTGCTGTGCTTGTGGAGGAAAAATTAATGTTCCTTGTGAAAAATTGATACAGTTAGAAGTATTTACATACTCTTCAATTTCTAAAGCAGTATCGCTACCACAACCAATATCACTATCTAAAGTACAGTTTACAATTCTTTGAGAAATTGCATTTGCTTGTATTTTTTTTCCTTCTTTTAATTCTTTAGCTAATTGTTGTACTTCTGGAGTATTTGAAACATCAATAACATTTACAAATTGCTGATTTTGATTACTTGTTGGTACTGTTTCTGTTGCTACAGTTTCTTCGTTTTGGCAGCTATTGAATAATACAACTGCCAAAGCCGCCATACATAATTTGAAAGTTTTCATGAACTTAATGATTTGAGGTTAATTTGCTGTGAATTTACCTAAAATCAATTCTGAAAAACCACCATTTCAAAATAGTGATAATTGTGTAATATTCATAAAGTTAGCTTAACAGATTACTAAAGTTTTATTACTAAAATTTTAATCTATCTTTAAAAATTGAGCATTATTTTTATTGGTTATGAACCTTTTTTAAATTACTATTCTATTTTAAGCTTTTGTTGTTCTACTATAAAATCGAATGATAATACTTCTAGTCTTTTTCCATTTACAGTTGCATTCCAAACGCTGTGTCCTTTTCCTTCTAGTGGATAAAATTCAAAAGGTACTCCAGAATTTTCATAATTATTTTTTAGTTTTTCCGCATCGCTAAATGAAACGATTAAGTCTTCGGTCCCATGCATAATAATTATCGGCGCATCTGTAGTATCGAATCGTTGTCTGTTATATAAATCATCTAAAATTTCAACAGTGATTCCGCTTCCCCAGAAATCTAAAACCGTATGTACTTTTGTAGGCTGATCTAAATTTGTTGTTGCCAACGTTGGATCTTTCTCTAGTGAGATTTCTTCAGTATAATCTTCCGCATTCGTTGCTCCTAACATTGTTGCGGTTACAGCTCCAGCAGAACCTCCACCAACTGTTATATAATCTGTATTTATATTGTAATTTGAAGCATTCGCATACAACCAACGTATCGCTGCTTTTGCATCTCTACTGGCTGGATATAAAGCAAAAAATTGATCTACCAAACTCGGATCTAAATTATTTTGTGCAAAAGGAACCCATGCATCTGGTACAGTTCCTAAATCTGCTTCTAATCTGTAATTTATAGAAAAAGCAACCCAACCTCTGGCTGCAAAATAATTTGCTAAATAAACCATAGAACCAACTTCTTTAGATCCAGATGAAAATCCTCCACCATGAATTAATACAATAGCTGGTCTGTTTTTATCTGAATTATTCGGTACGTAAGCATCTAATTTTAATTGTTTTGTACTGGTTGTTGTGCCATTTATGGTTGTATGACTTAATCCTTCTGCATAAACAATATCTTTTGTTACAATTACATCATACGTTTCTTCTTTTTTTACTGACGGAATTTCTTGATTTTGCTCAGTAATTGTTGCGCTGCTGTTTTCACTACAAGAGATTAACGTAATAAAAAAAGTAAGAATATAAATTTTGTACTTCATGATTAGGGTTTATTTATAGGACAAAAATGATTGCTAAAGGTTTAATTTGTTTCTCTTTCATTAAAGATATTGAAAATTTATCAGTGTAAAAAGTGACTTTTTCTCAATTTATTTTTCTAAAATCATGTAGGATTATTTAAATTTATAATAACAAAAAAATCAAAAAATATGTCTATATCAGATTTATATGCAAGTGGTCAACATAAACAAGAAATGGGACACTTTGCTAGTGTGGTTAAAATTGCATTAGTTGATAACACAGTTACAGAAGGTGAACAAAAATTATTAAATAGAGCTGCTAAAAAATTAAACATAAGTGAAGAAGAATATCAAAAAATCCTTAAAAACCCAGATGATTATCCTGTAAATCCACCAATTGGTTACGATGAAAGTATTGAGCGTTTATATCGTTTAACCAAAATGATTTTTGCTGATGGAAATGTTGATAAAGATGAAGTTGTACTGATGAGAAAAATAACAACTGCTTTAAGTTTTCCATTAGATAACATTGAAAAAGTTTGTGATGAAGCGCTGCATTTAGTTATGAATGATAATGATTTGGATGATTTTACAGCTGCTATTAAAAAAGTAAACGCTGTTTAAATATTTAAAACCATATCTAGAAGCATTGTATTCGACTCTATTTTCAGTTTTTTTCGAAGTCGATACCTTGCTTTTCTTACACCTTCTTGTGTAATATTTAAAATTCCTGCTATTTCTTTGGTTGATAAATTCATTTTTAACAAAGCCATCAATCTTAGTTCATTAGCAGTTACAGTTGGATATTTATTTTTAATGATACTATAAAAATCTTTATGTAGTTGTTCAAAATACTTTTTAAAATTATCCCAATCTTTATCTTCTGTCATATTAAAATTGATTGTTTGAATAAGTTTTTGGTAATTGTACTGAGTATTTTGATCTTCTGCATATTTAATGCTTTCTACTTCCTTTTTTAGTGTTTTTAATGCCTTGTTTTTATTCGCTAGATGTAGCGAGTTTGAAGTGAGTTCTTTATTTTTTTCTAATAATTCTTTGTCTTTTTTCAATAGTTCTCTATTCAAAAAGTATTTTTCTATGCAAGATTGCTGCTCTTTTCTTCGGAAAATAAATACGAAATAAGACAACAGAAAAGTTCCTAAAAAAAAGGCAATTATCAATAATACATGCCTCTGTTTTACTTGCTGATTTATTTTGGTAAGCTTTTTAATTTTTCTCTCTTTTTTATCAAACTCAAACTTTGCTTGTAATTCTCTTGCTTGTTTTTGTTTTTCAATTGCATTTATAGAGTCTTTAAGCAACGATATTCGCTTATAATAAGCAAACCCTTTAGCGGAGTCTTTTTTTTGCTCTGCGATAACTGCAAGCACTTCTACGGCATCTTTTTCTAAATCTAAACGCATCGCTTTTTTAGATAACAGTAATGCTTCCTTTGCATAATAGGTAGCAGTATCTAATTTATTCAACTTAAAAAAAGAATTTGCCAATCCAATACTAGTACAGGTTTTGTCTTTATAATCTGATTTAGAATAATTTTTAAAAGCTATTTTTTGAAAATCTATTGCTTTTTGATATTGTTCTTGTTCATAATACAAATCGCCTATAAGAGACTGTAAAGCATAGACTCTTTTGTTATGATTGATACTTCGTGCAATTTTTAATGCCTGATTATACAAATCTAATGCTTTATCGAACTGTTTAATTCCTTTGAAAGCAATTCCTTTATTTTTCAATAAAACTAGTAAGTGCATTTTATTGCCTCCTTGAATAATTTGTGGTAGTGCTTTCTCTAAAAACGCTAATGCTTTTACATATTCTTTTTGACGAATTAATACGTTACTAATTTGAATATTGGTACGCCCCAAACCTGAAATATTATTTCGACGTTCATATAGCGTACTTGCTTTAAATAAATGAGCTAAACTTTTTTCATCGTGCCGCATCAAAAGATAAGAAACTCCAGTATTTTCAATAGATTTTATGTATGAAACTGAGTCTTTTAGTTTTAAAAATAATCTCCCTGATTTTTTAAAACTTTCAATAGCCTCAAAATAATTACTTTGAAAATTTTGTACTGCTCCAATTTGGTGTAAAGCAGAGGCTTGTCCCCATAAATGATCTATTTGTTGATTGATAGACAGTGCTTTTTTAAAATATACTAACGCCGAATCGTATTCTTTTTCATAATAATGAACAATTCCCAAACAGTTATTCGATCCAGCAATTCCTCTAGGAGATTTGATTTTATTAGCAATTTGTAACGCTTTTTTTATAAACTTTTTTGCTTTCAAATGATTTGCACTTGCATATTGAATACCTAAATCATTATAAGCTTTTATTAAAGTAGTATCTGTAGTTTTCGTATTCACAATTTGCAGTAAACTATCTACTATTTGCTTATTTTGAGCTGTTACTTTTTTGAAGTAAAATATAATAAAAACAACACTAAAGCTTAGAGCCAATGTTTTCATTGTAAATAATCATTATCATGTTCATTTATGTTGGTAAAACTAGTGTTTTGCGCTTATTAAAAAAGGAAATCATTAAAAGGTAACAATAACATAAACTACCGTAAATACAAACTTCCCTAAAGAAATTAATTCAATAGGGAAGTTGTGGAACAATTAAAAATTAATAGTTCTTTTTAACTAGTTTGATTGTGTGATTTTTACCATTTTCAAACTGAATATTTAACATATAAATGCCTTCTAAATTTTGTAAATCGATACGAGCTTCTTTTGGCTCTCCTACATTTGTAGCCATATCTTTATGAGATAAAATAATACGTCCATTTAAATCTGTTACAGAAAATAAAATTTCTCCTTTTGCTAAGGTTTTGTAGTTGATATTAAAAACACTGTTACTTGGATTTGGATATGCTGAAACCGTAAATTCTTCTAAATTGTTGATAATACCTTCTTCTTTCTTTACTACAGTTGCTATTTGAGTTCTCTTATGTATTACAGAACTACGTTTAGCTTTATTTACAAAAGGGACAGAGTTTCTACAAAAATCTCCCATTTTACTTTCAAAACCATCTGTTTTTCTAGTAATAATATAGTTTTCTCCCCAGATAGGATTATCAATTCCAGGATAAGAAACAGCAAAGTTTTCATTTGATTTTTCTTCTGCAGTTTGATTTAAATCTGAAGTATTAACACTTACTTCATCATAAGAAAATTCAGTAATAGCATCGTACGATTGTCTTATCATTTCTCCATTTTGTTGTCCACTTTCACTAACACCAGAAAGCCCCATATAATCAATTTCCAAAGTCACAGAAATCCAATTTTTAAAGTTATTTGCTGAAATGATTTCAGTACCTATATTTTCTTCTAAGGTATCTTCATCAAGTAAATCAGTGATATCTAAAGTTGTAGGAATAGTATTATCTGTATTAGTACTATTTGAAATTAAAAAAGGTTTTGTTCGTACAGAGTTCATAGAATATCCCTCTTTGTTATAGGTTGTAACTACATAATTTGCCATAAAAAAACCATATTCTGTTCCTTGTACTTTATCCATATTCGTTGTTACATATGGTTTTTCTTTTAAACGGATATGAGCCCCAAATCTATTCTGCTCATTTTTTACAATACTTATGGCTGCTTTAGGAGTATATACTAAGTTAAAAACACCTAAAGGTTCGTTATAATACGGAAATGCTCCTTTAGTACCATTTCCAACTTCAATTGGAGCAAATTCAGTATTTTCCGAACCTGGAGTTGTAATTACAACATCTTTAAAAATATTAGATTCAATGGTAAGCGACCCTTTAGCAGCCAATTCTGCAAATACCAAACTAGGCTGTGGATCTGGAAACTGTAATGGAATTACTTTATCGGGTTCATCCTCTAAATTATCTAAACGTAATTTTACAGCATTAGCGGTCATTCCTCTTCCTCCTCCTTTTACAGCTGTTCCTAATGCGTCTAAACTTTCTCCGAGTACTTCAAGAGGACCTGAAAAAGGATCAGGAAAAACTTTTCCTGCTGCCTTTACAAGTTTTCCTGCGGCTGAAGTATAATCACCGGCAGACATTAATTTTGTTCCTTCATATTGTAAACGTAAAGCTTCACGTTCCCAATCTTGTACTTTTCTACCCGGTATCGTAAATTCAGTTTCATTACTCCAAGGTGTATTATTCCATTGGTTTAAACTGGTTAAACTAATATCTCCTAAACTTTGACTTTGCTCTCCAAAAGGCGCATCTAAAACCCCAGTTAAAAAAGTATCTGATTTATCCATCCATGCATCATAACCATCGGCTCCAGCAGGAATATTTCCGCCCAGAGTTTTTCCCACAATTTCCATTGTTCCACGGGTTACTTTATCTACTTTAATTTGTAAATTCGATTCAAAGAAACAGGTACACGGATCGTAATTAAACGTAAAATCTACATAGTAAAACTTCCCTTTATTTGTTCCGCTTAACTCAATGTATTTACTATATTCTGGAGCTCCTAAAAACGGATTATCTAAGGCTTTTCCTTGTAAATAACTTGCCCATAATCTTGGTTGATGATATTGACCAGAATACGTAGCTGTTCGTTTATCTGATATAGATACTTTTAAAAAATTAGCAATGGTTCCATTATAAACATATAAGAATACACGTAATTTTCCTGTGAAACGGTTATACAACACAAAATACGGTTCTCCTCGAAGTTCACTTTTTTGATTTCCTAATTTGTCATATCCAAAATCCATTTGAACAAATTCCCATCCATCAATAGAACTAAAATCTTCTCCACCTTGATAAGTACCATCTACAGAGAATTTAGAAGAAATAGGTCTTAAATTAAGTTCATTGGAATAAAAAGGACTTTTTACATTTACAGCAGTACGTATTCCTGCAGCATCATAAGCCATCAAATAGTATTCTTGTCTCCAATCGAAAGTATTTGTTGGTCTTCCTGAAGGAGCAAAAGAGAATTGAGGATCTGTAGTATGTTCGCTTGGAGTATTTACTGTTCCAAAATCAGTACCACTCACTAAAATTGCTTGTGGTTTATATGAAATATCAATACTACCTCTTCTAACTATTGCTAAAAACCTATTAAAGTTTCCATTATCATTATTCAATAAAACAGGAGTAGGAACACCATCTAACACGTATTTTTTATCTCCTTGTTTTGCCAATAACATTCCACTTTCATGTCCAAAATATATTGGTAAATCAGGTATAAATTCTGTAGCGACTTCTTTTCCTTTATTAAAAATATAAATAATACCGTTGTCTCTTTTTTCAATTCCAGAAGTAAGTAATCTTGACCCTGATGATTGTAATGCTTCTTTACTGTAAATACTCACATTATAATCTAACAAACCTAATTTAGCTGCAGCTTTACCATTAAAAACTACTTGAAACATATCCTCTAAACCACCTTCTATCAAAGTTGTTATATTACCTGAACCAATAATGGCTGTATTATCTTCAATAGGAGCTAGAAAATCATCTGCCGTAATTCTTGTAAATCTATTCTCAGAACCAGCAACTGTTATACTCTCAATAGTATGTGCATCAGAGCTATAAGTAGGCATAGCTATATACTGATTTTCAAAAGAGTTAAAAGTGTTAAATTCAAAAGTAAAAGATGTAGTATCTTCTGTTTGTAAGTTTTCTAAACTAATATTTTCATCCGTAGCCTTTAAATAATTATCAGCTTTAGCAGCACTTTGAATTATATAATGTTTCTCTTCCTGAGTATTGTATGGCATTACAAATTCAAAGAAGTAATTATCATCTATATATTCATTTTCTAAGATATTATTAGTAATTAAACCTATTGATAAATCACCCTCTTTTTCTTGTATGTATATCCAATCAGCACCGTTTTCTACACTTACTAAGGCAAAAGCTTCATGTTTAAAATCTTGAACAACCCACCATAACTGATTCTTTTTTATTTCGCTTGTATTTTGATTCTCTACAATTTCTATCCCTGATACTGATCTTGTTAAAAAAGAATTATCTTTCCCATCAGGAGATATTGTAACGAGTGCCTTTGTGGTTTGACTACCTTTAAGATTGGGCACTTGCAAAGACTCAAAACTAAAATCTAATACTGATGTTACTTTTGAAGCAACAGTTTGTGCATTAATTTGATTAAAAAAGTATCCGTAAATAATGCTAAAACTTATAATTAAAAGTTTTGTTTTCATGATATTTTATAAAGATTAGCTTTAATTTTGATTGACTTTTTCTTCTAGCTGCTGTAATTTTTCCTGTAATTGAAAAATTACTTTTTGCATCATTTTCAATCTGTCTTCTTGTTGTTTTATTTTTTCTTCTTGATTAATGGTGTGTAAGTACAATTCTTCAATTTTTTCAACAGAAATGGTTACTACTTTTTTAACATTTAATCCATTATTAACTACCTCTTTTTCAGAAGGCATTCCTGGAAGATGATGATTTTCATCTGTGTAATTTTTCACCTCTTTTAAAGGCATTAATTTGTAATCTTTTGCAAATACATAATCAGGAAAAGAAGAAGCGTCTGCTATAAAACCAGTAGCTTTTATTCTTCCTGCCACATGTACTTGTTCCGTAATGTTATTCGGATTTATAGCTCCAAAACCTACTTTACCATCTGTTTTTACATATAAAGCATCACTACCAAAAGCATTTTTCACTGAAAAATGAGAGCTTTCAATATTAGATAATCTAAAATCAACACCTTTATTTACAAGTACTTGTTGTGAGTTTAATACATTCGAAAAATTAATTTCATTCTGAATATCTAATGCTCCTAAAGAAGATATATTTCCCTTTACTTTGATTCCCTTTTCTAAATTCACTTCTTCAGTTAAATTTGTGCTTCCTGAAATGGTTAAATCTCCTGATACTTCTAAATTTGCATCATTAGTTAATGTTGTATTTCCTGAAATTTTTACATTTCCTAAAACATCTAACTTTGCCTGAGGATCTACTATTCCAATACCGATATTTCCATCAGGATTTATCTTGAATGCATCAATAGAAACTCCATTATTTTGTGCACGTAATTGCAATCCTATACTTGAATTTCCAGAATTATCTTTTGCTTCTAAAAAAGCAGTTCCAGATTGTCCAAATCCTTCCTGTGCAGAAAAATACAATCCGTTTTTCATAAAAGTATTTCCTTTGATATCTAAAGCTTGAGCGATAGTAAGATTCTGCTGAACAGTAGTATTTCCTTCAGCACCAATTCTTATAGCGTTTCTAATTTGACCTCTATACTGGCTACGAATTTGCATAGCAATGTTAGTATAATTCGATTTGTCTCTTGCTTGTACATATGCTGTTCCAGATTTTTTGTTTCCTTCTAAGGCATAAAAATATAAATGTCCTCTTGCAAAGATATCTCTTACTTTAATATTTCTAAATTCTTTGTCTTTCTGTGCATTTACTTTATTAGTAATTAAAAGACTGAACAGTGATAAAGAGAATACCAATAATTGTTTTGTAGTTTTCATAATTAACTTAGTTGTTGTTTTAATATTTTCAAACAAACGTATCGAAATACTTTCCTGAACAAGAAAAGTAGGGTAGGACAAAAGCGGGACACGCACTTTATTTTATTAAAAATGAAGAATTTTTGTTTTCTTCGATTTACTTTGACTTTAAAACTGTGTTTTTAAAATTTTATAGCAATTGAAATAATACATACTTTATGAAGTTATTATAACACCAATAAACTCAATACTAAATATTTAAAAAGTCAAAAATGCTTTACTAAATAAAATTTTAGTAGTTTAGTATTCTATTACTTATCCCCAAATTATGATTATGAGAAAACTTTTTTTCGTCGTAACAGTACTTTTTATTGCCAATATTTTTGCTCAAGGAGATTCTAATAAAAGAGATAAAAAATGGCAAATTGGAATTGGTTCTGCAATTGTTAAATTTTCTGATGAAGATGCTGCCTTTATTGGTGATAAAAACATGATACAAATTCCTAGATTAAATCTAACAATGCCTTTAGGAAATAACTTATCGTTAGATGGAGCCATGTCTTTTAATTCTTTTGGCGTAGGATTTATTGATAATTCAGTCAAATACTTTTCTTTGGACGGATCTGTTCGCTACAATTTTTATAATTTATCAGAAGATTTTGTTCCTTATGTTTTTGCCGGTGGAAGTTTGGTAGATTCTGAACGAAAAATGACACCTACGTTTAATATTGGAGCCGGACTTACCTATTGGATTTCAAATTCTTTCGGAATAAATACCCAATTGTATTATAAACATTCTTTAGAATCATTTGAAAGTATGCGATCTCATATCCAAATTACAGGTAGTTTAATTTATTCTTTTGATTTAGGAAATTTATTTTCAGGAAGAGCAACTTCTGCTGTTGGTGGTGCTTGTTATTTTAATCAACATTAACATATTAGTAATGAAAGGATTTACTTTAATTATTTGTTTGTGTTTTTCTTTACTTTTTTCTTTATCAAAAATAAAGAACAGAGAAACATTGAATCCAAAAATACAATCAGACATTTGTAGGTTTGATGGTAAAAAATTGTATGGTAAAATACGATTAGTTGAATATGCCTCTCAAGCAGATATTAAAGTAAAAATTGTGAATTCTTTTCCTGATTTAAAGGTAAAATTTGTAGAAAATTTTGCTAATGATTGTGGTGAATGGCAAATTGTTGAACATGGTGAAGATTTACGTGTATTTATTTCTGAAAATTTTGCCGATTTAAAAATAAAACCTGTGAATTCTTTTCCAGGTATGGTAAGATAATCAAAAACTATACATCAGTCCGTTTGTTAAACGATACTGTTCTTTTGGAATACCTAAAACCGGAAATTCGTCATATTGATATGTAAGTGTCGTGGCAAATCTTAAATTTTTAACGACTCTAAATGACATCGTTGTTTGACTAGATATTCTAAAGTCAGAAAATAAATCAAATCTCGGTTGAAAGTATGTAGTACTTGCAATCGAAATAGTATTTGTTGGAAATAAACTCATAGAAAAATATGAGCTACTTCTCCAGTCTCTGTTGGTTATCTTTTGATCAGATTCAATCACCTTTTCGTTTTCATACATAACCGCGTTTCCAAAATAAAGCTTGTATTTCTCCGATTTAGACAATTTAAAGCGTAAACCGACTCCTACTAGACCTCTGAATCGAATTGCAGCTATTTCGTTCTCCTGAGACTGTAAAAATGCTTCTAGAGCTGTTTTTTCGCTAAATCTATAGTTGTACCTTAAATGTTGAGAATTTTTGCTTACAAGCTTATTAGAATTCGCTTCTCTAAAGTCTAAATCATTAACGAACAACCACAAATGCTTATTTGTTCTGTATTGCACACGTATTCTATTAGAAAAACCAAAAATTGTATTTCTATTTTTTATCAAATGTAAATCTAATCGAGCAAATCCAGACCAACCAACAGTATCTGTTACTCTTCTTAGGTTTTCTACATTTATGACTTGAGAGAATACAGTAAAAGGGAATACTAGTATTAAAATTAAAATACGTTTCTTCATTTGTTTTTGCTAAACTGTTGTTGATGTAAAAGCTGTAAAAAACTCTTGCTGAAGTTGTTCTATTTGCACTGCTTTATATTTTCTTGAAAAATGTACTGGAATAGGATTTTTAATTCCAGCTTTTTTAACTATTTCTCCTGACTTTGCTGCATAACTATGAAAGTTTTTGATTGCCAATTCTTTATCTTCATTCAAGTAAAAAGATTCTATATAAACAGTTTCACAATCTTTAAAATGTTCTTGAATTTTTTGATGATTTTTTTCACTAGGAGCATGGTCCATAATAATTCCTAAACTATCTCCTAATTGTACTTCCAATAAATAAAAAAGAGCCTCAGCAGTATAACTTTTCTCTGCTATGATAATTTCTTTTTCTTTGTCATTATTTTCAAAAGCTTCTTTTAATTCTTTTACCCATTTTCCAGGTTTAAAATCACTTTTCTTAATATTGATTTTAATTTTTTCTTTTTCTTGAAATTTATAAGCTACTGTAGGAATTTTATGATCTAATAGCACGCATGAAACAGAAAAATCTTTGTCATCATAAATCTGCTTATTTGTGACTTCTTTTACTTTTTTTAGCTCCCAAATTGGTGGTTTTAATTCATAAACAATGTAGTAATTCGCTGATATCAATTCTCTTACTTCATACGTAATTGAGTTTTGATTAATAAGGTTCCACGTGTAACCTTGTAACTTCGATTGTACTTGGGTTGCAATACCTTTTGGGCCTAAAATAACTACATGTAACTCAGTACCAATCTGATGCCTAATTATAGTATCAAAATTGATAAAATGATCTATATGTGTGTGACTGATAAAAACAGCTTTAATATTTTGTATTTCTTTAACTGTTAATAAACTTGCTTCACCACAATCGCATAAATAATTCCAAGAATGATTGTCTTTTTGTACTAAAATAGAAATGTCTTCTTCTATAGTACTTTTTACTGTAGCTGTAAACATATTTTCTTTTTCTCTTATTCATTGCAAAGAAACAAAAAAGTACTGCTAAGAAAAGAAAAAAGCGCTATTAAGTACTATAATAACGCTTTTAAGTAATTATTTGTGATAAGCTATCCTAAATTAGCTATCGCATTTTGTATTCTTTTAATAGTTGTTTCCTTACCAACCATAGTCATGATTTCAAATAAATCTGGCCCAGCTAACTTACCAACTAAACTCAATCGTAGTGGTTGCATTACTTTACCAAAACCTATTTCTTTTGAAGTGATCCAACCTTTAATTTCAGTTTGTGCATTTTCAATGGTAAAATCTTCAATTCCTTCAATTACAGAAATTAATTCTGTCATTAAAGCTCCAGTAGTTTCTTTCCACTGTTTTTTAGCAGCTTTTGGATCATATTCTGTAGGATCTTGAAAAAAGAAACTCGATAAATCCCAAAAATCTTGTACAAAAACTGCACGTTCTTTAATTAAAGAAACAACCTTTTCTACAAAATCTTTATCAGTAGTAACTCCTTGATTATCAAGTATTGGTAAAAACAAATCAACTAACTCATTATCAGTTTTTTGTTGTAAATATTGTTGATTAAACCACTTTGTTTTATCGGGACTGAATTTCGCTCCAGATTTACTTACTCTAGCTAGATCGAAAGCTTGAATTAAAGCCTCTAATGAAAATAATTCTTGCTCAGTTCCAGGATTCCAACCTAATAAAGCCAACATATTTACGAAAGCATCAGAAAAATATCCATCTTCTCTATATCCACGTGTAACATTTCCAGTTTCTTCATTCGTATACTCTAGAGGAAATACAGGAAAGCCTAATTTATCTCCGTCTCGCTTACCTAATTTTCCTTTACCAACAGGTTTTAAAATTAAAGGTAAATGCGCAAATTTTGGTGATTCCCAACTAAATGCTGTGTACAATAATGAGTGTAGTGGGAGAGAAGGCAACCATTCTTCACCACGAATTACATGAGAAATCTCCATTAAATGGTCATCAACAATATTTGCTAAATGATAAGTTGGCATACCATCAGATTTAAATAAAATCTTATCATCTAATGTATTCGTATCAATTTTAATTGTTCCCCTAACTTCATCTTGTAAAATTAAAGTTTCGTCTTGAGGTGTTTTAAAACGTACTACATATTTTTCTCCTGCTGCTATTTTTTGCTGAACTTCTTCTTCAGAAAGTACTAAAGAGTTCACCAATCTTCCTTTTTCACGATTATGCCAATTGTAAATAAATGTTTTACCATTTGCTTCATGATCTTTACGATGTCCATCTAATTGATCTGCAGTATCAAAAGCATAATATGCCCAACCATTTGCTAATAATTCATCAGCATATTTTTTGTATAAATCTTTACGTTCAGATTGTCTGTATGGACCAAATTTTTCATTTTTTCCCGGGCCTTCATCAAAAGGAATTTCACACCATTCTAAGGCATCTACAATATACTGTTCTGCATTAGCTACATAACGTGTTTGATCAGTATCTTCAATACGTAAAACGAATGTTCCGTTATGTTTTTTTGCAAATAAATAATTGAATAATGCGGTTCTTACGCCACCCATATGTAATGGTCCTGTTGGACTTGGTGCGAAACGCACGCGAACGTTGTCAGACATTTTTTTAATTTTTTAACGTGGCAAAGATAGTTTTAAAAGACAAAGCAAAAAAGACAAAAAAAGAGAGTTTCTTTTGAAACTCTCTTTAAATTATTTATGTGATTTTTTATTATAATTTGTAATATAAACCGAACGATAGAGCTGGTGATTTAGCTACTCTTCGTCCGCTTAAAGCTCCACCAAAACCAAAATTAGCACCAAAATCTTCGTTGATTTCTCCAATAACTTTAAAACCAAAAGCCGCATAGCTTTGATCGTTTACATATAAACTTGTTGCTAAATTAGATAATGGTTGTACAACTTCTCCATTTTGAAATGAAGCAACACCATCTAAAAATCCTGCTAACCATAGCCAAGAACTCACTTTATATCCTGCTTCTCCTCCTAATTTAAATGCTGAACTGTAATCGTTTGTTCTGATATCTACACCTGTAAAAGCTTGAATATACCATTTATCAAAACCTCTACCAGCTGAAATAACAGGAGTAAATGTCCACGCATCATAACCAGTTCTTAAACCTGTAGCTGCATCGAAACTTCCGCTATTTGCTTCTACCATTAACTGACCAGAAATTAACCATTTTTTATTATAGAAGTTATGTCTAACTCCGAATTGTATATTTC
Organism: Tenacibaculum jejuense; assembly: GCF_900198195.1. Lineage (NCBI taxonomy): Bacteria > Pseudomonadati > Bacteroidota > Flavobacteriia > Flavobacteriales > Flavobacteriaceae > Tenacibaculum > Tenacibaculum jejuense. Next base: position 15,938 of record NZ_LT899436.1, on the reverse strand, counting down.
CTAAAGTACTTTCTGAACCTTCAGCAGTTACAGGGAAAGGAGTTGGGTTTACTAAATCATTTGTAGCTACAAACTTAAAAGGTAAATTAGCTATGATTGTTGTCTTATCTGAAATTCCATATTCAGCATATAATTGAAGTGTGTTATCATTAATTTCTCTTTCTGTTTGAAAGTCTGGATTTCCAAAAATGTCAGAATATGTAGGAATTGTAGTAAAGGATAATTGTAAATATGTTTCTCCTTTTTTCTTAGTCCAAGGACTTTGTGCATAAGTACTAATTGATAAGCAAATAAGTAATAAATAGGTTAGTTTCTTCATGTTTTAAATGTTTTCACTGTTAGTTTAAATATAAGTCTTTTCCTTACAAAAAATACTTAGAAAATTTAAATTTTCTAAGCATTGTATATTTTACAAAAAACCTTAGTGATGTTTTAAGAAAAAATCTCTTGTTTGTAACCAAGTATCTAAAATTAATAAACTATCAGAGCTGTAATCGTGAGTTGCTAATGGATATAATGTATATTTATTTTCTACACCTAATTCATTTAATCTGTCTCTTAGATTAATTCCCTGATTTCTATCAACTAGTTCATCCATACCAGCATGAAATTGTATTGTTGGTGGTACACTGGCTGTTACTTGGAAAAGAGGACTATTTTTTTCAAAAAACTCTGTTGTTGGATTTATTCCAGAAGAAGCTACAATTTGCCCTAAAAACGTTGATGAATTATTATTAGATAAATCTGTTGGTCCTACAATACTTGCTACAGCATTAACTTGGTTTTCTGTATCAAGACTGTAACTCCACAGCATTGCTAAATGAGCTCCAGCACTCACACCAACAAAAGCTAATTCATTTGATATTTGATATTTACTTCTATTAGATTTTAAATGATTAACTACAGAGGTTATATCGTCTGTTTGTGTTGGAAATGGAGATACTCCTTGCTTAGCTAATCTGTAATTCATATTAACTATGGCATAATCTTTAAGCTCACCTGTGATAACATCTTTTATAAAATTCACATCTTCTTTTGATCCAGAAACCCAACTACCACCGTGGAGTAAAATAATTACCTTAGTTTCTAAACTTCTACCTTCTGGTAAATAGATGTCAAATACTTGCCTTGCATCGGAACCATAAGAAACATTTAATTTTGATTGAGCAGCGATTACTTCTATAACTTCATTTTCTTCATCTGAACAACTAACAAAAAAAGTAAAAACTGTAAGTAATAAGATTAGTTTATAAAATTTCATATTCGTTAAAATAATTTGTTTCTCTAATATACTTAGTTTTTAAACCAAAGAGGGTTAACATAGTACTATTGATAAGGCAGAGATTAGTAGATGAGAAAAAAGCTATCCATTTAAGATAGTTTTTAAAATTTATTTAACAAATTCTGATCATAAATTATCTTTTTAACTTTTTAAATACTGTTTTTGAACACGAAATTTGATTACTTTTATGTGTTAATATTAGTTTTATGAGTAATTTCAATCAGATTGAGCAAAAACTTCAGCAGTTTAGTAGAAAATTTTATACAAATGAGTTAATAAAAGGAAGTATATTGTTTTTAACATTAGGACTTTTATATCTTTTATTTACACTATTTATAGAGTATTTTTTCTGGTTAAAACCTAACGCAAGGACGCTTTTATTTTGGTTATTTATAGCCGTAGAGCTTTTCTTACTCATTCGTTTTATTTGTTTTCCTATTTTCAAGCTTTTCGGATTGAAAAAGGGAATTACTCAAGAGGAGGCTTCTCGAGTTATCGGTAATCATTTTCCTGAAGTAAAAGACAAATTACTTAATTTTCTTCAGCTTAAAAATGAAGCAAATTCATCAGAATTACTTTTAGCAAGTATTGACCAAAAAGCAAATGAATTGCAACCTATTCCTTTTTCAAATGCTATAAATTTCTCTGTAAACGTAAAATATTTGAAATATTTGGTAATACCTGTAGTTTTATGGTTACTTACTTTTATTACTGGTATTGGAGATAAACTTAATGACAGTTTAAATAGGGTAGTGAATCATAGTATAGCTTACAATCCACCCGCTCCTTTTTTATTCGAACTTACTTCAAAAAACTTAGAAGTGATTAAAGGTGATCCATTAACAGTTTATGTCCAAACTAAAGGACAAGTTATTCCAGAAGAGGCTAAAATTAACTTCAATAATGAATCTTACTACTTAGACAATAATGGTTCTGGACTTTTTTCTTACACCTTTGAATCCGTAAATCAAAACATTCAATTTTTTATTGAAGCCAATAACATTAAGTCTACTAATTATCAAGTAAATATTATTAGGACTCCTTCAATAAAAAACATCAGTATGCAAATCAATTATCCGAGGTATATTGGTAAAAAAAATGAACAACTTTCTAATGCAACAAACATCACTGTTCCACAAGGAACATTTATAACTTGGAAAGTTTTAACTTCTGATACAGATAGCGTTAATTACACTACAAATAATAAAACTAAACTTTTTAAAACAGAAAAAAAGGATGAATTTTCTTATCAAAAGAGAATTTTAGAAGACACTAATTATTTAATTAGTACTTCTAACAGTAAGCTTAAAAATTATGAGAGATTAAATTTTTCTATAAATACTATTACTGATGAATTTCCTACAATTGAAGTTAAATCTAATATAGATAGTGTTTCAAGAGGACCAGTTTATTTTGCTGGAGAAATTTCTGATGATTATGGATTCAAAAAACTAGAAATGGTTTACTATGATATTGATAATCCTGAAAACAAAAATTCTAAAGAAATAAAAATTTCTAAAGAAAACGTTCAAAGCTTTTTCGCTAAGTTTCCTAATGATTTGAAATTAGTAGAAGGTATAGATTATGAATTATTCTTTAGGGTCTTTGATAATGATGCTATACAGGGAAACAAAAAGGCAATGAGTAAAAAGTTTTCATATAGAAAGAAAACAACAGAAGAATTGGATAATGAATTACTGAATGAGCAACAAAATTATTTAGAAAACATTCAAAATTCTCTACAAAAACAACAAGATAGTAAGCAAGAGTTAGAAAAAGTTCAGTTTGATCTTCAAAATAAGAAGAATATGAACTGGAATGATCAGAAAAAAATTGAAAACATAATTAAGCGTCAAGAACAGTATCAAAACATGATGCAACGCCAAACAAAAAAACTTCAGGAAAACTTTACTGAAAAGGAAGAAAAAAACGAAAGTTTGCAAAAGAAAAAAGAAAACCTACAAAAAAGAATAGAAGAACTTAAAAAGGCACAGAAACAAAAAAAGCTATTAGATCAACTAAAGAAAATGGCTGAAAAGCTAAATAAAGAAGACTTAATAAAAAAATCAAAACAGCTTGCTCAACAAAACAAACAACAGGAAAAAAGTTTGGAAAGAGTTTTAGAATTAGCGAAGCAATATTATGTAGAACAAAAAATGAATAAAATTGCTGAAAAACTGGATGAGTTGGCTAAAAAACAACAGGAATTAAGTAACAAAGAAAACACAGAAGAAGAGCAAAAGAAATTAAAGGAAGAATTTGAGCAACAAAAAAAGGAATTGGATGATTTAAAAAAGGAAAACGAAAAATTAAAAAGACCAATGAATATTCCTTCTGTTGAAAATTTAAAGAAAGAGGCGCAAGAACAGTTAAATAAAGCAGAGGAAAATCAAAAGAATAATCAAAGTCAAAAAGCAAAGGAAAATCAAAAGAAAGCTGCTCAAAAAATGAAAGAAATGAGTCAGAAAATGCAACAATCTATGCAAATGATGAGTAGTGAAATGGCTGAAGAAAACATGGAAGACCTTAGAAGCATATTAGAAAATTTAGTTACATTTTCTTTCGATCAGGAAACTTTAATGAATGATTTTTCTAAAATAAACTCTGGTCATCCTAATTTTGGAAAGAACCTAAAGAAACAAAATCAATTAAAAACATACTTTGAACATATTGATGATAGCTTATTTGTTTTATCACTTCGTGTACCTGAAATTAGTTCTAAAATTCAAGATCATTTAGCCGATGCTCATTATAATTTAGATCAGTCACTTGAAAATTTTGCTGATACACGATTTAGAAATGGAATTTCGAATCAGAGATATGTAATGACGTCTGCGAACGAACTTGCAAATATGTTAAGTAATACTTTAGACGCTATGCAAAATCCTAATCCTGGAAGCGGTAGTGGAAAAGGAAAGAAGGGTAGTTCTTTTAGTCTTCCTGATATCATTCAAAAGCAAGAGGATTTAATGAAGAAAATGAAAGAAGGAATGAAAAAAGACGGGAAAAACGGAAAACCAAAAGAAGGTGAAAATGGTGAACCTAAGGATGGGAAAGGACAAAAAAACGGAAAACAAAAAGGAGAAGGTGAGCCAAGTGACAGTGATGATTTAAATGGTGAACTATATGAAATATACAAACAGCAAAGCAAATTAAGACAACAATTGCAAGATGCGATAAAAGAAGGTAAAGATGGAAATGGACAAGGAAAGAAAGCTTTGAAAGAAATGGAGCAACTAGAAAATGAACTTCTAGAAAAAGGATTTAATCAAGGTACATTACAAAGAATGCAACGTTTAAATTATCAACTTTTAAAGCTAGATAAAGCCACTTTCGAACAAGGTAGAGAAAAGAAAAGAAAGTCAAACACTAATTTAATTCAGTACAACAGAAATAGAATTAAAGAGCTTGAATTTAAAAAGCAATATTATAATCAGACTGAAATTTTAAACAGACAATCGTTACCTTTACAGCAAAATTACAAGAAGAAAGTTCAAGAATATTTCAACAACAAGAACACTTCTAAAAAATAAAAAATGATAGCTTTTAACTACGAAACCGACTTTGAACTTACGGATGAAAAGAGAACATCTGAATGGATTATTAAATGTATAGAAAAAGAAAATCACGAATTAGGAGAGGTAAATTACATCTTTTGTGATGATACTTATTTACATAAAATAAACGTAGAATTTCTACAACATGATACATTTACAGATATTATTAGTTTCGATTATTCTTTAGGTAAACTTGTAAGTGGAGATATATTTATTTCTATAGAAAGAGTAAAAGAAAATGCTTCTAATTTTAAAGTTTCCTTTCAAGAAGAATTACACCGAGTCATTATTCATGGAATACTTCACTATATGGGTTTTAAAGATAAAACAGATAGTGAAAAACAAATCATGAGAGACAAAGAAAATACTTGTTTAAAAGTCTTAAATTTGTAGTCCGTTCCACGTGGAACGGACTTTTTTATTTTAAAGAATATCCAATACAGAATATATAAAGATGAGTTTATTCACAACAACATACGATGTTATTGTAGTAGGAGGAGGACATGCTGGTAGTGAAGCTGCAGCGGCAAGTGCAAACATGGGAGCACACACTCTTCTAATTACGATGAATTTACAAAACATTGCTCAAATGAGCTGTAATCCTGCTATGGGTGGAATAGCAAAAGGACAAATAGTTAGAGAGATTGATGCGTTAGGGGGTTATAGCGGAATTGTTACAGATAAAACTGCTATACAATTTAAAATGCTTAACAAATCCAAAGGACCTGCAATGTGGAGCCCAAGAGCTCAGTCTGACAGAATGCAGTTTGCGGAATGTTGGAGAAATATGCTTGAACAAACTGAAAATTTAGACTTTTATCAGGATTCTGTGAATGGTTTAATCTTCGATGAAAACAAAATAATTGGAGTAAAAACAAATCTTGGTTTAGAAATAAAAGCCAAAACTGTTATTGTAACAGCAGGTACATTTTTGAATGGTTTAATTCATATTGGAGAAAAAACATTTGGTGGTGGTAGAGCAGGAGAAGGAGCTTCAACCGGAATAACAGAAGACTTAGTAGCTAAAGGTTTTGAATCTGGAAGAATGAAAACAGGAACACCACCAAGAGTAGATGGACGTTCTTTAGACTATTCTAAAATGACCGAACAACCTGGTGATGATAATCCTGAAAAGTTCTCTTATTTACCAATTACATCTGTTTTGAAAGAACAGAGATCTTGTTATTTAACTTATACAAATCAAACAACTCATGATTTACTTAGAGAAGGGTTTGATAGATCTCCAATGTTTAATGGAAGAATTAAATCAACCGGACCTAGATATTGCCCGTCTGTAGAAGATAAAATAAATCGTTTTGCTGATAAGGAAAGACATCAAGTTTTTGTAGAACCAGAAGGATGGAATACTGTGGAAATATATGTAAATGGATTCTCTACATCTTTACCAGAAGACATTCAGGATAAAGCAATACGTTCTATTCCTGGATTTGAAAATGTGAAATTTTTCAGATATGGATACGCAATAGAATACGACTATTTTCCACCAACACAATTAACACATTCACTTGAAACAAAACTTATTGAAAACTTATTTTTTGCAGGACAAATTAATGGTACTACTGGATATGAAGAAGCAGCTGCACAAGGATTAATGGCAGGTGTAAATGCAGCCTTAAAAACACAAAATAAAGCACCTTTTATTTTAAAAAGGAGTGAAGCATACATAGGAGTTTTAATTGATGATTTGATCACAAAAGGAACTGAAGAACCGTATAGAATGTTTACTTCTCGTGCTGAATATAGAACTCTACTTCGTCAAGATAATGCTGATTTAAGATTAACTAAAAAATCTTTCAAACTTGGTTTAGCTTCAGAAGAAAGATTAGAAAGAGTTACTAACAAAGAAAAGAAAACAGAAGAAACTATAGAATTCTTAAAAAAGCTAAGTGTAACAAAAGAAGATATAAATCCTATACTTGAGAAGAAAAATCTAGCAGCTATAAATCAATCTATGAAACTATATAAAATAGCAGCCAGACCTCAACTTAATTTCAATGACTTTTTATCTATAGAGAAATTAAATAATTTCATAGAAGAAAACTCAATAGATAAAGAAATCATTGAACAAGTTGAAATTCATTTAAAGTATTCTGGTTATATCGAAAAAGAGAAGAGCAACGCTGATAAATTAAACAGATTAGAAAACGTTCCAATCCCTTCAAGTTTTGATTACACTAAAGTAAAATCATTATCATACGAAGCAAGAGAAAAACTTCTAAAAATAAAACCAACTAGTATTTCACAAGCAAGTCGAATTAGTGGAGTTTCTCCAAGTGATGTCTCCGTATTATTAGTTTATATGGGTAGATAATTTAAAACGTTCCATGTGGAACGTTTTTTTTTATTCTCTAAAATTTAAATCAAAAAAGCGAATGTTCCTTGTGGAACATTTTTTAAATTTACCTTTTTAAAACGAAAAGTTTCACGTGGAACTTAAAATAAAAAATAACTTGAACTACAATAAAAATACTTCCCTTTATATAGATTGTAAAGATCATTCAGTAAGTAAAGAAAAATTTAAATTATTAAGAAACGAAGAATACGATTTGTTAATTACAAGCCCAGTACCAAATAATTTAAGTTCTTATTACGAGAGTGAAGAATACATTTCACATACAGACAGTAGTGAAGGAATAATTAATAAGATTTATCAAAGCGTAAGAAAGTATACGATATCAAAAAAAATAAAACTGATAAATAATTATGGTAATAAAAATAAGTCAATATTAGACATAGGATGTGGTACTGGAGATTTCATAAAAGAATGTAAAAACAAAAATTGGGAAGTTGTAGGTATTGAACCAAATTCTAAAGCAAGAGATATAGGACGAACTAAAAACTTAGTTATATTAAATTCAATTGATGAATTACGTGAACAGAAATTTGATGTAATAACAATGTGGCATGTTTTAGAACATGTAACGAATTTAGATGAAACTATTAACAAAATTAAAAACATGTTAACAAAGAATGGAACTTTAATTATTGCTGTACCTAATTATAAAAGTTATGATGCTACTTATTATAAATCTTTTTGGGCTGCTTATGATGTTCCAAGACATATTTGGCATTTTTCAAAAAATAGCATCTCAAGAATCTTTGATAAATTCAAAATGGAAGTTGTAGATATAAAACCAATGTTATTTGATTCATTCTATGTTTCTATGTTATCTGAAAAATATAAAAGAGGAAGAAATAACTTTTTAAATGCTTTTTTTGTTGGATTATGTTCTAATATAAAGGGTATATCAACAAAAGAATATTCATCTCATATCTACATCTTAAAAAACAAGAAATAATTATTTAAATATAGTTTTAAACAAACTTTGTATATAATCTATAAAATCATATTAGTAAAAAATAAAAACGCTTTAAATCTTATTATTTAAAGCGTTTACTATAATTAAAAATTATATTTATTTTTTTTATTATAAGTTTTACTTACTTAGTAAATACACTCCAAAAATTGCAATTATAAAGTAAACTGCTAACGTCATAGCACCTGCGTAATCTTTTGCTAATCTTTGTCCGACTAAAAGAAAAATTAAACTTAATGCAGAAAGTACTGCTCCAATTAAAGCTATTTCTTTTGCACCTGTTGTTGATAAGTGAAAAATTCCAACGAACATTAAAGCACCTGCTAAAAGCTCCATAATTAAGATAATTGCTAATAAAATAGGTACTGAATTTTTTAAGGGTGAATTTTTAAAGTGTTCTTTGATAAAAGACGAATTTCCTTTCCAATCTGTAACCTTATCTATACCCGATTGTAAAAAAGTAACAATAAGAAATAAAAGCAATAAAATTTCTGTTATATGTTTCTGAATAAGTTCCATAAAATAAGTTTGTTTAGGATAAAATTACTACATATTGTAACAATTAAAAAAAATTGCGTCATATAAGTAACTTAAATAGCTATATTTATAAATAAATCAACTTAAAAAAATTTAACTATGTTATTGTTTATTAATCCATTATTACCAATCATAATATTTTTATCTATAATATTATTGATATCTGCATTCTTTATAGTAAAACAACAAACTGCTGCTATAATTGAACGATTTGGTAAGTTTCACAGTATCCGACAGTCTGGTTTACATTTAAAAATACCGTTAGTAGATCGTATTGCCGGTAAATTAAGCTTAAAAATTCAACAATTAGATGTAATTGTAGAAACAAAAACTTTAGATGATGTATTTGTACGTTTAAAGGTTTCTGTTCAATACAAAGTAATAAAAGATAAAGTTTACGATGCTTTCTATAAGTTAGATTATCCACACGATCAAATTACAAGTTATGTATTTGATGTTGTTCGTGCTGAAGTTCCTAAAATGAAGTTAGATGATGTATTTGTTAAGAAAGATGATATTGCAATTGCAGTAAAATCTGAATTAAATGATGCAATGATGGAGTATGGATATGACATTATTAAAACGTTAGTAACAGATATTGATCCTGATGCTCAAGTAAAAGCTGCAATGAATAGAATTAATGCTTCTGAAAGAGAAAAAATTGCTGCTCAATATGAAGGAGATGCACAACGTATTTTAATTGTTGAGAAAGCAAAAGCAGAGGCAGAAAGTAAAAGATTACAAGGTCAAGGTATTGCTGACCAAAGAAGAGAGATTGCACGTGGTTTAGAAGAGTCTGTAGAAGTTTTAAATAAAGTAGGTATTAACAGTCAAGAAGCTTCTGCATTAATCGTTGTAACGCAACATTACGATACATTACAATCGATAGGAGAGGAGACTAATAGTAATTTAATCTTATTACCAAACTCACCACAGGCAGGTAGTGACATGTTAAATAACATGGTTGCATCTTTTACAGCAAGTAACCAAATTGGTGAAGCTATGAAAAGAGCTAAAAACAAGAAAAAAGATGGTTCTGAAGATTAATGATACATCAATAAATACTAAATAAATTAAAAGCCAGTAGTAAAACTACTGGCTTTTTTACGTTTATCAAGTAAATATATACGTTCATCAAACAAAATAGTTAGGTATGTAAATCCTTTATTTCTTTGTTATCATATAATAAAATAATGGAAATGAAATACTTTAAAAACACTTGTATTATCTTAGGTTTAATAAGCTTTTTTAATCTTAAAGCTCAAAAGAATAGCAAAGATTATACTTCAGATATTGAAACTTTTATAAAACAGTTTCCTACAAATACAGAGTTATCTGTGTTAATTATAGATAAAGATAATTCTGAGTTCATAGGTATTAAAAAACAAGATGACACTGTAAATAGTATTGATAATAAAGAAAGTATTTTTGAAATAGGATCTATTACAAAAGTATTTACCAATATACTATTATCTAGTTCAATACAACATGGTAAAACTACTTTAAATGAAACATTACAAAGTAACTTTGATTTTACTATTGATAAAGGCGATAGTATTACTTTACAGCATTTATCAAATCATAGCTCTGGATTTCCAGTTTTACCTTCTAATATGTATAAACAAATGAAAAAAAATCCAGCAAATCCATACAAAGAATATACAAATGATGATTTAGAAAAGTATTTGAGTGGGAAAATTGACTATGGATTTAAAGCTGGTGAAAAGAGTGTGTATTCTAATTTAGGAATGGGATTATTAGGATATATATTAACCAAAAAAGCAAAGAAAACTTATCATCAATTACTAAATGAAACTATTCTTAATCCTTTACAAATGAATAGTACTTCAACTAATGTAAAAGATAAAACTAAATTGGTAAAAGGTCTAAATCCTGATGGTAGTTTTGCAAGTAATTGGGATTTTACAGATGCTTTGGTTGGAGCAGGTGGAATAAAATCTACAACTGAAGATATGGAAAAATTCATCCGTAAAAACTTCGAAAATGATCCAATGTATACATTACCATTAAAAGAAACATTTACTGTAAATAAAGTAGCTAAAATTGGTTTAGGCTGGCAAATTATAGAGAGTAAAAATAAAAAGTTTTACTGGCATAATGGAGGAACTGGTGGATATAGATCTTGTTTAGTATTTCATAAAGAAACTAAAAAGGCAGTTTTGATATTATCGAATATTTCAGCTTTTCATGGTAAATCTTCGAGTTTAGATAATTTATGCTTTTCTTTATTTAAGAAACTAATGAAATGATAAAAAAGAGAATCTTTATAATCCTTTTACACTTAACTTTCTGGTTATTAAGTTATCTATATATAACTTCTGGTAATTTAAGTTGGAATGGATTTGGAAAAGAAGAAGGATTATTAAAAAAAGCATACCTGTATGGTATGTTTTTTAATGCTTTATTATTTTATATTCAAGTGTTTTGGTTGGTTCCTAAGTATTATGTGAAAAACAAAAAAGCAATGTTTTGGGGATTTTCTATAGCACTATTCTTTTTAATAACTTATGTGGAAACTTATTTAGATGTTGCTTTAGCAGTAAAGTATCGTGTGTATAGTTTTGAACCAATTGCAGCTGGAATAATATGGTTTTATCATAATTCAATATTTCATTTCATATATTTTATAGTTGGGTTTTATTACCGTTTTCAACAAGAATACATCAAATCTGAGAGAGTAAAACAAGAATTACTAATAGAGAATCATAATGCTGAATTAAAATACCTAAAAGCTCAATTAAATCCACATTTTTTATTCAATGGAATTAATAGTATTTATCATTTAATTGGAAAAAATAACGCCAATGCTAAAAGCACATTACTTAAGTTTTCTAATTTATTACGTTATCAACTTTATGAGAGTAATACAAACAAAATAGAGCTATATAAAGAGATAAATTACATAGAAGAATACATTAGTATAGAAAGAATAAGAAAAGGAGAGGATATCGTTTTAAATTTAAATATAGATATTGAAAAAGAAGATAATTTAATTATGCCTTTGTTATTAATTCCATTTATAGAAAATGCTTTTAAACATATTAGCAATCATAATGAAGCAAAAAATAATATTATATCAATCTCAATTGTAGAAAGAAATCATCTTTTAAAACTAATTGTTAATAACTCTAAGGATTCTTTTCATCATCAGGGAAAGAGTGGGGGAATAGGCTTAAAAAATGTAAGAAAGAGATTAAATTTACTCTATAAAGATAAATATGATTTAAATATTAAATCTACAGAAAATACACATGAAGTTGAACTTATAATGCATTTAAATTGAGAAAAATAAATTGTTTAATTGTTGATGATGAGCCATTAGCCAGAGAAGGAATTAAAGAGTACTGTGATCAAATTCCTATGGTAAAAGTTATTGCTTTGTGTAAAAATGCAATTATAGCTAATGAATATTTACAATCGTATGAAATTGACTTAATTTTCTTAGATATTAACATGCCATTATTAACAGGATTAGAATGGTTAAAGACACTTAAAAACTCACCACTTGTAGTAATTACCAGTGCATATTCTGAACATGCATTAGAAAGCTATGATTTTGAAGTTATAGATTATTTAGTAAAACCGATTCCTTTCAACAGATTTTTACAGGCTGTTAATAAAGCTGAACGTTTGTTAGTCAAAGAAGGTGATAACAATACGATTTTTATTAAGACATCTAATGCAATAAAAAGAGTTGCAACTAGTGATATTCTATTTGTAGAATCTATGCAGAATTATGTGAAAGTAATTACAGAAAGAGAAACAATTATTACACATATTACTTTAAAACAAATGTATGAACAATTGCCTAAAAACAAGTTTATACAAACACATAAATCTTATATCGTATCAAAAAATAAAGTTGAAGAAATTAATGGTAATTTAATTGTAATACGTAATTGTAAAATACCTATAAGTGTTCGACTAAAAAAAGAAGTACTACAAAGTTTAATGCAATAAAAAAGCCCACAAAATTGTGAGCTTTATATATATAATTTGTTAAAATTATTTCTCTTCGATTCTATCGTCTTCTTCTTTAGTAGCATCTTTAAATTCCTTGATTCCAGAACCTAATCCTCTCATTAATTCAGGAATTTTCTTTCCTCCAAATAATAATAGTACTACAACTACTATTAATGCTATAGATGCTCCTCCTGGAATTGCTAAAAAAGTTGTTAATGTATTCATCATCCAAAATTTATATTGCAAAGATATAAAAAACTTTAGTTACTTCTTTCAATAGTTCCACCAATTACTTTCTTTTCTTCTATAACTTCTGGCTTTCCTTGATAAAGTATTGTTCCACCAAAGCTTACTTTAGCATTTAAAGTTTCTCCTGAATGTACTTCAGCTTTTGCACCAGAGCCGGCAGTTACAGTACAAACATTGCTAACTTTTAAATTGTAACCATGATAAGTTGCTCCTAAGTCTAGTTTTACTGTCTGATTTTTTGCTTCTCCTGAAAGTTTTACAACTCCACCAGAAGAACTCTTTACAGTTAAATGTTTAATATTAACAACTAAATTCATAAATGCTCCTTCTTGAGCTTTAATTTCAACATGATTCTGATTAATTTCCTTGCATGTTAATGTAACTCCTTCATTTGCATCAATAACGCTAATATCTTTATTAAAATATAATTTGGCTTTTACTTTTCCATCTGCAGTTGTTTCTGGAAAACGAAGTAAAATTTTTAATTTATTTCCTTGTTGCTTGATTTTAACTTTTTCTGCTTTCTCTCCTGTAACATGTACTTCTTGTTTATCAGATTTAATTAATTCTATATCGATACCATTGTACACTTTAAGAATCTCAAAATCTTTAAGTTGCTTCGTAATTGTGGTTTGAGCAAAAGTAAAAATAGAAAGAAAACAAAGCTTAAAAAATAATATTTGTTTCATTATTAGGTGATTATATAACTACAAATTAAACTAAAAATTTGTATGATTAGTATTTTGAAAAAGTTAAAGTTTAATGCGATATTAGGTCAAAATCTAAATGTTTTCTTTCAAGATCTGTATGTTTCACTTTAACTACAACTTCATCTCCTAATTGAATTACAGCTTGAGTTGCCTGACCTACAACCGCATACTGTTTTTCATCAAAAATGTAATAATCATCTTTTATATCTCTAATACGAACCATTCCTTCGCATTTATTAGCTATAATTTCAACATAAATTCCCCATTCTGTAACACCAGAAACAACACCTTCGAACTCGACATCTTTATGATCTTGCATATACTTCACTTGCATATACTTAATAGATTCACGTTCTGCTTTGGCTGCGAGTTCTTCCATTTTTGAAGAATGTTTACAACGTTCTTCATAACCTTCTACTTTTGGTGAAGTACCTCCATCTAAATAATGTTGTAATAATCTGTGTGTCATTACATCTGGATATCTTCGGATTGGTGAAGTAAAATGACTATAATATTCGAAAGCTAAACCGTAATGTCCAATATTTTGTGTTGTATAAACCGCTTTACTCATTGAACGTATTGCTAAAGTTTCCACCATATTAGCTTCTCCTTTTCCTTGAACTTCTTTTAAAAGTTTATTTAAAGATTGAGAAGTTGTTTCTCTTGTTTGCGTATCAATTTTATATCCGAATTTAGATACAATATTTTGTAAAGAAGCTAACTTTTCAACATCTGGCTCGTCGTGAACACGATAAATGAATGTATCATTACTTGGTTTGCCACCTTTAGCTTTCCCTATAAATTCTGCTACTTTTCTGTTAGCTAATAACATAAATTCTTCAATTAATTTATTAGCATCTTTTCCTTCTTTAAAGAATACACCAACCGGATTCGCATTTTCATCTAAGTGGAATTTTACTTCTACTTTATCAAAAGATATTGCTCCAGATTTCATTCGCTTACTACGCATTTTCTTAGCTAATTCATCTAATTTTAAAATAGCATTAGAAATATTCTCATCTACAGTATATGCTGAACCTGATAATGAAACCTCAACAGGAACCACATTCGTTTTACTTTCTATAATAGCTTGAGCTTCTTCATAGGCAAAACGTTTATCAGAATAAATAACTGTTCTTCCGAACCACTGATTTATAATCTGCGCTTTTTCATTCATCTCAAATACAGCTGAAAAAGTCAGTTTTTCTTCATTCGGACGTAAAGAACAAACTCCGTTAGATAACATTTCTGGTAACATAGGTACCACACGATCAACTAAATATACAGATGTTGCTCTATCGTAAGCTTCGTCATCTAAAATTGTTTTTGGTTGTACATAATGAGAAACATCAGCAATATGAATTCCAATTTCATAATTACCGTTTTCTAGAACTGTAAACGATAAAGCATCATCAAAATCTTTTGCGTCTTTCGGATCTATTGTAAACGTAAGATAGTTTCTCATATCTCTACGTTTAGCAACTTCCTCATTTGTAATAGCTACAGGTAACTTTTCTGCATCTTCTTCTACCTCTTTTGGGAACTCATAAGGTAATCCGTATTCTAATAATATCGAATGAATTTCAGTATCATGATCTCCAGGCTTTCCTAAGATTTGGGTAATTTTTCCAAAGGGATTTTTAGAATTTTCTGGCCAATCTGTAATTTTAGCAACTACTTTATCGCCATTATCGGCACCATTTAGCTTTCCTTTGGATACAAATATATCTGCATACATTTTAGAATTATCTGGTAAAACAAAACCAAAGTTTTTGCTCATTTGTAAGGTTCCCACAAACTCTTGTCGAGCTCTTTCAATGATTTCAACAACATCAGCTTCTAGTTTAGATGTTTTTCTTTTGTTATACACATAAACCCTAACAATATCGTCTTGTAAAGCTTTATTAATATTTACTGAAGGAACAAAAATATCGTCTTCAAAATCGTCACAAATAAAATAACCGTTACCATTACTTGTAAGATCCATCGTACCAATATGATACTTACGATCTGCATTAATTTTATACTTTCCTTTTTCTACTTCTACAATTTTATCTGTAGCAGCCAGTTCGTGAAGTTTCTTTATAATTTGATTTCTTCCGTCTGTATCACTTATAGCTATTTTGCTTGCAATCTGCTTGTAATTAAAAGCCTTGTTACTATCTTCATTTAAGATTTTAAAAATCTTTCTCGTTAAATCCTTTATCACCTTACCTTTCTTCTTGTAAATTTTCTTCTTTTTAGGCATATAATTAATTAAATTTTTTACAGAACCAAAGTA